>CAZRVG010000001.1:0-155171 GCA_964603475.1 uncultured Candidatus Saccharibacteria bacterium
ACAATACAAAAACCCTGCAAGCAGTTTGCGCAATGGGCTCTCGTGAAATTGATATTGTCATATTAAACATAGTGGCATTGTATCAAATTATTTGTTTTTGGTCAAGCCCAAGTATTGTACTTGTCAAATGCAAGTAGAAATGTCATACCATGGATTCATGATAATCTATGGAATCTTTCGGGCGAAAGGTGGAATAGAATAAAAAAAGGCGACAAGCGCGGGGATGTGGTTGTTTTTGTTTTGTGGTATAATGGGCTTATCGTTAAAAATTAATAAATAAAAAAAATATGAACACAAAAACTATCAGCATCGCAATCGGCATCGTTTTGCTTGCCGGCATCGGCGCGCTTTACTATTATTTGGCAAACGCTCCCGAGGGGGAACAAAATTTGCCGCCGATTGAACAAATTCAGACACAAGAATCGCAAGATATTGAAAACGAAAACGGGCAAGAAAATATTCCTCCACAGGAAGGCGAAAATAGCGAATTACCGGCAGTAGAAGGGCAAACGGAAGAGACAAAAAACAAAGAACAAACAATCATCGGAAAATCGGTACAAGGCCGCGATATCGTCGCCTATCATTTCGGCGCCGGCGCGAAGGAGATTTTGTTTGTTGGCGGAATTCACGGAGGATATGCTTGGAACACCGCGCTTTTGGCTTATCAATTGATTGATCGCTTGAAAAACAACCAAAACGACATACCGGCAAATGTTAAAATCACCGTTATTCCGGTTCTCAATCCCGACGGATTGGCAAAGGTGGTCGGTGGCGAAGGAGAATTTACCGCCGGCGATGTTTCAACTTCCGCCGATACCGCCATGGCAAGATTTAACGGCAACAATGTGGATCTAAACCGCAATTTTGACTGCGAATGGCAGGCAAAAGCGGTTTGGCAGAGCAAAACCGTGAGCGGAGGAGCCGCGCCGTTTTCCGAACCGGAAAGCGCGGCGATCCGCGACTACGCGCAAAGTCATCAAATTTTCGCGGTTGTGGCATGGTACACTTCCGGCGGCGGGGTTTATTCGGCAAGTTGCAACAACGGCGTGTTGCCCGAAATTCAAACACTCACCAACACCTACGCCCAAGCATCGGGATACGCCGCGCACAGCAATTTTGAATCCTATCGGGTTTCCGGAGATATGACGGATTGGTTTGCCAAAAACAACACTCCGGCCATCGGCGTGCTTTTGACCGCCGCCGATAATACCGAATGGACGAAAAATTGGGCCGGATGCCAAGCGGTTATTGACCACATTAGTAAATAATCTTGAATTACGAAACGACGCTTGTTGAAGTTGTTGAAGTTGTTGAAGTCAAACTTCAACAAGCGTGTTGAAGTTTGACTTCAACATAAAACCGTTAAATTCAAATGCTATTGAAGGGGTCTAACCCCTGCGATTACACAGGGGATAGACCCCAAAATACCAATGAAATTGTTCACGATTAAAAACCTGTTAATCGCCGCGATCATTTGCTGTGCCGCAATCGGCATGGCAATTTTTGCGTTGCTTTCTTCGCAAAAAAAAGAACCGGTCAAAGAGCCCGCCAAGCCCGAACAAAAAATTGAAGAACCCGCAAAAATCGCGGAGCCGGAAATAGCGAAACATAAAATAATCGGCTATTCGGCGCAAAACCGACCCATTGAATCCCACACCTTCGGCACCGGAGAAAAATTATTGGTTTTTGTGGGCGGAATTCATGGCGGATATGAATGGAACAGTTCGCTTTTGGCTTGGGAATTTATTGATTACTTCGAAAAAAATCCCAAATCAATCCCCGAAAATTTATCCGTGGCGATAATTCCCGCGCTCAATCCCGACGGATTGGCAAAAATCACCGGCAAAGACGGAAGGTTTACTATTGCCGACATTCCCGAGGGAAATAATGAAACCGGCAGATTTAACGCCAACAATGTGGATCTAAACCGCAATTTTGACTGCAACTGGCAACCCAAAGGCCTTTGGCGGCAAAAAGAAGTGAGTGCCGGCACCGCGCCGTTTTCCGAACCCGAAAGCAAAGCGATCCGCGATTTTGTTTTGCAAAACAATCCCGCGGCGGTTCTTTTTTGGCACAGCCAATCAAACGCGGTCTACGGCTCAATGTGCAACAACGACATGATGCCCGAAACCCGCGTGATTTTGAACGCCTACGCCAACGTTTCGGGATATGCGGCCGTGGACACTTTTGACAATTATCAAATAACGGGCGACGCCACCGACTGGCTCGCGTCAATCAACGTCCCCGCAATCAGCGTGGAACTTTCCACCCACAACACCATTGAATGGACAAAAAACCTCGCCGGCATTACCGCCCTTTTTAATTATTATAAAAACAAATGAAAATCACTTTTTGGGGCGCGGCGCGAAACGTTACCGGGTCAAAACATCTAATAGAAACCGGCGGATTCAAACTTTTGCTTGATTGCGGATTTTATCAAGGCAGAAGGACCGACGCCAACCAGCAAAACCGAACTTTGCCGTTTGCCGCCGACAACGTGAACGCCGCAATTTTGTCGCACGCGCATTTGGATCACTGCGGCACTCTGCCGGTTTTGGTAAAAGACGGCTTTGCCGGAAGAATATATTGCACTCCGGCCACTGCCGATATCGCCGAATATATTTTGATGGATTCGGCCAATATCCAAAAGCACGACTGCGAATATTTCAATTCCCACGTCTCGGAAAAAGAAGCGATAACCCCCATCTATACCGAAGAAGACGTGCAGCGGGTAATCAGCCGTTTTGAAACCGTGGATTATTTTTCATCCACGGGCGAATGGACGAACATCAATGAAAATATCCGCTTTAAGTTTTATGATGCCGGCCACATTTTGGGCGCGGCGGCGGTTTTGCTGGAAATAAAAGAAAATGGCACAACAAAAACTTTATGTTTTTCCGGCGACCTGGGACGCGACGAACTGCCGATATTGCGCGCCCCCGAGCCCATTCAAGAAAGCGCGCAAACTCTGATAATGGAATGCACCTACGGCAACCGCACGCATCAACCAATGCCGCAAGTGTTTGACAAGGTAAAAGACATCATCAAAACCGCCCTGCGCAAAAAAAGCAAAATAATCGTGCCCGCGTTTTCTCTGGGAAGAACGCAAGAGTTGATTTATATTCTGCATCTGTTAATCAAACAGAAAGCAATTCCAAAACTGCCGATATATATTGACACGCCGCTGGGTGACAAGATTACTAAGATTTTTCCCCGCTATGTTGATCTTTTTGATGATAATTTCAAAAAAGAATTCGGGGATAACGGCTATTGGGCGTTTAACTTTGACAATTTGAAATATATCCAATCAACCGCCGAATCAAAATCGCTCAACGGCAAAAATGGGCCGTTTATCGTTATCGCCGGATCGGGAATGTGCGAAGGCGGCCGCGTTTTGCATCACCTAAAAAACAATATCGGCAATGCAAACAATATTGTTTTAATCACCGGCTTTCAGGCCGCAAACACTCTGGGGCGAAAAATTTTGGAAAAGCAAAGCCCCGTTAAAATATTCGGCCGGGGGTATGACGCGCGCGCCAAAATAATGGTGCTAAACGAACTAAGCGCTCACGCCGACCAACAAGATTTGCTAAATTACGCCAAAAGCATCAACGGATTAAAAAATCTCTTTTTGGTGCACACCGAACCGCCCCAAGCTCAAGCCTTCGCCGAATTGGCGCAAAAATCCCTCCCCGCCATTTCAGTAAATATCCCCGAATTTTCCCAATCTTTTAACCTGTAGGTATTAAAAATAACATTTAATCGCAAACATTTACCGAGTGCTTGCATTTTAAGGTCATACCTTGACGATTATCCCGAGGCTTTGCGAGGGATAATTGGCAAGGTATGACCTTATTAAACTTGTATTTTGGATTTATTTTTATCATCAATTGATGACCGCTAATATTATAATCCAGTGGAGTATAAAAAATTTGCGTAATCATATCAAAATGATACGATTAATGTATGCAAATGATACGAAAATTAATAATCTAAAAATATGAAGAAGAAATTTGTTTGGGGGGGGATTGTGGCGGCGGGTTTTGCGGCAAGTGCCTGGTTTTATCCGCAAATACCCGAGATTATGGCCACGCATTGGGGAGTTGACGGTCAGGCAAATGGATATATGAATAAGTTTTGGGGATTGTTTTTACTGCCGATAATTTTGACGGCCATCATTGGACTAATGCTGATTGTTCCCAAAATTGATCCGCTGAAACAAAACATTGCCAAGTTCCGCGGTTATTATGACAATTTCATTTTGTTTATCGCCGTGTTTTTGCTTTATATTCACGCCTTAACCATCGCTTGGAACATGGGTTTTGAATTTGATATGACTAAATCGATTATTCCGGCAATGGCGGCGATTTTTTGGCTTGCCGGAATTTTGATGGAAAAATCAAAACGCAATTGGTTTGTCGGCGTGCGCACACCTTGGACAATTTCCGACGATAATGTTTGGAACAAAACCAACAAATTGGGCGCAAAAATTTTCAAAATTTTTGCCGTTGCCGGCTTATTGATAATGTTTTTGCCCGCCGTATATTTCATGTGGCTGATTTATGTCCTCATCGCCGCCTCAATCTATCTGATAATTTATTCCTATCTTCTCTGGCGCAAAACGAGTCGCGGTTAACGGACATTCCAACATTCTCAAGAATGTGAGAATGTTCGCCAAATTATTCTAGCAAAATAAAAACGGGGGGTGACCCGTTTTTTAATGTATATACATTTGTACGTGTTTGAATACGATTTAAATACGCACCTCATTCAAAGAAAAATATATCTTCAATTTTTGCATTCAAAACACGGGCAATATCATAGGCGAGTTTTAGTGACGGTACGTATTTGCCTTGTTCCAAAAATACAATTGTTTCACGCCGCACGCCGACAAACTGAGCCAATTCTTCCTGTGTCATATTTTTTTGGGCGCGGCATTCTTTTATCTTCGTAAAAAATTTCATTTTTTGCTTTGAAAATATTTAAACAAAAGCGACTGGAAAATCATCAATCCACAAGCCGAATATACCAAAACTTGCGCAATCGGCTCAAAAAAAGAATTACTTTGACGCATCGCCATAAGCACCATACCTGCCAACGCAGCGCCCATCGCATAGACGGCCAACGTCCAGCGAGCAGCATCGCCGGCGTTTTTGTAATCTCGTTCGTCAGCTAAAACGCCTTCAACTCGTTTTTTCACGCCGAACATCACGATTGCCGCGGTAATAGCGGCAACAATCGGCAAAATATAGTTACCGTGGACAACCGAAGCTGAACAAATTCCGGCTAAAATCATTACAAAAAATATTCGAAAAATTTTATATGTTTTTTGTTTCATATGTTTGTTTTTTTGTTATTTTTAGTTTTGCACCTTTATATTCTTATGTTAGATTATTCTAACATATTTGTCAATAGCGGCGAGAAACAATACTAACACTTGCCCAAAATTGGAGGTTTGGTATAATCCAATCAAAGAAAAGGGATGGTTAATTTGTAGTAATGTTAAAAGGTCATTTAATTAATCTTAACAAAATAACCAAATGCCAAAACACAATGATGTTTTTTCTTTGGAAGACCTAAAAAGACTAGCCAAACATCAAGGCCAAAGCCCTTGTGTTTCTTTGTACATGCCCGCTCATAAAACAGGCAGGGAATTGCGCCAAAATCCGGTACGCTTTAAAAATCTGGTTAAAAAAGCGGCGGAGTATTGTCAGGCTCAAGGAATCCGCGTCGATGAAGCCAAAGATATGTTGGCCCCCCACAAAAAATTGCTGGAAAATCCGCTTTTCTGGCAGAAGCAAAGCGACGGGCTGGCAATTTTTGCCACTCCAAGAATTTTTGAAGTTTTTCGTTTACCGATAAAATTTGCCGAACTTGCCGCGGCGGGCTCGGCGTTTATTTTCAAGCCGCTTTTTTTCTATTTAAGCGAATACGGAAAATTTTATCTTTTACAACTCACCAAGAATCGCGTCAAGCTTTATCAAGGCTCAATCGAGAGTATTTCCGAAATTGAATGCCCCGAACTGCCTCAAGATTTGGCAAGCGCTCTATGGTACAAAGATTACGAAAAACAATTACAATTGCACCACGGAGGCAAATATAAAGAAGGAAGTACTATTTTTCACGGGCACGGAGCGGGGCGCGATGATCTCAAAATTCGGATTGCTCGCTACCTGCGCCATGTGGATAAAAATCTGGCAAAATGCATTAAAGACAAGAATACGCCCTTGGTAATCGCCAGCGTGGATTATTTTCTGCCCATTTGGCGGCAGGTGAGTTCCTATCCCAACATTATGAGCCAGGCTTTGCCGGGAAACACCGAAAATATCAATGAGGAAAAACTGCGCGAAGACGGCTGGAAAATTGCTCGCGAATATTATGGCGCGGCAAAAGCGAAGGCAATCGAAAAATGCGCCGACGTTATGAAAACGCCGCAGGGGTCATATGTCCCTCAAGATATTATTAAGCTTTCCTGGCAGGGAAAAGTCGGCGAACTGCTGGCGCCTTTCGGAAAGCAAATATGGGGCAAATTTAATCGCAAAACGGGAAATGCCGAATTGCATATAAAACAGGAGCCCGACGACATTGATCTTTTGAGTTTGGCGGTATTTTTCACGTTTTTACACAACGGCAAAGTTTATGTAGTAAACGCCGATGAAATACCGCAAAAAAACAAACTGGTTGCGATATTACGGAAATAATTAGTAAAATCAATTAAAAAAATGTTAAAAATCATCGCCGAAAAAAATATCTTAACCCCCGACGCAGTCAAAGAAAAAATAATGTTAAAATTAAACGCACTAGAGAGGCTAGTTTCAAGCGTCGGAGAGCCGAATGAAATGCGCGTGCAATTGGAAAAAATGAATTATTTTGAACCCAAGGGAAATGTTTTCCGATGTGAAATCAATGTTCGAATTCCGGGAAAGCTTTTGCGCGCAGAAAGCAAAAAAACCGACATTATCGCCGCCGCGGCCGATGCCAAAAACACGATGGAGCGCCTGTTGAAGCAATACAAGGAAAAACAATTTCAAAATGCGAAAAGCGACATGCGCGCCATCAAAAAAGAAATCAAAAATAACCCCTTATAACCCGCCAAAAAAACGCCGTACCGCAAGCGGCGTTTTTTTATTGCCACCGGCTCATCAAGAGAGCAATAATGTCGCCAGCCCCAAAAACACCAAAAAGCCCAGAACATCAGTAGCGGTAGTAATGAAAATCGTTGCCGACGAGGCCGGATCCTTTTTCAGCCGCACCATCAATAGCGGCACAAAAGTTCCGGCCGCCGAAGCAATCACCATATTCACGATCATCGCCGAAAACAGCACAAAAGCAATCACCGGATCGTGATTGACCGCCAGCACAACCACGGCAACAATCAATCCATTGATCGCGCCATTGATAAATCCGGAAATCGCCTCATTTTTAAAAGCATGAAAAGACGATCTAAAATCAATTTGCTTGAGCGCAATTGCGCGAATCATCACCGCCATGGTTTGCGTGCCGGCATTTCCGCCCATGCCCGCGATTATCGGCATATAAACCGCCAGCAAAACATATTTTGAAATCGTCTGGTCAAACATCCCCACCACAAAAGACGCCAAGAAAGCCGTGCCCAAATTGATAATCAGCCATTTATAGCGGAATTTTATTTTTTCCGGCGCGCTCGCAAAAACGCTTTCCTCGCGCAAAACGCCGGCAAAATGATAAAGGGAAACCGCTTCCTGCTCGCGCAAGATTCTCATAATATCATCAGAATATATGATGCCCAAAATATTGCCGCTATCGCCCAAAACCGCGATTTTGCTGTGCGGATAGGCGCGAAAAAGATCGATCGCTTCTTCGTGAGGCGCCGAGTAGCTGATTGTGGCAATTTTACGAATGAATTTTTTTGCCTTGTCTTTTGGGTAGCCAAATCCTAATTCATGGCCGGGAATATATCCGGCCAATTCGCCGGTTTTCGCGCCGCTCTTGACCGCGATTATCGTCGGCGGGCGGCCGGTGCGTTTTTCGTGGGTTTTGAATTGTTTGGCAACTTCGGCAATCGTATCATCTTCGTTAACTTGGATGTAATCAACATTCATCAGCCCCGCGGCCGTCTCCGGATTAAATCCCAACAATTTTTCCACCTCGCTCTTGGCTCGATCGCTCATCATTTCCAGCAAGTGGCGTTGATCTTTGGCGAAAAACATTTGTAAAACATCGGTAGCTTCATCGGGATCAAGATTCTCCAAAATCATTATCACTTCATAGTCCTCAAGAGACGACAACAATCGGTATAAAAGGTATTTGTTCAAAATCAGGCACGCCCGCGCCTGTTCTTTCACCGAAAGCGAACGAAACAGCTCGCGCCGCTTTTTGGGCCGCAATCTGATTTGCTTGATAATTTCCTGAAATTTGTTGGGAGGATTTATTTTTGTTGCCATCTTAACCGCTTAAAATTCATTTCACAATGTAATTATAGGTTAAATTCTGTCAAAATCAAAAATTTTATAAAAAATTTCCGCATTTTTTGTATTTGCGATTTTGGAATTTTGGGGCTATTCTTGAAATATGGAAGAAAAAAGAGCAATTTCCGCAAAAACAATATTCGCGCATTTTTGGCAGGGAGTTTTTCCGCATCGGCGGCTTTTTTGGATTTGCATCACCGCGTTCACCATAACCCAGTTTATTGAGTTGGCAATTCCGATTTTTTACAAGGGATTTTTTGACGAATTGACAAACCCTGCGGTACAAGCCGCCGATCTGATAAAAATTATTATAATCATCGCCGGAATCCACTTCATTAATTGGATATTTGCTGCCATTGCACACCTGACACTTACTAATGGAGAAGCAAAAATTATGGCCAAATTGAAACAAAAAGCGTTTGACTGCTTGATGCTTCATTCACGAAAATTTTTTGTTAATAATTTTGCCGGTTCTTTGGTACAAAAAATTAATCGCTTTTCGCGGGCATTCGAAATATTGATGGACAGTTTTGTTTTTAATTTAATACCCATAACAATAACTGTTATTGGAGCAATCGCGGTTACCGCGATCATCGCGCCGCCGATATCTTTGATTATTGCGATTTGGTCATTTTTTGTAATCGTTTCCAATTTCATTTTTTTTCGCTGGAAAGTGAAATATAACGTCATCGCCGCGGCCGCGGACTCAAAAACTACCGGATTGCTTTCAGACAATATCATCAATTATATCTCGGTTAAATTGTTCAATGGTTATCGGCGCGAATCAAAAAACTTTAAAAACGTCTCCAACGATCAAGCGCAAAAAACACTATTAACATGGCGGCTTGATAACATTGCCAACATTGTTCATCATTTGCTGATTTTTTTGGTGGAGTTTGCCGCGTTCTATTACACAATTTTACTTTGGCAAAAAGGCCTCGCCCCAATCGGCACTTTTGTTTTGGTGCAAACTTATATTATTGGTATTTCGCACCATTTGTGGGGGGTGGGGCGAATGTTCCGCGGAATCTATCAAGCGATGGCCGATTCAAAAGAAATGGTGGAGATTTTGGAAACTCCGCACCGAATTAAGGATATTCCCGGCGCCAAAATTTTACAGAAAGCAGCGGGTAAAATTGAGTTTCGCGATGTTGTTTTCGGCTTTCAAGGAGACCGCGTGATTTTGAAAAACTTAAACTTAACCATCAACGCCGGCGAACAGGTAGCGATCGTCGGCTCGTCGGGCGCGGGTAAAACCACGCTCACCGGATTGCTTTTGCGCTTGTTTGATTCGATAAGCGGAAAAATTTTAATTGACGGGAACAATATCCAAGAAATCACGCAGGAAAGCTTGCGCCAAAATATCAGCCTGGTCCCCCAAGATCCCACGCTTTTCCATCGTTCTATTTTGGAGAATATCCGTTACAGCCGCCCCGAAGCATCCGACGAAGAAGTGATCGCCGCCGCGCGAATGGCGCATTGCGACAAATTTATTGAGAGAATGCCCGCCGGATACCAAACTTTGGTGGGTGAGCGGGGAGTTAAACTCTCCGGCGGCGAGCGGCAAAGAGTGGCAATCGCCCGCGCGATTTTGAAACGCGCCCCGATTTTGATTTTGGACGAAGCCACCTCATCACTTGATTCAAAATCCGAAGCGCTCATTCAAGACGCGCTCAACGCGTTGATGAAAGACCAAACCGTGATCGCCATCGCGCACCGCCTTTCTACCATTCGCAAAATGGATCGGGTGGTGGTGATAAAAAACGGCAAAGTCGCCGAAGAAGGCAAACACTCATCGTTAATTCGCAAAAAAGACGGCATCTACCGCAAACTCTGGCGCCTCCAATCCGCCGGCTTCATCAAATAAACATCAAACCCTGAACTTTAAAGCCTGAACTTTAAACTTTGACCATTAAAAATCGAACTTTGACGCTTATCAACCCTTCAATAAATTGCGTGGGTCTGACCCACGCAAAAAAACATATGAGCATTAAAGTTGAACCATTTACGGTAGGCGATTATATCCATGCGTATAATTGCGGCAACAAAAAAGCGCAAATATTCTTTGACAAGTCGGATTATTGGCGGTTTTCGTGGTGCCTAAGATTTTTTAATGACCAAAGAAGTATTTATGATTTTGCCAAATGCTTAACCGATTTAGTCTATGAACAAAAAGAAATCTTGCAAAAATTGCGTGGGTCTGACCCACGCAGAAAGGCACCCTATCTGGATGGACGAAATACTTTTGAATGGCGAACCGAAGAATGGGGAGAGCAACAGCCATTAGTTCAAATAATATCTTATCATTTGTCGCCAAATCACTTTCATTTGTTTTTAAAAGAGATTATTTCTGGCGGTATCAGTAAATTTATGCAAAAAATCGGCGGGGGATATACTGTTTACCGAAACTTAAAAAGCCATGAAGCTGGAAGAATATTTCAAGGCAGCTATCGCGGGAAGACAATAAAGGATGAAAGATACTTTCAATATTTAGACGCGTATATTCAGGTTTTCAATGCTTTTGAGCTTTTTGAGGGCGGAATTTTAAACGCCCTCAACCATTTTGACGAAGCGTTTCAATTCGCGCTGGATTATCCGTTCTGTAGTCTGGGCGAATCATTCGGAATAAGAAATTTGGGAATTGTTAATAGGAGCTCTTTCCAAGAGAAATTTCCAAATTTAGAAACATACAAAGAATTTTGCCGCGACGCATTATTAACCCGGAGTGTCCGTGAATTTTTGGGTAAATTAACCCTGGAATAAATTGCGTGGGTAAGACCCACGCAAAAAACATATGAAAAAAATATTGGAAATAATAATGATTTGGGGAATAATTATTTTTTTGCCGGTTTGGGCGCAGGCAAGAGATGCAGGCCAAATTACGGATTGGTATGTTAGGGACTTTCAAAGCACGATTACGGTCAATGACGACGCATCGCTTTTGGTTGAAGAAAAAATTATTGCCGATTGCGGGAATTTGCCGGACAAGCACGGAATTTTTCGGATTTTGCCCGTGCAAACAAGAACCGAAAGCGGAATCATCAAAACTCCGATTGAATTGGTTTCCATCACTGATTTTTCCGGCAATAAAATTACATATTCAACAAGCGTTGACAATTTTAACCATACGATAACCTATAAAATCGGCGATCCGAATATCACCATAAAAGGAGAAAACGAATATAAAATCACATATTTGGTAAAAAACGCGATCCGGGCGCGAAGCAACGATTTTGACGAATTGTATTGGAATCTGTCCGGCAATTTTTGGGACATTGAAATTGATAATTTTGGCGCCGAGATTATTTTCCCGGCAGAAATAAATCGAAACAATTCCGAAGTTTATTTATATAGCGGCGGTTTGGGCGAAAAAGAAAATCTGTTGGCGAATTATCAATGGAAAAGCGACAATATTTTGCGCGTTTATTCCAACAAAATTCTAATGCCGCGGCAGGGGACTACCGCGTCAATAATATTCCCAAAAGGAATTATCGCTTCGCATAAACCAAATCTTTTTGAAGCGTATGGCGATTATTTGTGGTTTTTGATTCCGGTATTGGTTTTTATTTTCAGTTTTTTGATTTGGAATAAACACGGCAAAGACCCGCGGATTGATAAAACGATAATTCCGGAATTTGAAATTCCCCAAAATTTAACGCCAATGGAAATGGGAATGTTAGCGCAAAACGGAGGATTTAACGATAAGTTTATCACCGCGACAATCGTTGATCTGGCAGTTAAAAAATACATCATCATTGAAGAAATTCCCAAAAAGGGAATATTCGGCAAACAGGATTTTTACTTAAAAAAAATCTCCGCCGATTTTAGCGAGCTTGGCAATCCCGAAAAAACGCTGATTGATAAAATATTTGTCGCAAAGCAAGAGGTTTTATTGTCAAAATTAAAAAATAATTTTTACAAAGATTTGCCGTCAATCAAAAAATCCGCCGCGACAGCGCTGGAAAACAAAGACCTCATTTATCCCGGCGGACAAGTGTTAAAAATTACTTTTATAATAATCGGAATGACAGTTCTTGGTTTTGGAATCTTTATGTTAAATTTTGGATTTTATTGGATTATTGCAATCTTGCTATCAGCGATAATTTTGGAATTTTTCGGAATTTTAATGCCCAAACGAACCCCGCAAGGCGCCGAGTTAAATTGGCGGATAAAGGGTTTTAAATTATATATGGAAACCGCTGAAAAATATCGCGCGCGATTTTATGAAAAAGAAAACATTTTTGAAAAATTTCTGCCTTACGCGATAATGTTTGGCATAACAAAACTTTGGATCAAAAAAATGGAAGAAATCTATGGCAAGGAATATTTTAACAATTATCATCCAATCTGGTATGCCGGCGCGATAACAAGCTTTAACGCCGATAGTTTTTCCTCGCAAATAAACACGCTATCTTCGGGCATTGCCTCCAATATCGGCACGGCATCCGGCGCGCACGGCACCGGCGGTGCCGGCGGAGGGGGTGGTGGCGGAGGGGGCGGCGGCTGGTAAATATGAATTTAATTGAGCATTTAATTGAATCGGGGTATTTAAAAACTCCGCGGATAATCGCGGCATTTCGCGCCATCAAGCGCAAGGACTTTTTGCCCGCGGATTTACCGCACCGGCATATTTTGGTCGAATTGGATGAGGCAATTTCCATCGGATTCGCGCAAACAATTTCCCAGCCCGCGGTAGTGGCGTTTATGCTGGAACTTTTAGATCCGCAACCCGGGCAAAAAATTCTGGATATTGGCTATGGCTCCGGCTGGACCACCGCGCTTTTGGCGCATATTGTCACGCAAGAAGGCAAAAAAGGCAAAGTGGTGGCCATCGAGAGGATAAAACCTTTGGCGGAATTTGGCAAAGAAAATATCGCCAAATACGGATTTATCAAAAATCGCGCCGTACAATCCGTTGTCGACGACGGATCAAAGGGCTACGAACCGCAAGCGCCTTACGACCGGATTTTAGCATCCGCTTCCGCGCAAAGAATTCCCGAACAATGGGAAAAGCAGTTAAACTCCTGCGGAATAATCGTGGCGCCTTTGGAAAGCGCGATCGTTAAAATTGAAAAAACAAAAGAGGGGATTTTTAGCGAAAACCGCTACGAAGGGTTTGCCTTCGTGCCTCTCGTGCAAGAAACTTAATTTTTTTGCTCCTTTTCGCCTCTTACCGCCAACAATTGCACGCCCAACCATGAAATTTTCCCTCCGGCAAAAATCAAAAAGGTGCCAAATATCGACCACGACAAAATATTGAGCATTTTGGCAATTGCGTCATCGGGAAGCATATCAACCATGGCGCGATTGACCGAATATTGTATCTGATTTTGCAAATAATCCTGCGCGCCCTCAATAGATAAGGCATTAAGATCCGCCTGCGGCGGCAAAGCGCTTTCTTGTTTCTTGGATGAAGCCTCAAACACCGCCGGAAATTCGGCTTTTGCCGTGAAATATTGATATGACGCGTTGATCGCCCAGCCGATAACCAGCAACCCCGCAACCACCAAGCACCAACCCGCAATAATTTTTATGTTCATAATGGAAAATAATCTCGAAACACGAATATCGAAATCCGAAACAAGCACAAATTTCCAAATATTAAATATCTAAAACAGAACACAGAATTATTTTAAAAATTTGAAAATTAGAATTTTGATATTGTTTCGAGATTCGAAATTCGATATTCGGATTTAGCTTTCATAAAAAGCTTTGTATGCCAAATAGGTCGAATAAATATCGGCCTTTGACGCGATCTCAAACGGCGCATGCATTGAAAGCAATGCCGGGCCCATATCAACCACATCGATATTGTTTCGCGCGAAAAAAACCGCGATTGTTCCGCCGCCGCCTTCATCAACCTTGCCCAAGCCGCCGGTTTGCCAATTGATTTTATTTGTGTTCAAAGTTTTTCTCACAAACGCCATATATTCAGCGGTCGCTTCGCTGGTATCATATTTTCCATGGTGGCCGCAATGTTTTTCCATCACCACGCCCGCGCCAATCCGTGCGGTATTCAACGAATCAAACACATCTGCATAATCCGGGTCAAATCCCGCGGTCACATCCGCGGATATCGCCTTTGACAAGGTTAAAGTATCGCGCAAATAATTCTCGTTATGTTCGCCAGTTTCCAAATAAAGCAACTCGCTGATGAAGTCGGTAATATAATTTGAACTCGCTCCCGTATTGCCCTCGCTGCCAATTTCTTCTTTGTCGGTCAAAACAACAACCGTCGCGTATTCATTTTGCTTGGCATCAAACGTTGATTGAAGCGCCGCATAAGCGCAAACGCGATCATCGTGGCCATAGGCGGCAATCATACTTCGGTCAAATCCAAGATCACGAGCAAGCCCTTGCGGAACCAATTCCAAATCGGCAGAAACAAAATCTTCTTCGGCAATGCCATACTTTTCATTTAACAATTTCAGCAAATTTTTCTTAACCGCATCTTTATCCTTATCATCTCCATTTTTGACCGCCATACTGCCGGCAACCACATTCAAGCTTTCGGCGGTTATTGCTTCGGATAATTTTTTTTCTTCCTGCTGTTTTGCCAAATGGGGCAATAAATCGGTAATCATAAAAATTGGGTCTTCGGGCTTGTCGCCGATAGATATTTCCACCTTTAATCCGTCCTGCTTAATAATTACGCCGTAAATTGCCAGCGGCAAGGCAGTCCACTGGTATTTTTTAATGCCGCCGTAATAATGGGTTTTCAAAAATGCAATATGTTCGCCCTCAAACAGCGGTTTTACTTTCAAATCAAGACGGGGAGAATCAATATGCGCCAAAATTATCCGCGCGCCGCTTTTTATCGGTTTTTTGCCGGGTTTTGCCAAAATTATTGATTTGCCGCGATTAATGGAATAAACCGGCTTGTTAAAGTTCGTTTTATCGGCTTGTCCGATGTGTTCCAATTTTTGAAAGCCGGCGTCTTTGGCTCTCTGCTCAATATAAGAAACATTTTTTCGCTCCGTTTTGCATTCGCTTAGGAATTTTTTGTATTCCTCGCAAAAATCAAAGCATTTTTTTATTGTCGCTTCGTCCCAAACGTCAAACGCGAATTTTTTCTCAAACAACAAATTTTTTTCTTTTTTATCCATTATTTTTGTGTTATTATCCTCTTATCCAATATTTTTAAATTACTTCATTTGCCGCAAAAAGTAAAACGCCAATATATGAAAAAATCCTTAGTTATTGTTTTAGCCATCGCAACAATTTTGATCGCCGCTGGAATTTGGCAATCGAGACAAACAACAAATATGCCGGAGCCGGAAATTGAAATCGAAAAAAAATCAGTTACCAAGAATCAAAATTCCACGGAACTAAAAACCAACGATACGCAAAATAACGAAGAAATAATTGATAATTTTGAAAAATGCGTTGCCGCCGGAAAAGAAGTGATCGGCGAAGCGCCGCACCGCCGCTGTATCGTCAACGACGATTTGGCATATATCGAAATCGAAACCTGCGCCGCTCCCGGCGGCGAAAAAATCAACCTACTTGAAGCCCAGCGGATATTTGATATGAGCCAATGTTCGCGAGAGGGCAGCGCCAAAGAAACCCATCAATGCGACGAACAAAACGGCACGCTGGAAATCGACATCCTTGCCTACCGCAAAAATTGCGCCGCCGTGTGCGTGATCAACATCACCTCAAAATCCGCCCAAGTTGATTGGCGGTGCGAAGAATAGTTGCAAGTTGATGAGTGATGAGTGATGAGTGATGAGTGATGAGTGATGAGAACGCGATACCTGCCCAATTGCAGGCATTTATTGTTGCCCAACCTTGACAAAATCCCATTTTTATGTATAATAAAAACAGGAGAATTTTATGGATAGGAAAAAGATAGGAAAAGGAGCTATTGAGTGGATCTGCAGAATTTTTATCATAGCATTACTCTCAGTAGCATTAGGATCTGCCTTCATAGACAGAGCCGACCTTGCGAAGCAAATGCTTTGGGATATCTCTTGTATTGGTGGAGCAATATTGATTGCCGTTATTGTCGCAAAACACATCAAGCGGCAAGGCGGATGGGCAACTGATATTGTGATAGCATTTTTTGTTTCACTATTTGCATTAAGAATTGCGGTTGTGCTATCGGATATATTCTATTCAGCGAT
Organism: uncultured Candidatus Saccharibacteria bacterium; assembly: GCA_964603475.1. Taxonomy (GTDB): domain Bacteria; phylum Patescibacteriota; class Minisyncoccia; order Minisyncoccales; family UBA5738; genus UBA5738. The sequence goes on from CAZRVG010000001.1 coordinate 16,574, forward strand.
AGAAGCCACTCAATCCTTAATGGCAGTGGAAAATGCTACGGCGGCGCTTGGATCGTCTTTAGCGCTTATCGTAATAGCCATACTTGCGATAGATGGCTTATATCAACGATATAAAAGACAATCTGCTTCATCAACATAGAGGATTATCCCTCTTTTTTTTACAAATGCGGGTTTGGTGTATAATGGGATTATGGAAGATCAAAATCAATCAAATCTCTTTGAGGGGGCGCCGCTTGGCGTGGCGCAATTTATCGACAAAATCAATTCGCGGATAAAGCCGATAAACGCAAAAATTATCGGCGAGGTGAGCGAAGCCAAACCCGGGCCCACGGGGCATGTTTATTTTTCATTGAAAGATGAGGATGGCGGTGCGGTGATTTCCTGCGCTCTCTGGAAGTCGCGCGCCGATCTTTTCGGGATTCAATTAAAAGTTGGAATGAAAATCATCGCCTCCGGCCATTGCGAAATTTATCCGCCCAGCGGCCGGTTTTCATTTATTTGCGACACGATAGAGCTTGCCGGAGAAGGCGCGCTGAAAGCCGCCTATGACAAATTGCTCAAAGAACTCGCCGCCGAGGGAATTTTTGCACCGGAGAAAAAACGCGCAATTCCTAAATATTGTCGTAAAATTGGTATTATCACCGCGCGCCAAGGCGCGGTGATCCATGATTTTTTAAACAACATCGGCCAATTCGGCTTTCAAATTGAATTCATTGATTCGCGCGTGGAAGGCCAGCTGGCGGCGGGCGATTTGCTGGCGTCAATTAACACTTTCAAAAAAAGGCAAATTGATGTTTTGGTGGTGATGCGCGGCGGCGGATCTCTGGAGGCGATGCTTGCCTTTAACAATGAAACTATCGTGCGCGAAATCGCCAAATTTCCCGTGCCGGTGATCGCGGCAATCGGGCACGACAGGGATATACCGCTGGCGGCAATGGCCGCGGATCGCGCGGTTTCCACACCCACCGCCGCAGCAAATTTGCTCACCCAATCATGGCAAGAAATTTTTCGCAAACTTGACCATTGCGAAACCATAATTCTTGGCGGATACAAAAACGCGCTGATCCAAAATCAATCCCGCCTGCGCCAATACGCGGGAATTTTGGCCAACTTCAAATATATTCTGCAAAGCATCAATCGACGCCTGGACACAATGATGCAAAATTCAATTTTGGCGATAAAAAACAAATTGGCATCATCAAAAAATCAAATTGACTATTTGCAAAATTTCATCGCCGCGCACGATCCCGAAAAGCAGTTGAAATTGGGCTATTCCATCGCCAAAATCAACGGCAAAATCGTCAAAAGCGCCAAAAATGTAACTATCGGCGATAATTTGGATATAAATTTTTGCGATGGTATAATCAATTCCGAAGCAAAAAACAAAAAAATCTATGGAAAATAAAACCAAAAAGAAATCCCCGAGCCTGGGAGAAAATCTGGCGCAATTAAACGAGATCGCCGAGTGGTTTGGTGCGCAAAAAGAAGTGGACGTGGAAACCGGAATTGAAAAAGTGAAAACCGCCGCCGAGCTGATAAAATCCAGCCGCGAAAAGCTCAACAAGCTGGAAAACGAATTCAAAGAAATCGAAAAAGACTTCTCTGAAAATCAAGAATAATTTTAAAAACGATATGAGGCAAATTGAGAGAAATATAGTTTCCGGAATGATTTTTTCAAAAGATGGAAAATTGTTCCAAGGATTGAAGGATCCGCGAAAGGGCGGAGTATATTCGGATTGTTGGCATCTTCCCGGAGGCGGAGTTGGTCCAAATGAAACAAGAGAAAATGCCATCGTCAGGGAAAATCAAAGAAGAAACCGGCATCGACATTTCCAATTATAAAATCGAATTGATTGATAATTCGGGAATTGGAGAATCAAAAAAAATCATGAAAACAGGAGAGGAGGTTTTATGTAGAATGAATTTTTTTGTTTACAAAATAGAAATCAATGATAAGAATTCGGCAGATATCAAAATTGATCTCAACGATGATCTTGTTGAATACCGATGGACGAAATTAAAAGAACTGCCAAGCCTCAAATTAACCCCGCCATCAACTGAATTATTCAAAAAATTAGGATACATTTAAATCAAAAAAATATGAAAATTACATTTGTGCAAACCGGCGGAACTATTGATAAAGATTATCCGCAGGGAGAAAACAACCATGGCTATGAATTCAAGATCGGCGAACCGGCGATCAATGCCATTCTCAAAAAAGCCAAACCGAATTTTGAATATGAAACTTTTTCGGTTCTCAAAAAAGACAGCCTTGACATAACCGACGAAGACCGCCAAAAGATTTATTCTTTCGTTAAAAACATCGAGAATGACAAAATAATCATCACCCACGGCACCGACACAATCCACACAACTGCCCAAAAGCTGGCCGATATACCCGGCAAAACCATTATATTAACCGGCGCAATGCTACCCGAAAAATTCTACGATTCCGACGCAATGTTCAACATGGGCATGGCAACCGCCGCCGCCCAAACCCTGAATAAAGGCGTATATATCACCCTGTACGGACTGATCGTTCCATGGACTAAATTCAAAACTTAAGTTCGAAGATTCCACCTTCGATAAATTTACAAATATGCTTATTAATTCCAGAGTTTTTAATAATTAATGTTATATTCAAATTATATTCGAATATAATTCAAATATGGCTTTTATAACTTTTAAATTATGGACCGAAAAACATCAGAAGCCAATTTGCGCCAGCTGGGAAAGCTGGGCAAGGTGACGCTGGCGGTGACAATCCCGCGCCAGATAATTTTGGAATTAAAATGGAAAGAGAATTAAAAAGTGGTGGTTAAGCGCCAAGGACAAAAAATCGTAATTGAAGATTAACCACAAGAGAAAAACGCCTGATGCTATATAACGGCAATCTATACACTTGACATTGAGTAAATTATTTATAATACTAATAACATAAAGTCTCCTGCGCCTACCTTGTAGTGTGCAGGATTTCGTTTAATAATAAGATATGCTTTCCGAAAATAAAGTTAATATTTATATTGACGGCGGTAATTTTCATCACTTGGCATTAAAAAAGATCGGAGGCGAAGAATTGAATTTTGATTTTGAGGCATTTGCAAATTTTTTGTCAGAAACAAGAATAATTCCTGATATGGGCAAACGTTTCTATGTCGGCACGGTAAGAGAAAAAGCTGGTGATGGGCGCAGTAAAGAAATAATGGCGCGGCAAACAAAATTATTCACTTTATTGCGAGCGAGCGGCTGGGAACTAAAAACGAGCAAACTAAGATTGAGAACGGAAAAAATTACGATCGATGCCAGAGTTGAGGACTTTAAAAATATTCTTAAGGCAGGAATCAAAGAAATCAAAATGGTTAGAATAAGAGAGAAGGGCATAGATGTTAAAATTGCAACCGATTTGATTGTCGGCGCGCTTGATAACAAATATGACACTGCGATTCTTGTCAGTTCGGACACCGATCTTGTTCCCGCGATGGATTGGGTTCGAAAAAGGTTGAATAAAAAGATAGAATATATTGGTTTCTCAATCGAGAATAATCATCTTAAAGAAAAAACAATGCCGTCTCAAGGGATGATATCGCATTCCGATATTCAAAGAATATTAGTTCAATCAGATATAGAAAAATTTATGCACCCCTCTTTGTTTCGATAAATCTTGGAAATGGAAAAAGTGAAAATTGCCGCCGAACTGATAAAATCCAGCCGCGAAAAATTAAACAAACTAGAAAACGAATTCAAAGAAATCGAAAAAGATTTTTCCGAAACCGCCGCCGATAGTAACGATTAATAACAGGTCATAAAAATTTGACAAAAGAGATGATAAGGGCATAATCAAAATATGGAAAATAAAATAATTCAATTTAATACTCAAGTTTGGAAAGAGGGGGGTATGTATGTTTCTTACGCACCGCAACTGGATGTGTCTTCTTGCGGCAACACAATTGATGAGGCAAAAAAAAATATCCGCGAAGCTGTCGGCTCATTTCTTTCCGAAGCTCAAAAAATGGGTACTCTTGACCAAATTTTGAATGAAGCTGGTTTTTCGGGATCACGAGCTCCGGAAATAATTGCTTTTGAAAAAATGAGTTTGGCGGTATGAGAATAACACCGGTTAACTATCAGCGATTGGTGTGCGTTTTTGAAAAAGCCGGTTTCAATTATTCCCGCACAAACGGCGATCATCTGATTTATACAAACAATAATTGTCCGCGCCCGCTGGTAATACCAAAATACGCGAATGTTCCGATATTCATCATCAAAAATCTTATGCGGTTATGCGATATGAACAGAAAAACATATTTTTACCTGTTATCAAAATGCTAGAGAGCCGCCCGAATGGCGGTTTTCTGCTTCTTATTTAACTTGCGATCCTTCGGCGACCGAGTCGTTAACGCGCAGAGGGAGATGAATGGATTCGTCGCCGGCGGCAAGCATCATTCCTTGGCTGATGCCTTCGCCCAATTTGCGTTCGGCGAGATTGACGATGAAAACATATTTGTTGCCGATTAAATCCGCAAAATTCACAAATTTGCGGATGCCGGCAAAAATCGTGCGCTCGCCGATTTCTTCGCCAAAATCTACTTTCATTTCAATCAATTTGTTGCTCCACTCCGGTTCGGAGGCTTCCAAAACCTTGCCGACGCGCAAATCCAATTTTTCAAAATCACTATATTCAATTATTGGTTTCATTAATTTGTTTATTACAGCTACTATAATTAGTTCATTACCACAAAAGCGCGGCAAATAAAACCTCTATTTTGTTCGCATTGGACTTTATCCGCGGAATAGTATATTCTATTGTTGTTGAAACAAAAAATCAATCATCCAACAATTTCGCTTATGAAATTATTCAACAAATCAGATAGCAAAAACGAAACACAAAAAAATAATATTCCATTGGTGATCTTGGCGGTTTTGGCCGCTTTCGCGCTGGGAATTTGGAGCGGCAAAACCGATTGCCCGAAGCTGCCGCCCGAAGATGTTGATTTGTCGCTTTTTTGGAAAACCTGGCACACCTTGGAAGAAAACTTTGTTGATAAAGACAAAATCGATCACGAACAAATGGTTTATGGCGCGATTGACGGGATGGTAGCCTCCGTGGGCGATCCTTATACCGCGTTTTTTGATCCCGCCGATTCAAAAAAATTCTTGGAAGACACTTCCGGATCTTTTGAAGGCGTGGGAATGGAAATCGGTATCAAAAATGAACAGCTTCAAGTGATCACTCCGCTGGAAAATACCCCGGCGCAAAACGCCGGAATTCGCGCCGGAGACATAATTGTGGCGATTGACGGAAAATCATCGACGGGAATCAGCACCGATGAAGCGGTTAATCTGATTCGCGGAGAAAAGGGAACTCAGGTTGTTCTCACAATGTACCGCGAAGACTGGAAGGAAACCAAAGATTTTCCCATAACTCGCGCGGTAATCCAAGTTCCGTCGCTTGAATGGGAGATCAGGGAAAATGACATTGCCTATATTCAATTATATCAATTCACCGAAGTTGCCGCCAAAGATTTCAAAACCGCGGCCATAGATATTGTCAACAGCCCCGCGAAAAAGATTATTCTTGACTTGCGCAATAATCCGGGCGGATACCTTTCCGTGTCTCAAGATATTGCCGGATGGTTTTTAAAAAAAGGCATGATCGTGACCAGAGAAACAATGGGCACCCAAAACCAAGAAATCGAATACAAATCAAACGGCCCGTCGCTTCTGACCAAATATCCGATTGTGGTACTAATCAACGGCGGTTCCGCCTCCGCGTCGGAAATTTTGGCGGGAGCCCTGCGCGATAACCGGCAAATTCAGCTTGTGGGAGAGAAATCCTTTGGCAAGGGTTCCGTGCAACAACTAATGACACTTGACGGCGGTTCGTCTTTGAAAGTAACAATCGCCAAGTGGCTCACTCCCAACGGCGACCAAATTTCCGATATCGGACTGGATCCGGATATAGAGGTTGAGAAAACAACAGAAGATGAAGAAGACAACATTGACCCCCAACTGGACAAGGCTATTGAAATTGTAAAAAATTTGGAGTAGAATAAATCATTGAAGCATCTAATCATTTAAACATAAAAAATATTTAATCATAGAAAATATTTAATCACTGAAATTCGCACATTGATGATTATATGATTTTCATGATTATATGATTATATAATTCGGTTATGAAAGTTATACTATTGCAAGATATTGAAAAAGTGGGAAAGAAGTTTGAAGTTAAGGACGTTGCTGACGGCTTTGCCAAAAATCATCTTTTCCCCAAAAAAATGGCGCAAATCGCCACCAAAAATGCTTTGGTTTGGGCGCAAACCCAGCGTGAAATCGCCGCAAAGGCTACAGAGAAAGAATTGGCCGAAATTCAAGCGAAAGCCGGCGCATTGGATGGTCAGGAAATTTCAATTTCGGTAAAAGTGGGCGACCAAGACCAGCTCTTTGAGTCAATAACCGCGCAAAAAATCACCGAAACCTTAAAAGAGAGCGGATCAGATATCGACAAAAAGCAAATCAATCTGAAAGAGCCGATAAAAGAGCTTGGGGAATACCCGATAAAAATCAGCTTCCCGCACAACCTGGAAGCCGAGATCAAGCTGATCGTAAACGCCAAAGAACAATAGGTGATAATTTTTGCGCCCCGCTCATCCAAGCGGGGCGTTAACAAATTAAAAGTTAAAAAATCAAAGTGAAAAATTAAGATAAAATCTCTACGGAATTTTGGTTTTACAATTTAAAATTTTTTCGCCAAAAGCGGTTGCGCCTATGGCGCAAATTGTCATTTTGATTTTTGATTTTTTAATTTTCAATTTGAAACATGGTAAAGTATATTTTTGTTGCCGGAGGCGTAATGTCCTCGATCGGCAAGGGCATTACCACCGCCTCAATCGGCAAAATTTTAAAAAGCAAGGGATTTAAAGTGACCGCGGTAAAATTTGATCCCTACATCAACGTTGACGCCGGCACGATGAACCCAATCGAACACGGCGAGGTTTTCGTCACCGACGACGGCACCGAGTGCGATCAGGACGTGGGAAACTATGAACGGTTTTTGGATACGGATTTAAGCTCCGCAAATTACGCCACCACCGGCAAAGTATATCTTTCGGTAATTGAGCGCGAACGCAACTTGGGATATAACGGCAAGTGCGTTGAAGTGGTTCCCGACATCCCCAATGAAGTAATCCGCCGCATTGATAACGCTGCCAAAAAAGCAAAAGCTGAATTCGTTATTATTGAAATCGGCGGAACGGTCGGCGAATACCAAAATATGCTTTTTTTGGAAGCCGCGCGGATGTTAAAATTAAAAAATCCAAAAAACGTCGTCTTTGTGCTTTTGGGATATTTGCCGATTCCGGAAATGGTGGGCGAAATGAAGACCAAGCCGGTGCAAAACGCTTGCAAGCAGTTAAACGCCGCGGGCATCCAGCCGGATTTTATCATCGGACGATCGTCGCAATCCATTGACGCGCCGCGCAAAGAAAAAATTTCTATTTTCTGCAATGTTAATACCAAGGATGTGATCTCTTCACCCGACGCAAAATCCATTTATCAAGTACCTCTTGATTTTGCCGCCGAAAATTTGGGGAATCGCATTCTGGCAAAATTCAAAACAAAACCGCGCAAAAATAATTTTGGCAATTGGGAAAAATTAGTAAATACAATCAACAAGGCGAATAATCCGGTAAAAATCGGCATTGTGGGGAAATATTTCGAATCGGGAAAATTCACTTTAATGGATTCCTATATTTCCGTGATTGAGTCCATAAAGCACGCGGCATGGTTTTATAATCAAGCACCCGAGATCACCTGGCTTTCATCGGAAAATTACGAAAAAGACGCCAAGAATTTGGCGGAACTGAAGGAATATGACGGGATTATCATCCCCGGAGGATTTGGCAACCGAGGAGTGGAAGGAAAAATTTTGGCCGTTGAATATTGCCGAAAAAATAAAATTCCTTTTTTGGGGTTGTGCCTGGGAATGCAATTGGCAACAATTGAATTCGCCCGCAACGCTTGCGGCATAAAAAACGCCACATCAACGGAATTTGATCCCAAAGCCAAGGAACCGGTGATTGATCTGATGCCCGAACAATATGAACTGTTGAAAACAAAAAAAATGGGCGCCACGATGCGGCTGGGCGCCTATGACTGCGAATTGACGCCGGGAACTCGCGCTCATAATGCCTACGAAAAAAAGGCGGCGATTTCCGAACGACACCGCCACCGCTATGAATTGAACAACAATTACCGCCAAATTTTGCAGGATAACGGATTGGTAATTTCAGGCAACAACCCGCAAAAAAACCTGGCCGAGATCATTGAATTAAAAGACCATCCCTTCTTTATGGCTTCGCAATTCCACCCGGAATTTAAATCCCGCCCCCTGCGCCCGCACCCGCTCTTCCGCGAATTCATCAAAGCCTCGATAAAAAATCCCAAATCCTAATCTCTAAATCCTAAACAAATTCAAAAATCAAAATTTAAAAACAAAAACATCCCTCATTATGGGATGCTTTTTTGACATGAAAGCTAAAGATATAATTTACTTTTTCGCCTTGGCAACTGTTTTTGTTTCAAGAATTTCGGCTACTTTGGCGGCTCTTTGCGTTCCCGAAAACAATTTTTTGCGAATCGTGCGGAATTTTACGGTTCCGGGAGCAATCGCGTAGAGAGTGTTGTCATTGCCCATTTTCACGTTTCTTCCGGCAACAATCTTTGATCCGCGCTGGCGCACGATCACGCTGCCGATTTGCGCCGGCTGGCCGTCATAGAGCTTCACGCCCAAAAATTTCGGATTTGAATCGCGGCCAAGTTTTGAACCGCCGGTATTTTTCTTTGCCATAGTATCATTTAATCATTTAATCATTAAAGCATTTAATCATCAAAAACTACAATGCCCGAACAATTAAAAGAATCCTTTTTAAAATTTATTATTTATTTCCAAACAACATCCTATTTATATCCCAAATTCTCCCTTTTGTCAAAAATTTCATTTAATGTTTGCCGGAAACGAACGCGCATTAGGTAGAAAATTATAAATCAGCCGTTTGTCATAGCTTTTTTAACAAAGATAGAAAAACTGAAAATTATTTGCTATGCTGGCATTATGAAAATCACGATCATAGGAGGCGGGGTCTGCGGGCTCTATTTGGCAAAAAATTTGGCGGAAAGGAACCATAAAATAACAGTTTTCGAGAAGAAAAAAACCATCGGAAAACTTTGCTGTTCGGGATTATTTTCCGCGCGGCTCTTTGATTTTGTTCCCGAAGCACGCGGGTTGGCAACAAACCAAATAAATCGCTGTATTATTAATTTTCCCAAGAAAAAAATAAATTTAAAATTTCGCCCGCCGTTTTTTGTCATTGACCACGCCCGGCTGGATTTACTTGTCGCCGCTTTAGCGACACGGGCGGGCGCAAACATTCGCATCGGTCAAAACATTGATTTTGCAAGATTGGAAACATTATCCGCCGAATACGACCGCATCATCGGTTGCGACGGCGCCCTATCAACCATCCGCCAATATCTAATAAGTGGAAATCAAACTTCCTGCGCGGGTCAGACCCACGCAAAATTGCGTGGGTCTGACCCGCGCAAAAATAACCGGCCGAATTTTATGCTGGGAATTCAAGGGTTTGAACAAAAAGCGGATGATTCTGATTTTGTTGAAACTTGGGCGACGAAAAACGGGTTTTTGTGGCGGATCCCGCGCAGCGAAGATGTTGAATGGGGGATTATGGAAGAGCCGGATGTCGCCCGCAGGCTCTTTGATGAATTTATCGCGCAAAAGAACATAAAGCTAGAAGATCTAAGATCGGCAATTATCCCGCAAGGATTAACAATTCCCCAAAACAAAAAGATCACTTTGTGCGGCGACGCGTCGGGACTGACCAAGCCATGGTCCGGGGGCGGCGTCATTTGGAATTTAACCCAAGCCGATCTTCTCTTGAAAAATTTCCCCAATTTTATACAATACAGGAAAGAAGCGAAGCGTTTTTTTGGATTAAGACTGTTTGCGGGCAATTTTGCCAAAAAATGCGCTTATTTTACCGGATTCAATCTTCCTTGGATAATCCCCGGAGATTTCAATCTTGACGGCGATTACTTGTTAAAATTTAAAAGAAACGATAATGGACAATCAAGAAACTCTGCCTGATCATTTGGGAATTATTATGGACGGCAACCGGCGCTGGGCAAAAGAAAGGGGACTACCCACCCTTGAAGGCCATCGGCGCGGCGCGCAAGCTTTAAAAAATATCGCCTTGGCGGCAAAAAGAAAAGGGATAAAAACCGTCACTTTTTTTTGTTTTTCAACCGAAAACTGGAACCGGACAAAGGAAGAAGTTGATTATTTGATGAATTTAATTCACGAAATGTTTGTTTCCCGAATGAATGAACTCCAAAAAGAAAACATCAAAATAAAAGTTATCGGTCAAAAGAACCGCCTGCCGCGCCAAGTTGCCGAAGAAATCAATATTGTTGAGGAAGAAACAAAAAATAACTCCGCCATGACAATGAATTTGGCATTAAGCTATGGCGGCAGAGCCGAAATTGTGGACGCGATAAAAAAAATAATCGCCTCCGGCATCAATCCCGACAATATCACCGAAGACACGGTCAAAAAAAATCTTTGGACATCCGACGTTGATTTGGTTATTCGCACCGGCGGAGAAAGGCGAATGTCTGGGTTTCTATTGTGGCAGTCAGCTTATTCGGAATTTCTTTTCGTGAATAAATATTGGCCCGAATTTTGCGAAAACGATTTGAATGCGGCACTCGAAGATTACGCCGCGCGGCAACGGCGTTTCGGCAAATAATCTTGGAATTTTTAATTTGAAATTTTTAAAAAATTTTGATTTTTGATTTTTTAATTTTCAACCTTTATCATGGATATCACCATTGTCAAAATCGCCGGCGCGGTAATCACAAAAAAAGAGAGCAAAAAGCCAAAAACCAATAACAGTAATATCCGCGCGATTGCCAAAATTTTAAAAGATTTCAATTCGCCCTATGTTTTGGTGCACGGCTCCGGATCATTCGGCCACCCATTGGCAAAAAAAACCGGCGTTGACAAAACCGTGATCAGCCAAGAGCAATTGCTGGCATTCGCGCAAATCCAAGAACTGCAAAATCGCCTCAATTATATTTTTTGCGACGCGCTGATGGGCAGCGGCATTCCCGCGTTTCCCGCGCAAGCATCAAGTCACACGATCTTGGAACGCGGACGATTGGCAAAAATGGAGACCGAAGCCTTGTTTGGGCTAATCAAGCTGAATATGGTGCCGGTTGTCTACGGCGTGCCTGCTTTTGACCGAATATGGGGTTCGGCAATTCTTTCTTACGATCAAATCGCAACCTATATTGCCAAACAATTGAAAGCAATCAGAATTATTGAAGTGGAAGACGTGGAAGGTATTTTCACCGCCAATCCCAAGACAAATAAAAACGCCGAACTAATTCCATTGATCAATGAAAAAAATTGCCAAGAAGTGCGAAATTGCCTTTCGGGAAGCACCGCGCCCGACGTTACCGGCGGAATGAAACAAAAATATATTGAACTGTTGGATGCCGCCAAGAACGGCATCGTTTGCCAAATTGTTGATTTAAAACATTTCAAAGCCGCCCTGGAAAACCAACCCTGCGGCACGATTATTAACCTCCAAAAATAATTTAAAAAAATACAGCATTCGGTAAATCAAAAAAATGATACAAATTCAAGACGCTAAAGAAAAAATTCGGGAAGCGGTGCGAGAATTCAAAACGCTTGACCGCGCCGCCCTTTTGAAGGTCAACATTTACGAACCGACGATCAGCCATCGGATCGCGGTGTATTTGGGAAATTTGTTTCGCGAACTGAATGTTGATTGCGAATACAGCCGCGACTTATTGAGCGACAGAAAAAAAGGTAATTGGAAAAACATCCGGCCAGACATCATCATCCACAAAAGATTGATCCCGAACAATTGCATAATTTTTGAAATCAAAAAAAGCGGCAAGCGCAGTCAAAAAGCCGCCGCAAGCATTAAAAAATTAGAAAACGCGATAGGCGATAACCTCGGATATGATTTGGGAGTTTTCATCGGCGTCTTAAAGCGCTGCGTTGACATCTGCTGGATTGAAAAAAATAACAACATTTTGCTGAAAAATTGCGAAATAATGTGACAATATAACCCCACCTTATCCAAAAAGGGCACAAGCTCTTTTTTTGATGAAAATTGAGATTTTTAACACTCATGCCAATATTAAAATTTTCCATAATTATAACTTATTGAACAATGGCCACAAAAGTGATAGCGTGGATTATAAATTTACACTAAAAATAAGCTTGATTTAAAGCGAAACACAACTTGTCTCGTTTGATCATTGTCTAAGGTCTTGTAAAAACAAGAATTAATTGAATATCTATTTATGAATTATTATATAAAAACTATTTGGGGCCCGCACGGCGATTGGTATCCTAAAGGCAAGTTTATTGAATTTCCCATCAAATGCAAAAATGCCTCCGAAAAATTTAAAGAATGTAGCGGTTTTTTAATTTACGAAACAGGGCGAGAGGAAAACGGATGTCGTGGTCGCAAGACGGTATTTGCCACCGGAAAAATTTCACGCAATCAAGAAAATATTCCTGAAAATAAAATTGATTGGGGTTGGTATGTAAGAGTTGATATCACAAAAAAACAATACCCGAAAATGGAGTGCCGATAAAATATTTGCGCGAGCTAGGTATTAAGCAATTTCAAATTCCATGTGGCCTGATTCCGATCACAAAAAATCAATTTGATAGGGTTGCCGAAAAATTAAATTCAAAATAATCATTTTGTGATTATAAAGCCGGATTATTTAAAACATGCGATCGTACTACAAATAACGGAAAGCTGGCTAAAACTCACCGATCAAAGCATCCCAAAAGAAAACCTTCAAAAACTCGCCCGCGATATGCGGGCATATTGCCAACTGGACACCATGGCCATGGTAAAAATTCACGAAGCTTTGCTCAAGCTATAAAAATAATATGGAATATATTGTAAGTCGAAATTATAAAATCAGCACTGATGTTTTTGAGTCAAATGTGTTTTTCAACATTTGGTCCAAAAAAATGTGGCCATATGATGACACAAAAATCGGCGACACCATCTATTGGTACGACCGAATGACTAATAAGATCAATTACCGATGCAAAATTGTTAGATTAAAAAAATTTGAATATTCAAGCAAAACCGCGTTGCTTGACGGATTGGTTGGGTTTTTCGGCCATTTGCAAGCACCGGATTATTTGAAGAAAAAAGCAAGCAAGGGATATTGCCTTTGCTACAAAATCGGCAGAGCAGTTAAGGTTGACCTTTATCGTCCGGCGGGAATATTTTTGCCGCAATTGGGTTGGTTGAAAGTTGACGACAAAATCAAATCCACTTGGCTCAACTCCAATCAGTTTAAAATAGCGGATGAAAAATCATTAAACAGAATTGGCAATCGGGATGTCGTTTTAGAGGTCAAAGAAAAATGCGGTTATCGCTGCCAATTCCCGGGATGTGGCAAACGAATCAAAACAAAAAACGGCTACTACGCGGAAGCCGCCCACATCGTGCCCGTGCGCGACAACGGCAAAACCAAAGCCGGAAACTTGATTGTGCTTTGCCCAAACCACCACAAAGAATTCGATCTTGGCAAATTGAAAATTACCCGATATGACAAAAAATCGGTTTGCGGAACATTAAACGGCAAAAATTTCAAAATTAATCTTAAGTAAAGCAACTATGGCAAACAACTGGGGTATTCCCGATTGGCTCGAAAAGGAAGTCCGAAACAGGGACAAGCTTTGCGTTTATTGCCGCGTGAAAATGGAAAATAAACCGAAGAAAAATAACTTGCGCCACGGGGCAACTTTTGAGCATATAGATAACAACGGCGAACCAACCACTCAAAACATCGCCATGTGTTGCAATTCCTGCAACGCAAGTAAGGGAACAAAAAAATTATCGGATTGGCTCCAAACAGATTATTGTAAAGAAAAAAACATCAACAAAAAAACAGTTGCCCCTATTATTAAAAAATTTATCGCCTCAAGCTAATTCCATAAAAAATATTTTTATCAGCAAAGGTTAGGCCTTTGCGCAAAAATTTCAATGTTGTTTCGCGGAGTTTATCCTCCTCTTTTTTTATTTCATTAATGTCAATTATTTTGACATTTTTTGTTGACAAATCTTAACATAGTTGCTACACTTTATTCATAACCACAAAAAATATGGCTAACGCTTATTTTGATTTCATCAAACAAAGCCGTGAAGCGCTTGATATATCGCAAGCCGAAATGGCGGATAAGTTGGGTGTTTCGCGGCCAACCTACATCGCGGTTGAGAAAGGCGAGCGCGATCTTTCGTTGGAAGAAGCGCAAAAACTTGCCGATATTTTCGGCATTCCTTTGGATAATCTAAAACAGGGCATGGCGCAAAACTACGAAAAATACAAACAGATGATCTTGGCATATTTGCGTTTGGGCGCGGATTCGGACGGCAAAGTTACCAAAACCAAAATGGCAAAGCTTCTATACTTGGCCGATTTTGCGTGGTTCTATGATAAGCTGGAAAGCATGAGCGGCATGCAATACCGTAAAAATCACTACGGACCGGTGCCGGACATGTATTTTCGGGCGCTGGACGAATTGGAGGAAAACGGAACAATCGCCGTGAATCGCACTGCCAACGGCCCGATATTGATTTCTGAAAACGAAACATTGCAAAAAAGAGAGTTAGACCAAATTAGTGGCAAAGAATTGAATTTGATAAAAAAAATCGCGGCTAAATGGCAAAACAAAAGAACCAATGAAATCGTGGCCTTCACGCATAATCAGCTGCCATACAAAATTTGCGAGGAAAACGAAATAATTCCTTACGGATTGATAGCGCAGGAGAATTCGGACTATGTCTATTAAACACGCGGCAATAATCGAAAAATTCGCCCAACACCATTATATTAAAAAATTCAGCAAAAAATACGGACGGGCATGGGATATCACGCTTGCGGCGTTAATACGCGAGTTTCAAAGTTTTGATGTTTTATTTGAAAGAAATATTGCCAAAACAATTATTGATTCGGACAAAACCAAAATTTGCAAAACCGAATTCAATGTGGCCGGAAACAACAAATCCCGCCATGGGTCGGGGAATCGTTGCATTGTGGCAATAAACAAGATCAGAAGCACGATAAACGTGCTTTTGGTTTATGGCAAAACCGATATTGGCGGCGGCAAGGAGACCGTCAGATGGAAAAATGTTATTCGTGAAAATTATCCCGCGTATCGCAACTTATTGTGATTCTTATCAACACTAAAAGGTTGAATTTTGGGCGAAAACAGGCAATAATCAAGAGGAAATATAAACATACAAACATTTAATCATATAAACACAAACTCGCGGATCGGTTTTTGCTGTGATTAAATGATTAAATGGTTCTATGATTAAATGATTCTATGAGCTTGCATATCGGAATCGTGGGATTGCCCAATGTGGGCAAATCCACTTTATTTTCCACCATCACCAAAAAACAGGCCGAATGCGCCAATTATCCTTTTTGCACCATTGAGCCGAATATCGGCATGGTGCCGGTTAGCGACGAGCGCGTTGACAAGCTGGCCGATTTAACCAAATCGGCAAAAAAAATTTTTGCCACCGTGGAATTCGTGGATATCGCCGGATTGGTAAAAGGCGCCGCGCAAGGGGAGGGATTGGGCAACAAATTTTTGCAAAACATCCGCGAAACCGACGCGATTTTGTATATTCTGCGCGCGTTTGCCAATGAAAAAATCGTCAACACGCAAGATTCAATTGATCCTTGGCGCGACAAAGAAATTTTAGACACCGAATTGGCGTTAAAAGACTTGGAAACCGTATCAAAGCGGCTTGAATCCGTGGAAAGCGAAGTACGAGGCAATAAACCCGGCGCCAAAGAAGAAATGCAGGCCTTGCAAAAAGCAAAGCCGCTTTTGGAAGAGGGGAAAATATTATCCGAAATTGAATTCAACGATGAAGAAAAAAAGAATATCAACCGTTTACAATTACTCACAATGAAACCCCGCCTTTATGTTCTAAACGGCAAAATTGGCGAAATAGGGGATAACATCATCAAAAATTTCAAAGAGAAAAATTTGCCCCATATTGCCATTGATATTCTTGGCGAAAACGAAGGCGAAGGACTCACCGAGCAAGAAAAAAAGGACTTTGACCTGCCTTCGGGGAAAAATTTGGATTTACTGATAAAAAAATCTTACGAACTTTTGGATTTAATCACCTTTTTCACCACCGGCCCCGACGAAACCCGCGCATGGACGCTAAAAAGGGGAAGCGCTACTCCAAAAGCCGGAGGCGTCATCCACACCGATTTTGAAAAAAAATTCATCCGCGCCGAAGTCATTCATTGGCAAAAACTGATTGAAGCCGGCGGCTTCACTCAAGCGCGCGAAAAGGGACTGATCGCCACGGTAGGCAAGGATTATATCGTCCAAGACGGCAATGTAGTCGAAATCAAAGCCGGAGCATAAAAACAAGAATACAGATTTAAGATTTAAGATTTATGAATTTAAAAAATATTATTCTTTTTTTATCAATCGGAGCTTTGATTGTTGCTGTCTTTTATTTTTTTATCCTTAAAAGAAGCACCAACGAGCCGATAAACAATGATAATGACATTGCCGATTTTGAGGACTGCATAAACGCCGGATACGCAATAATGGAAAGCTATCCGGCAAGGTGCAAAACTGCGGATGGAAAAACTTTCACCGAAAACATCGGCAACGAAATTTCGCTGGTTGATCTGATAAGAATCAATTCCCTGCGGCCAAACCAAACCGTAAAATCACCGCTAACAATTTCGGGACAAGCGCGCGGCTATTGGTTTTTTGAAGCCTCGTTTCCGGCCAAACTTTTGGACGCAAACAACAATACAATCGCACAGGGAATCGCGCAGGCGCAAGGTGAATGGATGACCGAAGATTTTGTTCCTTTTTTGGCAACGATTGAATTTAACACTCCGCAAACCCCAACCGGGACTTTGATATTGCAAAAAGATAATCCTTCAGGATTGCCCGAACACAACAACCAACTTATCGTGCCAATCAAATTCAAATAAAATACTTATAATATTGTGCAACATTTCAAAACCGCCCATGGAAGGCGGTTTTTTACTTTTTTTTATCCAATAATTTGGCAATTCAGCGATTCTATTGTTCGCGGCTATTTTTCATCTTTCGGCCGCTGTGGAATTGACGGTGAATATCGCGCAAGCGCTTGTTGGTTACGTGCGTGTAAATTTGCGTGGTCATAATACTGCGGTGTCCCAAAAATTCCTGAATCGCGCGCAAATCCGCGCCCTGCGCCAGCAAATCGGTGGCCATGGAATGGCGCAAAGTGTGCGGCGTGGTAAAAAGCGGCAATCCCGCGGAAATCACATAATTTTTAAGAATCCGCTCAATCGAACAAGCCGTTAAGCGCTTTGGGGCGTCCTTGCGCGAACGAAAATTAATAAACAGCGCCTTTTCGTCTTTTTCGCAAATATCGTCGCGGATTTTTAAATATTTTTTGATCCACTCCAGGGCGCGCCCGGAAAAATAAACCGTGCGCGGATGCTTTCCTTTGCCGATAATTCCCAATTCCAACTCTTTGTTTTCCTTCAAATTGGCAAATTGCTCGCGATTGAGCGCGACCAGCTCGGCAATGCGCAAGCCGGTGGAAAAAAGCGCCTCCAAAATCGCGCGATCGCGCGTTCCCGCGTCGGTATCGATATTGGGAGCCAATAAAAGTTTTTCCACCTGGTCCAAATTCAAAAACTTTACCGTTTTTTCCTTTTTTGCGTCGCGGGGCAAATTCACCTTGTCCGCAGGTAAAGAAACTATATCCTTGGCCGTAAAATAGCCCAATAGCGCCCTCAAAGCAATCAAGTAGTAGTTTTGTGTAGCTTTTGATAAATTGCACCCCCTTGCGTCGATAAAACGGGACAAATACACTCTGTAATCCCAAACATCATCGGAATTGAGCTCATGAGGCAAAATTTCGGCTTTTTGGCGTTTTTTTAACCAATCAATGAATCTTTGCAGATAACGGCGATAGTTTATCTGTGTTTTTTCGGACAGCCCTTTTTCAATCTCGCAATAATCAAGAAAGTCGGGGATATGGGCAATAATGGTTTTTTTTGATTTATTCATTTGTCGTGGAATTAAGCGGGGAATAATAATTATGGTTCAATAGAATAAAAGATAAAAAAAATAAAAAAACAATTCACAAAAAATAAAATCCAATAAATTTAAAATAAAAACAAAAAAATTATAACTTTTTATCGGGGGAAGGCTTTAAAAAGATAAAACTTTCGGGATGCGGGATCACCCGGCAAAAAGGGTAAAACCTTCCAAAATCCGGCATTTTTGACAAAATGGCAAAAATCCCGTTCACAATGTTGATTAACCTGCATTGTGCAACATTTATAATAACACGCCAAAAGCTCCTCCGCAATTGGAACTCCTCGCCTCTCTCCGGCGCTAATTCCAGAACAATAAAAATTGCTTGATGCGCTCGCCGATCGCGGGAAGGTATTCTTTCGCGGACTGGTAAATATTCCCCGCGTCGCGCTTCGTTTCTTGAATTTGGATACCGATATCCTCTTTAATTTCCGGCGCGCGCTCTTGGGCTTCCCCGAATAAACAATCAAAAACGGCGCGCGATCCGCCCTCCACCCAATCAAAAAAACTGTCCGAAATAAAAACAATTCCCGCAATCACTATAATTGCCAGCAGCAACAGCTTAAATAGCGCCCAAGATATTAATCGAATAAAGTTTGCGCACATTTTGAACCGTTTAAAAGCTCCAACGCGAAATCAATTCTTTTCATGGTTTTTGTTTTTCCCAAAACATCCGCCATTTCAAACGGACCGATTGACATTTTTTGGCCGCAAAGCGCCACGCGCAACGGCCACAGCAAATACCCGCGGTCTTTTTCGGGCAAGCCCCTCGAAAGATTATATTCGTTTATTTTCGGCAGCACCGCCTCTTCCAAATTCTGCCGATTCCAATCCCCCGCTTCTATTTTTGACAACATTTTTTTTAATTCGTCAAGAGCAAATTTTGTTTCCTCAAAAGACGAATCTTTCCATTTTAGCAATTCTTTTTCATATTTCATTTCGCCCGCGAAAAAATACTCGGAGATTTCGGCAATTTCAGAAATTTTTTTAAGCCGCGTTTTCTGGTATTCGGCGATTTTTTCAAAAAACTTAAAATCAATACTCTCCCCTGTCCGCGCGTTTTTATAATTTGTTTTTCCTCCATCGCCCTCTTTTTGCTCAATCACAAAATTTTTCGAAACAAAATAAGGAACGCAGAGGCGCGCCAAATCGCTGATTGAAAGTTCTCTAATATATAAACTGTTTAAATAATCAAGGCGCGCCAAATTGAATATCGCGCCCCCTTTTTGTATTTTATCCAAAGAAAAATCACGAATCAATTCTTCTTTTGAATAAATTTCCTTTTCCGTTCCCGGATTCCATCCCAAAAAAGCGATAAAATTAATCATTGCTTCGGCAAGATATCCTTGTTTTCGATATTCGCAAACCGGCACGGCGCAATGCCTCTTTGATAATTTTGATCGATCCGGCCCCAAAAGCAAGGGCAAATGCGCGTACCTTACCGGCGGAAAATCAAACGCCTCCTGAATTAATATTTGTTTGGGGGTGTTGGGCAAAATATCTTCACCGCGCAAAATATGCGTGATTCCCATTTCAAAATCATCGACCGTGACAATAAAATTATAAAGCGCGTTCTCCATATCCTTGGCAATCACAAAGTCGCCGATCAAACCGGCATCAAACTCAATTTTGCCGCGCACAAGATCGTTAAATTTTATTTTTTTGGTTTGCGTCCGAAATCTGATAACCGCCCTTTCTCCGCACGCGACGCGCTCCGCGGCTTCAGCCTTTGAAATTTGAGCACACTTGCCGGAATATTTTGGCGCTTCTCCGCGCGACATTTGATACTGCCTTTGAGCTTCCAATTCTTCTTGAGAACAAAAGCAGTAATAAGCCTTGTTTTCGTCAATCAAGCGAGAAAGATATTTTTTATAAATTTCGCTTCTTTGCGATTGATAAAAAGGCCCTTCATTCCATTCAATTCCCAGCCAGCGCAAACTCGCGATGATATCTTCGCAAAACTCGGGCTTAGAACGATCCTTATCCGTGTCTTCCAGGCGAAAAACAACTGTTCCGCGATTTTGACGCGCGAAAAGATAATTGAATAGCGCGGTTCTCGCCGTGCCGATATGCGTATATCCGGTTGGCGACGGCGGAATTCGCACCCGCACTTTATCGCTTTTTTGATTGTGTGCCAACATAGTTTTAGAGCGTTGAATAATTGTTGAATTCTGCCAATTTAAGAATTGTTTGAGCTTAATTTTTTCCCAAATTTGACAATTTTGTCAATTATTTAACGCTCTCAGTTTATAATATCAACAAAAATTTATTTTTTATTCGCGTATTGAACGATATAATCCGCGATCGTTTCTCCGGCATTTGGCCGCGCGAATTGAGAAGCGGCCTCGGCCATTGCCGCCATCGTTTCGGGAGAATTAAATAAATCTTTTATTTTTTCCAAAAAGAGATGCGTGGTAAAATTACCTTCTTCCATAACAAGCGCCGCCCCGCTTTGCGCGTACCCATAAGCGTTTTTTAATTGGTGTTTTTGCGCGGCTTCGGGCAACGGGATGAGGATACTCGGCTTTTTGACCGCCGCAATCTCAAAAATACTGCCCGATCCGGCGCGGCTCACTATCAAATCGGCAATCGCGTAAATATCGGAAAGCGCCGACTCGTTAACAAACCCCAGCGCGTGATAATGTTCCAAAAGCTCGGCGCCGGCAGTAATTCGAGCCTCTTGATTGATTTCTTTCAAATTCTTGGGACCGACAATGTGGATAATTTCATAGTTTTTAAGTAATTCGGGCATAGCGTCCAGTATCTTATCATTTATCCGGCGAGCGCCCTGTGATCCTCCCATCACCAAAATTACCGGCCTTGGCTCTTTTAACCCCAATGTCTTGATCGCGCCTTCCTTCGAGCCGTTTTTTAATTCATTGCGGATCGGATTTCCGGTTAAAATCATTTTATTTTGGGCAAATCCCTCGGTTTGCGGAAAAGAAACAAAAACCGCTGACGCGTATTTCGAAGTTTTTTGGCTCGCTACTCCCAAAACCGCGTCGGATTCTTGTAAAAATAACGGAATACTCAAAAATCGAGCCGAAACCGCAACCGGAAAAGATCCGTATCCTCCTTTCGAAAAAACCAAATCGGGATTGATAAAAAAGAGCCAAAAAAACGATTGAAAAACACCGAAAGGAATCCGAAAAACCGCGTCAATAACATTTTGAATCAATGACAGAGGGTCCAAATAGCGCCTTATTTTGCCGGCGGCAATATTGCGGACTTTCACGCGCTCCTTGGCGAGAACAATATTGCAAAATCGGTCTTTCGGTCCCAGATAATAGAGCTTTGCGCCATCGCCGTATTTTTTCCTTAACTCGCGAATCACCGCGACAATCGGATAAATATGACCGCCGGTACCTCCGCCGGTAAAAATTATTTTCATTGTTATTATGTTAAACGAAAGAAAAAACAATTCACGCGAAAGATAACAACACTTATAGCAAAATTAATTCAATTTGCATTAACATTAAGCCGATTATAACACTTTTGCCATAATTTTAAAGACCGCCCGCCGACAATTTCGGCTGGCGTGAAATATTCAGTAAAAAGCCTGCTGCAATTAATTCAATCGCAATCGCGGTTCCGCCATAACTTATAAACGGCAAAGGTATGCCGCTCAAAGGTAAAAGGCCGATTGTCGCCGAAATGTTGATCATCGCCTGCAAAACAATCCAAAACGTTATGCCAAAAGCCGCCAAATATTGAAATTTATTTTGGCTTTTTTTAGCGATTATAAACCCGCGCCACGCAAAAACTGCAAAAATAGCGATGAGCGCCATACCGCCGACTAAGCCGAACTCATGGGCATATGGCGCAAAAATTGAATCGCCGATGAGTTCGGGCAATAACGAATACTTTTGCGAAGACGCACCCATACCCTGCCCAAAAACATCCCCCGAACCGACAAGCATCATCGCCTGCTTTGATTGAAAATTCTTGCCCAACGGATCGGATTCCGGAGAGAGCCAAGAAGAAAGGCGGTCGAGTCGATATGATTCCGAACAAACAAGCAAAGCCAAAAGAGCAATACCGGCCAAAACCATAAAAAAACTGTGCTTTAAAGGAGTGCCGGAAAGAAAATACATTATAAATGCCGTGAGCGCGATCACGCCAAACGTGCTCAAATCCGGCTGCTTAATAAGCAAAAATCCGATAACTCCCACCACAAGCAAAAACGCCGCCAGAGTGTCGCCAAACATTTGCCCCGATTTTTTTTTGTCGGATCTCCGTTCCGATCGCGAGGCAAGCCAGCTGGCAAGATAAACGATAAAAGCAAGTTTCAACAATTCCGAAGGCTGAACCGTCGCCACCCCCAAATTAATCCACCTCTGCGCCCCGCCGGCGGAAAATCCAACCCCCGGAATAAAAACCGAAACCAAAAATAAAACACAAGCAAGAAGAAAAAACGGTGCCAGTTTGCGCCATAATTTCAACGGAATTTTATAGGCCGCGATACCGGCAACAATGCCGGGTAGAATGCCCATCATAATTTGGTGGCGGATTAAATAATAACTGTCGTGATATTTCGATTGCGATAGTAACGCCGAAGCGCTAGATAAAATCATCACTCCCAATACAACCGCCGCGGCCACCGCCGCCAACATAATAAGATCGGGTTTTAGTCGCTGTTCTCTAGTCATGGCCGCCTTTTTTAATGTTTGATTGCGCCATTAAGCAATTTTTAAAACATTCCCCGCGATGCGCGTAATCGCGAAAATTGCCAAAACTTGCCGAAGCCGCGGAAAGCAAGCATATTCTCCCCTTTTGCGTTTTTTCAAGCGCCAAATCGACCGCAACATTCATTTTTGAGACAAAAAAGGGCGAAATTCGCGCCAAACATTTTTTTTGTCTATCCGCAGCCGCTTCAACAGATTCCCAAATCCTTTTTCCTGTCTCCGGAAAAAGAATCAAAGTTTTTATTTTGCTCGCCAAGATTTTATCGGCCAGCTTGCCAAAAGGCTGTCCCCGATCAAACCCTCCGGCAATCAATGTTTGCGCTCTATCGCCAAGAGCGTCAATTGCCGCGATCGCGCTTTCTTGAATAGTTGATAGCGAGTCATTATAAAAATCAATGCCGTTAAAATTGCCGACAAATTCCAATCGATTGCCAAGCGGTCTAAACTCCGCGATCGCGCTATCAATATCCTCGTCCGAAATCTTTAGCAACCTCCCGACAATCACGCCAACTTTGGCGTTTTCCAAATTAAAATCGCCGATTAAATTCACTTTTTTGGAAAAATTCCATTTACACTCGTTAAAAGCGATCTTATTTGCCGCCGATTCTTGAGCAATTTGGCGGGCTTCATTGTTGGCAGAATTATAGACAAAATAATCTTCTTTTGATTGATGAATAGCTATATTCGCCTTTGCGCGAATATATTCGCTGTAGTCTTTGTAATAATCCAAATGCTCCGGATATATATTCAATAATACCGCAACATGCGGACTTTTTCCCATATTATAAAGCTGATGCGCCGAAAGCTCACAAATAAAGATAGTTTCTTTATCCGCACCATCTAAAAATTGCAGCATCGGCGTTCCGATATTACCCGCCAAAAAGGTTTTTTTACCCGACCTCTTAATAATTTCATAAATTATCGAAGAAACTGTGCTTTTACCTTTTGTTCCGGTAACTCCGATAATTATTCCCGGGCAGTAATTAAAAAATATTTCCGTTTGCGAAATAATTTTTTGCTCCTGATAAGCTTTTTCGATCTCGGAAATGTGAATGGGAACCCCCGGAGATTTAACAATAACATCATAATCATTCAAGCACGATAAATAATTTTGCCCCAAACATAATTTGACTTGATGATTTTGTTCAAAGATCTTTTTCAATTCGGGATTTAATTGCCCAACTTCGCTTTTATCGGCCGCACCAATCTCATTTTGTGGATATTTTGCAAGAAAAAAACGCAGGCTTTCCATCCCCTCTCTGCCCAACCCCAAAATCAATATTTTTTTATTTTCAAAATCGATACCATTCATGGTTTTTCGTGTTGAAATCAAACTTCAACAAGATTGTTGAAGTTTGATTTCAACACTTTGATTTTAACACAAATTGAGGCATAAAAAAAATGAGGAGAGGTGAAACCCGCTTTCCTTGATTATCCTGAAAATAAGTTTCAGAACATTCAGCGAAAGCGTTTTCAGAGCTCTCCTTTTTTTTGTAGATACGCCCGGCAGCGCCAAGGCGCTCCATGCTAATGAGAATGTTTAAAGCTCAATTTCACGTTTATTCTTTCCCTCATTATTAAAAATTCGGCGAAATTGATCTTTAAACCTTATATTGATAAAGAGCTGTCTTACTGCACGCTCACAAATTTATTTTACAGCCATAAAAAACATTGTCAAACAAAGTTTTCCACACCCGGTAGTGAAAATTCAGCTCGCTTTGCGATAGCTTTGCACCGGTAGGCGCAAAGGCCGAATTTCTACTACCGGGCACACCCTGAAGAAGAAATTCGGCAGGCGTTGCCGTTTTATCCCGCCTAATAGCAGGATAGCCAAATTTTCACTACAGGGATCCATGTTAAAGATCGGATCGGAGGATAGATCGGAGATTATTGGCGAGGGTTTTGGGCAGATTGTGGTTTTTGTTCCAAGAGGATAAAATCTTTTTGCTTTGTTTCTCCATGTTGCCGTATTTGGGCAAAAATTCTTTTTCAAAAACCCGCAACAAAACCGGCAAATTGTTTTCGTTCTCCCCTTTTGCGGTTTCCAACGATAAATAAAACGCGGCGCGGGTTTCGGCAAACGTGCCCACGCATTCAAAGGGCTTGCAAGTTGATTCGCCCAGCATTTGTGCCATCAGCGGCAATAGGTTTCTATCTTCAAAAATATCTTTGCCGAATATTTTTACAATTTCCTTTTTGCCGGCAAAAGGATAAAGCATCGCAAAAACCGACAGGCACTTCGGGCATTTGCCGCACCAGCCGATATTTTTATTTTGCCGATTTTTTATTGCAAAGGACTTGTTGCAACTGATAAATTTTGGAAAATATTTTGGATAGCGCGAGAACAGCATCGCGATCTGCAATTCGTAAAGCGGCCGCAAGAATGAAAAATAATCAATATTTTTTGCCAGATATTTTTTCGAATAATTTTGAAATTTGCTTTCAAAATCAAAAGATTTGGAATATTGGTGGTTCACTTCCATGCCCAAATATTTAACATTGCCCTCGCTTGAACTTCTCTCCTGCGAAATGGCAACTTTTGAACAATCAAACATTGCCGCCAACGCCACGGAATGTATCGCCAAAAGCGACGAAAAGGGCGTGTGGCCGTTTAAAAATCCTTTTCGCGCCATTGCTATCAATCGCGGATCAATCGTCCTTTTGACAACGATTGCCGGCGCGTTGGCAATACGGCAAACCTTTTTTAGCGGCTCATTGGGATTGAGCGCGAACAACATCATTTTTTGTCGCGCTTTTTGCAACAACTCAACCGTCGCCAGCGAATCCTTTCCCCCGCCCATCGGCACGAGGATTTTGTTTTTGTTTTTTATCTCCAACGGCCGCGGATAAATTTTTGGCTTTTCGCGTTTAATTTCAAAATCAGGCACAATAAACGGCAATTTGTTTTCATAAAAAAACTGCCCCATGCCGTTTAAAAAAAGGTTGTTCCAGAATTTTATTTGCGCTTTATTCAAGTATCCGGCTTTGATAACAATTTTTGGCGGGCACGCGGCTTTCCAATAGCTGGGAATTTCGGCCAACCCCATATGGAACACAAAGTTTGTTATCGCCGCCTCCCCTATTTTTTCAATTTGCGCGCGGTCTATTTCGCGAATTATAATTTTGGGATTAAATTCAATTTCATTCATTTTAAAGCAAAAAACAACGGCCAAATCACCGCCCTTGATTTTCCACTCAAAACTTTCATAAACAAACTCCGGATATTTTTTTTGCAAACTTTCCAAGCTCATTTAATCTTGTTTAACTTTTTATCCCATCAGGCGGATTGCCACGCCCGTGGCGGCAAAGATCACTCCCAAAAGCCAAAAACGCATTGTCACTTGATGCGCCGGCCACCCCAACGCTTCAAAATGGTGATGTATCGGCGTGGAAAGCCAGAGTTTTCTTTTGAAAGCTTTTTTATGCGCCAGCTGGATAATCACCGAACCGGCTTCCATCACCAGCAATCCCGCGATTATCGGCAAAACCATTACCGAATCGGTCAAAAACGCCACCACCGTCATCGCGCAAGTCAACCCCAACACGCCGGTTTCGCCCATATAAAATTTCGCCGGCGGAATGTTAAACCACAAAAACGCGAACAGCGCGCCGCAAATAATCGCGCAAAAAGTCGCCAAATCGGCTTTGCCTTGCGAAAAAGCAATCAGCGCGAATGCCGCGAATATCGAAACAAACGCGCCTCCCGCCAATCCGTCCAACCCGTCGACCACGCCGCCGGCCCATGAAGCAAGCATAACGCCGATAAACAGCGGGATATACAGCGCGCCGATAAAAACATTGATGCCGTCGGGAAAATTAAGCAATGGAATATGCATCGTGTCATATTCCAGTTTATTATAAAACCACCACCCGCCAACCAATCCGATCAGCGCCACAACGGCCATTCTTTGCCAAAAACTGATTCCGCCGCCGATATATTTGCCGCCGCCGCAGATTGTGATAATATCATCGGCCAGCCCCACCAGCGCGCCGGCAACCAGCGCGAAAAGCGGCAGCCACACTTCCTCGCGCGTAAAAAAATTAAGCAACACAAACCACCACTGCTCGCTTGGCTGATAATTCAATCCCAAATTTTGCCACAATTGACCCGGGATCCTATCGGCAATCAGCCAAACCAATAAAGTCATTGTCAAAACCGATCCCCAAACCAGCAGCCCGCCGCCGCGCGGGACGGTTGTTTCGCGGTCTTTGTGCAAAGAATGAAAAACCACCGCGTCTTCGCCGGTGATGGCCTTGCGCCGCGCGTTTTTTTTCCAAAACTTAACGCGATTTAAAAAACCGATCAAAAACGGCGCCGCGAAAAATGCCGCGATTGAGGTGATCGCCGTGAAAGCGAGCATTCTGATGATATTGTAGGTGAACAAAGTCATTGTTAGCGGTAATTATTGGAAAAATTGATCATTTTTTGCATTTGCGCGACCCGAGTCTCCGCCGAAAGCGACCCAAGCAACACATTCACGTAGCGGCGGCCGCCTTCATTCTCAAAAACGCTTATCATGCATCCTCCCGCCCTTTCAGTATAGCCGGTTTTTCCGCCAATCAGTTTTTGATTATCCCAAGGGATTAAATCAAAGATTCCGTTCTCGATGCTATAGGGACCGGAGGTTGCGGTCAACGCGAAAATATCGGGGTGAAATTTGAGAATATGGCAAACCAAGATCAGCAAATCATCCGCCGTTGATTGATTTTCCAAGCCATTTTCAATATCCAGTCCCGTGGCATTATAAAATTTTGTCCGCTCAAGTCCGATCAGAGAGGCTTTTTTATTCATTGCGGCAACAAATGAATCCATTCCCGCAATTTCCGCCAGCGCGCAAGCGGCGTCATTGCTGGAATAAAAAAGCATTATGCCGAGCAAATCCTTGATACTGTAAATTTCTCCGGGCATTAAGTTGCCAAAAACCGGCACATTTTCTTGATTGGCGGCATTTCGACCGATTGCGACCCGCCGTTCCAAATTATAAATTTGCGGATTTTCCAAAACAATTGCCGCGGTCATCAATTTCGTGAGCGACGCGATCGGCAAGACTTGATCAATATTTTCCTTAAAGATTATTTTTTCTCTTCCGGCGGCGCCAATTTGCAAAATTGCGGCGGCCTTGGCATCTAATTTTAGACTTTGTTTTTCCTTGGTTTTTGGCTCAACGATAACAATATCGTCAATCGGCCGGGATATCTGCGCGCGCAAATAATCTTCAAATTTAACTTGTCCGAGATCCGCCGCAAAACACAAAAATCCTCCGGTAAAACCGGCAACAGCAAAAATTGACAGCCTTTTGGCAACCGCGACAAACCCGCTTGCGGATTTTCGCTTTTTTGAATTTTCTTGCGGCGGCAAAGGCGGCGGCGCAGGTGAAGGCAAAACGGGTATGGCCATTATTTTTCTTTATTTTTTTTGATAATCTCAATCCCCAACTCCTTTAATTGAGCCAAATCAACTTCCGAAGGCGAATCCAGCATCAAATCACGGTTGTCGCCCGTTTTGGGAAACGCCATCACTTCGCGAATATTGGGTTCGTTTAACAGCACCGCCATCAAACGGTCAATCCCCGGCGCCATTCCCCCGTGCGGCGGAACACCGTAAGAAAACGCTTCAAAATAATGCGGAAATTGCTTTTTTGTTTCTTTGGGGGTGTGCCCCAAAACTTCAAACACCGCCAAAAAAGTTTCCATATTGGTATTTCGCAAACTGCCCGAAAATATCTCGTAGCCGTTTAGCGCCATATCATATTGCCAGGCCAAAATTTTTTCCGGCTCTTTGTTTATTTTTTCAGGACTGCTTTCTCGCGGCAAAGTGAACGGATGATGCATCGCGTTCCACCGCTTGCCGCCCGCCAGCCATTCAAACATGGGAAATTCGGTGATAAAACAAAACGCCAATTCGTCGGGATCATTCTTATTTTCGCGCAGGTCGGGCTTGTCGGTGCCGTATAAATCAACCGCTTCTTTATATGTCAGACGCGGAAACGGCGTTTGGGTTATCTTTTTTCGCGGAAACAATTCCTTAACCAAGCCGACAAACATTTCTTCGGCCAGATCCAGAATTTCTTTTTCGGCTATAAAAGACATTTCAACATCCAACTGCGTATGCTCGGCTTGCCGGTCCGCGCGCGGGTCCTCGTCGCGCAAACAGCGCGCCACCTGAAAATAGCGCTCCAGCCCGGCAACCATTAAAAGCTGTTTGTACTGCTGGGGACTTTGCGGCAAAGCATAAAATTTACCTTGCTGAATGCGCGCGGGCACCAAAAAGTCGCGCGCGCCTTCGGGAGTGGATTTGGTTAATATCGGTGTTTCCACTTCCACAAAATCTCTCGCGGTTAGAAATTGGCGCAAATAATTGATAACTTTGTGGCGCACGGTCAAATTGCGGTGTAACCGCTCGCGGCGCAAATCCAAGTAGCGGTATTTCAAGCGATTGTCTTCGCCGATATCATAGCCGTCGCCGTCAATAGAAATCGGCAATGTTTGCGCTTTTGACAAAATTGTTAAATCTTCAATAACTATCTCCACCCCGCCGGTGGGAATTTTGTCGTTTTTCATATTTTCCGGCCGTTCTTTTACCGCACCGGTAATTTCCACCACCCATTCGCTTCTCACTTCTTTTGCCAAATCAAAAAACGGCGCCTTGGGAGTTACCACCGCTTGAATCACGCCGCTTCGGTCGCGCAAATCAAAAAAAATCAGCTTGCCGTGAGCGCGCACGATTTGCACCCATCCGCACAGTCTCGCCGCCTGCCCCGCCATTTCGGCAGTTTGGGCGATCATCGTTCTTGGCAATTGTTTTTCCATGTTTTCTATATTTTCCATATAATCAAATCCTACCTCATTTTGCCCCATATTTCAACGCCCCGCAACCGACTGGAGAAACTTGTGTCCCCGCATAAAAAAACAGGGCTTGACCATTGATCAAACGCCATACATATTATTTTTTGTCTTTGACAAAATTATTTATAGCGGCCAAAAATTGATCCCCGAATTGTTTCAATTTCACCGCGCCCACCCCGTTTATTTGCAAGAATTCTTCGCTGTTTTTTGGGCAATGA
This sequence comes from uncultured Candidatus Saccharibacteria bacterium, assembly GCA_964603475.1. GTDB lineage: Bacteria > Patescibacteriota > Minisyncoccia > Minisyncoccales > UBA5738 > UBA5738. The sequence goes on from CAZRVG010000001.1 coordinate 46,552, forward strand.
CGCGCCATTTCCTGCAAAGCCGCGTTGCCGAAAATCACAAACGGCGGCACACCGGCTTTATCGGCCAGCTGTTTGCGCAACGCTCTTAATTTTTCAAACAAATCCTTGTTGTATCCAATTTTATCGGCATCATCATTTTGAAAGTCTTTTTGCCGCGCTTCGTCTTTTGCTATCTTCAACGCCGGCATTATTAATTTTTCGTTTCCTTGCATAAATGCCGCGCCCAATCTGGTAATCGCCAAAGTTGGATACAAGCCTTCGTTTTTGGCTAAATAGCCGATTTTGACCAGATGGTCGATAATTTCCAGCGTTTCGGCCCGCGAGAAATCATTGGCAATGCCATAAACCGAAAGCTTATTGTGTCCGTTCGCCAGAATCTTTTTGTTTTTGCTTCCCGACAAAACATCGGCAACATAATGCTTGCCAAAGCGGTTTTTGAGCCTTGCCGCCGCCGAAAGTATTTTTTTGGCAATAATTGCCGCGTCAAAATCAGCCTGCTCGATCTTCCCTCCACCGTCAAAAGACTTAATAGAAGAAAAATTTTTGACAAATGACGGCTTGCAAATATCGCAGCTTCCGCAATTATTGTCTTGCAATTCCTCGCCGAAGTAATTGAGCAAATACTTTTTTCGGCAAGTGGTCAATTCCGCGTATTTCATCACTTGTTTCAATTGCTCCATTGTTTTCCGGCGCAAAAAATCATCTTGAATTTTGTTGATAAAAAATTCGTGTTTGCGCGTATCGGCATAAGTATAAAATAAAACGCATTCACTGGGCAGATTATCTCTGCCCGCACGCCCGATCTCCTGGTAATAGCCTTCCAAAGTCTTGGGATAAGTGTAATGCACCACCAGCCTCACGTCCGGCTTATCAATCCCCATGCCAAACGCGATTGTCGCCGCGATGATATTCACCTCGTCGCGGATAAACAATTCCTGCGCCTCGTTGCGCTCCTTGGCGCTCAATCCGGCGTGATATGCCCGCGCCTTGAATTTGCGCCTCCGCAATTTCATTGCGATTTCTTCGGTTTCACGGCGCGAAAAGCAATAGATAATCACCGGCTCATTTCGATATCCTTCCAACAATCCGGTCAATTTGAAAAACGCATCTTTTTTCTCAATCACGCGCACATGCAAGTTGGCGCGATTGAAGCTTGAAACAAAAATTCCGGCATTTTTTAACCGCAGTTGATTGATAATATCCTCGCGCACTCTCTTGGTGGCGGTGGCGGTGAGCGCGATCAGCGGCACCTTTGGAAAAAGCTCTTTTAATAAGCTCAAATGCCGATAATCCGGCCGAAAGTCGTGCCCCCACTCCGAAATACAATGCGCCTCGTCCACCGCGATCAAGCTGATACGCAAACCATTCAAAAAATCCCGAAACCCCGCCAGCGCGAACCGCTCCGGCGCCACATATAAAATTTTAATTTCGTTGTTTTTGATTCGGCGGCAAATTTCTTCAATTTGCTTTTGCGATAAAGTGGAATTAATAAATTCCGCGGGCGCGCCGCAGGCCCGCAAAACATCCGCTTGGTCCTTCATCAACGCGATCAGCGGCGAAATCACCAGCGCCGTTCCCGGCATCTTCAACGCCGGCAATTGATAGCAAAGCGATTTCCCGCCTCCGGTGGGCATCAAAACAAAACAATCGCCGCCGCCCTCGACCCGATTAACGATATCTTCCTGCAACGGCCGAAACTCGTCATACCCAAAATACTTCTTAAGCAAATTTTTCATATAAAGATTTTTTGGCCATATAAATAATCTAATAAATCAAATCCGCATATTTATTTTCGGATTTGTCGTCGTGGGTTAAGCTCCAAACCAGCGCGATCACCCAGGCAATAAAAGTCCACCCCAACAAAAGGTTCAACGCAAAGATCGCGCCCAAATTTTTCTTCCTTCTCGCGGCGGCAACAATGCTCGGGAAAAAATACGTTAACAAACATATCAAAACCACTTCTGCAAACATAATTTTGAATTAATAATTATCAAGCCAATCCACATTTAAATACTACAATCTTATTCTTTTTATGCAAAGACCAATTAAACGGGATCAAACCTGTTTTGCCGATTATATAAAAAAAGAAGAAACCGTAAAAAGTTTCTCATGCCCGATAAATATAAAACGGGCCATCTGATTTAACATATAGGTTCGGCGGCCGCCCATTAACCACTGTGTTCGCATTTTGGTCAAAGTAGATCTTGGCTGGAGCGGGAATAAAACCAAATGTAGCCCCTTGTCGAACATATATATTATCAGCGAAAATATATCCGCCACAATAGCTGGCACCATATAATTCCAGATGAGCAACAAACGCATGCCCATCATCCATTGGCCGTATTATTGCTTCTTGCCCATTTACCGGCACAACGACCGATAAACAGACGAGGGTCAAAAACAACAAAAGCGTTTTCACGTTTCTCTACCTCCTTTTTAACGGATCAGTAGCAAAACAATACTATATTTCTATGATATTGTCAATATCAGGGCTACGAATGTATATATTCAAAATCTATTCTCCACAATTTATTTCACCTTTCGCCCGAAACATCCCATACGTTAAATTGCAAAAATCAAATTCGGCTTCGGCAATGCCGCGGGTTTATTTATTGATGCTTCTTTTTCACGATTTCGTAGTTTTCTTGGAGATATTGCAAGTCTTCATAGAGCTTGGAAAATATTTTTTCTTTTTCAAAATCGGGTTCTTTGAGGGCAATGTTGATGATTGTTGCCAAAACCGAAAAATAATCGCCTTGTTCAATGTGAAATTCCAAATGCTTGACGCGCTCGGCGCGATTTTCCAAATCGCGGACAAACCAAACCATCGGCGATTTCCCCTCGACCGCCAACATCCCGCAATCTGTTCGTTGTGTGTAATGTTTCTTAATCATTTTTCCGCCAATAACACTTTGGACATTCCCAATATTCGCTTTTGATGGTTTTACCAAGATTAAAAAAATAATGGCCGTTGCGATAGGTTCCATCTTTATACAAAATAATCTTAATATCTTTGCCGCAAATGACACAAGTTCTATTTAATCTTTTTAAAATTTCTTTTTTCATCAAAATAATTATAACAACCCTTTATCATTAAGACTTAAAAAATCGCTTTTTGTTACGATCACGTGATCGGTTAAGCCGATGCCCATAATTTTTCCGGCATCAACCAATCTTTTGGTTATCGCCACATCATCGCTTGAGGGAACGGCATTGCCGCTGGGGTGATTGTGCGCTGCGATGATGCCGGCGGCGTGCAGGGCGATCGCCGGCTCAAACACTTCGCGCGGATGCACCAGGCTGGCATTGAGCGTGCCGATGGAAATAATCTGCCGCTCAATCAGCGCGTTGGCAGTGTCCAAATAAAAAACCGCGAAATGTTCTTTTTTGGAAGCGCGAAAATCAACGCACAATTTCCAAACATCTTCGGGGGTTAAAATCTCCGGATGGCTTTGCGAGTTAACTCGCTTTCCAAATTCCAACGCCGCGATCACCTGCAATGATTTTACCTTGCCCAACCCCTTTTCTTGGAGCAGATTTTCCAATTTAACCTTATCAACGCCAAATTTGGCAATCAACTTCACGATTCGTCTTGATAATTGAATCACGTTCAATCCCTTAATCCCCGACCCCAACAAAACCGCCAACAATTCGGCGTTTGCCAATCTATCCGGTCCGTATTTTTCCAATTTTTCCCGCGGCCGGTCAACTTTTTCCAAATCCTTAATCTTCATACCCAAATTCTACCATTATTCAAATAAAAACAAAAAACATTCCAACATTATGCGGAATGTTGGAATATTTTTTGAAAGTGTTAATTTTTGGGCCAGCTTTCAACAATTAGGTCGGTTTTGTTTTTCAGGGGCAGGGCGCGCCAGAGTTCTTCGGTGATAAACGGCATAAAGGGGTGTAGGAATTTGAGGGAATTTGCCAAAACGTAGATTAAAATTTTTTGTGAGTTTTGCGCTTCATCCTTCTTCTTGGGTTCGCGGATTTGGTTTTTTGCCGCTTCAATGTAGACATCGCAAAACTCGTGCCAAAAGAATTCATAGAGATCGCGAATCGCGTGCCCGAAATCATATGCGTTAATCTTTTTTTCGGTGGATTTGGCAATTTTTGCCAATCCGGAAAGAATTTTGCGGTCCGCGGCGGTGATTGGCTTGGGTTTTGCGGTTAGCGAATATATATTCTTTTTGCCGTTTTCCAACTGGAAAAGCACAAAACGCGCGGCATTCCAAATTTTGTTGCAAAACTTGCGGCCGGAAATCATCGTGTCCTCGTTGAAATGAATATCTTGCGATTCGCTGATCTGCCAAGCCAATCCGAATCGAGTGGCATCGGTGCCGTATTTTTCAATCAGCATCATCGGATCAATGCCGGTACCCAGAGATTTTGACATTCTTCTGCCGTCTTTGGTCAAGACCATGGCATTGATAATCACTCGCGAAAACGGGGCTTTATTCATAAATTCCATACCCGAGAACACCATTCGCGCCACCCAAAGATTGATAATATCACGACCAGTGGTCAAAACTGAGGTGGGATAAAACTTTTTCAAATCTTTGGCGCTTTTGGGCCAGCCAAACACCGCCAGCGGCCACAATGCCGAAGAAAACCACGTGTCAAAAACATCCTCGCTGCGCTTCATTTGACAATTTTTGCCCCTCGCTTCGCTCGGGACTCGCGCGTTCCGCGCTTCGCAAAACGGGCACTTTTTGGGTTCTTTTGAGGCAATAACATATTTATCGGGCTCGGCCTCGCAAAACCACACCGGCAAACGCTGTCCCCACCACAGCTGGCGCGACACGCACCAGTCGCGCGGCTCTTTGAGCCACGCGTAATAGGTTTTTTCCCATCGTTTGGGATGAAATTTCACCTTGCCCGATTTTGCCGCTTGCAAAGCCTTTTTTGCCAATTCATCCATTTTCACAAACCATTGCATTGACGGAATCAACTGAATCGCCGCGCCGCAACGGGAGCATTTGGGCATTTGGTGGGCATAATCCTCTATTTTTTCCACCAAACCCATTGCTTGCAAATCTTTGACAATCTTTTGCCGGGCATCAATGGCTTTTAGTCCGCGGTATGCTTCAGGGGCGTTATCATTCATTTTGCCCCGCTCGTCAATCACGGAAATCAGCGGCAGTTTGTGTTTTTGCCCGATCTGCCAGTCGTTTAGATCATGGGCGGGAGTGATTTTTACCGCGCCGGTGCCAAAATGAATATCAATGGAATTGTCGGCAACAATCGGAATGACGCGGCCAATAATCGGCAAGACCGCGTTTTTGCCGATTAAATCCTTGTAGCGGCTGTCTTTGGGATTAACCGCCACGGCAGTGTCGCCCAAAAGCGTTTCCGGGCGCGTGGTGGCCGCCGTGATATATTTTTTCGGTTGATTTTCAATGGGGTATTTCAAATACCAAAGCTTTGAATCCTCGGCGGTGTAATCGGTTTCCAGATCCGAGATGGACGTGCCGCAACGCGGACACCAATTCACCACGCGCTGGCCGCGATAGACCCACCCTTGCTTGTGGTAGTGCGCGAAAGCGGCTTCCACCGCGCTGACATAGTCTTCATCCATGGTGAATTTGGTTCTTGACCAGTCGCACGATGCCCCCATGGCGCGAATTTGATTTAGAATAATATTGCCGTATTCATCGCGCCAATCCCACGCTCTTTTGATGAATTTTTCGCGCCCCAAATCAAAACGACTCACGCCTTCCTTGCGCAATTTTTTTTCCAGCGTGCTTTGGAGCCCGATGCTGGCATGATCGGTTCCCGGAATCCAAACCGACGCTTCGCCTTTCATGCGGTGATAGCGCACCAACGCATCTTGAATGGTGATATTCAGCGCGTGCCCCATATGCAATGTGCCGGTGACATTTGGCGGCGGCAAAACCACCGAAAAAACTTTCTTGCTTTTCGGTTTGATTTTGTCGGGATTGAAATAGCCTTTCTTCTCCCAATTTTGATAGATTCTTTTTTCCGTCTCTTTTGGATCATATCGATTCGGCAAAGTTTCCATATTTTTTAACAAAATATAATATTTTCAACGCTATCAAATTAGCACGCAAGCGGTCAAAAATAAACCCCTTCCCTCGCGGGTAAATCATTTACCGGTTTGAGCAGGTTCGCGATCATCCATGGGCAATTTAATGATAAAAGTGCTCCCCTTGCCCCAGCCTTCGGATTCCACGCGGATTTCACCACCATTGGTTTTTATCATTTGTGCCGCTAAATACAACCCAATACCCTTGCCGTTGATATTAACGTTTTTCGCTTTCGTGCCGCGTTCAAAAACTCGCTCAAAAAGATCTTGCTGCTCTTTTTCATCCATCCCGATGCCGCTATCGGCCACCGACACGCGCAAACAATTATCGCAAACACTCATCGAAACCAACACTCCGCCCCTATCGGTATACTTGATCGCGTTGTCAACGATATTATAAATCGCCTCGCGGATACCATGGATATCGATATTGATCAAAGGCGTCGGCGCATTGGGCTTTTTAAACCGCAAGTATATTTTTTTTTCTGCGGCATTCTTTTTTAAATCCGCAATAACTTCGGAAACCAACCCAACCACATCGGCAGGCTCTTTGGCCGCCATCTCCTTGTTCATTTGAAAATGCGCCACATCCAAAAGATCGTTAATCAACCGAATCAGTTTTTGTGTTTCCTTCAAGGACGTACCGATCTTTTCTTTGGCCTTGGCCGAAATCCGTCCATAATCACCCTCGTTTATCATGCTCAAATAACCCTGCACCACCGATAGCGGACTGCGCAAATGATGCTGGGTGGAAAGCAAAAATTGCGTCTTGGCCGCATCAATGCGCCTTAAATCTTCGGCCAACCTCTCCGCCTCCCCGCGCAACTCCCGCTCCCTCGCCGCCACCAATTCCGCCTCCTCCCGCCTCTTGCTCTCTTTGAGGGTTGTTCTAATAAGACAATAACCGAAGAAAGAAAACAAAATTAGAACCCCGGCCGAAATAATTTTTAGAACAGTTGTCGGCATTAAAAAAAATTGGGTTGCCAGAATAATACCCATCAGTCCAACCAATATCTCGGTCAAAATAACCCTAACGTCAAAGAGATGATATTTAAGAATCGCCAAAGCGATTATCGTCACAGCAACAATTTCAGCCCAATAAGCTCCTATGGGATTAATATTTAAATTATATGCAGGTAAAAAAGCATACGCCCCCAAATTTAATATTATAAACGCCACAAATAAAAATTTTACCGATTTGATATTTTCTTTTTCATTATTAGTTCCAAAATTATCGCGGCATTTTAAAAATAAATATCGATATATTTCAAATAAAAATAAAAATATATAGGCTGAATAAAAAACTAAAAATAAATGGTGGAAAATACCCGCCTGCGTGTGATACCCCCATTCATAATAATACAAACCAGAAATAAAATTATCCGTCCTGCTCAGAACAAGAAACAAGAAAGAGAGAAAGTAGCCAAAAAGAAGTTTGAATTTATTTTTAATCTCCCTGCGGGTAAAAATAAGGCCGAAATGATACATCAACACCGGAACAAAAACAACTCCGACATAAACCATTCTATCCCAAAAAATAATATCCTTCTCACATCCGCTAACATACATCATGTGTGTTGACAAAAGCCAATTTGACATTGCAACACAAAAAACTAGAAAAATAATATTTAATTTTTTTTGAATATTTTTCCAAAAAACAAAAACGCCCAGCACTATCATTAACAAGCCGCTGATTAACGCAGAATATGAATTAACAAGCAATAATATATCCATTTGATAAAATTTATTCGCGAAGGATCAAATTCCCGTTTAGTTTTTTACCAAAACTGTGATATATATCGATTTTAAATTGATCGGAATATTTATCCATTAATTTCAGCATCTTTCTTGCTAATTCAGGTGTTGTAAATCCAACATAATTATTTTTATTTTCATCCATTGCCAAAAGCATCGTTTCGGCCAAGCAAGCATATGCTTGATGCCTTTTAAGACCAATATTAACGCCAAAATCAATTGATGGCACATTAACTATGCCGCCGTCAATAATAGTGGCATCCGGCCTTTTTTTGAGTAATTCAGGGGAAGTATTACGAGGCTGGGTTATGTCATAAATAATTGCATTTTGTTTCAAATGGTCCGCTCTTATTAATTGATCCATCGAAGATGTTGCAATTACGGAAATATCGGCATATTTGATTGATGCGGTATCTGTTTCAATCCGCACTTTTGGATATGAAAAAAATCTTTTTTCTAGTTTCTTGCTTTTTTGCGGCCTATCAACAAGCAAAACATTGAGACCTCTTTGAATTAATAACTCGGCTACGCCTTGGCCGATGGAGCCGGCCGCACCAACAATGGCGACTTGAGCTTCGGCAGTATTAATTTTTTTAATTTCAATAATTTTTTCCACCGCCCTAAAAACAACACCCGTGGTAAGGGAATTGCCACTGGTAATACTGACCCCTTCAACCAATCCCACCAAATCCCTACCACCATGAGTCACGGAAGCAGTGAACTCTCCCAATCCAATAACTTTTGCTCCCAAATCTTTCATCATTTTAATCGCTTTGACGAGTCTGACAATAACTATTTTTTTCGGCAAAGTTAAAATTTGCTCCCCCAAAAGAGGAATCCAGACAATCCATCCGATCAATTCGGTTTTATTATTTTCAAATTTCACTCTTCCTGCCTTAATCGGCCCAAGAAAAGTAATGATTTTTTTCAAAATAAATTCGGGAAATAACAAAAAAAACGGCGATACCTTGCCCATATCCTCCCTTGCTGAATGACGTGGATGAACTAAAAACGCAAATTTATTCATTGTTTAATAAAATTTTAAAATAAAATATTGATAAATTGGCGGATTACGGGGAGGTATTCAAAAATTGCCCATACCAAGATCGCGAAAAAACCGACAATCAAAATAAAATCTATCAATTTGTTCATAGAGAATACTGTTTGTTTTGAAACGTATTATTTTTATTATACTCTAAATTTTATCGACTTCAAATTTATTCAAAAAAAACAACGCAAGCTTTTATTCCGCGCCGCCAAATTTGGTCAAGGTGAAACCTTGCCACACTTTTTTCCGCCCGGCGCCGCCTTAAAGCTTGATTCGCTCCAAGCCGTTAATCAGTAATACCGCGATCGCCTCATCAATGTTATTCCTGCCGGCCATTCTCTGGATTTCTTTAATCACCAAATCAATGTGCTTGTTGATGATTTTTTCTCGCGCTTTTATCATTGCCATTTTGGCGTTGGCCGGCAATTTGCGGGCTTGTGTTTTTTCCAACGCCTCAAACTGATTCCGCAGAATTGCAAACTGCGCCGCCAAAATAATTTTTTGCGGCGTTTTGATTAACCCCCGCGCGGCAAAGCGGTCAAAATCGCTTATCAATTCGTCAATGGTGAAAACATCGTCTTGGGCGAATTTTTGCTCATATTCGCCATCGCCGCCGCCGTCAATTTCCAGCACGGTTTCTTGCTCTCCGATTTCCAATATCCCGCGCAAGTTTTTATCAACTGGAATGGCGAAAAACACGCGCGGTTCTTGGGGAATGTCGTTTTCAATCGCTTGGGCGGTTAAAGTGAATGTTCCCTGCCCGGTGCCTTGCAAATCAATTTGGTATTCTTGGCCGTTTCCCTGCGGCAGATAGACATACTTTTTCTCGCCGTCAACATCAAATGCCGCGCCGGGGATCTCGTTTTTGGGACCGACATTGCCCACGTCCTCAATGACATTGCCAAAATTATCGGTAATTTTTATCGCCAGCGGGCTTTCAATTTTAATCGTGGTGCCATAGAGTTTGCATAATTTGTCATTGGCCAGCAATTGCGCGCGGGTGATAATTTTGTTGTTGGGAACGGCGATATTGCCGCCGGTGATTATGCTGGCAATCTTTTGGCGCGCGCCGTCAAAAGAAGGCATTTGCCCGTGCTTTGTTTCGGGCGCGTAGAAAGTGTTGGCATCGCTTGCCAAGGCAAGATTTGCCGATTCAAACGGCACCGTGTCATCGCCGTTGGCGATGGCAAAAAAATCATAGCGGATGTGAACCCCGTCGGCATTAACCCAATCGCTTAATGTTGAAAAAACCGCCGATTTGCATCCGGCGATGTTGTAGCTGTCAATGCCTTTGGCCAAAAAATCATCGGCGGTCATATCATCCAAATCCGAATGCAAGCCAATCGCCCGATTGGTTGCGGTGTTGTTTGTCCCCGCTCCCGCCAAATACAAGCGGGTTTGGAGATAATCCAACTCCTCGGTTTGGTTAATTCCCCATATTGCCGCGGGCTTGACTTTGCGTATCCAAGAGCCCTTTTTGGAAAAGTATTGTTCGCTGGGTAAAAGATCATAGGCCGCGGGCATATTTTGCGCGATCTTTTTTAGCTCCGCGGGGTTAAGGCCAAACACTCCAAAATCCGTGCCGCTGATTAACGCCCTGCCCGCCAGCGGCGCGCCCAAATTGGGCACCCCCGCGAATACCAGCTTGCCGATTTTGGGTTGGCCATAATCGGCGACATATTTTTTGGCAATCAACCCGCCCAAGCTGTGAGCAATCACATCAACCTTGCCCGTGGGAGAAATTTCGGCCAGCCGGGCAATCCGCTTCGCCAGCAAATCGCTGTTGGCAATGTCGCGCCCGGTATAATTATCCGGTTTTGGATAAATCCCGCTGGCGCCATACCGCCAATCATAAGGAAAAGTATAAAAAGTCTGATCGTCGGCCCCCTCCTCGGCAACATACCCCTGCCCCTCAAACTCATCAATCAACCCCTGCGAATATTCATATAAAACAATTTCATTATTTCCTACAATTTTAACTTTTTTATCAATTACACCAAGCAATGAAGTATCAAATAACGGCTTAAGATGATCTCCGAATGCCAATGGATCCATAAACTCATCATCATTAAATGGATTAATCATCTTTTCGATATCCACCCATAATAATTCATTATCTCGCTTAATCTCCGTGCTTAACAGCCCCGGCACAAATAAAACCGGCGTTTTGGACAGAATTTTGGCATCCGGCGCCGGATCAAAAAATTCGGCGGGCGGGGCCACCAAATCAATGGTGATTTCTTCTTGAGAATGGCAAAGCACCGCCTCATCGGTTGGCAAGCGGAAAACCGCCTCACTCGTATCAAGAAAATCATCGGGAGGCAATTGCAAATCGATTGTTGCATCCTCGTCGCTATGACAAAGCACTGCTTCATCGGTTGGCAAGCGGAAGTTCGCCTCGTCAGCATCAAGCAAATCGTTAGGCGGCATCACCAATGCTATCGTTGTGGTGGCACTGGCGCCTTCAATGATAATTTCGGGCAAATCCTGCGCCCAAGTGCGCGCGAACAAAAACACCGCAATTGGCAAAAATATAAATAAAGGAAAATGCTTTTGCATAGTTTTATATATTAAAATTGGATATTTCTAACTGCGTAAAATAAATATAAAAGATACCCCAATTTTAAAAAACAAAACGATAAAAATAGTAAAATAAACAAATAGAAAATATTTTTTATTTTCTTAAAATTATAAATACTAAATAATAATCCTAAACAGCCAAGAAACTGTAAAAGCACTACAATGGTCAGTAAAATTCTATTACCAATATTAAATATTTCTTTATCAATACTCCACAATCCAAGTATTGGGCTCCACAAAATTTCGGGGACCAAAAACATCGCCCCGAAAATTGCCAGCCATATTTTTTGCTTTTTTGTCATATTGTTTTGTTATTTTTTGTTTGGTGAGGTTTGACCTCACCAGATTATTTCACCAATGCTATCGTTGTGGTGGCACTGGCGCCTTCAATGATAATTTCGGGCAAATCCTGCGCCCAAGTGCGCGCGAACAAAAACACCGCAATCGGCAAAAATAAAATAATTTCAATTCTAAATTTCATTTGTTTATTATTATGGCAAATTACCGAAACTTACAGCAAAAAGCAAATAACACAACGCCATTAACAATATAATACCAATGCGAAACCCCTGCCCCTACGCCCCATAAGCTCAAAATCCATTGCACCTTTCGGGCGAAAGATTCCATCAAGCGCCCATTGTTCATCCGCGATCTCAACATTAAAAATAAAATCGCCGGAAATCCGACCGCCCATTGCCCCATCACCCATTCCCCATCGCCCATTCCCAGCGCGTAAAATTCATTGCACCTTTCGGGCGAAAGATTCCATTGCGTTATCCGGCGGGCAAAAAAAAGGCGGTTAGCGCAATAATTTGAGCAAAGCGGATATTTCGGGGCGCGGGTTATCGGCAATGCGGTAGTGGGCTTGCTGGCCGGCTTGATCGCGGTCAACAATGTCGTTGGCAAATAAAATCACCAAATGTTTTGACGCGGCTTTATAGGAACAGCCGGCGGCATCTTTTATCATCCCCACCGAGGCCCCGTCGCGGCGGCCCAAAAGATATTTCACGATTTTGAGCCGATTCGCGTTGGCAAGCGCTTTGAAAATTTTTTCAATTTTTTTCATCTTGATTTTCACTTTAAAAATCACACCCTTCCATATTTTTATGCTAACAAATTCCGCCGTTTTATTCCACCTTTCGGGCGAAACATCCTATCTCATTGCACTGCCGCGTCCGCAAGCCGTAATAATAAACACAAAAAACTATTTGCCGCAGCATTTTTTGTATTTTTTGCCCGAACCGCAAGGACAGGGCTCGTTTCTTCCCGGCGTTTTGGCGTCGATAATTGAAACTTTGTCTTTTGTTTCTCCCTTGGTGGCAAAATTTATTTTTAGATTTTTTATGAAATAATAAAATTCCATCGCAGGATCTTCTTCCAAAAAAAATCTAAAACGCTTTTTTTGCTCTCGTTTACCTAATTTGCCTAATTTGTCTAATGAACCGAAAAGAATCATCTCGTCATAATCTCCTTTGTCAAATTTATCTTTCATTTTCAAGGCAAAACTGTAATTGGGGTTTAATTCCAAGGCGATATCCAGCATCATCGCGCCTTCCAATCGCTGGCCGCAGGCAAAATGGCAGACCGCTTTGTTAGCAAAAAAACGAAAGGTATCCGGCCGCACCACAAAATTTTTGCGCATCGCGGCAAACGCCTTTTTCCAAATTTTTAGCGCCTTTAAAAAATCATTTTGATTCATCAATTTGTGGGCGTTTTGCACAAAGGGATACCAACAATCATCGCCGATTTGTCGCGCGTCGGAATAAAGTTGCGGCCGATAGTTTGGATTTTCAAACATCTTTTGCCGCGGAGTTTTGCCTCCCAGCTTTTCATTGGGTGAATTATTTTGAAAATCAAAAAACGCTTCAATCAGCTCGTTAAAATCATCGTCAAAACCGTGATCAACAGCCAAATACTGCATAATTGCCACAATGTCCAGCGGCTTCATATTATTTTTTTGCCACCAATCCGCCACAATATCCGGGCTGATATGATCTGCCAGAGCAAATTTTTTTAATGCTTTTGAAAAATTCTTGCGCGCGGTTTCAAGATCGGCAACATCGGCTTTTGCAAGCGCCTCTTCATCGTCATCGGCCAAAAGAGAAAATGCCAAGCGCGGAGTAATTGGATCTTGTCCGCCAAACGCCATTTCTTTCCATGACTTCGTGCTTTTGGTAATCGGCAAAACCGCAGGATCCGCGCCCACCAACTCCCAATATTCTTCTGTTCGCGCCACGCGATTCAAAAATATGTTTCCCTTTCGAATGTTTTGCGTCAACGCCTTTTCTTGAACAAAAAAGTCTTGCCCCGTGCGCAGATCGCGAATATCCAGACCTTTATCGCGATAAACCTTCAAAACTTCAAACGCGCCATATCGGTTCGTTGAGCAAAGATCTAAATATGTCTTTTTTTCTCTGCCGGAAAATTCGGATTCGCGGCGATGGCAATAATCTTCCAAAACCGTAAGGCCGTTGTTCAGCCGAAAATCAAAAACCAGCCATTCGTTCATCACCGCTAACTGCATTTCGTTGATTTGCACAGGATGTTTATTTCCAAAAAAATCGTCCAACGCCCGCTGAATCTCAGGATGCCCAACGGGATAAAGTTCAAAGAAATCGTCTAAAACATTTGATATTGTCCCTTTTGCCAACATAAATTTAATTCATTTTATTTCAACTTGCCTTGTGGTCTATTCCGGCATTATTTTTATTTGCCGCTTATCCTGCTACGTAGCATGTTGCGTAGCATGCTGCTTGCGTATCTATTTGGATAATATTTTTTGGGTTTGGTCGTAGATGTTGCCCGCGCCCAGCACCAGCAGAATTTCGCCGCCTTTTATTTCGCGTTTCAAAGTTTTTGCGATTTCTTTTTCAGGAAGATATTTGACGCTGTCGCGGTTGATGGCGGCAGTCAATTTTTGGCTGTCTATTTTTTTAGAAATTTTTTCGTTTTCTCGGCCGGCCACTTGATAAATGTTGGTGATAAAAATTTTATCCAGCGATGAATCTTGAAAAACTTTTACAAAATCGTCAAAAAGCAAATGCGTGCGCCACGCCTGGTGCGGTTGAAAAACACAAATTATTTTTTTGTTGGGCCAAAATTTTCGCGCGGCATCCATGGTCAATTTAATCTGCGTGGGGTGGTGGCCATAATCAAAAACCGCGGTGAATTTTTTGCCGTTGATTGCCGCTTTTCGGCGGTCAAACCGCCGCCACGAACCGCGGTATTTTGCCAAAGATTTGAAAATGGTTTCATCATTGATTTTCAACATTCGACCGACGACGAGCGCGGCCAGCGCGTTGGCAACATTGTGCTCCCCGGGAACGCGCAAAATTTCGCGCAAAATTTTTGCCTCGGGCATTGCGCGCGAATAATTGAAAACTTCAATCCCCTTTTTTTCCGCGGCTTGCCCCAGCCTTTCGGCGCCGTGGTTATCGGCGCAAACCACAAGCTTGCCGCCGGTTTTTATGTTGCCGGCAAATTTTTCAAACGCGCCAAACAATTTTTCTTCATTTTGATAACATTCGATGTGATCCATTTCAATATTGGTCACCACCGCGATATCCGGAAAATAATTCCAAAACGCTTGGCAATATTCACACGCCTCAACTACCAGCAAATCCGATTTTCCGGCACGAAAATTCGTATCCCCGAATTCTTTCACTTTGGTGCCCACAATAACTGCGGGGTCTTTTTTTGCCGCGGCGAGCATCAATCCGATCATCGCCGCGGTGGTGCTTTTCCCATGCGCTCCGGCCACGGCAATCGTTCGGTGTTTTTTGGTAAGTTTCCCCAGAGCTTGCGGATAGCTCATCGCGGCAACCCCCAAATCCAGCGCCTGTTTTAATTCCAAATGATCCTTTTTTACCGCCAAGCTATAAACCACCAAATCGGGCGCGATTGATTTTAAGTTCGCGGTTTTTTTAATAAAAACGCGCGCGCCAATTTCTTCAAGCGCTTTTGTAATTTCGGAAGACGCCAAATCCGAACCGAAAACCTGCCACCCAAGCGATAGATAATGGCGCGCCAGCGCCGATACTCCAATGCCGCCAATACCGATGAAAAAAACCTTCATAAATTACTAAATTAATAAATTTCTAGTTTCTGAATAAATATTTAAATGACAAATTTCAAAATTCAAAAATTCTGACATTTATTTTGTAATTGGAAATTGGAAATTTAGAAATTTTTTTAGTCTTTCCCGAGTTTTGCGCTTTCCAGAACCGTGTAAACCGGACCGCCTCGCTTCGGTTCGCTTTCCATCAGTTCAATTGATTCGGCCATAAAAGCACAGCTGATTTTTTCATTAATATCGGGAACCTCTTGGAATTCCATGCGGCGCAATTCCGTTTGGATAATACGCGCCAAAGTGATATGCGGACGAAAAGCATAATCTTCGTCGTTTTCACGGTAGCGCGCGCCGGAAAATTCAAAAAGAGAGCTTTCCAAGTCTTTTTGCAGGTTGCCGATTTCTTGCGACTTCTCGCCCATCGCCCAAACCATACGCGGCGGCATTTTCCCCGCCGGACCATATGAAACGCGATCCAAGCTCACATCAAAAGGCTCGTGTCTTCGCGCGACATTAATGACATTTTCGCAAATATCACAAACTTCTTGATCATTGGCGCTCCCCAAAAAAGAGAGCGTAATGTGCAAATTTTCCGGTTTTACCCATTTGGCCGGCAGGTCAAGATACTGCGCCGAAAAATCCGCCAATTTTCGGCGCAAATTATCCGGTAAATTAATGGCAACAAATACTCGATGTAAATTATTCATAGCTGTTATATTGAATCTAAACCAATTTGGCAAAAAATAAAAGATGGTATAAAATCCTGATAAGAATAAGAGATTTAGGATTTAGGATTTAGGATTTAGGAATAAGTTATGGCATCTTTGTGTAAAGAATATATCTTCGAATAGTATTCAGTGATTTTGGCAAATTTAACGAATATATATATGCAATTAATTTTTCCGGACGCGAAAAAAAATAATATTTACAGCCTAATGCGCGACACCGGCTACCACTTTCAGCGCGAAGATTTAGAGCGCGGCGCCACGGAGTATTCTTTTGTGCGCCCTCGGCGCGGGTTTCCCCGTTTTCATATTTACGCCCAATTTGAGGGGCAGGATTTGTCGCTAAATCTTCATTTGGATCAAAAAAAGCCGATCTATCGCGGAGCAACCGCGCACATGGGCGATTATGACGGTCCGGCAATTGAAAGAGAAGCCGCGCGGATAAAACAATTTTTTTCAAATTAAAAATTGTATGGAAATAATCTCGTTAACGCCAAAAAATTTTCAAAACGCCGTGGAGAAAGCCGCAACCATAATTCAAGCCGGCGGCACGATAATCGCTCCCACCGACACGGTGTACGGACTGCTTGCCAATGCCGCCAACGAGAAAGCGATTGGCAAAGTTTTTGCGATAAAATCGCGGCCAAAAGAAAAATTTTTGCCGATTTTGGCCAAAAATATGGCCATGGCCAAAAAATTGGCCAAAATCTCGGCAAAACAGGAAAAGCTTCTTGAAGAAAAATGGCCGGGGAAATTCACGGCACGACTGGCTCGAAAAGATGAAATGAAACTATTCGGAGTTGAAAACGAAACCGTTGCGTTGCGAATTCCTTTCTACCCGTTCGTCAATTCGTTGCTGGAAGCCGCAAATTTGCCCCTGTGCGGTACTTCAGCTAATATCTCGGGCAAGAGGGCTTCCGGCAAAATTGACGATGTTCTGGGCCAATTTAACGGCAAAAACAATTTGCCGGATTTGGTAATCAACGCCGGCGATCTGCCCGAATCCAACCCTTCAACAATCGTTGACTTGACTCAAACCCCGCCTCAAATAATCCGCCCATAATAAAATAACTTTGGACATTGAACGTTGAACTTTGACCAAACACAAACTCTCGAACTCAATCAATAGTCGGTTTATAGTTATCACGGAAAAAACTTTGCAAATAATTAACGAAAATTTATGGAAAAGAAAATTAAAAAAAACAAATCCGGCATCAATAAAAAACAGGAATTGGAGCTTCTGCGCGAAATTATTGAGACTATCAGCTATAATCTGGACTTAAAAGAAGTTTTGGGGCGTATCGTAAAAATCGTCAGCGCCGTTACCAAAGCCGATTCTTGCTTTTTGTACCTTGTTGACGGCAATAATCTGATTTTGCGCGCGTCGCTCAACCCCAAACCCATGGAAATCGGCAATATCAAATTAAAATTAAGCGAGGGCATCACCGGCTGGGTGGCGCGCAATAAAAAAACCGTTACTCTCGCCAAAGAAGCCTATAACGACGAAAGGTTTAAAACCGTCAACAGCCTGCCCGAAGATAAATTTGAAGGGTTTTTGTCAGTACCCATTATTTATCGCGATAAGGTTATGGGGGTGATTAATGTGCAACATTCAAAACCGCGAACATATTCCAAGACCGAAACCGCGCTTTTTGAATTGGTGGCCAAAGCCACCGGCGGCGCGATTGAAAACGCCTTGCTTTTTTCGGAAAAGGAAGCGTTAAAAGAGGCGCTGGAAACCCGCAAGCTGATTGAAAAAGCCAAAGGAATTTTAATGAAAGAATTTTCTATCGGCGAAGACGACGCCTATAAACTTTTGCACAAAAAAGCCATGGACAAGCGCCTGCCGATGAAAGAAATCGCCAACGCCGTTATAATTTCCTCCGAATTTAAAAAATAATTTTGACAGCCCAATCTCTTTGTGATAAATTCTTAGCATAAAACACAACGACGTGTTTTAACAGAAAAAGACGATGGCATCTCCGGCATAGCTTGCCCGGAGATTTTTGTTTTGAATTCCAGTTTTCAATTTACAATTTACATTTTTCAATAAATGGACAATTTTCCATTTATCAAACAAAATATACGATTGTATTATTTGTTAAATTGCTACATTGAAAATTCAATGAAAATTGAAAACTGATAACTGAAAATTATTTAACAATATGATGGATTACAAAGAAATTATTGAATTGTGCAAGAAGAACGGCACGGCAATGATTGATCTCAAATTTTGCGATCTGCCCGGAGCGTGGCAGCATTTTACCATTCCGCTTGGCGAATTTGCCGAAAAAATATTTTCCGAAGGCATCGGGTTTGACGGCTCCTCAATCAGAGGATTCAAAAACATTGAAGAAAGCGATATGATTTTGATTCCCGACGCGAAAACTTTTGTAATTGACAATTTTGGCAAAGAACCCGTTGGCGGCTTGATTTGCGATGTCTACGAACCGGAATCAAAAACCCGCTTTAAAAACGACCCGCGCGCAATCGCGCAAATTGCCGAAAAGTTCTTGAAAGAAAGCGGCATCGCCGACACAGCATATTTTGGCCCGGAAGCGGAATTTTTCATTTTTGATCGGGTTAAATTCGGCAGCGATCAAAACCATTCCTTCTATCAAATTGAATCGGACGAAGCCAATTGGGATAATAACGGCGAAGACTCCGGATCGGGATATAAGATTCGCAACAAAGAAGGTTATTTTCCCATGTCTCCCGCCGATCAGACAATGGATATTCGCAGGGATATGGTTGCCGAATTGCAACAGCTGGGAATTGAAGTGGAAAAAGAACATCACGAGGTTGCCACGGCCGGGCAAGCCGAAATTGACATCAAGTATGACGCGCTCACCGCGCAAGCCGACAAATTAATGACGTTTAAATACGCGGTAAAAAATGTGGCGCGCAAATTCGGCAAAACCGCCACTTTTATGCCCAAGCCGCTTTTTGGCGACAATGGATCGGGTATGCACACCCACATCTCTCTTTGGAAAAACGGCGCGCCTTTGTTTTTTGACGAAAAAGGATACGCGCAATTGAGCCAAACCGCAATGTGGTTTATCGGCGGAATGCTGGCACACGGAAAATCGCTGATGGCATTTTGCGCCCCCACGACAAATTCCTACAAGCGGCTTGTTCCCGGTTTTGAAGCGCCGACAAATTTGGCCTATTCGGCGCGCAATCGTTCCGCGGCAATCCGTATTCCGATGTACGCCAAAACACCGGCGGCAAAACGGATTGAATTTCGTCCGCCCGACGCTTCTTGCAATCCCTACATGGCATTCGCGGCCATGCTTATGGCCGGCATTGACGGCATCGCCAAAAAAACCGACCCGGGCAAACCCACCAACGGCAATATCTACAAAAACAGCGATGGCATTCCCCAAGTTCCGGCGTCGTTGGAAGAATCGCTGACCGCGCTTGAAACCGACCACGAATATCTGCTTCGCGGCGGCGTCTTTACCAAAGAATTGATCAAGACGTGGATTGATTATAAAAAAACCGCTGAATGCGATTTTTGCCGCCTGCGGCCGGCTCCGGCCGAATTTGAGCTTTACTACGGAATTTAACCGCGCGAAAAAATAAAAAACAGGCTGTTTTAACCAAGCCTGTTTTTTTTATTCCGCGATGTAATAACTTTGCAAATTTTATTTTTTTGAAAAAGCCGAAGCAATCCGCTGGACCGCGGTGATATTGGTTAAAATCGCCAACACCGCCAAAACAAATACCGCCAGTGTGGCCTCATCAATCGCAAACAAAAAAATAATCGCCGCGTAGACCAGCAAGCGTTCGGCGCGCGACATCAAGCCGCCTTTCAATTCAATATCAACCAATCCCTTTTCTTTTGCCGCCGCCTTGGCATAGGTGGTCATCACCGACCCCAATAGCGCCATAAATATCCACGCGATCGGCGGCAGATAAAAATTCGGCATCCAAACAAACAAAAACGAAAAAAGCAAAACCGCCTCCACGTAGCGATCCGCGATCGTATCCCAATAGGCCCCCTTTTGAGTCGCCAAATTCTTTTTTCGCGCCACCGCCCCGTCAACAAAATCCAACGCCGAGGAAATCGCAAAAAACGCCAACGCCGGCCAATAATCGCCAAAAATTAAAAAGTAAGCGCAAACAAAAATAAAAACGACCGATAATGCCGTGTATTGGTTGGGTGTCAAAGGAAGCCGCGAAAAAACATCCGCGGCTTTACTTTCCAAACCTTTGAATAAATCTCTGTGCAAATCAAGCATTTCAATTTGTCGAGGTTTCACCTTGCAAGCTTGCAAGGTGAAACCTCGACAGTTCAACAATTTAACGGTCGCGCTTCCCGGCGATAAATTCTTCCACCATCTCATAGGCTTGAGAATCGGTAAATTGAGTCGGGGGGTGCTTCATAAAATAGGATGACGGACTTGTTAGCGGGCCGCCGATTCCCCGATCTTGGGCAAGTTTTACCATACGGATGGCATCAATCACCACGCCGGCAGAATTGGGCGAATCTTCCACGCTCAAACGAAGCTCCAAATCAATGGGCACATCGCCGAATTTTCTTCCCTCCATTCTGATATAACAAATTTTGTTATCTTTTAAAAACGGCACCCAATCCGACGGCCCGATATGCAAATTGTCATAGCTCAAGCGATTTTTGAGCTGGGACTCCACGCTTTCGGTTTTGGAAATTTTTTTTGATTTCAAGCGTTCGCGGCTAAGCATGTTCAAAAAGTCGGTATTGCCGCCGAAATTCAATTGATAAGAGCGATCAATCGCCACGCCGCGGTTGGCGAATAATTTGCTAAGCGTTCGGTGCACGATCGTGGCGCCAATTTGCGATTTAATGTCGTCGCCGATGCAGGGAATGTTTTTTTCTTTAAACTTATTCCCCCACGCCTCGTCGGAAACAATAAATATCGGCATGCAATTGACAAATCCGCAGCCGGCGTCCAAGGCGGCTTGGGCGTATTGTTCGGCGGCTTTTTGCGACCCCACCGGCATATAGCTGATTAAGACGTCGGCTTTGACCTTTTTTAACTCTTCGGCGATATCAACCGGCTTTTCATTCGAAACCGCGAACGTTTGGTCTTCGGGGTAATTTTTCATATGATCGGCGACACCGTCCAACACCGGCGCCATTTGCACTTTCACGCCGATTTGAGGCACGTCTTTGCAAAACACTTTGGTACAGTTGGGCTTTTCAAAAATCGCCCGCGCCACATCTTTGCCCACCTTGCGCCGATCAATATCAAACGCCGCCACGATCTCAATATCCCGCGGCGCGTAATCGCCGATCACGTTGTGCATCAAGCCGGGCACGGTTTCATCGTCCTTGCCGATATATTTATAATAAGTTATCCCCTGCACCAGGCTGGAACAGCAATTGCCGATGCCGGCAATCGCCAACCGAATTTTTTTTCCTCGCGCGTTTGTATTTTCTTCCATATTTTTGTTAATATGTATTATATATTGATTATTTGTTTTACGACCTACAATTATTTTACCACCATAAAACACTCTGTCAAATTGAATTATAAAAATGAATTACGATCTTATCAACTTTTGATCTATACTTTTGAATTTTGACTTTTGACTTTTGATTTACTTTTTATGCTTCCCATCCAAAAATTGGAAAAATCAAACACCAAAGAAAATCTCTGGATCTACATCCTGGCGCTTTTGGATAAAAAGCCGCTCTACGGCTGGGAAATTCCCAAATTGATTGAGCAAAATTTTGGCTTCCGGCCGGGAAAAATCACTCCCTACCGGGTTTTTTACCGCCTCCAAGCCGATGGATTCGTCACGAGCGAAATGGAAAACCGAAGGCGGATATACAAAATCACCCCAAAAGGCAAAAAGGAATTGACCGCCGCTAAATCATTCTATAAAAATACCCTTTCAAAATTGGATTAGCAGTCTGCTCGGGCCGTTTTCTGTTGGCATTCCCGTTGAAGTCAAACTTTAACGCGCGCGGCCATAATCTGTTTTTTAATTCAAACAAATATGGAAAATAAAGAGATTTCCGATAAATTTTTGGAAATTGCCCGATTGCTGGAAATTAAGGGCAATGAAACGTTCAGAATAAAGGCATATCGCAAAACCGCCGCGGTTTTGAATTCCTTGGAGCAAAATGTTGCCGACATTTACAAAAATTTGAAAATCAAAAAAAATTTCAAGATTGCCGGCATCGGAGAAAAAAATATTGAAAAAATAAAAGAATATATTAAAACCGGCAAAATCAAACGATTTGAAGAATTGATGGAAGAAACCGCCATCCGTCAAATAATCACCTATTTTTTTGAAACTAAGGGAGTAAATCTCGACGAATTAAAACAAAGCGCGCGCAAGCGCGATATCGTCTATTCGCGATACACCAAGCCGGCAAAGCAATTGATCGAACTGGCCGGATCGGTAGCCGCGGCCAAAGATGCCATAAAAAAAGTCGCCGATTGGGCGAATTCACGCAAATTGGACTATGCCATTGAAACAGTATTTAAAAAGTGGCTGGAATTGGACCGATTGAAACCCAAAGAGATCGTCAAAAAGCCGTTTTACCGCGGCGATCCCATGGTTTGGTCGGAAAACCGCAAAAAGTGGTTTGTCATCACCGACGGCGGCGAATGGCTGGAATATGCCGATAAAGAAGAGCTGATTGAATGGCGAATTATTGACTAAATCGCTTGAAATGGATAGAATTGTTTCGTAATAAGTTTAATTTTCAGTTGCCAGTTTTCAATTTTCATTGAATGTTCCATTTAGCCAATGTGCCAAACAAATACATTTGCGTTTTGTTTGTTAATTGGCTCATTGATTTAATTGATAATTCAATGAAAACTGATAATTGAAAACTAAAAACTATTAATCTCGTGTTAAATTATTCCGATTTGCGCCGCGGCGTGCAATTTATTTTTGACGGCCAGCCCCATGAAGTGCTTGAATTCCAGCAAATAAAAAAGGCGCGAGCGGCCGGGCTTTTGCAAACAAAAATAAAAAATCTCATCACCGGAAAGGTTCTTGATCGCACATTCCACCAAGGCGACAATTTTGAAGAAACCGAAATTGAAAGAATTTCGGCAAAGTTTATTTACGCCAACCAGGGCAAATTCGTTTTTTCGCGAATCAACGACCCGTCAAAAAGATTTGAATTGACCGAAGAACAGATCGGCGCGAGCGCCAAATTTTTGGCGCCTAATATGGAAGTGGAGGCCAATGTTTATGAGGATCAAATAATCGGCATCAACCTGCCCATCAAGGTGCAGCTAAAAGTTAAAGAAGCCGCGCCCGGAGTGAAAGGCAACCGCGCTCAATCGGGAACCAAAGCCGTGGTGTTGGAAACGGGCGCCGCAATTCAAGCGCCCTTATTTGTCCAGATCGGCGACACACTGGAAATCAACACTCAAACCGGCGAATATTCCAAACGCGTTTAATCATTTAATCATACGCTTCGCCAATCATCTAATCATAGAACCATTAACACAAAAGCGCCGCAAGGCGCTTTTGTGTTTATATGTTTATATGTTTATATGATTATATGATTATATGATTATATGTCCAATTATTCTTGGGCGATTTTTTTTGATTTTTCTTCTTTTTTGGGCTTTTTGGGCGCGCCTTTCCGTCCCTTGGCTTTGTTTTTCAAATCAATCATTTTTTCCAAAAGGGCGACAATACCGGCAATACTGATGGAAAAAGCCGATACTTTGCTTTTCACTTCACCGATCGTGTTTTTCGCCTCATCAACCGTATTTTTAATTTCGTTTTCAATGGAAATAATTTTGCGCATAATTCTAATCGTGAAAATTAAAATCACGAACAAAATCGCAATCCACAAAAAGAAAAACAGCGATCCCAAAAAATAAAAAAATGTTTCCACCATATGAATTTTAATGATTTATGATTTCATTGTCGCCCAAAAACCATCCCCCGTCAAGCCAAAGCTATGCAAATATTTTTTTGGTTTCACCTTGCCAAACTTATGGCTGGAATAATTCTTCGGGAATAACGCGAACTTCGTCCACGCCGGCAAATTGTTTTGCCGTGGCTTCAATTTGCGCGCGCAAAATCCCCGCGCGGCAAGAGCCGCCGCTTGTTTTGTTTCGCGGATCGGCAAATTCCAAAGTTAAAACTCCATCGTTCAAATTCGCGCCCTTTAATTCCAACCCTTCAAGCGGAAATTCGGTGGCAACGCCCGCGGCAATTTCTTCTTCTGACAACTCCCCCTTCATCAATAGATTTATCGCGCCTTGAACCGGCGTTTGGCTTGCCGTGATTTGGCGTCCGACCGCAACCAACCCCGCCGGAGAACACATTGTATTGCCCGATTCATCCTTGTCGTTGGCGGGATTATAATAATAGAGCAAAATTTCGCGCGCTTGCGCTTGGCCATTCCCCGTCGGCGCGCCAACTTTATCCTTTTGATAATTTTGCCAACCCGCCCATCCAATCGCAACAATAACAAAAGCGGATAAAATAAAAACCATTATTTGTTTCATTTTGATATATTTTTTATTAAGGCGGCAATTTCGGGAAAAATTTCCAGATTGAAATGCCCACTGTCTTGAAAAATCATTGGTTTTGCCGTTGGCAGCGCTTTTTTGTATTTTTCAAGCTGCAAAAACGGCACCACCGGATCATCTTGGCTGTGGAACAAATAAATTTCGGGCGCTTGGCGGGCAAATTCGTCCAAAGATTTTTCCAATGAAAAACTTGCCAGCTTTTCGTCCATATTGTCATCGTCAAAAGGAGCGCCGATTAAAATCGCGGCTTTGATTTTTTTGTTGACTTTGTTTTCCGAAAAATATTTTGCCAAAAATATGCCGCCCAAAGAATGGCCGATTAAAATCGCGCCGTCATCGGTCAATTCCAATATCCTCTCAAACCAAATCTTCCATTCCCCGTATCGCGCGTTGGATCCGTTGGGCATTCGCGGCGCCAGCACGTCAAAATCCCCGCCCAAATCATCGGGTAAGCCGTTTTTCCACTCTTTATGCGGCCGCAAACATTCCAAATCAATTTTTTTGTTTTTTAGGCAAGAAATATACTCTTCATAGCTTTCAAAAGTGTTCCCGCCATGGATCAAAACCACTTGCTGTTTCATATTTTTGCCTATATTAAACTTGCATGTATATACATACAAAAACGAATGTATATACAAATGTATATACATTCAAAATTCGCGGATTAGAATTCGGCGTTTTGATCGCCCCTTTTCATCCGCTTTTTGCAGCCGCAAGAACAATCCTCGGAACATTGGCAGCAATGAAAACAAACCGCCGGATTGCACGGACAGGCGTCTTGTTGGTTTTCCAGCGGCATTTTGCAGATTTTGCACTTGTCAAATTCTTGTTGCGGATCAATAAACATATGTTTTTATTAATTTTTAATTTGAAATTTTTAATTTTTAATGGCTTTATTCGTCAAAATTTTTGGCTCGAGCTTTGAGGCGTAATTTTAGGTTTTTAATGGGATGCAAAGATATTTTTTCAATGGAATTTTTTTCATAGTAAGAAAAAGGGTTGTCCAAATCACGCAAAAGATAAATCATATATGAAAGAATAAAGGCCACAAACAAAATAAAAAACATGCTTTCGTGAAAAGGATCAAGGCGCAAAAAAATCATCCCGCCAATCAAAAGAATGCTGATCGTCTCGGCAATCGCGTAGGCGGATTCGGAAAAACTTGTTTCGCGAATGGTGCGTATGCGCAAAACTTGTTTGCGAATTTCGGCCTGTTCGTGCTTTAGGCGGGTGATAAAAGTGGGCTGGCTGTTTTGATCAATCGCGACAAAATACGCGGTGAATTTATCGATTGATTCCATTATCTTTCTGGTGCGGTTTTTTTTGTCAACCCACGCCAAAAGATCGTTGGTAAATTTTTGACAATACTCAAAGCCAACGCGCCCGGCGGGATCTTGTTTGCTTTTGTGAAGATAAATAAACTCATCGGCAATGGAATCAATGTTTGACGCGATTATCCCGGGAATTTTTTCGGCTTCTTTGTAATCGGCCAGCACTCCGGAGAGAATAAAACCGATTAAAAATATATCGGCCGAAATCAGCGCGCCGAAAAACGTGCTAAAACTCAAAAATTCAAGCCCGAAATAGTGGCTGGCCGCCTTTAATATCGCCACAAGAAACAAGATCGGGATTATCCGCAGCATCAAGCGCCATTTTTTGTTTAAAAATTTCTCCATTGAAGCTTTGTTAACTTTTGTTTTATTATTCTATCATATTTCAAAAGACAATTCTATTTCGCGCCAGAAACAAAAAACAGGGGCTTAACTTGTCCCCTGTTTTTTATTTTTAGAAAGCGAAGAATTAGTCGACAAATGTGAGCGCCTTGCCGAATTTGGTTCCCCTGCCGGTGCGCCCGATGCGATGAATGTAATCTTCATAGGTATCGGGAAGATCATAGTTGATCACGTGGCTGATATCGGAAATATCCAGCCCGCGCGCCGCCACGTCGGTGGCAACCAAAATGTTAACAAAGCTTTTTTTGAACATATCCAGCGCTTTTTGCCTTTTGGAATAGGTTTTGTTGCTGTGAATCGACTCGGCTTTAAAGCCTTTTTTAACCAATGTTTGGCGCAAAGACTCAACCCCGCGCTTTGTTCTGCCAAAAATCAAGACTTTGGCAAAATCATTTTGCTCCAAAAGTCCTTGCAAGGTTTCCACTTTGCTTTTTCCGTTCGCAAGCCTCACCACGTCTTGATCCACGTTTTTTGAAGTGTCGCGCGTTTTGATTGAAATTTTTTGAGGCTCGTTTAAAAACTCGCAAATAAGCCTTTCAATCTCGCGATTCAATGTCGCCGAAAAGAAAAGCGTTTGCTTGTCTTTGGGCATTCCGGCAATCAAAAGACGCATATCTTCAATAAATCCCATATCCAGCATGCGATCGGCTTCATCCAAAACAATCGTGTTGAATTTGGCAAGATTGATGCGCCGGCGATTAACCAAATCCTTTAGCCTTCCGGGAGTTCCGATGATAAATTGGTTGTCATGGCGCAATTCATAGATTTGGCGCGAAATGTTGGCGCCGCCGATGCAGCACGCCGAATAGATGTGCAACCCCTTGGAAAGGACGCGCAATTCTTCGTTTATCTGCATCGCCAATTCGCGCGTGGGCGCCACGACCAAAACCTTGCTGTTTTTATCCATTATGACCTTGTTGATCAGCGGGATAAGAAACGCCCCGGTCTTTCCCGTGCCCGTGTCGGCAATACCCACCACGTCGCATCCAGCAAGAATATGCGGAATGGCTTTGGCCTGGATGGGAGTCGCGGACACAAAACCGCGGTTTTGCACCTGATGCGCCACCTCTTTTAAAAGCCCAAAATCGGCGAATTTGCATTCGGCCGCCAAAACTTCGGCTTCATCTTCAACAATCGCCTTGTTCACGAATTTTGAAGGATCAATTTTCGCGCCGCGAAAATTTCTTTTTTTCGCGAATCGAAAGCGGTTTTTGTTGGAACCGAACGATCGCGATTGCGAGAAAGATCTCTTGAATCTTCCCCGGCTTGCTGTGCTTGTCTGCATAACGCTTTTCTAACTTCCGGCGTTTAAACTTTCTCTATGGCTTCGTCAATCCAAACAAAAAAGCAACCGGTTAAATAATTGATCGCCAGTTTTCTAAATAAAGCTTTTTGCCAAACAAAGCTTGAGTTTAATAATATCGGGCCGCAGGCCCCGACAACAAAAACTAACGAGATTCTTTAAGTTATGCCCCCATGATACACCAAATCCCCCCATTGTCAACCCCCGCATACGCGCGAGCTCACCCCCTCCTTTCCCCATAACCCCGCCACACGAAATAATCAGTTATAAACCGCTGTATCCGCGCATGGCGCGGCATATGAATTTTTAGCAAATCGGAAACCAAATAATTCATTTAAAAACATTAGTTAGAGCGCTCATATCACGATAATTCTCATAAACAAAGTTGTAAACTTCCTGCCCTTTGGCTTCACAATCCCGTTCGGAATAAGTCGGCTCCGGTAATTTTGGATACAAGACATCATTTATTGTTATTTTTACTCCTGCCCGCAATGGTTCAAAGTCTCGCCATCCAGGTATCAACTTTTGCATCAATTTTTCCAAAAGCTCTTTTGCCGCTGCTCGAACCTTCGCTATTTCATCCGGATTCAAATTATCTTTAACTAATAAATCAAAAATTGCTAGTTCGTCTTCGGAAAGACCCTCTTTTGTTGCGCGTTGTTCCTCCGCGTTTAAATCTTTGGCTAAATCAACCAAATCGCTTAAGAGCTGGTCAATGTCATGCGCCCCGCTATTATATTCTTTAAGAAGCGAATTAAAACGCTCCATAAATCTTGCTCGTTTTCTATTACGTCTTACCATTTCTTTAATCTTATCCTCTAATTCTGCGCGCAAGCTCTCCGCCTGCAGATTCTTATTTTCGAGCTTAGCAAAAAAGTCATGGAGCGCATCGGCGTCCAATATACTCAGATCTCGAAGGCGTTTATATTGCGGAATAACATATTCACCCGCTTGAATGGAGCGATCGAGCAAATCCTCTAAGTCATTTTTTACTTGCGATACATCAATACTCGCAAGACCAACGTCATACACACGCGAAGCTATTACTCGTATTGCTGTCGCTTGATCGTAATAATCATCGGCGGCTGGATCAGGCAAAACTGAACGATAACTACTGTAAACATCGCCCGCGATATTTAACATTTTCTTTTTCTTTTCTTGATCTTGAGTAATAGCATTGGCCGCATGTTCTATCAATAGGAGTTTTTCTTCTGCTGGTGCTAAAATAATCTTTTCCAAATGGATACCATTGCCATCTAAAAATTTATTGGCCAAGCTTAGAACGCTTTTAAGCTCATCAATCAATTCTTCTTTGCTGCGGATTATTTCATCATTTCCTCCCGTGGTTGTAGCATAGAGCGATAATGCTTTTTCAATATTGCGGAACACACCGATATAATCCACAATTAAACCATTCTTTTTCCCCGGGGAAACCCGATTTGCACGGGCAATTGCTTGCATTAAGGTATGATTTTTTAATGGCTTGTCCAGATATAAAGTTGAAAGATTGGGTACATCAAAACCCGTCATCCACATTGCGCATACAAAAACAATGCGCAAATTGCTGTCTGATTTTTTAAATTCTTCTTCAAGGTTGCCTTGCGCAATGCGCGCGCGTAACGGTCGCATGTCAATCTCAAATGGCTCAAGATCGGCAATTTCATTTTGGCTTTGGCTTACCATAACCGCCATATCCACGTGTTCGTGTCGGGAAAGCTGTTCTTCTATTTTGCTACGCTGATAATCATCCGTAGCCCGCGAAAGATCCATTCTTAATTTGGCCAAATATCGTTCCCATTCCGCATGTACTTTGGTATACATCCGCACCGCGGTCTTTTTGTCTACCGAAACCACCATTGCCTTACCATCATAGCCACGGCCAACGAAATGATTTACAATATCCCGCGCAATAGCGTTTAAACGATCTTCGCGGGTTACCAAGTGATAAAATGTCGAAAACTCTTGCTCTAATTTTTCCTCTTGATCGTCATTCAAATCATAAAAATCCATCACTTTGCCAATTTCATCTTCGAGGTGATCATTCACATTTTCCAAACGAGGCACCCGGTTTTCATAATATAAGGGAACCGTTGCTCCATCACGAACCGAATCGCCAAAGTTATATTGAGAAACATAATCGCCAAAGGTTTCGCGGGTTTTTTCTTCGCCCGAAGCCATAAGCGGCGTTCCGGTAAAACCGATAAACGAGGCATAAGGCAGCGCGCGCCGCATATTTTGCGCCATACGGTCATATTGGGTGCGATGCGCTTCATCAGTCATCACAATAATGTCATTACGTTTCGAAATTGCTCCCGGGATATCCTGAAATTTTTGAATTGTTGTA
This sequence comes from uncultured Candidatus Saccharibacteria bacterium, assembly GCA_964603475.1. Taxonomy (GTDB): domain Bacteria; phylum Patescibacteriota; class Minisyncoccia; order Minisyncoccales; family UBA5738; genus UBA5738. The sequence continues at coordinate 76,659 of CAZRVG010000001.1, forward strand.
AAAATTTGGCGATGATCGGCTTGCAATAATTCCTTAAGATGAACAATTGATTCGGCGTGCACTTCTTTTTCATATATCGCCCCTACGTTGGCAAAATTTTTATAAGCTTGCCGGTCAAGATCACTGCGGTCGGTTACAACAACAAAAGTAAAATTACCGTCAAGCTTTCGGAAAACTTTTTGCGAAAGATACACCATTGAATAAGATTTTCCCGATCCTTGAGTGTGCCAAAAAACGCCAAGCTTGCCAAAGTTGGTTTTGCGATCAATAACATTATTAAACGCCCGGTTAACTCCGTGATATTGAAAATAACGCGGTACGATCTTTTTTGTTTCTGCGAGCGATTCGTCAAATAATATAAAATTTTCGAAAATATCCATCAAGCGCCGCTTATCGCAAATACCGCTAATGAGCGTTGTTAAATCATTTTTTGCCGGCTCCTCTTCATTTTCCGCTTTTTTCCATTCATTAAAAAATTCGTAAGGCGAAGTTAATGACCCAAATTTATTTTCGATTCCATTAGAAATAACAATCCCCATATTGTACCAAAAAATTTTAGGAATTGTATCTTTGTAATCGCGCAGATTATCTCGGTACGCATCCACTAAACTTTTATGCGCGGCTTTGAGTTCCATTAGTATCAAAGGAATACCGTTTACGAACAACACCACATCCGGCCGGCGTGTATACATTTCGCCCACAATCCATAACTGCGAAACGCACAGAAAATCATTGTTTTCCGGTTTTTTAAAATCAAAAAACCTCACCCGTTCGGTTTTGATTTCTCCGTCCGTCCCGGGAACTTGAACGCTCGCCCCATCGCGCAAAAGCGCATAAACCTCTTTATTCGCGTTCGCCAAAGAAAGATGCGACCGATCGCGCATTATTTGCTCTATTGCTTGATCCAAAGCCTCGCGCGGCAACCCCGGATTCAATTTTTCCAGCGCCAACATCAATCTTTTCTCAAGCACCACTTCCCCCCGATGCGCCCGCCCCAGTTTGGCATCATCAACATCGGCATAAGCATCAATACAACACTCCAAACCGCCCCATAATTCCCTTATGATTTTTATCACCGTCCGCTCCACCAAATTGTCCTCAGAAAATTGATTCATAAAATCATATTATTTTTTTATAATTTCAACTCTTCATCTTCTGGCCAATATAATAAAGCCGCCGTTCGTTGTTTCGTCAACAGAACACTAACCCGCACAAAATAATTTGGACAGCAACCAAGGATATAAATACTTTTGTTATAAGGAAAATGCTCTTTTATATTACGCGGCAAAATGTCAATTTTTAATAATAAAGAATCTTTATAGTTTTTTTCTATTGGCGTAATGAAGGTTTCTTTTTTGAGTGATTCTTTGCATAAATCGAGCGGTAATGTATAAAAATAAAGCAAATTAAAAGGAGCAACAACCGGAAACCAATTCAAAGTTCTTTCGTACAATATTTCGCCAGGGTAATGTCTTCTAAAATGCATTTTCTGATTGCCGGGATGTAGCGTGATATGAAAACCACTCTTGACCGGAAAAGACTTTTCAGGTACATGAAAATTGAATTTATTATCTTTAAATCGGCTTATGCCACATTCAACCGCCAATCCAATATTTTCATCACTATGAAATTTTGAAATAAAAACCAAAGAGCCGTCGGACGAAAATTTTATACTGCCCAAATTAATTTTTCTAATTCCCTGCTTAATAACAAGCCGAAATTTTTTTGTATTTTTGTAAACTAATTGATCCGCCATATAGTTATGTTATCTCTCTTTTCCCCGTTACCAATTGCGAAATTAAAAGATCGCGAGTTTTGGCTAAATTTTGATTTTTTTCTTGTAACGAAATTATCATATCGAAATACTTTCCAAACAACCCGCTAAATTCATCAAGAATAACTGAATTTGGAATAATAATTTTTATATTCTTAACTTGTACCGGACTTAAATTTTGTTGCGCTGCTCCGTTAGACATTGCTTCCAATTTTTGCTGAAATTTTTTTTGCCTAAATAGTAAATAAGTAAATTCTCTATTATTTTTATTCACTAAATCAAGTTTTGCAACTCGCTGATTCAACACATGATCTAACCCGTATACAAGACAAATACGCCCAACATTTCCCGTCAGTGAAAGTAATATGTCGCCATTTTTTAACACACATGCCGCAGGTAATTTTGCGGGCAACTCGTCAATAAACGAATCAAAATTTAATACAAATTTACCATCATGAACATTTTTAATTGTAACAATTTTATATTTACCAATTTTTTTGTATGTTGAACCCTTAAACGGAAAGCCTGAAATTACATTTGCGATTTCTCCAATAGACCCGATACTCCACCCTTCAGGGATCATACCGCATTCCTTGCCGGAATCAACCATTTTCACTTTTTCGTGCCCGGGGAATTTAAACTTCACGAACCATTCGTTATAAAGCCTCTGCGCCATTTCCTCCAAAATCCTGATCCGCTTCTCGTTATTTTCAATCAAATCATCATATGCCGAAAGTACTTCCGCAATTTTGTCTTGTTCTTTTACTTCCGGCACGTTAAGAGTTATGGTCTTAATTTTATTAAGGCTTAAATTATCTTGAGCGGTTCCTTTTGCGGTTTTCTGAAAACTTTTTTTTGCGTGATCAAGTGCATATTTAACAAATTTAACGTTCGATTTTTTCGAATCGGCAATAAAGCCAACTACACTATCGGGAAAACACGCCGGATAAGATAAAATTGCATTTTCAGCAATATTGGCCGCAATTGTTATGCAAAGCGTCTCCGCAGGCCAAAGCTTACTCTGCTTTAATCCGGTTTCATTATAAGTTTGTTCGTGTTTTGTAACATAAAAATTTGAATGTTTAATATCGGAAGTTTGAATAAATGGATAATCGCCTCCATACAAAAAACTATCGTTGCGCGGTCGATGTTTTGATTTCCCACGAGCAACGGTTCCAAGTTTGAATAATGATTGTTTTGTCCAAGTCGCCATATCTAAATTTTTATTCTTTTTAACATAAAACCTTGACAATATACCAGCTATGCTGTTATTCTTTATGTAGAAGCATGCAATAATAACTTTGAGCGCGCTTCGGTGCTCCCCCGGAGAATCCGGGGCTTCAGCCGGGGAATTCCACGCTCTCAGATCGCTGCTTCAACAAAGATCTCAATCATCGGATTGAGTTTTTTGTTTTTTGCGGTTGCTTATCCAATAATCTTTGAACAATTCTTTTTCAGCGACAATATTATTTTTTAAAATTCCATAAAATTCATCGCCGCTTTCCTTTTTGTTCAGATAAGCCGCGACCGCGCCGGCGAGCCAATCAACAATTTGAATATTCGGATATTGTTTGGAATCCACCGTTTGGATTCTAACTTGCGCTCCTTTTACTAAATTTGGCAACAATCGCGCGGTTAAATTATCAATAAATTCCTGCTTGCCCACGCCCTTTAATCTTCTTTGATCGCAAAATATATGCAATAAAGATTCTTGCAAGGGCAAATATAAATCCAAAGTTTCCCCAACCAATTGGGTGTAAAGCAATCCGCTTTTTAACGACTTTTTTCCTCTGAATTCCAGCGGTATATTTTGACAGTCAAGATAGGTGTAAAATATGCGCACATCCATTTTCGCAATCTGGTGCAAAGTTCGCAATTTTAAATTTTTATCAATTCCCGAATCGGAAAACTTAATTTCCGATTGTTTGCGCATTGCTTTTGGGAATTTTAGCGCGCACCAAGATTTGAATTTCTTATGAGTTCTTTTGGGTTCGCCAACTGTAAATGACGCGATTAAAAAATAGCGTTCATTTGTCTTTTTATTGAATTGTCCGCTTTCATCTAAAAAGATATAAGCCATACTTTTTCAACAGATTATTTTGACAATTAAATTCACAAAATTTTTTTCCAATCGTCTTGAATTTTATTTTCAAGTTCGTGCGCATCTTTAGTTAATGCAATAAACTCACTCATTAATTCTTTCATCCGCGTTTCAAAATCCGCGTTGTCAATTTCATTTTCAATAATCTCCACATACCTCCCCGGATTCAGCGAATAATCATTGGCCCGAATTTCTTCCAATGTCGCCATCTTGCACCGGCCTTTTATATCTTTGTATTTGCCCGCATTTTCCTCGCCGCGATACCGTCGCACAATTCCCGCGATTTCTTGGATTTGGTCATCCGTCCATTCGCTGTGAGCGCGATCAATTGGCGTGAATATATCCTGCGCGTTGATAAACAATACTTTCTTTTCTCTATTTGTTCCGCGCTTGCCTTTGTCAAAAAACCATAACATGCAAGAAAGCGTGGCGTTCATAAACATATTCGTGCCAACGGAAATAATCACATCGATAAAGCCGGCTTCAACCATTTTTTGACGAATCTCTTTTTCTTTATTCCCGGCATCGCTGGCGCTATTTGCCATAACAAAACCTGCGCGCCCTTTGTCATTCAACGCGCTGGCAAACATCTGCATCCAAAGGTAGTTGGCATTGCTGATTTCGTTTTTGCCGGTAAGCGGCAGGCCGTAATTATAACGCTGGTCGCCTTGCAGGCGCGCCGGATCAATTACTATTTGCCCGTTTTTATCCTTTCCTTTCACATTAAAGGGAGGGTTTGCAAGGACGAAATCAAATTGTCCGATGCTTTTATGTAAATCTTCATAAAACGAATTAGCCAGTTCAATTTTTCCCGAAAGCCCGTGAATCGCCAGATTCATTTTGGAAACTTTCAAATTGCTTTCTCCTTTTTCCTGGCCATAAATATGGATTTCTTCCATTATCGGCCGATAGGTTTTGTGCTTGGCGATAAATTTTGCGGATTGGACGAACATCCCGCCCGAACCGCAAGCCGGATCATAAATCTTGCCGTGATAGGGCTCTATAACTTCCGCTAAAAGCTTAACGATTGATTGCGGCGTGAAAAATTCTCCGCCAACCCGATATTTTCAAAATTTCGCGAAGCCTGCTGTCCTTGATTTATGTTATTTTGCCCGCGTCTAACCTCATTTTTTGGGATAAAACGCGTTGGAGGTTATTGGTTAGCTTATCATGGCGGCGGGAAAATTTAAAGGTAAAATTTGGGCATTTTGATTTTTTCATTTGCTATTAACTATTAACTAAAACTGCCGCCATATGGCGGCAGTTTTGCGGCGGCCCCAACCGGAGTCGAACCGGTGTTCCCTGGCTGAGAACCAGATGTCCTGGGCCGCTAGACGATGGGGCCAAAAAGTTGCCTAACAATGCGATTATAAACTAATTTTGGGATTTTTCAATGGTTGCTTCCGTCTCCGGATTATGGGTTTCTTCGCCGGGGGGAAGCTGGGAAGCGTAGATCACGTATTGCGCCAATTCGTTGAAAAGAGGGATTGCCGAATATTCGGCGGTGTTGACGTCGGGAGCCACGAGTTTCACCAAAATCAAAAATTTGGGGTCGTCGGTCGGAAAATAGCCGATGAAGCTTTGCGTGGTTTTATCCGAATAGCCCCTCTCGTCAATTCCCAATGTTGACCACGACATTTGCGCCGTGCCGGTTTTGCCCCCGATTGAATATCCGTCCACTTTGGCGGACTTGCCAAAACCGTTGTCCACCACGCTGGCCAGCATCATTGAAATCGTTTTTGATGTTTCGCTATCAATCACCTGCTTTCTTTTTTGGGCATCAACATTTTTGCGCCCGGTTTTCACCGCCGACGGTTGAACCAAGAATCCGCCGTTGGCCAGCGCCGAATAGGCGCGCATCAGCTGGATTGAAGTCATCCAAATCCCCTGCCCGTAAGACGCCGTGGCATAATTGATGGCATATCCTTTTTTGAATTCGGCATTGGAAGAATATGTCTCGGGCAGATCAATTCCCGTGGGTTCAAAAATTCCAAATTTTTCAATATATTCGGCAAAGGGCTCATCTCCCAATTGTCTTTGCGCGAAAACCGCGCCGGTATTCACCGAATGTTCCAAAACGTTGGTCATTGTTTGCCGGCCATAGGAGCGATTGCCATAATTGTAGATCGGCCAGCTCCCGATTTTCACCGTTCCGGTATCAATATACTCCGTTTCGGGCGTCAGCTTTTTTTCATTGAGCGCCGAGGCCATGGTGATCGCTTTAAAAACCGACCCCGGCTCAAACAACGTTTGACAGGAATCGTTCTTAAAAATATCCACCCCGTTTCTGGCAATTTCCTTGTACTCGTTGGGATCAAAATTCGGAGTTTTCGCCATTGCCAAAATCGCGCCGGTTTTGGGATCGGCCACAATCGCCTCTCCGGAAACGGCGTTCAATTTTGACTTGGCGGCAGCAAGCAAGGTTTGCGCCCGATATTGAATATTATAGTCAATGTTCAAAAAAATGCTTTCGCCTTGCGTCAATTCATCATTGTAATAATCTTCCAATCCGTAGCGCCCGATGTTATCCTGGTCAACAAAACCGGCCAGCTGCCCCGCCACCTCTCCTTGGGGATAATAGCGCATCTTTTTTTTATCAATATGAATTCCGGTGATTTTCGCGTTTTCAATTTCCGCGGCTTCTTGCTCGGAAATCTTATCTTTCAATAAAAGATTCAAAGAACCACCACTGAATTTTTCTTTTAAATTATTTTTGTCCAGGCTCAAAATTCGGGCGATTTCGGACGCCGCAAAATCTTTGTCCTCTATTTTGGATGGCTCAACGTAAACATAGAAAAATTCCTTGTTAATCGCCAATGGCTGGCCGCCGGCAAAAAAAATTTCGCCGCGGTCGGGCAAATCTTCCCGCGAGAATCTTTCAAATCCCTGCACCCAAACGCGATAATACTCGCCCAAAACAATTTGAACATAATACAGCCGCCCGGCAACGGCAACGCACGTTAAAAATAAGCAGATTAAAATAAAAATCGCCCGGTAATCGCGATTGTTTTTTGCCGTTTTTTTTGGCGCCATAATTTTTAGCGAAGCATTTTATCAAAACGATTCACACTATTTTTTGGCAAACTCCTCGGCCGCCGCGCGCACATAATAAACTCCGGAAATGTTGACTCTTTCATAATTTTGCGATTGCGCGACTTGGTACTCGTTGAAATTTTCCAGTGAATTTGATTGCGAAAGCCGGTTTTCCAAAACATTATTCTCCGAGGAAACATCAGCCAACTGCTTTTCAAGTCCGGCCAAAAGCGAAGTTTTGTGAATGTGCGAGTTGAGCTGAAAAACCGCTCCGCTCAAAAGCAAGACCCCCGCCAGCGAGGCAAACAGCCAAAAGTTTTTTATTTCTCTTTTTATTTTTGATATTCTTCTTTTGCTCATATTTATCTTTTGTTTAAATGTTTAAATGATTATATGATTAAATGATTAAATGACCCTTTCTATCGCGCGCAATTTTGCCGAAGCCGCGCGCGAATTGGCGTCAATTTCCTTGGTCGAAGGAACAATCGGCTTTTTAAACAGCAGTTTTGCCCTGCCGGATTCGGCCAGCTTTTTAAATTCTTCTTTTACGACCTTATCCTCCAAAGAATGGAAAGATATCGCCGCCATTCGCCCCCCCGCGTTCAAAATTTCAAAACCGGACACAATCCCCCGCCTGATATTTTCAAACTCATCGTTAACCGCGACGCGCAACGCCTGGAAAATTCTCGCCCGCATGCTTCGAATACGCGGATAAGGCAGACCAAAAATTATTCGCGCCAGATCCCGGGTGGTCGTTATTTCTTTTTTGCTTCTGGCATTCACAATCGCGCGGGCAATTTTTTTGGCGCTTTTTTCTTGGCCGAAATTTTTAAAAATTTCGGTCAAATCCTTCTCGGAGCATCGGTTAATCATTTTTGCCGCGTCAACCCGCGAATCGCTATCATATCTCATATCCAGCGGTTCGTCTTTGGCAAAAGAAAACCCTTTGCCGCTTTCATCCAAATGCCATGACGACATCCCCAAATCCAGCAATATTCCTTTTATGTTTTCAAAGTCGCGCGATCGCGCGATATCGGCAATATTGGCATAGGAATCGTTAACAATCGCCAATCTCGGATTTGCCCTCGCTTCTTCGGGCAAAGACAATATGTTTTCTTTGTCCCGCTCAATCCCCAACACTCTTCCTTTGGGCGCGGTTTTTTCCAAAATCGCCAAACTGTGCCCGCCGCGGCCAAAAGTGCAATCAATAAAGTTCTCATTGGGTTTGGGATCAAGCGCGGCAATCGTTTCGTTTAATAAAACCGGAATATGCACTTAAAAATTTCTAATTTCTAATTTCTAATTTCTAATAAATTTAAAATTATAAAATTAGGAAATTTATTTTGAAATTAGTAATTGGAAATTTTGACATTATGGTTCAAACACCCAGCTCGTTTAATCTTTCGGCGATATTGCCGGCTTCTTTTTCGGTTTTTTCTTTATACGCCTGCCATTCTTGTTCATCCCAGATTTCAATCCTGTTATAAAGCCCTGCCACCACGGCCTTTTTCTTTAGCTTTGCGTAGTTTTTCAAATAATCCGGCACCAGAATCCGCCCCAAATTATCAAAGTCAACTTCCATCGCTCCGGAAAGCATTATCCGCGCGAATCCGCGGGCGTCGGCGCGGGACAGCGGCATTTCGCTGAGTTTTTTGGCCAGCTTTTCCCATTCATCGCGAGAATACAAAAATAAGCAATTATCCAATCCGCGAGTAATCACCGCCCCCTTCTTTAACTGCCGGCGAAATTTTGGCGGCACGCCCAGTCGTTTTTTGTCATCTATTGAATATGTGTATTCGCCGATAAACATAAGGATAATTCAAAAGTCAAAAGTCAAAAGTTAAAATCTTTCCACTCTTTCCCACAATCAACCACCATGTCCCACATATTAATACTCTACTCCCATAAAAAAACAATGTCAAACACCGCCAAAATAAAGCTAAAACACCCAAGTTTTCCACACCCGGCAGCAGAAATTCGGCCGGCTTTGTCGTTTTATCCCGCCTAAGCGGGATAGCCGAATTTTCACTACCGGGCGCATAACGCGTCCCAACAAAAAACCGCCCCGAAAGGGACGGTAAAGCTCTATTGCCTTAAATCAAAAGAATCAAGCGAGATTGACGCGCGGTCGATTGGGGCGGGGAGGCTTTTGCCCCAAATAACGCTCCGCCATATCCAAAAGATCGGCCGGAGTGTGATGCGCTTTGATCAAATATTTTTCCGGCGCGATACCCGTGCGCGCGAATTCCTGTTCAGTGCCATGGCTTTGATAATTGGTCACCGCGAAAACCGGAACATCTTTTGTTAAATGGCTTTTTTTGATCGCGCGCAAAACTTCTATGCCGCGCCCGTCATCAAGCATGAAATCCAAAAGCACCAAATCCGGCTTTGCGGAATCTCCGTTTCGAATGTCGCGCAATTCTTCCAGCATTTCTTCATGAGTGCGCGCCAATTCAACGTCAAAATCGGACTTTTCAAAAATTCGGCGATAAGCCGCGATATGCTGGGAGTCGTTTTCAACAAGAATAATTTTCTTCATTTTAAAAAATACTTATCCTCTCAATTTACGGCAATTTTGACAAAACGCCATTTTTTAAATTGGTCTTTGAAAAATTCAAAAGTGGAATAGCCGCTCTTTTTAATTATCTTCATTATATCTTGTTTTTGGCAAGGATCAAACTCCACGAAAATAAATCCCTCGGGCTTTAAAAAAAATTTCGCCTGTTTTAGGAATTTTTCAATAATCGCCAATCCTTGATCGGCGGCAAAAAGCGCGCGGCGCGGCTCCCAATCAAGCACCGATTTTTGCACCAAACACGCTCTCGACGGATCGATATACGGCGGATTTGCCAAAATCGCGTCATAATTGGCGTTTCGGGGAATTTTTTCAAAAACATCGGACTCAAAAATCTTCGCGCGTTTTTTATCAATGCCGTTTATCCGGCAATTTTTTTTGATTTGAGCAACCGCCGATGAATCAATGTCGGCAAAATCAACCGCCGCGCGCCCGATATTTTTGGCAACCGCGATCCCAACGCACCCCGAACCCGCGAAAATATCCAGCACGCGGATATCGCCTTTTAGCTTTGCCAAATTGATAATCGCTTGCCGCGCCCAAAATTCGGTTTCCGGCCGGGGAATAAGAGTTCTATGGGCAAGATCAATATGGCAATTCAAAAATCGCGTCCATCCTTCTTGGTATTCCTCGGGAATATCGCTTTTCATAAAAAAACCCCGCCTTGGCGGGGAAAGTTAATTTAGCCGTGAACAATCGATCCCTCAAAGTCAAGACCGTCAATCGCCCGGCAAAAACTTTCAATATCATTGCCTTTTATCTTTTTTACCGTCAATCCCAGCTTCTTGGCGGTTTTGGCCGCGATCGGATCAATCGGCGTGGAAAGTCCGGGGACCCATTTTGAAGGTATCAGCTTCTGGTATTCCCTCCAAGTTAAATCTTTTATCGGCTTGGCGTCTTCAAACTTGCGCGGATCTTTGTCGCAGACAAAATGCGCGTCGCTGGCCGAAATTATTTCGCTTGCTTTGAATATGCGGGCGCATTGTATCGCGTCATAATCGGTGGACCACCCCGGCTCCCACCCTGAAACCATTAAAACTTTCTTGTTGCTTTTCAAAAACGCGTCTACTTCTTTTTTCCCGGGCTCATGGTCTAAAATTTGCGGGAAAGAAATCTCCCGCAAGATTTTTGCCACGAAAAGCGCGTTCATTCTTGTCGCCTGAATGCCGATCCAATCCAGATCGGTGTTGTTTTTTTTGTCGCCCAAAACTTCGCGCGCCGCTTTTTGGTATATCCGGCAAGCCTTTCCGCCGCCCACCACAATGATAAACCGCCGGCTTTTTTTTCTCTGCGACAAGAGAAATTTTCTGAATTCGCGCAAAAACGCGATATCCAATCCGTTATTATATTTATCCCCGTAGGGATAAACCACCGATCCTCCCAAAGAAACAATAATAATCTGTTCTTTTTTTGTTGTTTTTTTCACCGGTTTTTTTGCCATATTGTCTTATTTTTGTTTTTCGCCCAAAAAAATTTAGCCTACTAAACTAAATAATATTAAATATACCCCACTGACAATAATAGCGCGTTTCGCCAAACCCTTCAACCCCCTAGCCAAACATTAGCCATTCGGGACGGAAAATCAGCAGAAGACCGATGGCCAGCATCAAAACGCCGCCGATCAAATGCGACGCTTTTTGATATTTGGTGGTAATACCGGCCATCTTCAAAGTAATCATGGCCGCAAAGAACACAAACAAATCGTCGGTCATAAAAACCAAAATATAAAGCCCGATATAGGCATAATATTGCCAAGCCGCCAAGCCGCTCATTGCCAATATCTGCGTGAAAATCACCGGCAATCCCGCCGAACAAATCAATTCCACAAGATTGACCGCGAACGCCAGCAAAATAATTCCCCCCAGCGCCAGATAAAAATTGTTTTGCAGGGTAATGTTTTTCAGCCGCTCAAAAACCTTTTTTCTTTTGGGATCGGCAGCATTAGCGCAAACCGCGGCTTTTTTTGAAAAATAGGCTCGTAAATTATGAATTCCGCCACCGATCGCCACCGCGCCCACGGCAATACGCACCCACAAAATAAAGCCAATAAACAAAAGCAAGTTTAGCCATGCCACCATAAATGTGAAATAAACCAAAGACGACGCGACAATAAAAGCAATCCCCAAGATCCACATCCGCTTGCGGTCTTGCATTCCCAAAAGCAAACTGATCAAAAACAACAGCGTCCACATCGCGCACGGATTAAATCCGTCCAGCGCGCCCAGAATCACGGTGATCGCCGGCAAAGATAAATTTTTGATTGAAACTTGGCCAAAAAACGGAATATTAACATTTTCGGGAATTTCTTTTTTGTCATCTTTCCCGCAGGTTCCGTTTTCGGGAGGCGGGCTTTGCGGATTGATAATTCGCGCGGCAATATCAAGACACCCGTCATTAATCGCTTTTACCGCCGCTTCTTCAATCGCATTTCCCGTGGAATCCGCGTCATACCAGCCGATAAAATACTTATCGCCCACCAAGGTAAAAGGCACCCCCGCGATTTCAACACCCAATTCATTGCCGATATCAATCAAGATTTGGCGATTGCCGGCATTTTGCCAAACCTCAAAATCCCGCACCGCGATTTCAGGATAGCGCGCCTGCAATTCGGCCAAAAATTCCTTTTCGTGCTCGCAATGCGGACACCCCTGCCCCCAAAAAAAATAGACATTCACCGGATTTTGCGCCAAAGCCGCCGCCGGCATAACCGCCGCGACAATTGTTAATAATATTGAAAATAAAACTTTTCTAAACATAAACGCGAATTTATCTATTATTCGTCCATTTCCCATTATGCCAACTTTCCCCCTTCCTGTAAACCCCGGCAATTTGCCCACAAAAAAACACCAACATTCTGCCCTGTCCCGCACCGTGATTTGCCTTTATATTTTATGCTTTAGCATGGCAAATCTCTGGTGCAGGAAGAATGTTGGAATGTTTGCTAATCTGATTCTTTAATTCATTTGCCAGAGGACAAAATTCAGATAGCCGGCAAATATTATTATGCAATAAAATTTATTATTCTCCGGAGATAATCTTGTTGATTTTTTCGCGGGTTAATCGGCCGACATATCCCGATCCATGGCTCAAACCAATGGGTGATAAAATTTCACCGGCATATTTTTCTTGGAATTGAATCACCGCGGTTTTGGTGATACCGCCAAAATCGCCCGTTGGCACCACGGCAAGGTCTTGTGATTTGAGAACTTCCTGCAAGCATTTTACTTGTGTGTTTCCTCTAATGCCATAAAACAAGTTTTCCGTAATCATCCCGCATGAAAATTCGCTGCCTTCACCGGTTAATATTTGCAATTGCCTTGTCAAAGATTCAATCAAATTTTTAATTTGGTTAATTTTATTGATAAGTTGTTCGCGCGTTATCCCTGCATTATCAGCAAACTCACCAATATTCGCGATATTTGAATTAGCGGTTTGGGGCGCACCCTTCGTCTGTTGAGAAACGATTTCTACGGCAACGCTATCCGTTGCGGATCCCGCCGAATTGGAACAGGTGATAATATATTCTTTTGGACTACCGATGGTTATTCTCATTGCCCCGCTCTTCGTCTTGTTCCCCGACCAACTGCCGGAAGCTTGGCAAATATCAGCATTGGTTGAATTCCAAAGCAGTGTCACGGGTTCGCCAGCGTTTATCAAGGCTTTTTTTTGATAGCCATCGGCCGTGATATCCACTGTCGGTAAATTGACACCAATATTATTGGTAGTGTCGGTATTGTTATTACCATTGATGTTATTATTGTCGCTTACGCTAATATTACTATCGCTAACAATACAAACTCCGTTTGAACAAGCTTCTCCGGTCAAGCATTTTGAATTGTCATCAGCCCATCCTGTACCCAATAAATTACAAACCTTGCAACCCGAAACCGCCATCGGAACGCAGGCAAAGCAAATTCCGTTTGAACATGTCTGCCCCGATGGACAAGCGATAATCGTCGACCATTCAACACAAGCGTCATTTTCATAATTTTTGCAAAACTGATAGCCGTTGCCGTTGCAATGCTTCAAGCTGCCGGTAAGGCATATTCCCGATGAACAGGCCTTTTCATCCGGGCAAAGAGTAATTTGCGACCACTCCAAACAAGAGTCGGAATCGTAGTTGCCGCAGGTCTGAAACCCATTGCCGCTACACTGCTTGATGCCCGCAGAAGAACACTCATTAACACATTGCGCAACGCATTGTCCGCTGGAACAGATTTGCCCCGAAGCGCAACTGCCGCAGTTTAATGTGCCGCCACATCCATTGGAAGCTGTACCACAATTATAGTTCAAAGAAGCACAGGTTTTGGGGACGCAATTGGCAACGCATTGATTTGAGGAACAAGAATATCCTGTCGCGCAATTTCCGCAATTTAACGCATTACCGCACCCATCGGAAATCGTACCGCAGGCATAACCCAAGGAAGCACAGGTTTTGGGAATACAGTCGGCAATACATTTATTGGCAACGCAGGTATATCCCGTAGCACAAGTGCCGCAACTTAGCGTGCCGCCACATCCATTGGAAGCTGTACCACAATTATAGTTCAAAGAAGCACAGGTTTTGGGGACGCAATTGGCAACGCATTGATTTGAGGAACAAGAATATCCTGTCGCGCAATTTCCGCAATTTAACGCATTACCGCACCCATCGGAAATCGTACCGCAGGCATAACCCAAGGAAGCACAGGTTTTGGGAACGCATGAATTGACCACATTGATCGATAGATTTGGAGTTTTGTCACCGAACCACGCCACTCCGTCTTGCACCATTCGCCATTGGAAATTATAAACGCCGGCGACCAAGGGCGCCGTAACGTTAAAGGTGAAGGTTTTGTTTGTGTTGAATTTAATTATCTCGGAACTGCTCAAATAAACACGGTTAACCCCCCACGTTTTATTATCTTGCGGATTTTGCGAGCCAAGACGACATTTTTTCGCCTCGCTCCAATAAAGCGCTTGTTCCCATCCCGGTTGTCCCCATCCAGCTATGCTAGGATTTTTCATCGTTATTGAAACCGAATACGTCTTACCCGCATCCATTTTTGAAGGCACCGACTGAGAAACAAAGTTTGCATACATTGCAAACCCCGCCGCAGGAAAACAAACTATCCCGCAAAAAATTAATAACAGTGATGCCAATTGATTTTTTGATTTTTCCATTTTTATTTTGTTTTTTATTATCTTATTTTTATTATAACTTTTCTCGTTTTACAATCAAATAAAAAATCCGCCTCATGGCTTTGCCCGCACAAACAATTTTATTTAATGACAGTATTAAACTATTCTATTATTTTACCTCCTCCGTTCAAGATCTGGTGGCAGAATGTTGGAATGTTTGCTAATCGTTATACAATGATTCCAGAAAGCGAAAGGCCGTGGGAGGGGCAAACCAAATATATTTTAAATTGGACAATGTGTCGGTGATATCAAAATCTTTTTTTGCTTCGGGATTGAATTTGGGCGGTTTGAGATCATTTTTTAAAAAGTTTATTGTCATTCCCATCTCGTCAAAAAACGACTCGCGGCTGGTCCACACGCATTCCATTCCGCCAAAATAACAATCAATGGGAAAAAGGAAATAGCGGTCAAAAGCAATGCCCAAGCGATGAAAAATTTCGGTTGATTTTTTAAATTCTTTGCTTTTTTTGCCAAATCGCGCCATTGCCGCTTTATCCATTCGCACCATTTCCTCGTAGCCGGCAAGATTTGGATCAAATTTTTGAAAAATTCCCCAAATCGCGCGAAAAACCGGATCCATGCCAAAAAAATCATCTTTCCCTTTTCTTTGATGACTAAAAAGCCAGTCAAGGCAGGCATATAATTCAGCGGTCATTTTGACGAATTTTTCCTCCCCCAAATTTATGCCGGAATTTAAAATCACCTGCGCCGGCGCGGCATGGAAAAACAAATTAAAATATCGGTCAAAATCACTGTTGAATTTTTTCACCACTCTGCCAAATTGCGCGCTGATATCCAAAAAATCAATGAACGCGGCAAACTCGCAATCAAAATTAGGCGCCACAGATTTTTTTTGCTTGCCCTCCCGCAGGTTTTTCAATCCCATTTCAAAAACGCCGCCGCCCGATTCTTGCAATTGCTTTCGGGAAAAATACAGCGGAAACACCACCCATTTTTCATTTTCGTCTTTTTGCAATTTCACCGAAAAAAAATCTCGCCCCAAGTCAAGGTCGGGATAAAGCGCCGCCAATTCCTGGCGCGAAGTGGCACCGTCAAAATGTTGAGAATCGCCCTCATTGAGCCACGCGGTTTGCAGCCATTTGCGAAAAATGCGGCTTAATATCCCGCTTTTATCCAAAAGCGCGATATCTTCATCGGTTAAAGAAACGCGATTGGGATCGTTTGCCAAATCGGGAGAAAATTTTTCCACTTCCATGAACAATAAAATGGCAAACATTTCACACATCTCATACTCATTTCGCTCCCAAAATTCCTCGCGCTTGATATAAGCCATAATTTTGAAATTATCACCGACATTCCAACATTCTGATTAGCCGCGCGTCGTGATTTGCCTTTGTGTTTTATGCTTTAGCACGGCAAATCTCTGATGCGCGAATAATGTTGGAATGTTTGCTATTCCGATTCTTTAATTCATTTGCCAGAGAACAAAATTCAGATAGCCGGCAAAAGTTACCCACGCGATGTAGGGTAAAAGCAGATATGCCGCGGGTTTTGAAACGCGCCAAAAGCTTGCAACCGTCCATGCAATCGCCGCCCACAAAACCAGCAATTCAAAAAACGCCAACCCGGGAGATTTTAGCCCGAAGAATATCACCGACCAAAAAACGTTTAAAACCAGCTGGGCGGCAAAAATGGATATGGCGCCCCGCTTGCGCCAAGGGTCAAAAGAAATTTTTTGCAAAAGCCTCTCCCACGCCGTCCCGATTTTCCCTTGAACCGATTCTTCGGCTTCCTCTTCTTTTTCCCAAACCAAATACAGGGCAAACCCCATCAAAAGATATAGAATCGTCCACACCGTGCCGATAACCTCGCCCGAAGGCGTCCACGAGGGTTTGGCAAGCGCTTGATACCAACCGCCCACCGACGACGCCGTGGCCAATCCGCCAATCGCGCCCGCCGCCTGGCAAACCAAAATTGAAACAATCAATTTAAAAATATTTCTCTTTTTCATAATTTGTTATTTTATTTCTTCTTACAGGTAGCTTGATTTTAATTCTTTTTAACTTTTTTATCAATTTCCTCGCGATTCCGACCCGCAACTATCCGCCATATTCCATATGGAATATATGAATAAAAAACAAGCTGGCAAAACCCAATCTTTTGAAATTTTGAATGTATATGCAAATGTATATACATCGCTCTGATTTTCAACCGCCATCGAAAACCATTGCACCTTTCGCGCGAAACATCCCACCAAAGATGACAAAAATAATAAAAGGTGCTATACTCTTTTTGTTGATTGGATAATTATATTTTTTCTATCAACTATTAACCATTTTTTCCGCGTCGCGAAAAAATCCGCCCCTGTAACTCAATGGTAGAGTAACTGCCTTTTAAGCAGCTAACGAGGGTTCGATTCCCCCCAGGGGCACTGCTTCGCCAAGGCTACGCAGTGCAGGCACTGATATAGGATTGGCTTTGTATATAAATAAAAAAACTCTAAAAATACTGATAGAAGCAGTGTCCTTCCGTAGCTTTAGCGCAGGAGGGCAAGCGTAGTAAGGCATAAATTTATGTATTACGTTTACATTCTGCAAAGTCAAAAAGATAATAGTTATTATGTCGGCTCAACTAATGACTTAAAAAGAAGATTAAACGAGCATAACAATGGCGGAAAAAAATTTACTACAATAAAGCGACCATACACGATTACATGGTATTGTGCCTTTGGAAGCAAAAAACGAGCTTTAGAATTTGAAAAATATCTAAAACAAGGATCGGGGCTCGCATTTGCGAGGAAAAGATTGGTTTAAATTCAAAAACGGCTTAAAAAGCCGTTTTTGAATTTGAATTTGATTTTATTACAATCCTTCTCCGCGTAATTGTTCCAAGAGCTCTTTTTGTTTTTTGGTGAGTTTTTTGGGGATGGCGATTTCGGTTTGGATATACATATTGCCGCGGCCAAAGCTGTTGAATCTGCGGATTCCTTTGCCGCTCACGCGGAAAATTTTGCCCGATTCGGTGCCGGAGGGCACTTTGAGCAGAATGTCTTTGCCGTCAATCGTGGGCACGTCAATCTCGCCGCCCAATGCCGCGAGCGAAAGCCCGATATCGCGCGCCACAAACAAGTCATCGCCTTTTCTTTCAAACACAGGATGAGCTTTTAGAAACACCCGCACGTACAAATCTCCGGTTTTGCCGCCTTTTTTGCCGGCTTCGCCTTTGCCTTCCAATTTGATTACCTGATTATTGTCAACTCCGGCGGGAATTTCCACCGCGATAGCTTCCTCGGTTTTAACGCGTCCTTCACCATGGCACACATTGCACGGCTTTTCCGGCCGGTATCCCTCGCCTTTGCATTCGGGGCACACCACGTACTGGGTAAACGACCCCAAAAAAGTTTTTTTAACTTGCTGAACTTGCCCCGTGCCGCGGCAAGAAAAACATTCTTTTATTTTCGTTTGCGGTTCGGCGCCCGATCCGTCACAGCGCGGGCAAACCGCCTGCTTTTGGATTTTGAACTCTTTTTTAATTCCCGTAAACGCCTCCTCCAAAGTAATTTCGGCATCCACGCGAATATCGCGCCCTTTTTTATGATCGCGCCGCCGCCGCGTTTGGCCGCCGCCAAAACCAAACATCTCTTGCATTATATCGCCCAAATCCTCAAACTGCACGTCAAATTCCGCGCCGGGCCGGCCCCAGAACCAGCCGTCCTGCCCCGCTTGAGCGCCGCCAAAACCGCCAAACCCTCCGGCGCCGGAATTGTTAAACGCGTTGCCGAATTGATCATATTGGCTTCGCTTTTGCTTATCCGAAAGGATTTGGTAGGCCTCGTTGACCTCCTTGAATTTTTCCGCGTCGCCCCCCTTGTCGGGATGGTATTTGTGCGCCATGGCGCGATAGGCTTTTTTTATCTCATCGGCGCTCGCGGACTTCTGCACTCCCAAAATTTTGTAATAATCCTTACTCATACACTCAGTTTCCAGTTTTCAGTTTTCAGTTTTCAATAAATTTTCATTGGTCATTGAATCATTGAACATTCAATGAAAATTGATAATTGAAAAATGAAAATTTTGAAACCAAAAATTCAAACTTGTGTCCAATAATAACCAAACCAAACTCCTTTAATAAATTATATTAGTGTTTTTCTTTGTATTCTCCTTCCGCGGCGCTTTCGTCTTTCTTATCGGCATCTTGCGGCTTTTCTTGCGCTTCGCCGGCAGAACCGCCGGATTGCCCATCGCCTTGGGAAGACTGCTGTTTATACACTTGTTCCCCTATTTTTGACAGAGTTTGCGATAAATCGTCGTTCTTTGCTTTTAACTCTTCCATATTATCCCCATCTTTAACTTTTTTCAAGGCTTCGATCTTTTCCTCAACTTCTTTTTTGATCTCGGCAGCAACTTTGTCGCCCGCGTCGCGCAATGACTTTTGCGCGGTATAAATCAAATTATCGGCGGTATTCCGTGTGTTGATCAATTCCTGCTTTTTGCGATCGCTTTCCGCGTTAGCTTTTGCTTCCTGCTTCATTCGTTCGGCTTCTTCTTTGGAAATTCCCGCCGAACCCTCAATGCGAATGGTTTGAGTTTTGTTGGTGGCTTTGTCTTTGGCGGTCACGCTCAAAATTCCGTTGGCATCAATGTCAAAAGAAACTTCAACTTGCGGCACCCCCCGCGGCGCCGGCATTATTCCGTCCAAAATAAATTTTCCCAAAGACTTGTTATCCGCGCTCATCGGCCGCTCGCCTTGCAAAACATGGATCTCCACCGAAGTTTGATTATCCGCGGCCGTGGAGAAAACTTGCGATTTTGCCGTGGGCACCGTGGTGTTTTTGGGAATTAAAACGGTATTCACATTGCCCATGGTTTCAATGCCCAAAGAAAGCGGGGTCACATCCAAAAGCAAAACGTCTTTTACCTCTCCCTGTAATATGCCGGCTTCCACCGCCGCGCCGATCGCCACCACCTCATCGGGATTGATTGATTGGTTGGCCTCTTTGCCGAAGAATTTTTTCACTTCCTCCTGAATAATCGGCATACGGGTTTGCCCGCCCACCAAAACGATTTCCTCAATGTCTTTTGCCGACAATTTGGCATCGTCAAGAGTTTGGCGCACCAAATTGATGGAGCGCTCAATCAAATCGCGCACCAAATCTTCCAGCTTGGCGCGGCTTAATTTGTAATATAAATGCTTGGGGCCCGAAGCGTCGCTGGTGATAAACGGCAGGTTAACTTCGGTTTCCATCGCCGTGGAAAGCTCGATTTTTGCCTTTTCGGCGCCTTCCTTCAATCTTTGCAAGGCCAGCTCGTCTTTTGACAAATCAACCCCGTTTTCCTTTTTATATTCGTCAACCAGCCAATCCATAATTCTTTGATCCACATCATCGCCGCCCAAATGATTATCGCCGCCGGTGCCTTTAACTTCCACAGTGTCTTCGGATATATCTAAAATTGAAACATCAAAAGTTCCGCCGCCGAAATCATAGACCAGCACTTGTTCGTTCTTTTTTTTCGTTAAGCCATATGCCAGCGCCGCGGCCGTGGGCTCGTTGATAATGCGCTTCACTTCAAAGCCCGCGATCTCGCCCGCCAGCTTGGTGGCTTTTCTTTGCGAGTCATCAAAATAGGCCGGCACGGTGATAATCGCGCCGTCCACCGCCTCGCCCAATTTCGCTTCGGCATCCTGTTTTATTTTTTGCAAAACCATTGCCGAAATTTCCGCGGGCGCCAGCCATTTGTCGCCCATTTTAACTTCCACGCCGCCGTCTTGCGCCCGTTCGCGAATTTCATAGGGCAAAAGTTTCAAATCTTTTTGCACTTCCTGATCGGTGAATCTCCGCCCGATCAAGCGCTTCACCGAAAACAAGGTGTTTTTGGGATTGGTGATCTGCTGGCGCTTTGCCATTACCCCCACCAGCCTTTCGCCGATTTTGGTCAATGCCACCACCGAAGGCGTCAAGCGCGATCCTTCTTTGTTTTCCAAAATTTTGGGTTCACCGTTAACAATCGCGGCGGTTTCCGACATTGTTGTCCCCAAATCAATACCAATTGTTCTTGCCATAATTTTATATGATTTATTATATTTATACTTTTTTATTTTTTGCAAATCTTTTAATTACTGGAAGCTTTTAGTCCATTGAAATTTTCAGTTTTCATTGAATTTTCAATATAACAATTACCAAACATAATTCAGCATTTATGTTTAGATAATTGGCAGAATAATCATTCATTGAAAACTGGAAACTGATAATTGAAAACTGTTTCCCAAGGTTTGGCGGGGCATTCGCCCCGCCGTTTTTCCAAAACAGGTTTTAATATCGTTCCCCATTCTTTCAAAAGAACAGAGAATCTTAAATCTTAAATCTTAAATCTTTTCTACTTCCCCTTAATTTCAATCTTTTTCGTTTTCTCTTCCTCAATTCTGGGCTCAATCTTGGGCACGGTGATTTTTAACATTCCATCCTTGAATTCGGCTTGCGCTTTGTCGGCATCCACTTTCACCGGCAATGCCACCGAACGTTTCACATAACCATGCCTGATCTCCTTTCGCCAATAGCCTTTCTTTTTGTCTTCTTCCTCTTCTTTTTTTTCCGAACTGCCCTCAATCGTCAAAACATTATCCTTGATTTGCGCCGTGATTTCTTCGGGGGCAAAACCCGGCAATTCGGCTTCGGCGCAAACCTTGCCTTCTTTTTCATAAACATCAACTTTGGGAGCGCCGGGCATCTTCATCAGTTTGAACGACGGCAAATCAAACAAATCATCATCCTCAAACCAACGATCGATATCCCATCCGCCCCCGTAAGGTATCAATGCCATAATTTTCGCGCTTTTGTTTCGTCCGCAATTTTTAATTTAACATAACCTGTTTTGGATTGCCCGCGAACTTGGCAAAAGCGTTGTTAAAAAAATTTTAAAATTTCTAATTACTAATTCCTAAATAAATGACTAATTTTAGAATTTTAGAATTTTAAAATTTATTTAGAAATTCAGAAATTAGAAATTTGTCATTTATTTTATAAATCCTATTTTCCCTTCCGGCGACTCGCCTTCTTTTATCGCGCCGAATTTCTCCTCGTATTTTTTCACGTTCTCGGCCAACGCCTGCGCGATGCGCTTGGCATGGGCGGGGCTCACCAGCACCCGAGACGCCAGCATCCCCTGCGGCGGCGCGTTGAAAAAGAAATCAAAAATGAACTCCTCTTTGGTGTGCAATATCTGCATCAAATTGGAATACGCCCCCTTTAACTCCTCATCGCGAACTTTTATCTGCAACTGCTGCTGTTGCCTCTGCCCCTGTTGTTGATTTGGTTGATTTTGATTCATTGTATTGACAAATTATTTATTTTATGATATGGTAGCGAAAGGAGGTAAGAAAATAGTTGAACTGTCTATTCTGGGATTGATATTGACTGTAGTTGGCATGGGATTATTTATTGTAGCCGAACTTCGGAAAATAAGCCGAAGTCTAGATATTATCGCTAAAAAATAATCCCTTTGCTTTCTTTTTATTTCCCGCCGCGCTTGCGCGGTTTTTTAATACCTCATTAGTTTTCAGTTTCCAGTTTTCAGTTTCCAATGAATGGCCATTTTGCCAATTATCAAACAAATTACCAAACTTCTGTTTGAAAAATGAAACATTGAAAACTCAATGAAAACTGATAATTGAAAACTGAAAACTTTGTTTATTTGGCAACTTTGACCTTCGCGGGACGCAACAAGCATCCGTCCATCATATATCCTTTTTGCGCTTCCTCAATAATCGTTCCCGATTCTTGGTCTTCGCAATCCACTGCTTGCACCACTTCGTGACATTCGGGATTGAAATTTTTTCCCACCGATTCAATTGCCTTGACGCCATTGGTTCTCAAAAAATCTTCCAATTGCTTTTTAATCATCAAAAGTCCCTTGACGTGTTCGTTGTTTTGCAAATCCTCGGGCAGATTTTTTTGCGCCAGCTCCAGATTATCAATCATCGGCAAAAGACTGAAAATAAATCCCTGCCGGCCGTATTTGGCGAATTCCTCCATTCTTTGACTTTCTTCTTTTTTGTAGTTGATCAAATCCGCCTTGGCGCGCTTCCAACCATCCAAATACTCTTGCGCTTGCCTTTTGGCATCTTCCAATTCCGTTAATTTTTTATCTTTTTGCTGTTTTTCCATCATTTAATTTTTCAGTTTTCAATTTTCAATTTTCATTGAATTTTCAATGAATCAATTTTCAAACAAAATTCAGCATTTCTGTTTGGCTAATTGGCAAAATGATCATTCATTGAAAACTGAAAACTGGTAATTGAAAATTGTTTTATATATTTTCAAACATTTTCAACGCTTCGTTGATCAATTCGATGTTTTTATCATAGGCCATTCTTTTGGGACCCACGATGGAAAACACGGTTTCATTTTCGCGGTCGGGACGGCAAATAAAGGTTATCGCGGCAAATTCATCGGCTTTGTCAAAACAATTCTCTTTTCCGATGTAAATATCCATTCCTTCATTCATCGGCTTGCGAGTTTTAACGCTGTCTTCCAAATAACCCAGATAGCCGATGAAATTTTCCACCAAATCCCTTTCGCCAAATTCGGGCTTTTGCAATAAGTCCTCCCAACCGTCTTTTATCATCAAATCCTGCCGGCACAAATATCCCAGCACCAGCGACGATGACGCCGCCGCCAAGCTGTGCGCCAAACTGTTGGCAATTTTGAAAATATCCTCAAAATCATCTTCAAGCCCCTCAAAGCCAAAATCAAGTTTTCCCGACGGGTTCCGCTGGCTTTTATCTTTCAAAACCTCGTCCACAAACAGGCGGTAGCCTCTATCGGTGGGAATTCGCCCCGCGGAAGTGTGCGGCTGGGTCAAAAAACCGTCATCGGTGAGCTTTTGCATTTCAATGCGAATGCTTGCCGGACAGATGCCAAAATCATACCTTTCCCCCAGATATTGCGAAGACACCGGCCGCGCCGATTCCACATATTCCCTGATTATCGTGTCCAATATTGTCCTCTGCCGCTCGGAAATCTCCATAAATCACTAATTTTCAATTACCAGTTTTCAGTTTTCAATGAATGATCATTTTGTCAATTAGCCAAACAGAAATGCTGAATTTTGTTTGAAAATTGATTCATTGAAAATTCAATGAAAATTGGCAATTGAAAACTGAAAACTGTTGGTGTTCTCATTCTATCACTCTCAAATTATCAGTCAACCCTCGCGAGTGATAATCCGGCAGTAGAGACGCGGCGCGCTAAAGCGCAAAAACACAGAGCCGCGCCACACTGCCGGACAAGTCCCCATGGTGCGAAATGCCTTTTGTTGAAGTCAATTTTCAACGAGCGCGTTGAAAATTGACTTCAACAAAGTGGTCAACGAAAAAGCTGCGACCTCGCCAAACTTGCATTTTGATTCTATCTTTGTATTCCCGGGGCTTACCCTCGCAGCTTATCCCGAGGTAATCCGAGGGATACTCGCGAGCGGTTAGACCCCTTCAACAGCATTTTTTCCTTGGCAAATTTATAACAAAAAAACCGCCTCTCGGCTTCATTTATTATTGTCAAAATTTCAAGATGATATGTGGAGGGTAGCAACTATAACGCCTACCCTCCGCAAAAGTCAAACGACCTGCAAAGTCGAACCAACGATTCAATATCCTTATTCAATTTCTTTCTTCAAATCTCCTTATTTGCCCTCCTTTCAACACATGCGGCCAACGCTTCTGCGCCGCCGCAACTCCATCCCCACCTCGCGGGAGCGGATCGCAGACTTTTTCCAAAATCCGCGCTCCGCTCCCGCAAAGCAAATGATAAAGAACTATTTTCTAACCTGTTAAAACATTAATAGCAAATTCCCGTATTTCTGTAAAGACCCTTTATCCCCAATCACCCCAAACCAGCAAAAACCTCTTCCGCCTTCTTCTTGCCCGTTTTTTCGCTCACTCCGATAATTTCCAAATAAAGCGACTTGCCGTTTTTATCCACGTCCAAATTAACCTCGGGCGCGAGTTCTATGGTTTTGTCAACCTTGCCCTTTTTAAAAGTAATCGACAAGGCATCAGCCTTTGAATCATAATTAATCTCCATAAAATTACATTATTTCTTTAACCCAATGCTGTGTAATAATTATTGTATTATCGTCTTCGTTTTTATACACAACTTTCAGATAAAGCTTGCTAAATTTCTTAAAACAAGTTTTTCTGTTGGAATAACTTTCGCCGACAAAATCGGGACGATTGATCGTCTCAATGACTTTTCTTTTGGTAATTTGTCTTTGTTCCAATTTTAGCAAAGAATGATTGGTAAAAATTATCACGCTTTTCAATTGGCTAACTGATAAAATTAACACTAACAAAATTAATATTTTCCGTCAAAAAAATCCTTTATCCCCACTCACCCAACCTGATTTTGCAATCGTGTTCACATAAAAAAAGAAGGACATAGTCCCATCTTTAACAACTTCGCCCGCCGATAAAGGGATCTTCGCGATGTACCGGAGGATGATAAACGAGAGCGTCCGCAATTTCTCTTACCCTCTCCTCGTCAATCACCCTTCCCTCTCCCCACCAGAAAAGATATCCACCCGCCACAACTTTTCGCAACACCTCTTGCGGGATTGCCATTTCAAGATGTGGAATTGTTTCGGCACGAATGCCAAATAAGAACACTCCCTCTGTCCCGCATTTTTTGCATCCCCGCTGGCTTTCAATTGCCCCGCCGCATTCCGCGCAGAAATAAAATAGTGGTCTTTCCTTGCGCAATTCATCTTTGTGACCGCCCACAAGCGGCACAAGCGACGAAATATCACTGCTTATCGCCCGAACATGCGGCATTATCGTTGGATTACGCCAATCATAGCCGGGCAAAAACTGCAGAAACTTCTCAATATCATGCACCCGCGCAGTGAACAATACAAAAATAGTAGTTACTTTACTAGTACTCTCAACTATCCCCACCGGCACAACCGTTGGCCTGATTTTCGGATAATCCGGCCTCACCGCTTGAACTTTTACCCCCACTTTCGCCACCTCCTATATCGCTTGGTTTAATTATATATGGTTTTCCGGGCCAAATATGATCCAAAATATCCATGATCATTATTCTCGCATTTGCCCCGCCATACATATCGCGTAGATGCGCGATACGCCGCCTTGTCACCAAATCTTTATCATAATTGACAATTTTTTCCGGCGACATTAACACATATAAATTTGAATCAAAATCAAGCGATTTGTGAAATTCGTTCGGTCTTATCCATAGCCTATACCACCAAAGTAGAGCCCCCCCATTCCAAACTTTCATCTTGATTAAAAATAATTGTCGATTGCAAACCATTATTAATGTTTTCGCAAGCAACAAAGACTCAATTTGAAATTTCTGGAATTTAGAACGCTCGTCCCTTGGAATCCTAGATAAATCCAGCAATAACATATCTATCCCGTTTCGCATATTTACCACTCCATTCTTCGACTTTTTTAAAGGTGCGAATTGAGCTTGCGGCGCGAAAAATCGCGCGAAAGGCTCGTTTTGAGATTAAAATAAATTCCCCTTTCCGTCAAGCGTTTTAACGGTAACCATTCACTGGGAGTTTCATTCTCCCTTTTTTAAAGGGAAACTTGCCCTAAGGCGTTTGGCGAATGGGTGCCCGTAGGGCGAGGGATTTGAATTTTAAATCCTCCGGCGCGATTACGCGCCACCTCCTTTTCCAAAGGAGGAATAGATACAAAATGCCAGCCCCAGTGAATGGTTACTTTTAACAGAATCATTATTCGCTTATTCGTGCGAATATGCCCATAACTTCAATCCAACAAAAACATTCCAACATTTTGCCCTGTCGCGCACCGTGATTTGCCCTTGTATTTTTATGCTTTAGCATGGCAAATCTCTGATGCGCGAAGAATGTTGGAATGTCCGCTATCGGGCAATGCCATATATTCCATATGGAATATAGAAAGTCCGGTGAGGCTTGATCTCACAGAATCCAAAATGATTATATGATTGTATGATTAGATGTTTAAATGATTAAATGCCCGCCAATTAGATTTTCAAATCGGAGTATTCACGGAGGGTTGCCAGAGTTGCCCGCACCGTGGAATTTTCGGTGTTGAGCAATTTGATGTTTTCAAATTCTTGCGCCAGCGGAGTGATCACCTCATCCGCCCAAGAAGGCGCCAAAACTTTCACGCCGCCAAAGTCAATTTCCAGCGATTCTTTGCGGTCAACGCCTTTGGTTAAATATGCCGACAGCGCCAAATATGCCTCCCGCCCGGCGGGCCGCGACATTAACATATCCCCAAATTTTTTAATTTCAATTTTCATATTTTTTAGTTTCAATAATTGCCAAACATCCACGAATAAACTTATCCGCCGGGTTGATTTCGAAATCTTGGTTTATTTCGGCTTGCGCGTCGCCGGAAATAAATGTTAAATGGATTTTGGTCGTTTTTACCCCTTCGCGCACAAATTTCAATCCGTTGCCGCGATTTTCAGGCGCGCGCCCGGAAATTCTTTCAAAGAAAGCGGTTTTCAACGCTTCTTGATGATTTGAAATTTCCGGTTTTATCTTTGCCAATGTCGCCATCACCCCTTGCCCGCGATCCGCCAAAACGATTTGCGCGCCGCTAGCATCAATATGCCAGCCAAAAAAAACGCCCGGCAAATCAGGCCAGTTGCCGATATTGTGGTCAAAAGAATTGTTGCCGATTTCACCAACCATCGCCGCAACCATATAAATATCGTCATCACTCATTTTGCCGCCAGACTTCAAATCCGCCGACAAATTATCAATTCTGGCGCCAAATTCACCGCGGTCGGCGCAATAATAATTTTCCGGAACATCGCTCGGACTGTCGCTGACGCACCATTCCATTGCCAAATTTTTGATATTATCATCAGGCATAATCTAATCGTTATATTTCCATGATAACAAAAGCCCGCTTCCCGTCAATTTTTGCGCCCCGTCATCGCAAACAAAATATTCCCATATTCTGCCGTCAGATCCCGAACGGAGGGAAGGGCAAAATACAAGAATAGTTTTTTGCCACAAACATTCCAACACTCTCAAGAATGTTGGAATGTCCGCTATCAGGCAATGCCATATATTCCATATGAAAACATCAAACAAAATCCGGTGAGGTTTGACCTCACCAGATTAGATAGAAAAACGTCACGCCAATACAAAAAGTGGGCAAGGTTTCACCTTGCCCACTTTTTTTCTTTTGGCAGGCTGTATTAACGGGTGACGCAGATCTCTGTGCTATCGGCGATGGCCGGCTCAATACCATTGGGCGCGCAAACCGTCACCCGCCCATTGGTGTCCTGATGGACTTTATATTTGGTATTATAGTTTGCCTCATCCCATGCGACACCATCTGTCGGATCAACTGGAATTTCGGAAATATATGTGGGCACAATGCATTGGCGAATGTCATAGCCATCTGTACTTTTCATTTCGGTTGCTGCTTCGGGGATTGCGCCCGCGGTGCAAGTGAATACGCCTTTGTTGTCGGCGATATTTTGGCCGATGGCGTTTAATATGGCGTTGACATTGCTCACCCGCTGGCTGTTTCGGCCCTGCGCGAATTGGCGCGCCGGATTGATGGCGATAATCACCACCGCCGCCAAAAGCGCGATCAAGCCGATCACCACCAAAATTTCAATCAGAGTGAACCCCGATTGATTTTTGTTTATTTTTTTGTTTTTTGTTTTTTTCATTTTATTTTTTGTTATTTTTTGCAAACTTTCTTCGACCTTTGTTAAAACTCCTCCCAATTGGTGATGTTAATTTCCCCGTTTTGCGATTCGGCGGTAATTTTTAAATTCGCGAATGAATTTTTCCATTTCGCGGACGCGATGATGGTGTATGGATTGCTTCCGTCAATTTGCAAGGTTTGGCAATTTTGCCACATTAAAACATTTTCATTTTTGGCAATTCCCAAAAGCGCCTGATGGGCGCATCCTTGCGCCATTGCCGCGGCAATATTTTTGTTCTCTCGCGCCAAAGAAGCAAACCTGCCCCAAAACGCAGCGCGAGAGATTGATGCCGCCAGCACCAGCAAAATTCCCGAAACCAAAATTGAGGAAATTAACGCTGTAAATCCGTCTTGGCCGCGAATTGTTTTTGAGCGGTTCGCGCTTTTCATTTGGGCAGATAATAAGTCATCAAAAAATCTTGCGAAAAATCTTTGCCCGCGCGATCCTTGGCGGTTAACACGAATTTCGCGCGCGCCAATCCATTTTGCAAATCCACAATTTCAAAATCGCCGATCGCGGTTTGCGAATTGTTTAACGCCCTTCCGGCAAGCATCAATGTTCCGTCAATGTTTTCAAACGCCGTGATATCTTTTTCCCGTTCAATCTTGGCCAATAAAAATTCACCCTCAAAACGCGCCATAATTCGCGCGTCGTTTTTTCCCATGGTCTCGGTAATCGCAAAAACCGCGGCAAACAATCCGGAAAAAATAAAGCCGGACAACGCCAAATAAACTAAAAATTCAATGATGGTAAACCCTGAATTATTTTTCATTGTGCCGTAATAATTGAAATATAGCTCTTCCCCGCGCCGTCAATTGACGCAACATATAAATAATTACCCTCACAATCCAACGCTACTCCACCAATTCCGCCAGCCTGACCGGGTAAACCAACCATTTTCTGTTCCACCGCATTGGTCGGATTGAAAATATCTAATATTCGCAGACTGCCGCCTTGGCTGGCACTTCCCGCCAACACAAACGCCAGATCGTCTCTAACGAGTAAATCGTTAACACTAAATGGATCGCCGTCCTCCGAATAATTGCCCAGCATATCTATTGACGATTGGCCATGGTTGAGCAAATAAAATTCCGGCGAATTGGCAATATATGTCCTGCCAAGATAAATTCTATTACCAATAATTTGAACACTTTTGCCATAGCCCCAATTGGTCTGATCGGGAAGCAAATCATAGCTGGCAACCAAAGTCGGCGCCAAGGGATCGGCAATATTAAGAATAATCAATTCCCGCGCGCTATCCGCTGTCGCCAAATAGGCATAATCACCTTTTATATAGACGTCATTAACTTTCGCGCCGATTTCAAAACCGGAAATAAGAGATGGATTATTGATATCGCCAACATCAATAATATTGAATTCCGAACAATTATTATCGCGCTCCAATCCCAAATAAATGTAATTATTTTTATGAAAAATAGCGGTAGCCGACTTTTCACAATCACCATTATTAATGTTTCCAAGTTCCAATGAGGCAATAAGTAGTCCATTATTGTTAGCAATTTGCAACTGATTCACTGAACTTTTACCAGCCAGATAGATAAAAGCATCGTTTACTGTAAGCGAGTTTGATTTTTTGATATTAGCGCCGCCCTTTTGAAGCAATAATGGATTTTCGAGATCAATAATATCCAAAATAAAAAATACAGGATCAGTACTAGTCGCAGTGTCATTTATAGAAATATAAAGTTTCCCCTTGTAAGCATCAAGGTCGCTGATTTTATCCCAATCAACTTCGGCAAATTTGGAAAAATCAATTACTTTTTTTATTTGCGGATTTTTCCAGTCGCCGGTTAAATTTGAATCGCAAGTATCGTTTCCCGCGGTATTGTTATAATCGGCAATCAATGTTTCCAACTCGACTTTTTGCGGCCGGTTGCCAATGTTAAAATCAACGCTTGCGTTAACTTTTTTGACAAAAAACGAATGGGGCGATACCTCAACCTTGGCGTTAAAAATTCCTTCTTGCGTGCTGGTGGCGTTTACCAGCCGAAAATCATTGAGCGCCAAATCCCGCTGACACCAGAGCATTCTTTGCGCCAAATCAAGCGCTTCCGAATTTTGCGCCGCGTCCGCGGTGAAAAATTGCCCGCCAAAACACATCAAAACCGCCGCGCTCACGGCAAAAATCATCACCGCCATCGCCAGCAAAACTTCCATCGTCAAAAATCCCGATTGATATTTTTTATAATCTCGCGAGCTCATAAAAATTATTGCCAATCAACGCGGCCGGATTCATCAACCGAAATATCGGCGCGATGGCCGAAATTATCTTGCAAAGTGATCGCCAAAGGATCGGCGTTTCCCGAAGGCGGATAAAAAATCGCGTCCGCGGTTTGAGGCAAAACAACGCAAACCGCGCGATTTTCAAATTCAACCACTTGATCAAAATCGGAATTTCGGCTCAAAAAATCCGCGCCTTGAAAAATAACAATCTCCGATTTGCCAGGATCAAAGCGCACCCCGTGCGCCGCCGCCCGCGCGCAAGAATCCCCGCGGCAAACTCCGGCAATCGCCTGCGCCCGGGCATAACGCAAAGCGGATAGCACCGCGCCGCGATCCGCCGCAAACGACCAAAAACGGGCGTTTTGCGTGTCGGAAAACACGCAAAAACACGCGCAGAGCGTCAACAGCCCCGCCACAACTAAAAATTCAAAAATTGAAAATCCCGATTGTAAATTATTTTTGCAGTAATTGCGTGATGCCATAAATAGGTGTGATAATCGCCACCGCCACAAATCCCACCAACAACCCCATAAAAACCATCAGTATCGGTTCCACACTCACGGATAAATTTTTCACCGCGGCATTCATTTCATCTTCACAGATTTGCGCCAAATAAACGAGCGAATCTTCCAAGTGTCCCGACAATTCGCCGGCATAAATCATTTGCGCGGCCAATACCGGAAAAATTTTTTCTTCTTCCATATTTTTACCGATTGATTTTCCTCGGGCAACTTCTTGGGCAATCTTTTCAAGCGCGGCGCGGTAAGCCAAGCTACCCGACGTTTTTCCGGCAATTTCCAGCGCCGAGACAACCTGCGACTTGCCCTTTAAAAGCAAGGAAAGCGCGCGGCTTAAATTGGCAATGTGATAATTTTTAAATATCGGGCCGACCAGCGGCAAAGCAAGCAAACAACGAGCAGAAAGCATTTGTAATTTCTCAATTCTTGCCAAAACAAGCGACAGCGCGCCGGCCAAAATAAACGCGGCTAAAATAAACAGCCAGTAATCGCGCGCCGCCGTGCCAACCGCGATTAAAATTTCGGTGGCCAGCGGCAGATCTCCTTTTAGGCTCGCGAAAATCGGTAAAATTTTGGGGAAAATATAAACAGAGAGCAAAATCACAACGCCGATCGTGGAAATTAAAATAAAAACCGGATAAACCAGCGCGCCGGTGATATTCCTTTTTAACTCCCGCCTTTTTTGCAGTTCGCCGGCAAGATACTGCAAATTTTGCGGCAAAGCGCCGCCGGCTTCGCCGACGCACACTATATTCACCGCAAAATCGCCAAAAGCACGAGATTCTTCCATGGCTTTGGCAAGCGGCTTCCCCCGCTCCACGGTAAAACGCAAATCAGCAATCAACTTTTTCGATCCCGATGAAACGGCTTGTTTCTCCAATATTTCGAGCGCAACAACAATTGAAATTCCAGCTTTAATCAATATGGCTAATCTTTTGATAAAAATAATTCGTTCGGTTTCTGAAATCCGCGGGCGGATGGCGGATTTTATCGCCGCGGCAACGGCATCGCCAAGCACCGCTTCCTGCCGCGGCGCCAGTAAAAGTATTGTTTTTTTAACAGATAGAACAATTTTGTTCATAATTTTTGACAATCTCATTTTATCCGCAAAATTTCTTCAATTGTGGTAATGCCGGATTGAACTTTTATAAATCCGTCCTCAATCATCGGCATCATTCCGTGCGCAACGGCAATGCGTTTCAAAACCGCCGAAGATTCGCGGCGCAAAATCGCCTCCCTGATTTCGGAATCCAAAATCAAAACTTCGTGGATTCCCGTGCGCCCCGAATATCCCGACTCATTGCATTGAGAGCATCCCCGTCCGTAAAAAAATTTTTGACCGGCAAAAATTTTTTTTGGAAACAACAGATTCAAATTATCAGCCTCCGCCCGGCTGATTATTTTTTCCGTTTTGCAACGCGGACATATTTTTCTCACCAAACGTTGGGCAATAATAATATTGACCGTGGAAGCGATCAAATAACTTTCCGCCTTCATATCCAAAAGGCGCGGCAAAGCGGTTGCCGCGTCGTTGGTGTGTAAAGTTGAAAGGAGCAAATGACCGGTGAGAGCCGCGTTCACCGCGATGCCCGCGGTTTCCGAATCGCGAATCTCTCCCACCATGATAATGTTGGGATCTTGGCGCAATATTCCCCGCAGTCCGGAGGCAAAAGTCAGTCCGCCGCGCGAATTTGTTTGAATTTGCCGAATTCCCGAAATTGAATATTCAACCGGATCCTCAATGGTCACAACAGAAACTTCTTTGGTATTCAATTGCTTAAGCAAGGCATAGAGCGTAGTGGTTTTTCCGCTGCCCGTGGGACCGGTGGCCAAAATCATTCCGTGGGACTTTTTTGCCGCAGATTGAATTTTGGCATTATTTTCTTTTGAAAAACCGATTGTTTCCAAATTGAAACCCTCGGCGTTGTCGGAAAGCAAACGCAAAACCGCGTTTTCTCCGTGATATGTGGGCGCCACCGACACCCTCACGTCCACGGGACAATCTTTTGCCAAAATTCTAAAGCGGCCGTCTTGCGGGATTTGATGCTCGTCGGTGCGCAATCCCGCCAAAATTTTAACGCGGCTTATGATTTCTTCTTGTTTTTGCCGCGGCAAAAAATAATAATCTTCCAAATAGCCGTCCACCCGATAGCGCACACGGATATTTTCGTTTTGCGGATCAATATGAATATCGCTAGCACGCAATTTATGAGCCTCCTCAATGATTGAATCAATGATTTTTACCGCCGAAACATCCGCCCCGTCGAAAATCTCGGTTGCCATTGAACCGCTTGGCATATTGGATAATTAAAATTATAAAATTAAAAACAAATTACTCCATTATAAAACACCGCCAAACCGATTACAATAGCCCGCCCCCGCAAATTTTTGAATGTATATACACGTGCATATACATTACTCCGCCGGTAAATTATGTTTAACCATAGACAAATTTACACATCAAAAAATAAAAAAGCGAAATATAAACAAAACCCGCCTTCGCGCGGGGCTATGGCGGGTTGAGAATCGCTTTCGCGTAAAGCTAGGGCGTATCAAAGGCGGACCCGACGGGATTTGAACCCGTGATCTCTTCCGTGACAGGGAAGCGTGTTAACCGGGCTACACTACGAGTCCAACAAGTATGTTCTACACTTTTTGCAAAAAAAATCAACCTCTCCTAATTTTACACCCAAATACATTGCCGGGTGCCGACGGTTGGATTTGAACCAACGACCTCGGCCTTATGAAGACCTCGCTCTGCCCCTGAGCTACGCCGGCAAAATTTCCGAAAGGAAATTTTACCAAATTACAAAACAGTCACACTAAATACAAAATGTAATTCGTGCGCGGAATTTGTAATTTGGGAAACTTGCTTCGCAAATTTGTCGCGGGGCCCGGAATTGCACCAGGGCCTCCAGCTTATGAGACTGGCGAGATACTACTTCTCCACCCCGCAAAATCAAATATCAAAAAGATATTTTTTTTTAAACACCCGTTGATTTTAACTCAAAACCGGATTTTGGTCAACTTCACTACGCACTTCACACTACGCTTTATAGGTGAACGCGGCGACGTCTTTTAATCCTTGCTCAAATGTTAAAATCGTTTTTTTGGCCTCGCTATAATCAAGATCGGCGGATTTATCAACAGCAACGCGGCGATAAACGCCAGCCGCTTCGGTCATCGCGGCCAAATCGGAAAACATTCGCGCGCGAGGCTTTTCCAATTTGTCCAACAAAGTTTTCCCTTCAAATGTGAGCCGTTTGAGCACGTCATTAACCAAGCGCCCGGCTTCAACCACTGCCGCTTTCCATTCGGAATCGTTTTTTGAAAGAAGGCGTTTTTTAATTTTTATCCAATCCTTGTCGATCACGCGCGTGCCATAGGGACGAAAAGTTAAAAATTCAACAAAATCAAAAATCCACAAACGCCGCAAATACACCGTGGCCACCCACACGTAAACAATAAAAGCGACCACTCCCAAATCAAAAAGAATGAAAAATATTTTTGCCGCCAAAAGCCATCCGGTCATTTCGGGAAACAAAATTTTTTCAATTTGAGATAAATCCACGATAATATTTCAAAAGTCAAAAATCAAAAGTCAAAATTAAGGATTGATTTTTGATTTTTCAATTTTGATTTTCGACGGTTCTGCCAATGGCAAAAAGAGTCGCTTCGTCAAAATGCTTGCCCATAATTTGCAGGCCAGTCGGCAGTCCTTCGACTTCCCCGCAGGCAAGCGCCAGCGAAGGAACCGCCGCCAGATTGGCCGAAATGGTAAAAATATCAGCCAAATACATTTGCAAAGGATCGTTGAATTTTTCGCCAATCTCAAACGGCATCACCGGCGACACCGGCGCGATTATCGCGTCAACAATTTCAAACGCCCGATCAAAATCGCGCTTGATTAAATTGCGCACTTTTTGCGCGCGCACGTAATAGGCGTCATAATACCCCGCGGAAAGCACATATGTTCCCAGCATTATCCGACGCCTCACTTCGGCCCCAAATCCCTTGCCCCGGCTTTCCAGATAGATATCGTCAATGCCGCCGCCCTCCTGTTCGGAACGGCCATAGCGAATGCCGTCAAAACGCGCCAAATTGGAACCGGCTTCGGAAGTGGCAATGATATAATAACATGCCAGCGCGTATTCGCTGTGCGGCAGACTGATTTCAACAATCTCATTTCCCTTCTCTTGCAATTCTTTTAATTTGGCGCGGATCACAGATTCAATTCGAGGATCAATGCCTTCGATAAAATACTCCTTGGGAATGCCTATTTTATGGGTCCTTTTCGGAACACTGTCGGGCGCGATATCAATCGAGGTGGAATCCATCTCGTCTTTGCCGCAAATCGCTTCAAAAACCGCCTGCACATCGTCAACATTTTTTGCCAGCGGACCGATCTGATCCAAAGATGAGCCAAAAGCGGTGCAGCCATGGCGGGAAACCGCGCCATATGTCGGCTTGAGCCCCGCGACTCCGCAAAAACAAGCTGGCTGGCGGATGGAGCCGCCCGTATCCGAACCCAAAGCGGCAACGCATTGGTTTGCCGCCACCGCCGCGGCCGATCCGCCCGACGATCCCCCGGGCACGCGCTTTGTGTCGCGCGGATTGCGCGTTTGCCCGAACGCGGAGGTTTCGGTGGAGCTCCCCATAGCAAATTCATCCATATTGGTCTTGCCCAAAATCACCGCGCCCCGGTTTTTTAATTTTTTAATAACCGCGGCATCATAAGACGCGGCGTAATTTTCCAAAATTTTGGAAGCCGAAGTGCACTTTTGGCGTTCCACCATAATGTTGTCTTTAATCGCCATGGGAACACCCGCCAAAAGCGGAATTTTTTCTCCGTTTTTGATTTTATCATCAACTTCTTTGGCCTGCCGCATCGCCGAATCGCGCGCCAGACTCAAAAACGCGAAAATTTCTTCGTTTTCTTTTTCGATTTTATCCAAATAGGCATCAGCCAATTCGGCGGCGGAAAACTTTTTTCCAACCAACCCCTCATGAACTTGATTAATCGTAAAATCGCTCAACTCCATAAAATTTGAAATTTTTAATTTGAAATTTTTAAACAATTTTTAATGTTATAATTTTTAAAAATTCAATGCCATAATTATAATTTAACGAAGTAAAAGAAATTTGTTTTTTTGTTTAAAAATTTCAAATTAAAAATTATTTTTAGAGGATTGTTTTCACTTTTAAATAGCCGTCTTTTTTTTGCGGCATTTGCGCGGTGAGCTTTTCCAATTCTTCTTTTGTCCGCTTGACGGCAGAATCCTCGCGCAGAACATTGCCCGCCGCCACCGAATGGGTAAAAGGTTCCACTCCGCCAATATCAACTTCCTGCAATTTGTCTATATATTCCAAAATCGCCGAAAGCTCTTTTTGGTATTTCTCAATCTCGACATCGTCCAATCCCAACCGCGCCAACTTGGCGATATGCTGTGTTTCTTCTTTTGAAAGCATTGCATTTAAAAGGTCGTTCCTTGCTGGCTTGTCCCGATTACGCCCGAGGAATAATCGTCAAGGCGCGACCTTGATAAACTTTTTAATTTTTAATTTGAAATTTGAAATTTTTAAACAATGTTCAATATTGCCAATCGCGATTGATTTTCTTTTTCTTCCAAGACCAGCTCAATCGCCTCGCGGATATTTGCCATTGCCTCATCAATTGTTTCTCCTTGCGTAAAACATCCCGAAAAAAGCGGGCATTCAATCACGAAAAACCCATCCTCGCCTTTTTCAACCAGCAAAGGAATTTTCTTGCCCTGATATTTTTGATAAATATTTACCTCTTCCATAATTTTAGCGAAAACTAATTTTTAATTTTTAATTTGAAATTTTTAAACAATTTTTAATATCCTAATTTTCAAACAAAATCCAAATACCCAATACCTAAAAACTTTTAACTTAAAATTTTGACTTTTGACTTATTCTCCATCATACCCCAATTATTATCTCTTGTTAACCTTGACAAAACCTAAATAATATTATACGCGGAGGTTTTTAAAAATATGAGAACGTCAGGATGCCGCGGAAGCAATCGGATCTATGAAGAAAAAGTGAGAAAAGCGTAACTCTTCTTCTTTTTTTTATACAAACGCCTCCGATACATGGAGGCGGGTTGATTCGTATTTATTCTTAAATCTTAAATCCTAAATCTCATCTCTATTTTCATTCGCAAATGGTGAGGTGCAAACCTCGGCGATTACGCCGAGGATTGACCTCCCCGTTTGCTATTTCGGTGGTTCCAATTCTTTGGTTTCAATGAGCACTTCGCGCAGTTGATCCAGATTTTCCAGCACCATTCCCGCGCCGCGCACCACGGTGGTTTTGGGATCTTCCACGGTTTTCACCGGCATTCGGGTCTCCTTGGCGACCAATTCATCCAAACCGCGCAGTTGGCTTCCCCCGCCGCACAAATAAATGCCGTTGGCCATAATATCGGCGACAAGTTCAGGCGGAGTTTCTTCAATGGCCATTTTTATTTCGTGGACAATTTGGCGCACCGATTTATCAATCGCGCGCCGAATTTCCTCTTCGCAAATCACGATTTCCTCGGGCAAGCCCGTCACCAAATTGCGGCCGCGCATTTTAAAATCGCGCTTTATTATTTTTTCTTTTTTGTTTCCGGAAGTCGCTTTTTTGGCGTTATCATTTTTTTCCGCGGTATAAGCCAGCCCGATGCCGATTTTGATATTCTCGGCCATTCGTTCGCCGATAAGCAATTTATATTCTTCTTGCACAAATTGCATAATATCCTCGCACAATTTGTCTCCGGCAATACGCAAACTTTTTCCCAAAACGATGCCTCCCAAAGAAATCACCGCGATTTCGGTGGTGCCGCCGCCCAGATCAACCACAAAATTGCCTTGCGCTTCCTGCACCGGCAGGCGAATTCCGATTGCCGAGGCCATGGGCTCGTCAATCAAAAACACTTCCCGCGCCCCCGCCGATTTGCCCGCGTCAATCACCGCCTTTTTCTCCACTTCGGTCACGCCGACGGGCACGCCCACAATCACGCGCGGGCGCAAATTAAAAAGCAATTTTCGCTTGCGGGATTTCTCAATAAAATAGCGAAACATCTGTTCGGTCACCTCAAAATCCGAAATCACGCCGTGGCGCATCGGCCGCACCGCGACGATATGCGAGGGGGTGCGCCCCACCATTTTTTTCGCTTCCTCGCCCACCGCCAAAACCTGGCCGGTTTTTTGGTTCACCGCCACCACGGATGGTTCCAGCATCACAATCCCCCGCTCCCGCACATAAACCACGCAATTGGCCGTGCCCAAATCAATGGCCATATCCTCGGAAAAAAGTTTTGTTAAATTATTCCAAAATTTCATCCTAACATTTATCAATTATCAGTTTTCAATTTTCATTGAGTTTTCAATTATCAATTTTCAAACAAAAAGCAACGAATCATTTTGTTTGAATCATTGAACAAATGAATCATTCAATGAAAACTGTTAAATGAAAACTGAAAAATTAA
Organism: uncultured Candidatus Saccharibacteria bacterium; assembly: GCA_964603475.1. Lineage (GTDB taxonomy): Bacteria > Patescibacteriota > Minisyncoccia > Minisyncoccales > UBA5738 > UBA5738. Next base: position 115,282 of record CAZRVG010000001.1, read on the forward strand.
AATTCAAATGCACCAAGCTTATTTAACGAAATCAGTTTTGATTCTTTTTCGCTTCTCTTTTTTAACTCGGCGCCATCTTTTTCCATCGTTCTTGGACTGATTACTATTCTGCGGGGTATGCCGATTAAATCGGCATCGTTGAATTTTTCACCCGCGGATTTTTCTTGCCGGTCATCATATAGTACGCCGATATTTCTTTTTTGTAAATCTTGGTATATTTTTTCGCAAGCCTCTCTTATTTTTCTTGCCTCATCGGAATTTTTTGATTCCAACTCAATCAAATGAACGGCAAACGGAGCAATATTCTCGGGCCAAACTATTCCGTTGTCATCGCGGCTTATTTCGGCGGCCGCGCCCATCAGGCGCGTCAAGCCGATGCCGCAGCAGTTCATCAACACCGGCAATTTGCCGCCATCGGCGGCCGTGGCTTCAAAACCGAAAGGCGCGCTGTATTTTGTTTCCAGCTTAAAAATATTGCCCACTTCAATGGCCTTTTTTTCATCAAAATCATCTTTGCCGCATTCCGGACATTTTGGATGATTGTCTTTAATTTCTTTGTTAATCGCAAAACCGCAATTGCCGCAATGATAAATCACGTCTTCACCCGCCGCGGTCTCGGTTTGGAATTCGTGGGAAAATTCGGAAAAAGTGCCGCCGCTTGCCAATGTTAAATAGGTATTAGCCACAATGCCGACCTCTTTGAAAATTTCAAAATACGCTTCTTTAACCTTTTCATAATAATCATCGCAATCCCTTTGTTCAATGTGAAAAGAATATAAATCTTTCATCAAAAATTCCCGTCCGCGCAACAATCCCGACTTGGCGCGCAGTTCATCGCGGAATTTGGTTTGTATTTGATAAACCGCGAAGGGAAAGTCTTTGTATGATAGCGCGAATTTTTGCGCCAGGGGTGTAACGACTTCTTCATGGGTGGCGCCCAGCGCGTATTCGGAATCGCGGCGGCTTTTTATTTTATACAAAACATCCAATTCATTCCAACGTCCGGTGACATCCCAGCTTTTTTTGGGAGTGAGCGCGGGCATTAAAATCCTTTGCGCGTCCAGCGCGTCCATTTTTTTAGCGATTATGCTTTCAATTTTTTGCAAAACCAAAAGCCCCATCGGCAACATTGTGTAAATTCCGGCCGCGGTTTTATCAATAAATCCGGCGCGCGCCAAAAGGCGCGTCCCCGCGCTGGCCTCATCGGCGCCCGCCTCCTTTTTAGTTTTGGTAAAAAGCTTGGATTGTTTCATAAAATAACAAATTTCTAATTTCTAATATCAAAATAAATGCCGAAATATTAAAATGTCAAAATTTTTAATTTTAGTATTTTTTAATTTTGAAATTTATTGGAAATTGGTAATTGGTAATTTTAACATTTCGATTATTTCAGCCTTGCTAAAATAATCTAATTACGTCTTGCACGGTTACGATAATGGCAAAAAGCATCAGCGCGCCAAAAAATACCGCGGTTAACGTTTGTTCGATCTTTTCCGAAACCGGCTTTCTGCGAATCGCTTCCAGCGCCAAAAACATCAGCCGCCCGCCGTCTAACGCGGGAATGGGCAAAGCGTTGAACACCGCCAAATAAACCGAAATCATCGCCGTGAACTGCAAATAATAATTCCAGCCCATCTGCGCTTGCTTGGCCATCATTTCCATAATCCCCACCGGACCCACCAGCTGCGTGCCCGCGGGCAAATTCTCGCGTTTCACCAAGCGGCCGATAATTTGCCCCCATCCGTCAAAAACGCTCGCCGTCATATTCCATGTTGTGGTAATTCCGGCGCCAATTGCCGGCAATAAAGAATATGATTGTTGGGCGATGCGCGCCAAAGCCACGCCCATGGAACCCTCTCCCGCCGGCGGATTTTGGCGCGGAGTTATCGGCACGTCAAAAGATTCTCCGGCGCGCTTAATCTGTAAAATGAGCTCTCTTCCTTGGGCATTTTGGCTGATTTCCTGCACCTGCGCCACTTTATCGATTTCTATCGCGTTTTCCGGATCATCAGAAAACGCGATCTCCTCAATGATGTCGCCCATTTCCAACCCGGCCGAAAGCGCCGGCGATTCGCCGGCGACAATGATAACTTGCACCCGGGCATTCTCCGCCGGATCATTGTCGCCCACCCCGACCATCGCTCCGGACATATAGTTAAAGCTCAAAATCACCGCCGAAATTATCCAAAACGAAACCACGCCCGCGGCGACAATAATCATTCTTTGCCAAATCGGCTTGGCGGCAAAACTTCTCTCGTCTTTTTGGCTGTTATCGTCTTCCCCCTGCAATTTCACGAACGCGCCCGCCGGAATCCAATTGACGGAATATAAGGTTTCACCGAATTTTTTGCCCCAAATCCGCGGCGGCAAAAAAATGCCAAACTCTTCAACCTTCACGCCAAATTTTTTGGCAAACACAAAATGCCCCAACTCATGGAGCACGATCAATCCCATTAAAGTGAAAAAAACAATAAAAATAGTGGCAACCATTAGTTACAATTTTCAGTTTTCATTTATCAGTTTTCAATAAATGGAATAATGTTTCAATGATACAAACAATTACCAAAAATTGCGTCTGTTTGAAAATTGAATCATTGAAAATTCAATGAAAATTGAAAATTGAAAATTGAAAAATTTATTTTATTCGGCGATTTCTTTTTTCTTGCGCTCGCCGGATTCGTCGATTTTTTTTGAGTAGCCGTCGATTAACTTTTGCAATTCGTCTTTGGCGCGGAATTTGTCGTCCTCGCGGATTTCTCCGGCGCGCTCCAGCCGCTGGATCTGCGACCACGCATCATCGCGAGCGCGGCGCATCGTTTGACGGCTATCCTCCTGCGTCTTGGAGATTAGCCGCACCAAGTTTTGCCGGTATTCGCCGGTGAGATCCGGAATCATTACTCGGATTACCGCGCCCTCAACCGCCGGCGACAATCCCAATTGCGAATTTTCGATCGCTTTTTGTATCGGCGCGATATAGGATTGATCCCACGGCTGAACCACAATTTGGCGCGCCTCGGGTACCGAGATCATCGCCAATTGCTTTAGCGGAAATTTTTGCTCAAAGCACTCCACCGTCAAATCCTCAACGATTGAAGCACTGGCGCGCCCGGTGTGCAGTTTTGCCAACTCCCGATCCAAATACTGCAGCGCCTTGTCAAACTCCGGCTCCAATTTCTTAATTATATCTTTATATTCCATAAATAGCCGCCACAGGCGGAATTACCAGTTTCCAATTACTCCCGCTATCGCGGGATCCCGCCGAGGCGGTGACAATTTCCAATAAATGACCAATTGACCAATGATTCAAACAAAAACAATGAATTCCGTTTGGGAATTGTTGCATTGAAAATTCAATGAAAACTGAAAACTTAAATGTATTTCCATTCTACCAGATTTTCCCTTAATTTCTACCCCTTGACAAATTTATATAAATATGATATAAATCAGCTATGCCTGAAGATTTCGCGCGCTATAAATGTTGCGGCATGCCAATAGAATATTGTATTAGAAAGCCTGACCAGCTCTCTTTTTTATTTGAACGATACTTTCAGCTCCGAATCAAGGGCGCGAGCGACTTTGCGTCATATCCCTTTCTATCCTTTTGGCAATCACCATTTTTGCAAAATCAAACTCCGACCCAGGCTACTCATAGACCTTGGCAAATTCCTTATTTTTTAATAATTCTTTCTTTAAGTCGGCCCAATTGATTGTTTCCATAGTTTTTGTTTATTTACAAATCCAAAAAGAAGTTTTCAATGGCCAGGCGCGGATGGGCGTTGGTGGCGCGCAACATCAAATCCAGTTCCTGGATTTTTTTTAATATCGCCGCGATTTTTTCCGGTTCTTGCCCGACCTCCTTTTCTTTTAATTTTGAAAAAACAAAATGTTCTTTGCCTGAATTGCGCGGGTCTGACCCGCGCTGATCTTGCGCGAGTCTGACCCGCGCTGAATCATCTTTATTTTCCAAAGATTGCAAAAGGCGATTGCGAAAATGGTATTGCCAAATTTCAATGAGTTCGCGCAAACTTATCGGTTGCGCTTTTTCTTTTTCATTGTCGGTGATTTTTTTGGCATAGGCGAATTTTTCCGCCAAATCACCGTCAATAATTTTGGCGAATTCTTTTGCCGCCGATTGCCATTCACGCGACAAATTCGGATTTTGCAAAAAGTCAGCCAAGCGGCCGGGGCGGCCGAACGACAACTCCGCAAGTTCTTTGATTTGCTCCGCGCCGATTTTCAATCCCCGATCGGCGGCATATCCAATGCCGAAATTTTGCAAATCCTCGACCGCGACAAAGCCGAATTTTATCACCTGCGCGCGCGAACGCACGGTTTCCAGCAGGCGCGCTTCATTTTCGGCGATCAAAATTATAACAATTTTTCCGGGAGGCTCTTCCAAGGTTTTTAACAAGCAATTTTGCGCCTCGCTGTTCATTAAATGGGCGCCGTCAACAATCGCGGCCTTATAGCCGCCGGCCGAAGCCGTGAGCGAAAGCTTGCCGATCGCCTCGCGAATTTGCCCCACAGTAATCTCTTTGGCAATCTTTTGGGTTTTTTCGTCAACAAGCGGCGCCAAAAACAAAAAATCCGGATGCGCGGTGCCGGGCTTTAAATCAACATTAAAAATGGATGAAAGCCATTTTAAAGCAAGCGTTTTTTTGCCGACTTTGTCCGGACCGGAAAAAATGTGGGCATGCGCCATTTTTCCGGAATCAAACGCCCCCCGCAAAGATTCAAATTGTTTTTGATGACCCACAAGTGCCATTTTGCTGAAGCAAAATAAATTTTCCAATTTCCAATTTCCAATTTCCAATAAATTATCAATTAATCAATTAGCCAAACAAAAACACTGAATTCCGTTTGGGAATTGTTGCATTGAAAATTCAATGAAAACTGAAAACTGAAAACTGAAAACTCTATTTTTTGGTCATTATTGATTTTTTATAGAAGTCCAGATTTTCCAAGACCGCGCCCGTGCCTTTTGCCACGCACAAAAGCGCGTTGTCCGCCAAGGCGCACGGCACTCCGATTGAACTGCTGATCATTTCCGAAAGATTGGCAAGCATGCCGGATCCGCCGGCCAAAACCATTCCCTTGTCCATAATATCCGCGGAGAGTTCGGGCGGAGTTTCGCGCAAAACCGCTTTTATCGTTTGATTGATCTCGGCAAGAACATCTTGCAGCGATTCGCTCACTTCGTTGGAATTGATTTTAATATTGCGCGGCAAACCGCTAATCAAGTCCCGCCCGCGGATTTGCAGTGTTTTGGGGTCTTTTTCCGGAATCGCGGTGCCGATATTGATCTTTATATCTTCGGTGGTTTGATCGCCGATCGCCAAATTATGCTTGCGCTTGATATAGTCGGCAATCGCCGCGTCCATTTTGTCGCCCGCGGCGCGCAATGACTGGAAATTAACAATTCCTCCCAAGGAAATCACCGCCACTTCGGTGGTGCCGCCGCCGATATCAACAATCATATTCCCCGAACAAGAATGAATGGGAATTCCCGCGCCAATCGCCGAGAGAATCGGCTCCTTGCACAAATAAACCGCCTTGGCACCGGCGTTCATCCCCGCCTCAATCACCGCGCGCCGCTCCGTGGAAGTTATTCCCGCCGGCACGCTGATCACCAATTCTGGTTTGAAAAAATTGAATTTCCCCGCCACTTGATTGATAAAATAGCGAATCATTGCTTGAGTCACAACAAAATCGGCGATCACGCCGTCTTTCATCGGTCGATAAACACGGATGGTATCAGGGGTGCGCCCGATCATTTCGTTGGCTTCTTTTCCCACGGCCAAAATTTTGTTCTCGTCCAAATCAACCGCCACCACCGACGGCTCCTGCAGAACCACTCCCTTTTTGGGAACAAACACCAACGAGTTTCTTGTTCCAAGATCAATGCCCAGCTTCATAAAAGTGTAAAACTTAAAGCGTAAAACAAAAACACAAATTCAAGTTCACATTCTCGTTTTACATTTTTCGCTTTTCATTTTAAGTTCCTTTACCCTATCTCATTTCTCCGTTTTTGGCAATTGAAACGATAAAATACGCCGCCAACATCATCGCTCCGGTAATCAGCAACAGCCACTGATAATTTAAATATTCAATAATATAACCGCCAAGCATTGCCGATATGGCAATCCCCAGAGGAGCAAAAATCGTGTCCAGCGCCGCGCCTTCCGCCGGACGACTTTTCAATTCTTTGGCCAAAAGCGCGGATCGGCCGGTGTTGGCAAAAAACCCGCCCACACTGCGGGCAAGCTCAAGAAAAAAGGCGCCGACATACGACAACACGGGTAAAAATACCGCAAATATTATCGTTGACGCGCCGGCAACTTGCGCGCCGCGCAAAATTCCCGCTTCAGGATGGCCGTTCTGCCGCCGGCGCAAAACGAAAAAATACAATATTGAAAACGCCGCCGCCATAATCGCGGTGAAGTGCAAAACTTGCGCTTGCGACAATCCAATATCGTCGCGCAAAAATAGCACAAAGAAAGGATGCAGAGCGTTGGCCGCCAAAAGCACAATAAAAGAAAGCGCAATATAGCCCGCCGCGGATCTGGGAAACGCCAATTTGAACGCCTTTTCCCACCCGTTTTTGAAATGCCCCCAGGTTAAATGGCCGTGTTTCATATGCCACGAATTGGTGATCATCCCCGCCGAAACCAGTGCCGCCCAAACGCATATTGCCGCGCTTGTCATAAACGCCGCTTCAAAGCCAAACCGCCAAACAATAATCGCGCCTGCGGCGGGGGCCAAGGCTGCCGACCAAAAACTGGCGTTGTAAAACCACGAAAAATCATGTTCAACATCGCCGTCGGAGTCGGCAATCAGCAAAGCGCGCGACGCGGTGAAAAAAAACGCCGCCGAGATTCCCAGCACAATTTGCCACAAGTATGCCATCGCGGCGCCGCCCCAAAAAGCCATTCCCAGCGCATAGGCCGCGTAGCCCGAACAAGCGGCCGCGGCCATAATCGCCGGGTGGATCACGCGCGACAAAAAGCCGGCCAAAGGCGCGGCCAGCGCCATGGGAAAATAGATCCAAAAATAAACTTTGCCGATTTGCGTCAAAGAAAGCCCGGCAGCGGCCAAAAACAGCGGATAATAAAGCGAAAATATCTTATACCCGAACATCAGCGAAAAATGCGCCAGCGCCGCCTCCCGCGCGATATGATTGCAATGATTATTATTTTCAACGCCCATCAAGATATTTCATTATATAATCGCAGTATAATTTGTATTGCCCAATTGCCTGCCCCACGGTTTTATAGACCGCGCTTTTATCCAAATTGTTGTATTCGTGAACAATCGCGTTGCGAAATCCGGCGCTTTTGGCAACTTCGCGCGCGAATTCCGGCGGCAAAACACCGATTTGCTCCATTGCCAAAAAGGTGGTTCTGTAAGTTATCGGAACATCCAAATTTTTTCCCGAAGCGTTGATTAGGTGCTCATTAATGTCAATCGCCCGGCCGATAGTTTCCATCAAAATGTTTTTTAGCGCCGAATATTTGATATAATCGCCGGCAACCTCGGCAAATGTCATATTCTCAAAGCTTTTTAATTGCTCCAATCCCTGGCTTATCAATTTTATTTTTTCAACGACAAAATTTTTGTTGATCATAATTCTTTGATTACAAATTTTTGATTTGTTTTTTCACCATTTTTTCTTTCAAGTCAAACAAGCTCTTGCTGTCAACATAATCGCGAAACGCGTATGCCCGAAATTTGACAAAATCAAGCTCATCGCCATAAAGCAAAATCCCCCGCTCCATCACCTCCCAGCGAAAAAGCGGATTGGTTTTGTGCAGCGACTTAACATCAACCTCGTTGATCTTCAGCAAGTCCATAAATTCGTTGATAATATCGGTGATTTGGCCCAAATCCAAAGCCTTTTCGCCCAAAACCGCGATATCAACATCGCTATTCTTTTTCGCCATCCCCTTGGCATGCGACCCGTAAAGCACCATCAGCCGCAAACTGTGCCTTGCGCCGACTTCCCGCGCCGCGATTTTTATTTTTTCAATAAATTCTCCCTTTTTCATAATTCCTTTACATGAATTGCATATGGCTTGCGCATAACTTGATTATACCAAACCCAAACAAAAAAACCACCTCCCACCGGCGGAATGTTTGCGTTCTTGAGGTCGTTGCTTGCCGATTATCCCGAGTTTTTGCGAGCGATAACAAAATTCTCACATTTTTTGCGACCGCAAAAAATGTAAGATTTCAATAAAAAAGAAGCACCTTCATCCAATCTCCCAAAAAAAGAAATGAATGAAAGCACCTAACATGAGGATGACTTTTTGAGCCTATCCTCTATATCCCTTAACATTGACAAGAGATGGCACCTATCCATAAGATTGATTCCATCTAGGATAGATTTTTTGAATATATTCGCCAACAATATGGCGATTTGGTCAATAATTACCTCATGAAACCGCCATGCCTTATATGTTTCACCCCTTTCAAGATGCCCAAACATCTCAGTCGCTACAATTTCTATCGAACTTGTGTCCAAATGAAATCCTCCTAAATTAGGATAAACACATTTTGCAGGTTTTGTCAAATTTATTTTTGGCAATTTATTTTTGGCAATCATACACTGGGGATATAAATAAAAGTTGGTCAAGGTGGCACCTTGCCGATTATCCCTCGGACATAATCGGGACAAGCCTTCAAGGAACGACCTTTGAATTTCAAATCCCTCCTTTTCGTTTCACTCAAAGTGCTCCCTTTTCCAAAGGGAGAATCAATGCCGGCTTGGATGGTTGAAAAAATGGGGCGATGGGATATGATGGATTTATGAGCAAGGGGTTTAGGACATTTTTGTTCGCGTTTTTTTTGCTGTTGTTTGCCGCAGCCGCGCCGGCGATAGTGTTTTACGCGCAGGGATATCGGCTGGACTGGCCGCCCGAATCGGGCAAAAAGCTAATTGTTAAAACCGGCGGGATTTTTGTTAAAGCTCATCCCAAGCAAACCGACATTTACATTAACGGCAAATTAAAAAAGAAAACCGACTTTTTCTTCAACTCGGCATTGGTGGAAAATCTTTTGCCCCGTCAATATCAAGTGGAAATTAAAAAATCCGGCTACCATGCCTGGTCAAAAACTCTGGAAGTCAAAGAAAAAGAAGTGGTTGAGGCTTCAAATATATTTCTCTTTCCCCAAAATTCAAAATTCTCATTAATTGAACAAAATATCAGCGGCATTTTGCCCTCGTCGAACGGAAAAGAAATTATTTTGCGCCAGCCCGGCGATGCCGGATGGAACATTAAAATGTATGATGTCGGCCAAGAAGTTATGGTCAAACTGGCCGAGCCAAAAAATTTTTCCGCCAAAGATCCAACATTTAAAGAATGGGCTTGGGCAAAAAACGAAGTTTTGGAAATCACCGTTGGCACAGAAACCGGCGGCGATATTGTTTACCAAATTGAAACCGGCAAAATCCCGGCGCAAATTACGACAAAAAAAACCGAGGCGGAAAATGCCGCGGCAAACAATGGCAACGGCCAAACCTCGTCCCCAAGACTTGCCGAGCAATCTATGGGCCAAGCAACATATTATTTGGCCGAAGACGGATTCGTTTATAAACAAGATTTGCTGCAAACAACAAAAATCGCGAACGCGCCGCTTGATATAATCCCCGAGGTAAACTATGATTTGTGGATTTTTGACGGCAATTGCTTTGTTGCCGCCGATTCAGAATTGTTTTTCTTTAACGAAAAAACCGAATCTTGGGAAAAGCTGGTTTTGCAAATCTCTTCAACCCCCGAAATTTCGCCCGACGGCAAAAAAATCGCCTATTGTTCAAATTCCGAAATCTGGACTTTGTTTTTGAAAGACAACGCCAACGCGCCAAAAGCGGTTTTTGGCGATAAAATTTTTATCGCGAGATTTTCCGAAAACGTGGCCGATTGCCAATGGTTCAACAATGATTATTTAATCTTCACCGCCGGCGACAAAATCAAAACCGCCGAGATCGACAACCGCGGCAAAATCAACATTGCCGACATTGCCGAAATTTCAAAAATAACCGGACAAGATCAAAACGGCAAAACGCGAATGCTTTTTGATTCCAACAAAAAAACAATCTATCTTTTCGCCAATAACACCCTCTACAAATCCGAACCCGTGGAATAGAAAATCATATAATCATATAATCATTGAAGCATATAATCATTGGAATGAAAAAAAACGGGACTCCCCCGTTTTTTTCATTTCAAAATTTATTCTGCCATTCGCGTAAAATACACCAACAAAAATCTGGTGAGGTTTGACCTCACCAGATTTCACTTGTGCTTTATTCCAAACGCTTGGATTGAAGCGCGGCGCGCGGAATCCGAGCGGATCCCCGAGGAAAGATTTATCCTCCGTAGCTTTACGCGAAGGAGGGGTTTGGCACCGCTCCCCAATCCAAACATCCCTTTGATTTTTATATTTTGTTTCATTTGACTTGGTTGTTTGCTTTTGATAGCATGACCTTATCCACTTAATATGAAAAACATCATTCAATTTCATATCCACAAGGGCGAAAAATACTATGTGGCGCAAGGCGTTGATTTTCCAGTTGTCACTCAAGCTAAAACCCTGGACGAGCTGGCCAAAAATATTAAAGAGGCCGTGGAGCTGCATTTGGAAGATCAAGATTTGTCCGAACTTGACCTTGCCCCCAATCCGTCAATCCTGCTCAATATGGAATTGGGCAACGCCGTTTATGCCTAAACTGAAAATCATCTCCGGCAAAGAACTCGTCAAAATTCTTGGCGATTTTGGTTTTGCTATTGCCGGACGCAAAGGAAGCCACATTAAATTAAGACGAATTACTGCCGATTCGCGGCAAACGCTCACCATACCCGACCATCAAGAATTGGATAAAGGAACATTAAAAGCGATTTTCAATCAAGCCGCCAGATATATCCCCGATAACGAACTGCGTAAATATTTTTATTCCGAATAACACCACAAAAAACGGGGTACAGATTAAATCTGCACCCCGTTTTTTTCATTTCAAAATTAATTCACCATCTATTCACTAATTCGCGCGAATAGGCCTGTAGCAAGAAACTTGGATTGAAGCGCGGCGCGCGGAATCCGAGCGGATCCCCGAGGAAAGATTTATCCTCCGTAGCTTTACGCGAAGGAGGGGTTTGGCACCGCTCCCCAATCCAAACATCCCAACCGATTTTCGCGTTGAAATTTGGAAGGTCTGTCCTCGGCGTAATCGCCGAGGTCTGCCCTTGCCAAATTTCGCATTTCAACCGCCGGCTATAAAACACTTTGCGCGATTTGCATTTTACCCCCCTCACAATCACAAACAAACAAAAATCCATTCCACCTTTCGCACGAAACATCCCATCCCCGCGTTTCAAAAAATACCTCCCCTGCCAAATTCATCCAAAGCATAATTTGGCTTTATTATCGCGCTTTGCCGTGTCAAAATTCTGCTGCCAGATCCTCTGATTCAAGTCACAATCTTTCAATTATGATCTGAATAAAGAATGGAAGTTTTTAAAAAATGAGATGCTTCCGAAACTCTTAACCCTTCCGCGCGAAACCACTCGCACAGATTAAAACTTATTCCACCGGTGATTCATATGAAAAAACCTTTTCAAAAAAATTGCGGGCAGATTGCCTGACCTCATTTTCAAAAGATGGTTTTGATTCTTGATTTTCAGCCAAAACCAACTGGCTAATCGCCGTTTCTTTATTTTCGCCCCCTTCCGATTCCGTCCAGCCGTTATTTTCAAAATTTTCTGACATATATTTATCGTAATACTGTTTTGATATTACTTTATTCCACCATTTTTTGACCCAAAAATCAATCTTGGCCATAAAACACAAAAGCCGCCCCGAACGGGACGGCGGTATTATTCTATCAACTATTGACTATAAACTATCAACTAACATTAATCGCAAAGCGATTAACGTTTGGCCCATTGGGGGGCTCGGCGGGCTTTTTTGAGGCCGGGTTTTTTGCGTTCTTTCATTCGGGGATCGCGGGTTAAATATGCGGATTTTTTCAAGCGTTTTTTGAAATCGGCGTTAAAAAGCACCAGGGCGCGGGCAATGCCGTGGCGCAACGCCTCGGCTTGCGAATTGCTGCCCCCTCCGGAAACTCTCGCGGTCACGCGAAAACGGTCGGTGCAATTCATTTTAACCAGCGGCGCTTCAACGATTTCTTTGAAATCTTCGTTTTTGAAATAATCGCCGAATTCTTTTTCATTGACCAAAAAAACCTTGTCGCCTTTGGTATAAAGGCGCACGCGCGCCACCGCGGTTTTGCGCCGCCCCACGGCTTCATAATATTTGTCGGGCTTTTTCTTCGGAGCGGATTCGACTTGAGCGGGCTTGGCCGCCGGCTTGGCCGCGGTTTTCGCTTTTGCCGCCGGAGCTTTTTTTGCCGTCGCCGGCTTTTTTGCTACTGCCGGCTTGGCCGCGGCGGTTTTTTTAACCGCCGGCTTGGCTGCCTCCTTTTTTTCTTTTATTTCTTTTTTTTCTTCTTTGATTTCTGCCATATTCATTAAAATTACAAAATTCTAATTTAAGATTTTTATTGGCACACTTTGAGCCGCTTGATCATTTTGTCGCGCAATTTATTGCTGGGAAGCATGCGGTAAACCGCGCGGCGCAAAACCTCATCAGGTCTTTCATCCATTAATCTTGCCATCGTTTTTTCCCTCAATCCGCCCATATAGCCGCTGTAGCGATAATATTTTTCTTGTTTAATCTTCTTGCCCGTTATCTTAACGTCTTTGAAATTTTTAACCACCACAAAATCGCCGGCATCCGCGTATTTCACAAAACCGGGCTTATCCTTGCCCCGCAAAAGAACGGCAATCCGGGCCGCCAATTTGCCCAAAACAATACCGGCGGCGTCTATTGTGTGTGTTTCTCTTTTTGTGGAAATCATATAATCATTTAATCATATAAATACATAATCGTCTGGCGGATAACGCGTCGGCTGTTTTAGCGCGAGATTATATATTCACAGAGCGGTAAGCGTTATTCTTTGGTTTTTTCTTTTTTAGCGGCCGTTTTTTTGGCGCCGGATTTCTTTTTACCGCCTTTTATTTCGTCGGGCGCGGCCTCAATCGGCCGGTCAAGCAATTCCACCATCGCCAACGGCGCGGCGTCTTTTTGGCGAGAGCCGATGGCAATCACGCGGGTGTAGCCGCCGGCGCGATCTTTAAAGCGCGGCGCGATTTGAGCCACCAATTTGCGCGCGGCGCTCAAAGACAAGGCCGCGGTGAGCGCTTTTTTGGCCGCCAAATCGTTTTTTTTGGCCTTGGTAATCATTTTTTCCACCAAAATCGCCGTTTGCTTGGCTCTGGTTTTGGTGGTTTTGATTTTTTCATTCATTATCAAATTAATGGCCATCAGGCGCATAAACGCTTTTCTTTGGTCTGTTTTTCGACTGAATTTTTTACCTTTTTTTCTTTTGTACATAATTATTCCAAAAATTCAAATTTTTGAATTTATAATTTCTATTTATTCCTTTTTGTCGGCAAAGGTTTCTTTGAGCATTTCAAAATGATCAAAAAGAATTCCCGCCGCCTGCGCGAAAGCGGTCTCCGGAGTAATCGTGCCGTCGGTTTCAATTTCAAGGATCACTTTGTCAAAGTCCGTGCGATCGCCCACCCGCATATTCTGCGATTTAAATCCGACTTTTTTCACCGGCGTGAACATCGCGTCAATGGGAATCACTCCGATTCCCAATTTTGACTTGGACGAACGCGCGTCCTTGGAAAGATAGCCGGTGCCTTTTTCAATCTTGATCTCTATTTCAAGTTTGGCATTTTTAGCGGTAAGCGCGGCAATCGGCGATTTCGGGTTTGCCAATTCAAGCTGGGCGGGAATTTCCAAATCCGCTCCGGTGGCTTCCTTTTCTCCCTTGGCTTTCAACACGCAAACTTGCGGCTCATCGCCGGTAAGGCGAAACCTTAACTGGCGAATATTGGCCATGATGGTGATTACATCCTCTTTAACTCCGGCAATCGTTGAAAATTCATGAGGCACTCCTTTAATGTTTATTTGGGTTACCGCCGCGCCTTCAAGAGACGAAAGCAGAACTCGGCGCAACGCGTTGCCCACGGTAATGCCGTATCCCGGATAAAGCGCTTCGATTTCAATAACCGACAAATTGCCCTTTTTTTCTACAACTTTTGGAGCCAATGGTAATGGAATCATATTCCAAATTAAAATTTAAAAAATAAAAATTAAAAATCAACGGTTAAGATTTATATTTTAAATTTTATAATGTTAAGCCGTAGGATATCGAACGTAATTCCGTCCAGCCCGCGCCCATACCCTCAACGACTACAAATTTTTTATAATAGTTAATAATTAACGATTCAAGATTAATGATCGCGCAAGCCTATCTGGCATAGAATTCAAAGACTGAACCGATTTCCGCCGGCGGCGCGGCTTCTTCAAGCGTGACATCACCGACTCTTTTTCCTTCCATCTTGGCCGAGTCCAACTCCAGCCATGCCGGCGCCTTGTGAGTTTTCAGGGTTTGTTGCAATTGGGAAAAATACGGCTTCTTTGTCTTGCGCGGCGCCACCGCGATCACGTCTCCTTTTTTAACTTGGCGGGAAGGCAGATTTACCGGCTTGCCGTTAACCAAAAAATTTTTGTGCCCCACCATTTGGCGCGCGGCCACTCGCGAAGGCGCGAATCCCAGCCTGAAAACGACGTTATCCAGACGATTTTCCAAAACGCTCATCAATTCCAGCGGTAAATCGCAATCGCCCTTTTTGGACAAAATTCCCTTAACATAATTTTTGAACTGTTGCTCGCGCAAATTGTACCAAGCTTTCATTCGCTGCTTTTCTCTCAACTCGCGGCCGAATTCCGAAAGAGAGCGCGTGCGGCGCTTGCCTTTTTTGCCCGGTGCCATGGGGCGGCGCACCATCGCGCATTTTTGACCGGAACAACGAGTGCCTTTGAGAAACAATTTCGCGCCCGCCCGGCGGCAAATTTTACATTTAATATTAGTATCCATTTTAAAACAAACTCTAAATTCTAATTTCTAAATCCTAAATAAATTCAAAATAATAAATTTAAAAATATATATTTTGTTTGAAACTTAAAATTTGAGATTTTAAATATTAGACTCTTCTAACCTTTTTGGGGCGGCAGCCGTTATGCGGAATCGGCGTAACATCTTTTATCGAAACGATATCAATGCCGCGCGCCGCCAGCGATCTCACCGCCGAATCGCGCCCCGACCCGACTCCTTTCACCATCACTTTGGTTTTCTCAACCCCCATCTTTTTAATAATTTCGGCAATAGCTTCGGCAACTTTTGATGCCGCGAAAGGCGTTCCTTTTTTTGTGCCCTTGAACCCGATGCCCCCGGCTGATTTTTGGCACAAAACATTCCCCGCTTCATCGGCAAAAGATATAATCGTGTTGTTGTAGGTTGAAAAAACGTAAACCTTGCCCTGGCGGGTGCGCGCCGAGCTTTTAACCGTAAACTCCTTTTTGATTTTTGCCTCAACGGCATCTCTTTCTTTGAGCAGTTCTTCCTTGCTTTGAACCGCAATATGTTTCTTACCCATCGTATTTAATAAAAATTAAGCACTAACCTCTAAAGAAATTCAAAATAATAAGCTCAAATATTTTGTTTAAAATTTAAAATTTTTGGATTTTAGATTTATTTAGAGTTTGCAATTTAGGATTTGGAATTTGCCAATCTTTGATTGGCGATTATGTCGGGCTGGCCGCCGGCTTGCGTCCCGAACCCACGGTTTTTCTCACGTTGCCGCGAACCGTTCGATTGTTGGTTTTGGTTCTCTGCCCCCGCGCCGGCAAATTGCGCGAATGGCGCATTCCCCGCCAGCTCGCGATATCCTTCAGCCGCTTAATGCTCATCATCAAATCACGCTTCAAATCTCCTTCCACGCGATAATTCTTTTTGATGATTTCTTCAATCATTTTCATCTGCTCGGGAGTGAGATCCTTGGCTTTGGCCGTGGGATCAATTTTTGTCTGGCTCAGCACAACCCGGGCCAAAGACTCCCCGATTCCGTAGATATAAGTCAAAGCGATTCCTATTTGTTTATTGTCGGGAATATTTACCCCGATAATTCTTGGCATAATAATTAATTTAAAGTTTCAAGCGAAAAGCGCAAAGCAAGAATACGCACCGCATTTTTACTTTGCGCTTTGCGCTTTTGATTTTTCACCTCCTATCCTTGGCGCTGCTTATGTCTTGGGTTTTTTTTGCAAATGACATAAACACGGCCTTTTCTCCTTACAATTTGGCAGTCTCTGCACATTTTTTTTACCGATGCTCTCACTTTCATAAGTTTAAATCAAAAAATTAAATCCGCGGCGGTTTCATTTGCCGCGATAAACGATGCGCCCTTTTTTTTCGTCATAGGGGCTCATTTCCACGGTTACTTTGTCGCCGTTAAGGACTCTGATGCGAAACATCCTCAACTTTCCGGCCAAATGGCAAAGCACCTCCCGGCCGTCGGTAAGTCTGACGCGGAAATTCGCGTCCGGCAAAGATTCGTAAACTTCTCCTTGAAATCTGGGTGTTTTTTGTTTAGTCATTGTGAAACATTATGATATTATCAGAAAAACCTTTTTAAGTCAATGCCGGAGTAATCGCGGCCGGTCGAAGCGTTAGGGCAGTGCCGCAAAAATTATTCAAGAACGGTTTCTATTTCAATCCGATCAAGAGAGCGAGGCACCGCCAATCTCCATGGCGGAGCAAGTTTTATTTCGGTTTGCTTAACTCCCTGCTGGCTCGCCAAAAATATTTTCGCCTCATCCGCGCTTTTTTCCGAGAGCGCTTTTTTCAAATCTTCGGCGCTCATGCTTTGATATGTCGCGGCGCGGCAAATTAATTTTATGGTCGAAGTTTTTTCCTCTTGGACAAAAGAATGATCAAAAGAAAAGCTTTTTTCATCGACGAGATTCCCCGCGCCGGCGTTTGCCAGGATAAACTCCCTGCCCAATTTTTCCAGATCCGCTTTTTTATAAGCAACCGCCGCCGCTTTGGCTTTCGTCCGGCTTTCAATCAGAGCGACAGCGTCGCCGGCGGCGGCCAAAATTTCGGGTTCGCCGACTTCCAGCTCAATCGCCGATTGATCGACGATTATCAAGCCTTGTTGGGCGATTTTGTCAATCAATTCATTCTTGATTTGCTCCTTGGCAAATTCTTCGGCCGCGGTCTTGGAATTTTTTATATCACCTTCGGTGGCCTCCAAAACCGCTTCATCCGACCCGCCGGAAAATTTCTCAAACGATTGACCGTAAACAAACGTATATTGCGCCGTGCCAACCAGTCCGGGAACGGAAAAAACCGACGGTTCAATATTGTATTTTTCGCCAGCGCCGGCGGCGACCACATTCACCACAACCGAAGATTTGGGAGCAATCGACACCGCTTCGGTGGTGCGAAACCATGGAGTTTCTTCGCCGCTCAATGCCGGATTAAATTTCTCAAGAGGAGCTTGCAGGCGGGTGTCTCTGACCAGCGTCTGGGTGCCGGTATAATTATTAAAAATTTTAACGGTTCCCTTAGCTTTGGCTTGCCGGGCGTTTTCTCCGGTTGCCGGCGTTTCATGGGCAATGATATTCTCCGCTGAAATTAAATATCCTGGGATCAGTCTTTTTTCCAAATCAATGTCGCCAATCGATGTTTCAACGCTCACGTTCAACTCTTGCCGGAAATCCGAAATATGCGGCCAGATTTTCACCTCCGCTTTGGCAAATTTTGAATCTATGCCATACATTGCCAGCAACAAGACCGCCGCCAGCACGGGCAATTTCCATGCCAGCCCCTTGATAAATCCGCCGATTTTAACGCCGCCGCTCTTCTCGGCGTCGCTGGCGTCAAACCGCCTCAAATTATATTCAACCCGAGGCCTTGTTCCATCGTCTTGGCCGAAAGGCAGCGGCGGAATGTTGGCGCTTATTTCCATATCCGTATCAATATCCGCCTCGTCTTCGGAAATTATTTCGGACAAGTTTTCGGACGTCGGTTTTTCTTCATCCGCGGATTTGTTTTTCGGCGGAAAAACATCAATAAAAATTTTGGACATAATAAAGAAAATTTTAATCGCTTTTGGCAACAAATTCATTATAGCAAATCATTTTCACCCTTCAAAATTGCCCGCAAATAATTTTCAATAACCGCACCGAAGGTCGTTCCTCGCTGTAATCGGCGAGGTGCGACCTTGCTCAAATTGCATTTTAGCTTTGCTTATAACCCACCACCTTGTATTTGACTTTTGCTTTTTGACTTTATCAAGTATATTTATCCGCGATCGCCGACGCCGCGAACGAAAACGGCTTGATCATCGGCTCAAACCCGTTGCCGCGGATCAGCCCCGTAACCTCGCGCACCATCTCGCGCGTGGCGCCGCGCTCGCCCACATCGGCATGAATATAGGAAAAGTCCCATTTCAAATTGTCGGGCGTCAAAAGCTTGCGCGTCTCCAACGTTTCGCGCAAAACCAGCGCCAATTCGCAGGAGAGCAAAACCTCCTGCAAAATTCTCTGTTTGAAATTATAAAATTTTTTGCCGCCATAGCTGATTTTTTTCAAAAAGAATCTTCCGCCCGCGCCCATCCGCCGCACCACAATCGTTGCCGGAAAATGCGGCTGTTCCAAAGACGCCGAATCACACCCCACCACAATTTCATACTCCCGTTGCGGCTCCTCGGCCATATACGCGAAAATCTCCTTGATGGCCTCATCAAAGCTCATATTCCCTTTCGTGGGATTGAAAAAATTCCCATTCTTAAAAATATTCTCGCAATATTCTTCCATACCACCTCATTCTACCACCCCCGCCGCAAATTTCAACCTCCCGTGCGCTCCAAACAAAAAACATTCCAACATTCTTGAGAATGTTGGAATGTTCGCAACAGGATAATTCAGCCGGATTTTGATAAAAATTCTTTTAACTCAATTTCGGCCAACTCCAAAACTCCTCTGAATGTGCCGACAGCAAGTTCTTTGTGTAATGGAACAACGGTGATAATTTCGCGCTTGCCGCTCATTTTCGCCAATTTCACGTGGCTTCCCTTTTGTGAAACAAAGTAGAAGCCAAATCCGCGGCATAAAATTTTAATTGTTTTTTTGCCTGAAAAAACCTTTTTAGGCATATTCCAATTCAAGGCGCGCGATTAAAGGATTGCTTTCGGCAAGCCGCTTCTTAGATTTTGGATTTCCTTCCAAATATAGTTCAACCGCTTCTTTAATGTTTTCTTTCGCTTCCGCAACGGTCTTCCCTTGGCTCACCACCCCCAATTCCGCGCAACGGGCAACAAACCACCTCCCCTCGCGCATTATAATCGTGGTAAATTTATAAATCATAAAATTATAAATCTTGGATTAATTTTAATATTTCTCATTCTACCACCCCCGTCGCAAATTTCAACCTCTTACGACAAAAAAACATTCCAACATTCTTGAGAATGTTGGAATATCCGCAACGGGATAATTCAGTTAATTCTTATTGAATCTTGCCATCAACCCCAAAAACAGCAATGCTCGTCTTTTTTTATCGCTTCCAACGCCTTGTCAAAAGTTTTATATTCGCCGTAAAACATCCACCTTCCGGAAGCGCGCCGCCAATAAAGCCGCCATTTTTGCGATGGATTGTGAAAAATTATTTTCGCCACCGGGCATTCCATCCACGGCCCGGGCTTGCCGTCCCATCGCGGACGGGCTTCAATCAAAACATAGCCGCCCCTCGCCTTTCGGGCAACATTCTTGATTTGGTCCGCCACCCGCTCGGGCACCCTGAAAAATTCCTCAATCCGCCCGATTTTTTCATCTCGCAAACCTTCATCCATATTTTTTATTTTAATTTTATCTAACATCACAAAATAAATCTTTTCCCACTTGTTTTTGTAGCAAACTCATAAATTCGAACATATGACATTTCGGAAAAAACTCCTTGCGGAATAATACAAAACGATGGTCGCCCTCCTATCATTGGCACAGAACCGAACTTCTAAATCAGCAACCTGCCCATTTTTACCAAAACCTCTCTATCCCAACAAATCACACTAAGAGATCTAAACTATCATATCCCAAAAATGTTTCCGATTGCATTTAAGCAGGTTTTTGAGTAATTATTTTTGAAATTCTTTATAATAAGTAAAAATCAATTTTTTTCTCGAATCAGTCAAGACACTGTTCGCCCGATTATTAGCTCTTTGAATGAATTTCCTATAAATTTCTCCAGTAATATTCCTGTCCAATCGAAAGCTTTTTAATCTCCAGCTGATAAAATCAAGAAACTCCACCTCTGTTAACGTTTCCGAAAATTCCTTATATTCTTTTGGAAATTCTTTGGGTTTTTCATTCCTCTTTTTGCAGGCATTGCTGGAATAATGCAATATTCGCCTTCCATCAATTTCTCCTAAAAGCCATTCCTCGACTTTCGCACCAATAAAATAAACGCTACACTTATGTTTGCCTATTTCTCTTATTTCTTCTTTTAACAAACCAATACAATCTGGATAAATTTCATCCCTAATCTTATTGGCATTTTTTGTGCTCATAGCAGCCTTTGAAATGTCCGTTATATAATATGAATTACCCAAGAATTTGGTTATCGCGTAGTGAAGGCAAAAATCTTCAGCAGAATAAATGAAATTCTTAAAGCCATTGGCAATTTGTTTCTTTGCGAAGGATTCATCTCCCCTTGCCCATCTAAAAGACGGCTCCATCGCTATAAAAACATATTTTGCCCTACAATCTGGAATAATATTGGGCAAATAAACCGCTTTATAATCGGCATATTTATTTTTAATTTTTACTATCGTCTTATTCGTTTGATTTTCAATTTTCAGTATGGTCCCAAAATTGATCATAGCATAATACACGAGGGCGGTGCGAAAACACCGCCCCCGTCTCAACATTTAAACATTACGGCGCAATAAAGCCAATTCAACAGAATCATAGCAAGCACGCCATGTTGCCTTATCCTTACCAAGCTTGTTAGGATTTCTGAATTCAAGTGCCTGCTCTCCCACACGATTTGCAAGCTCGTTTTTCATTGTGCTTCCAAAAAACTCGACTGGATCAATCTTCCAGCTACATTTTTCTGATGTGCATTGAACTAAATTGCGAAATCCTGCGAGAATCGGATAAATGAATCCACTAGGAATACGATATTCGGATTTTTTCTCAATAAATGGGAGCTCTACTGCGCTCATTCTATGTCCAGAAACACGCACAACTCCAGTCAGTAATCCAAATTTGCCTCCACGTCCAAGCGCATTGTTATAGGCAGCAGGCAATTCAAGATAAATCCTATCATGTAATTCAAGAATAACGGGAAGTAATGGAATATATTTTATCATTCTTTCTTTATGTTTTTTGAAATGTTCCACAACAGAAGATCTGGTAGAATAGGATTTTATTGGATGGTCTTCATGCCCGAAAACTTCGACATCAAAACAAACCAAATAAGAAAGAATATCCTTAATATCTATATCTTTAGCGCTTCCTTCTTCCGTCAATTCATATTCTTTGTAAGCAATACGATGCGCGTACGACTTTTTAGCCAAAACGTCTTTAATAGCCTCATAATGCCCTCTAAGTTCTTCAAGACTTTGTTCCTTGACCTGCGTGGAAGTATTTCTTGATTCGACAATGTTCACCACCATATCAGAATCAGAAACCCCTTCAATTATTTCTAGTTTGACATAGGCCTCCAAATCATCCAGCTTTTCTGCGGGTAAATTACCGATAAACTCACGGATAACTCGAAATGTGTGTCCCCCGTCAAACAATCCATTTTTTGATTTATCCGTCATTTCAATACTAAGAATATCACTCTGGTTATCGAAAATCGTTTTTTCAGAAATTACCGCAATACCTCGATTTCTAAAGAAAAAGGATGTAGGATTATTTTCAAGGGTATCAAAAATTTTTTTTGCCACTCCTGAAGTAGTTTTCGGATCGCGGGGATTTAATGTTCTCCATTCTTCAAATTCTTCCGGGATATCTTTGACACTAACAACAGCAAGATATGTTTTTATCCCCTGATCATCATAAGGGCTGGCAATTTTTCTAAACGATGCAACTGGTAATTTGATCAATTGTGTGGTCATATTTTTAAATATTTTTATAGTTTTACTAAACAAAAAACATGCTTTTTCGCACGTCAAGTTATAAAGCTATGAAATATATCTATTAACATTAGCTTTCACTAAACGCTCCCCCGAGGTTTCCCTGCGAACGCTACAGCCCAGAAAGCTAGTAACGATAGTGTGCGAAACAACACTACACTTGCAGACTATATTTTTTTGTCAATAATGTCAATATCTTGTATAAGTCCTGTCATTAGAAATTTGTTAAAAAACATTCCAACATTCTGCAGAATATTGGAATAGTTTGTAATTGTTTGAATTTGAATCTGTGTTCAAGTATGTACAAATGTATATACATTCGTTTTGGTTTCGTTTGTTAAGGCGCGTTGAAGTCAAGCTTCAATATAAGGTTTGGCTTTAACAATTTTTGGCGGCGGCGGCGATGGCGGCGAATTCTTTGGGGGCAAGGGACGCGCCGCCGACGAGGAGGCCGGAGTAGCCGGACTCTTGCAGGTAGGCGGCGGCGTTTTTGAAGTTGACCGATCCGCCGTAAAGAAGAGGGATTTTTTCGTTGGTGATGTTGACGATGAATTGACGCACCACTTCGGCTTCTTTGGGGCTGCACGCCTGTCCGGTGCCGATCGCCCACACCGGCTCATAGGCGATCATTATCGGCGCGGAATTCAGATCAATGTCTTTTAGTCCCTTTTCTATCTGTTCTTCCACAATGTCGGTGATTTGCCCGTCAATGCGCTGTTCGCGGGTTTCGCCGCAACAAAATACGACCGTCAGCCCCGCCTCCAGCGCGGCTTTAACTTTTTTGTTAATAATTTCATCGGTTTCCCCGAACTTATGGCGCCGTTCCGAATGGCCAATGATAACATAATCACAGCCCGCGCTTTTCAATTGCGCCGGCGAAATTTCGCCGGTGAACGCTCCCGCTTCCCAATGGCAATTTTGTCCGCCAAGAGCAACCGCGCTTTTTAGAATTTCTTTGGCCGTTTCCAAATAGCACGCCGGCGGACAAACCGCCGTCTTCACCTTTGCGCTCTTTTTTAATTCTTTTTTATATCCCAAAAGAATCTTTTTGGCTTCCATTTTATTTTCCGGATTACATTTCCAATTGCCGATGATGTATTTCATAATTTTTTCTATTATTTTTCCATCTTACCTTGAATTACGAAACCAGCATTTGTGGAAATTTGACTTTGGCTTTTGAAAAGTCAATTTTCAACAAACGCGCCCATATCAACGCTTTGTTGAAGTCAAATTTCAACGCGCTCGTTGAAAATTGACTTCAACAAAGTGCGTTTCGTAATTCAAGGTAAAATATATTTATCCTGTGGAATTGGCGAGGTACAACCCTCGGCGATTACGCCGAGGATTGACCTCTCCAATTGTGGTTATTGTTCCGCAATATCATTTTTGTTGACCGGATCATCGGGTTTTGGCGCTGATGCCAATGCCTCGCCGATGGCTTTTTTCAGTTCGTCAATTTGCACTTCTTTTTTGGGTCGATTGGCCGGTGCTTCGCTTTTTTGACCGGCAAATCTCGTGGGAGATGTTTTTGCCAAATCCGCCAGCGACATACGCGGCACCGTTGCCGGCGGTTCCCGCCGTTGCGGCGCCGGCGACTTCCTCGGAACAGAAACATTCGATGCCGGACGGGGCGGAGTGCGTCCGTAATTTGCCGAACTTGAATTGTTATTGTTGTTATTCCCCGGATTTTTGCCGCCATTAGCTTCTTGCAGTTTTTTCAGGCATGCCTTGCAGTAAACCTTGCGGCCGGGTTCTGGCTCAAAAATAACTTTGGTTTTTTTGCCGCACATTGAACACGTGATTTCATACATCTTGGGCTGATTGGGGTCGCGCCCGAATTCGGGCATCGCCGGAACTTTTGACGCGGCGGCGCTCATTTCACCGCTCCACTTGGTTATTTTTTCTTCTATCACCGAACGAGGCACGCTATAGCGTTCGCGCGACACATTGATAATTTTTTCTTTTTGCGAGGGCTCGATTAATTCCATCGGCGGCAAGGTTGTTGCCGAAAACGGCGCGCTGGTAATGCCGTCGATCATCAGCTTTAAATAAATGTGGTATTTCCCCAAATTGACAAAATCTTCAATGGTGATCTCGGGCGCGAATTCCGGCTCCAAGAATTCGGCGTCTTCGGCGCCCACGCGAAAGGTGATGATCGTGCCCACATTGCCGAATACCGCGTCCTTCACGCGCGAACTTTTGCCCGAAGCGCCCATCTCCTCCAATTGCCCCAGATATTGGTTGGCCAAAATCAGCGACAAGCGATACTTGCGCGCTTCCGAAAGGATGTTGACAAAAGAATCCGTGGCAAAATTTTGAAACTCGTCAACATAGCAATAAAAATCGGTCCTTTGCTCCTCGGGAATATCCTGGCGCGACATTGCCGCCAATTGCAATTTGGTGATCACCATCGCCCCGAAAAGCCGGGACGCGTCCTCCCCCACCATACCTTTGGAGATATTGACGATTAAAATTTTCTTTTCATCCATTATTTTGCGCACATCAATGCTGGATTTCACCTGGCCGATGATGTTGCGCATCAGCGGATTGGCGATAAACTGGCCGATTTTGTTTTGAATCGCCGCGGTAGATTCCTGCTCGTATTTTTGGTTATACTTGGCGTATTCGTTAACCCAAAAAGATTTGATGATCGGATCGGTCACTTTTTCCACCACTTTCTTGCGGTATTCCGGATCGGAAAACATACGGTTGATGCCCAGCAGAGTTGAATTGGGATATTCCAAAAGCGCCAGAATAGTGTTGTTGAGAATATATTCCATTCTCGCCGACCAGACATCGGGCCAAATTTTCTTGAACACCGCCATCAATCCCGAAGCCACCAAGTTGCGGTGTTCGGGGTTGTCAATCTCCATCACGTTAAAAGCGGTGGGATAGGCCGCGTCTCCGGGATTGAAATACATCACATCGTTTATCCGGCGCGAAGGAACATAATTCAAAATTTTTTCGGCCGCTTCGCCGTGCGGATCAATAAACGCGACCCCGTGCCCGGCGCGAATATCTTGAATGGCCATATTTTCCAACAGGTTTGATTTACCCATGCCGGTCTTCCCCACCAAATACATATGGCGGCGGCGATCGTCGGTTTTGATACCGAACTTGGTTGTTTGCCTGCGCCAATTAACCTGTCCGATATAAATAATTTTTTCTTTTTCGATCATAATTTGAATAATGAGATATTATTAAGATTATAGCAAATTGGCCGGGCTTGGCGCGCGCAAGCCGAAACCTGCCGGGAATTTAAACCGGAAGGTTGGAGGGGGCCACGGTTTCTTTGGCTTCGGTGCGGGTAATGCCCGGATTGGGCGAAACCGCGTGCGACGGGAAATGAAACAATGTCGCTAACTCCTCAACATTCAAAACAATATCCGAATCCTTCTTTCCCCGCGCATCGCTCCATGGATTACAATAATTCAAGCGATCGCGATAATGGCGAATCAAATGGCGCTTTTTCATATATTTGCGGCGCGGCGCCAGATCATTTAAAAACGGAATCGGAGAAAGGCTGATTTTGGTTAAAGTTTTGGACCACACCCAGATGGAGTTGGCCTCCGAACTGGTAAAGTGGTTGAAATAGTTTAACAAAAGGCGAAAGTTTTCACCCACGAAAGAATCATTTCGCGCCACATACATATTGCGAATATAGCAGTGGAAAAGCGGCTTGGTGGCCTTTTTTTCCACCGCCTCCACCAACTCTCTTTCCCCGGCGGTTAAGCGCAATTCGGCGGGAAACATTTCCGGCTCTTTTTCTTCCTCTGTTTTGGGGCCGCTGATGATAAATTCCAAAAGCTCCTGCCACAAAGGCTTTAAATTATTCTTTTTTTCGTCAATCCTTTTTGACAAAATATCCCGTTCGCGATGCGCCGCTTTGACAAAATCTTCGCCTTTTTTTTCCGAAAAATATATCGGCGACGCGGAAATCTGGATCCACATCTGCTCCCCGGACTTTAAGCTCGACATCCCCTCCATTAGCGCGTTGAACGGATCAACCACCTCTTCTTCTTCAATGTTTTTTTCCTCATAGGCGGTGTAGGTGGGAATGGGATATTGAGGCTTTTTGGTCATTTTATAGTCCCAACCGATAAAATCCCAATGCTTGTTGGGAATGTCGGCGGGCAAAGCGCGGCAATAATCCATTGCGGCGGCCTCAATTTCGGCCTCGGGAAATTGCGAGTAGATTGCCGCCTCCACCTGTTCCCGATATTCGGCAAAACAACGAAGATAGAAATGAATTTTGCCGTCGATGGAAACGATTTCAAATTTGAGGCTGGTTTGCGGTTCGCCGGTAATATTTTTTTCCCACCAATCGGGAGTATTATAAATCGCGCCATGCAAGGCGACAAGCATCGCTTCCATCGCTCTCATCGGCTTGGGCTGTTCTTTGGGGATTTTTATTTCCAGCAAAAGCGGTTTCCAAACCGTGCCGAACCACATCTCCACGCGCCACCAATTCCAATAATAATTAAATCTTTCCGACAGCCAAAAAAACGCCGGCAGCCACCACCAGTAGAAAACCAATCGCCAACCCAGATCAATAATTTGCCAAAATTCTTGAACCAAATTAATTCAAATCCTAAATCCTAATTTCTAAACCCCAAACAAATTCAAATGTCAAAATCCAAATTTCAAAATAAAAAATTTTGCGTTCTCCGTTTTGATTTTTAAATTTTAGATTTTTAATTTGTTTGGGATTTAGGATTTAGTGCTTAGAATTTACACAAAAGAAAGCGCCTTGCGCTTTCATTATACGATGAGATGGATAAATTTAAAAGATTGGCCGGCGGCAATTAGGCTTCTTGGACATCGGCGCGGCGGTAGAGACCGTCTTCTCCGCGGGAGAAATAATTTTTGTTGCCCAAATTCATCAGCACCGTGTTTTCCTTGATATGGCGCTGCCGCATCACTCGATCCAAAATTTCCTGTTTGGAAAGCGGGCGGCCTTCGTTGCCAAAAATATTCAAAATGACATCTTTCACGTCGCCGGCGACATATCCCCAGTCTTTTAGCGCGTAAAGCCCGCGGCCGATCAAAACAAAACGCGGATCGCGAATAAGTTCGTTGTGCACCGTCTGCACCAAACTGCCCTCAATCCCCCTGGCCACATCGGAAAAATGAAGCGGATTTTTGCTTTCTTTGAGCAAAAGGTAAATTTTGTCTTTTATGCCCTTGGGGTTCACTTCGGGCCATTCTCGTAATCCATATAATCCGTCCTTGTTTTTTTGCACCCTTTTGGAAACTTCCAAATAAGATTCGGCGACCGCTTTTTTCAGCCCCAAAATCGCGGACAGCCCGCGGCTTGAAGCGAGTTTCTTGGATTCCTCCAGCCTTTCCGCGGCGGCGGCGATAAAAGTTTTTACCGCTTCCACGGACTGCTTGTCTTGCGCCCAAAAAGCCAAAGTATCGTCGCTTTCCTTAACGCGGATAAAATCGCCGCAAAAAATCATCAGAAAATAAACATGGGGCGAAAAATCCTTGCCGCCGGCCTGGCGCAAAAACGCGCTCTCCTCGCGCGCCCCGCCGGAATTTTTCAAATATTTGGCAAAAACTCTTGCCGGCTCGCGGCAGAGTGAGGCGCTTTTCTTCATTTTGACAAAAGCCGCTTTCTCGATTTGGCGCACTCGCTCGCGGCAAATTTTATGAGTTTTGCCGATAGCTTCAAGGGTCTCTCTCTTGCCGGTTTTCAACCCAAAACGGCGCTCAATGACTTCGCGCTGTTTTGCCGCCAGAGGGCTCAAAAGCTGGGTGCAAATTTGTTTATAATTAATACCGGCCATAATAACTAATTTAATTTAGTTTATTCTTTTCACACACTGGATTATTATATATTATCTTTTAAAGATTGTCAAATGCCAAGAGCAAATTAAAACAAGGAAAAATCCTTGCTTTAAAAAAATCCTTTTTTATTTCTTCACCTTGCCTCTTTCCAGCCAAAACGCCAATAACTGCGCCGCCAAAAACACCGATGAATAAGTGCCGGTCGCCACGCCCAAAATAAGCGCGAGCGCGAAATATTTCAAACTCGTTCCCGCCCAAAAATAAATCGCGAACACCGGCAAAAGCGTCAATAGCGAGGTATTGATTTGCCGGCTTAGAGTTTGATTAACCGCGCGGTCGGCAATTTCAGCAAAATCGTTCTTGCGGCCGCGCAATAAATTTTCGCGCACCCGGTCATAAACCACAATCACATTATTGATCGCGTAGCCCACTACAATCAGCAGCGCCGTGATAATCGGAATGGTTATCTGCACCCCGTAAAAAGCGCCCAAAACCGCGAAAATTCCCAGAGGCACCAAAACATCGTGGCACAAAATCAAAAAGGAAGCGACTCCATACTGCCAAGAGCTGATCGGACCGGGAACATTGCGAAACGCAACAGCAATATACAAGAGCATCGCCGCCAAAGAAATCAACACCAGAACCGCCATTTTGCCGGTGAGCTCCTTGCCCACTACCGGACCGATCGCCTCAAAGCTCTTTTCTTCAAACTCGCCCATTTCGCCCAGCGCGGTAAGGATTTGAGCGTGTTTTTGCGGCGTTAAATCTTGGGTGCGGATAATCAACCCCTTTTCGCCGGTTGAATAAACCGACACCTCGCTTATTTCCAAGGCGGTTATTTTTTCACGCACAACGTCGTTGGCCGGCCGATCGCCGGAAAATTCAACCTCCGCGGCGCTGCCGCCGGTAAATTCAATCCCGGGCTTAAGCCCGTAAAATCCAATCGCTCCAACAGCGGCAACAATCATCAGCGCGGTAAAAATCAAAAATATGTTTTTGTATTTGATAAAAGGAATCATAGATACAGTAAATGACCAATTCCCAATGACAAATTTCTAATAAATGTCGAAATTCCAAAATTTGGAAATTATTAAATTCCGTTATTTATTTTGAAATTGGAAATTGGAAATTTTGAAATTTTAAAATATGGGTTTCCATAGCCAGATTATTTTTTTCAGCTTTGTGCCCGCCGCCAACCTCAAGAACGTTCTGGTTACCACGATGGCCGAATACATTGACAAAAATATGCCCCAAATTAGCGTGGCGGCAAATCCCTTCACAAAGCTTGTTCCCAAAAAGAACAAAATCAGCGCCACCGCGATGGTGGTGAAGTTGCCGTCGCGAATCGCCGGCCAAGCGCGGTTGAATCCGTCTTCAATGGCCGAAACCAGGCTCTTCCCCGATTGCAGTTCCTCCTTTAAACGGGAAAATATCAACACATTGGCATCAACCGCCATTCCAAGCGACAAAATAAAGCCGCCGATGCCGGCCAGACTCATGGTGACGCCCATCAATTTAAAGATCGCCAGCAGAACCGCGCCGTAAAACACCAGCGCAATTGACGCCAGCAACCCGGGCAAGCGATAATAGACAATCATAAAAACCGCCACCGCCAAGAACCCGATAATGCCGGCGTACACCGTTTGGTCCAAAGACACCGCCCCCAAGGTGGGGCCGATTTTTTGCTGGGAAATGGGATCGCCCAGCGGCACGGGCAAGGCACCCTCGTTGAGCCGCTTAACCAAAGTTTTCGCTTCAGCCACATCGGAAATGCCGGTAATCACCGCCTGTCCGCCGGTAATTTTTTGGATCACATTGGGCGCGTAGAGATCGCTTTGATCAATTATTTCATCGCCATTGGTATCAATAATCGAATAACCGTCCAAATATATCGCCAACGGCTTGCCCACGTTGCGCTCGCTCACCGCTTCAAAAATTTTGGCGCCCTCATCGTCGAATTTCAGTTCCACAATCGGCTGATTCGTGTTTTGGTCAAAACTCAAAGCGGCTTTTTCCAAATATTTGCCGGTGAGTTCGGTGGGCATAAAATAGGGATTTTGCAGCGCCAATTCAAATCCTTCCGCTTGCATCATTTCTTCGGGCGATTTGTCTTTTATCTCGTTTATTTTATCAATAATTTTTTGCGTTTCCTCTTCGGATCGCTGTTCGGAAAATTCCAGCCAAGGAGTTTGGCCGATCCATTCAATGGCTTGCTGAACGCTTTCAATACCGGGCAATTCCACAACCAAGCGGTCCGCCCCCGAAACTTGGATTTGCGGCTCGGCAACCCCATAACTGTTGATGCGCCGATCAATCAAATCCTTTACCCCGTCCATCACGCCGACGCGATCTTTTTCGGCAACTTGGCTCAAATCCGCCTGATATTCCAAGCGCACCCCGCCCTTAACATCCAATCCCAAATTAAACGGCTTGTCGGCAATATGACCGATGACAAACGGAATTTTTGAATTAACCGCGTCAATTTGCCGATTGGCAAACCGCGGAAAACAAAAAGCCGCCGATACTGCCGCCAGCAAAAAAATAAACAAAAGAAGCCATCCTTGATTTTTATTCATACGTATTTTGCGTTTCGTGGGAGCGAAACTATGTTTTCGCCCTCAAATGAAATCAATTTAATCGTTAAACATTCCCCCTATTCATACCACAAATCCCCCCAAAAGTAAAATAAAGCGCGTCGCCGGCGCGTGTTAAAATCCAAACAGATTTTGGAAGAATTCGGTGCGGTCGATATTGGCGATATGCGTGAAGTATTCATCTTGCATTTTGTAAATGACGATTATGGCGATAAATAAAACTTTGTGTTTTGCAAAATACGCGAATGCCGCGGCTTCGTTGAATTTTTTGCAAAATATTATCGTGGCATAGATTAAAAACAGAGGTTCCAAAAAATTGGGAAAATAAAAAAACCACCGCTCGTCGCGTGCGATCAAAAACAGAGCTTGGCCGATGCTGCGGAAAGCAAACAGCCCCCAAATCCATTTTTTGATTTGCCATCTCGCCCGCCAGGCGCAAACCGCCATGGCAACATATGTCGCCCAATCGGCGATTTTATCAATCGGCTGATAATTGGCATCGGCCAATCCCGCGGGAATTAAAATATCGCCGTCGACCGAATCCAAAACAAAATTCGCCCACCCCGCGGCAAACGGAAAAAAGACAATTGCCGCCGGCAGGGCAAACTTTAATAATATAACTATTCCGATAATAAAAACATTGACCATTTCTTTTCTTGGCTCTTTAAGATTAAGCCTCAAACAACCATCTTAAATGTTAAAAAAACGTAGCACAATCTATCTTTCCATTTCCTCCAAAATAGCCCTGATATTTTCTTTCAACACTGGCAAATCTTCTTTTATCGTTCTCCAAACTTTTTCAAAATTCAAGCCGAAATAATCATGCGTCAAAACATCTCTCATACCGCAAATATCTTTCCACGGAACTTCGGGGTGCTCTTTTTTAAAATCAGCGGCAATATTTTTTGCCGCTTCGCCAATAATTTCAATACGGCGCACTGCCGCATCTTGCATCGCCCCGTTTGCACGAAATTCACTTTTTGGCATATTGCCAACATAAAGCTCCACTCTTTTGATACACTCAAAAATATCCTTGATAAAAGCTTTTTGGCTTCTTTTGTTCATAATATTGGAATTTGCTCCTTTAATATTTCGTCTTTTAACAGCGGATGCAAAAGATGATATTCCACCAAATCAACTTTTTTGCCCACACTTTCTTCCAAATCAACTTTCAGCCCCCCCATACCAAACAAAGTCATTTCGTCAGGTAATTTAACCAACAAATCAACATCGCTGTTCTTTTTTTGCTCGCCGCGTGCATAGGAACCGAAAACCGCGGCCTTGGTCACGCCTCTTTGCTTTAAAATTTTTTTGATTTTTTTAACCATTATCCTGTCCATATTGTAAATTATAATACCACAAAATTCGCCTCACCCAAAATCACGCGGATCGGTAAATTATTAAATTATGTCGTAATATTTTGTGCCGGTTTTTACGCTGTTAATGGCCAATTCGCAGGTTTCAAAAAGCGGTTGGGGCAATTTGTTAAGCTCATACCAATCCCATGATTCCGATTTTTCCGGTTCCAAAACTTTGGGTTCGCCGCTTTGCCAATCCGCAACCAAGCCGATGTGCGCGTAATGTTTTGGCGCGTATTTGACCAAATTGGACAAAAACTGGAATCTGATATTTTTGATTTCAATGCCGCACTCTTCGGCAACTTCCCTCTTGGCGCAACCCGTGAATGATTCCATATATTCCAAATGCCCGCCCGGAAACGCAAACTCCCCCGCGCCATGCGCCCCTTTTCTTTTTCCAAGCAAAATCTTCCCATCTTTTAAAACCATCACCCCAACCCCCACCTTCGGCTTGTTTTCTTCTTCCATAGTTTGTTTTACTTTATTTTTGCGCTTGCAGAAATAATTTCAATTCCGCGGCATTTCTATAAACAAATCCTTGGCCGCCTTTTTGAATGTTGTTTGGTATTGCTTTTTTGAGCAAAGCAAAATAATCATCGATCTCATCGGCCGGAATCAGGATTGTTAATTCAATTTCAAATCCTCTTGGAGTATTTTTGGGAAATTACCCGAAATATGATTGTTTATAGACTTTTTCGCTGCCACCATAAAAATTCAGTATCGTTCCCTTTCTTTCCATTAAAAAATATCCAAGCCCATCAATTAATTTATCATCGGAAATAACTTCAAACCCCAGCTTTGAATAAAAATCTTTGGCAATCTCAAAATCAGGAATATGAAGTTCTATAAAAATATTGTTTTCCATAATAAGAATTTACTTGCCGCAGTATTTTTAGAGCCCACGAGGTATTCCGACGCTCCGCTTCGCTACGCGATCGGAAAAGTTTGATTCCCGCCATTCATCCCCGAGAGAGAGCATCGAGGTATTCTGGCGGATGAATAAAAATCGGCAGCGGGCGCTCCGAAATGCAAAATATTCTATTTACAAATAATCGATAAATTCATCCGCGGTTAAATCAAGCTGTTTGATAATCGCGCGCAAGGTACTTTTGGGCAAATCTTTTTTATGCAACGGAACCACCGGCTGGTGTATTGTGTCCCCGTCTTTAATCATAATTAAGTGGCTGCCTTTTTGGCGGTGCTTTTTATAGCCCATTTTCTCCAAGATTGCCACAACCTGTTTTGGTTTTAAAACCGGGAGCTGGCCCATAGCATTATGCCGGACAATAATTCATCTCGACGGTTATTTTACCTTTCAAAAAATTGGGATCGACATCTTCGGGAAAAGGAATTTTTCTTTCCGCCAGTGTTTCCAAGTATAATTGCATCGCCTCGCCGGCGTTTTTTCTGGCTTCCGCCAAATTTTTACCATGGGTAACGCACCCGGGCAAAGCCGGCACCTCAACGATAAAATAGCCCGTCTCTTCATCGGGAGTGAACAAAACCGTATATTCAAAAATTTTTTTCTTTATTTTGTTTTTCATAGTTTTGTCTCTAATTTCAGAATACCAAAAACTTTCCTTGTGTCAATTGCGCTTCATTTAACCATTACTGAAGTCGAAAAATACAAGTCTGACGAGGCCGCACCTTGCCGATTACAGCAAGGAACGACCTCAAATGCGGCTCATCTGTAAGGATAAATATTTTATGGTTTAAGTATCACTTGCCGCAACACTTTTTGTATTTTTTGCCGCTGCCGCAGGGGCAGGGGGCGTTGCGGTCAACTTTACCATAATTAGCGGTTGATTTTTGCGGTTGCGGATGCGCGGCGGCAACGGCGTTTTTGTTAATGGAAACATTGAGCAAGTTTTGCAAAATGTTGGCTTCCACGGTTTCCAGCAAAACTTTAAACTGCTTGTTGGCTTCGTTTTTGTATTCCACCAGCGGATCCTGCTGGCCATAAGCGCGCAAGCGCGTGGCATCGCGCACATTGTCCATCAATTCCAAATGCTCCTGCCAAAAAAAGTCAATCGTGCGCAGAGCGATGAATTTGCCCGCTTGCAGCATGGCCTCTTTGCCGTTTTCATCTTCGCGCTTTTGGTATTGCTCCAAAGCATTGCCTTTTTGCGCCAAATCAAGAATATAATTTCGGAAATCCTCATCAGCTTGTTTTAGGATATCATCGCGTTTTTTATAAATCACTTCGCGCTGTTTGTTTAACACGCCGTCATAGTCCAACAAGTGCTTGCGAATGTCAAAATTCGCGCCTTCAATCTTGGTCTGCGCCTCTTCAATGCGTTTGGAGACCATGCCCGATTCAATGGGCATATCGTCGGGAACCTTGAGCATATTCATCAGCTTTTTCATCGCGTCGCCCGCGAATATCCGCGCCAAGTCGTCTTCGGTGGAAATGAAAAATTGAGTGGTGCCCGGATCGCCCTGCCGGCCTCCCCGCCCGCGCAATTGATTGTCAATGCGCCGCGCCTCGTGACGCTCGGTGCCCATAATAAATAATCCTCCGGCCTCGCGCACCTTTTTTGCCTCTTTGGGATCGGGCGGGTTGCCGCCCAAAATAATATCCACTCCGCGCCCCGCCATATTCGTGGCAATGGTCACCGCGCCGGCACGCCCGGCTTGAGCGATAATTTCACCTTCACGCTCATGGTTTTTGGCATTTAAAATCTCATGAGGCACGCCTTCCCTTGATAATAAAGCGCCCAAATATTCGTTCTTATCCACCGATCGCGTCCCCACCAAAACCGGCTGGCCTTTGGCGTTTCTTTCTTTGATTTCAGCGACCGCCGCTTTGAATTTTCCCTCTTCGGTTTTATAAATCTTGTCCGGCAAATCCTCGCGGGAAAGCGGGCGGTTGGTGGGAATGGGCACACAGTCAAGATTATAGACTTTGTCAAATTCTTCGGCCGAAGTTAACGCGGTTCCGGTCATCCCCGAAAGCTTTTTGTACATTCTAAAAAGGTTTTGAAAGGTAATCGACGCCAGCGTCAACGATTCGGCTTGCACCGCCACGCCTTCTTTGGCTTCAATTGCCTGATGCAGCCCCCCCGACCAGCGGCGGCCGGGCATTAAGCGGCCGGTAAATTCATCAATAATCACAATTTGCCCGTCTTTTACCACATAATCTTTATCCAGCTTGTAAAGCGCTTGCGCGCGCAAGGCCTGTTCCAAGTGATGCAGATATTTGATCCCCTTTTCTTCATATATGTTTCCCATTCCCATTATCTTTTCCACCTTGGCGATTCCTTCTTCGGTCAAGGTTGCGGCGCGATCTTTTTCGTCAACCGTATAATCTTCTTCATTTGTGAGCCGCGGGATAATACGCGCGAAATCCTGATACCATTTGGAGCTTTCCTGATCCGGCGCCGAAATAATCAGCGGGGTGCGCGCTTCATCAATCAAAATGGAATCCACTTCGTCAACAATGGCAAAATTAAATTCCCGCTGGACTTTATCTTCCAAGCGATAAGCCATATTGTCGCGCAAATAGTCAAACCCGAATTCATTGTTGGTGCCATAGGTGATATCGGCAGAATAAGCCTCTCTTCTTGAACACGGTCGCAAAAAATCTTGGGAGATATGAAATGATCCCAAATTATCGCGCATCGTATCTTCGGTTTCCTGCGCCTTTTTATATTCCGGATCATAAACAAACGATTGGTCGTGATTGATGCACGCGGTTGATAATCCCAGCGCGTAATAGACCTGCCCCATCCAGACGCAGTCGCGGCGCGCCAAATAATCGTTGACCGTCACCAAATGCGCTCCCAAGCCGGCCAGAGCGTTTAGATAGATCGGGCAAGTGGCGGTTAAAGTTTTGCCTTCGCCGGTTTTCATTTCCGCGATTTTGCCCTGATGCAAAACAATGCCGCCCATCAACTGAACGTCAAAATGGCGCTGTCCCAGCGCCCGCCGCGCCGCCTCGCGCGCCGCCGCGAAAGCCTCGGGCAACATATCGTCCAAACCCTCCCCTTTCGCCAGCCGGTCTTTGAACTCCGCGGTCTTGGCTTTCAACGCTTCGTCATCAAGCTCTTGAAGATTTTTTTCCAAGGAACCGATTTGTTCCACAAGAGGTTTTAGCTTTTTAAAATAATTTTTGTTTTCGTCTCCGAAAATTTTAGTTAAAAAAGACATATCCGAAAAATTTCTAAATTCCCAATTACCAATGTCAAATAAATGTTAAAATTTAAAAATTATTGAATTCTGAAATTTATTTTGGAATTGGAAATTGGAAATTGGTCATTTCAATGGTTTCCATTGTAGTCCAAATCCAAAAAAAATAAAGGGTAAAAATCAAAAAAGATGCTTTGGGGCATCTTTTTTGATTTATTTGTTGCAAACCTTTTTTTTGGTTTTGCGCGCCTTGAGTTTGTTTTGCTTCTTGGGGCGCGCTTTTTTTTGCTTTGGAACTACCGGCATAAATTATTTTTATTATTTTCAATTAAAGCGCAAGGCCTGGCGCGTAAAAACCTCGCAAACAAGATCTTTACGCGCCAGGCCTTTTTTATTTCCTCCTTTGTTCGAAAAAAGACTACTTCTTTTTTTTCGCGGTTGTCTTTTTCTTTGCTACAGGTTTCTTTTTCGCGGTTGTCTTTTTTTTCGGAGCGGCTTTCTTTTTAGGAGCCGCTTTTTTCTTGGGAGCGGCCTTCTTTTTTGCTACCATGTTTTTTAATTATGTATAATTTTTTTTGATCTTTCGACCATTTAAAAACTTTGTCCGCAAAATTTTTGTTAAAAAAATTTTTGCGATGTTTCTATTTTCATTTTTTCACGCGAGAAAAGTTTGTCAAGTGTGGAAAACTGATCATCCCGAGCAAACGCGAGGGATTGTCAACTTTTGTAATCAAAAAAATAATTTAAAATGATGGTATAAAAATTCAAAGCGCAAAAACTAAAATTATAAATTTTCAAAATTTTCATTCCATCTTTCACGCGAACCATCTTTTCAGCAAAATCTAAAGAACTAAAATGACCAACTTTTTATAAAAGGCTCATAAAAGGACCCGACCTTTTGATTGCAAAAGGGAACGACCTCGTGATAAATGATATTTTCAGAGGGTTAGACCCTCTGTACAGAAAAACGCCCGCCACCGAATTAACCGCCTCTAATGGAAGTCGCCTTAATGTTTGAATAATCTGACATATTCATCCAGCGCGTATAAACGATTCCGTGAAAAACCGGTAGTTTCCTTAACCACCCCCAGCCTTTCCAACTCCGCGAACAAACGATTAGCAGTGGCAAAAGTAGTATTTATTTTTTTTGCCGCGTTTCTGGCGCTGGTTATCGGATTGGAAAACAAATAAAGCAAAACCTCATTGCCTATTTTGGCTCTCCGTCCCAAAGTCATAATTCTTTGTTCGTATGATTGGCGCAATTTAACGATTTTCTCGAAAGTATGCGTTCCGCTTTGCGCGGCTTCTATCACACCGTTAAGAAAAAACTTGATCCATTGTTCAATATCGTTAGAGTTTCTCGCCACTGTTAAAGAATCATAATAAGCTCCCCGGTTTTTTTCAAAAAATGCCGACAAATAAAGAGCCGGGAATTTTAAGATTTTCTTTTCTATTAATTGCAAAACCACAACCAGCCGGCCAATCCGACCGTTGCCGTCAAGGAAGGGATGGATTGTTTCAAACTGATAATGGCAAATGGCAATTTTTATTAACAACGGAATTTCCAAATTCTTATCGTGCCAAAACTTTTCCCAGTCACAAAGCAACTCCGGCAAATCGTCTTTGTGGGGCGGAATAAAAAACGCGTCCGTCAAACTCGATCCGCCGATCCAATTTTGGCTCGTCCTTATCTCGCCGGGAGTTTTATATTTTCCGCGCACGCCCGAAAGCAAAACCTCGTGGGTTTCCTTAATCAACCGCATTGTGAGCGGCAGTTTATCCAATTCCAAAATCGCAAAATTCATCGCTTTAATGTAATTTTGCACTTCATTCCAGTCATCCCTTTTTTCCGGGTCAATTTCTTCTTCCAGCAAAACCGCCTCGTCAAACTCGGTTTTGGCGCCTTCAATGCGGCTGGAAATCGTCGCTTCTTTTATTGAGTTCATTTTGATAAAAAAATTGACATCGGGAACCAAAATCGAATAAGCGTTAAGCTCGCCCAAATAACGCATCGCGTCTTCAAGAAGCATATTTATCTTTTTGTCGCCAAAATCAAATTCCCGATGGATTTTCCTCGGCGAAAAGCTTTTATATTGGAATTGCTGTTTATAAGTGCCTGCGATAAATTTCTCCATAAAGTTATAATATAGATATTTATATTATAACTTTACCGCCTAAATTATAATATGTCAAACACAAATGATAACTTCCGCCCGAAACTGACTGTCCACGCTTGAAAACCCTGATTCGCATCAAATTTAAACTTCATTATTTTTGGATTGTTTCCCGCGTACATTAGTAACAATTTGCGGTATATTTGTTTTTCGCTTCCCGTCTTCCGCTTCCCGCTTTTCGCTTTTTGTTTTACGCTTCCCGCTTTACGCCTTCCGCTTCCACGATTTCAATTTCTTCTCGCAAGTCAACGCCGAATTTTTCTTTAGCGGCGGTTTTGATTTGCGTGATCAAATCCAAAACATCTTTCGCGCGCGCCCCGCCGCGATTGACAATGAAGTTGGCGTGCTTTTCGCTAATTTGCGCCCCGCCGGCAATTTTACCTTTTAGGCCGCAATCTTCAATGATTTTTCCGGCAAAAAAGCCCTGCGGGTTGACAAACACCGATCCGGCCGACGGATATTCCAGCGGCTGGCCGGTGGCTTTTTTGGCAAGGTATTCGTCCATCAAACTTTTAATTCTTTCTTTATTCCCTTTTTCCAAAACAAGTTCGGCGGACACAATTATCAAATCATGATTTTTTTTAAAGACGCTTTCGCGATAGGAAAAAGCGCAATCCGCTTTTTCAAAAACTTTTTTTTCAAATTTATCCGGCAAAACTTTAATCGCCAGCACCCGCCGCGCGGCATTGGCGATTTCCTCGTGAAACGCGCCCGCGTTGCCCCGAATCGCGCCGCCCAAAGTTCCGGGAATGCCCGCCGCCCACTCCATCCCCGTTAAAGAATTATCCAGCGCGAACTTGACCAGCGCGGAAAGCGGCGTGCCCGCGCCTGTCCTAACCAAAGCTCGTGTCCTATCATCTTTGACAATTTCAATAAAATTATTTTCTATTTTCAACACCAGCCCCGCAAATCCCTCGTCGGAAAACAAAACATTGCTTCCCCCTCCCAGCACAAAAACCGGAAAATTATTTTCCCGCGCCGCTTCCAATCCGGCAACAATCTCATCGGCATTTTTCGCAAAAAAAAGAACCCGTGCCGGTCCGCCGATCTTATAGGTGCAATATTGGTTTAACGCTTCGTTTTGCTTAATCATAATTATCCGGCAATTTCAATTTATTTCCAGCGACTTGATATAGGGCAAAAACAATTTTATTTTTTTATCGTCTTTGGGGTTAAATAAAAATATTTGAACATCGCGCGCCAATTCTTCAAAATCTAATTCTTGAGAAATTTTAATCAGCTTGTCTTTTAATTCGCCAAAATTACCCACTCCGATTTTATCTTTTAAATAATCGTAATTGGGCTTTGTAAACGACATTAAAAAAACAATATCATAAAAATCACGGCCTTTCGCGCGTTTTCTGTTGAAAATCGCGAAAAATTTTTGCGAAAGTAAAATATCGGGCGGCGTTGTGAAAATCTCGGCAAAAACATCAAATTTATTGATAACCTTTTCAAGCGGCCGATAAAAAAAATTATGCGAGGCGGTGTCGATATGAATCAATATTTTTTCTCCTTGATGTTGAGATAATCCCTCCCTAAAAAGCAATTCAGTAAAGCGAACATTGCATCGATACGCGCCCTTTGCCGAAACATTGATTTGGGTTTTTATGCCTTGCGCGTCCAAACCCGATTTAACTTTTTCGGCCATAATTTTAAACTCAGACTCTGTGAGGCCAAAATTATCAAAATCAAGATCTTCGGAAAATCTTTGGTTATCATAAACCAGCC
>CAZRVG010000002.1:0-89689 GCA_964603475.1 uncultured Candidatus Saccharibacteria bacterium
TCAAAATTGCGGAAAAATACCATGCCGAGGCGCTTTGCGCCGAGGCAACATCTTTTAATTTCGCTAAATGTAAAACTTGGCGGAGGAAGTGGGATTCGAACCCACGGACGGCTTTAACACCGTCACGGGTTAGCAACCCGTTGCAATGCCTCTATGCGATTCCTCCATCGGCTCGCCAAAGTTTTAACGAAGGCGGCCAAGCAATTAAGATATTACCCCTAAATTGAATTGCGGTCAATGGATTAAGGAGGCAAAATTTGGTAGAATGGGGGAATGGAAAATATGGAAAATGAAGAAAAAAATTTGGGCGGGGCGGGGCAAGCGGGAGGAATAGCCGAAATGGTAGAAGGACTGTCCGAGAAAGAGGCGCGAGAGATTTTGGCGCGGGACGGATATAATGAACTGCCAGCGGAGAAGCGGGGCGGTTTTTGGGTTGTTTTGGGGGAGGTTTTGCGCGAGCCGATGCTTTTTCTTTTGGCGGCGGCCGGAGGAATTTACTTTTTTTTGGGCGAGCTGGCCGATGCCATACTTTTGTCGTCGTTTATTGTTTTTGTTTTGGGAATAACTTTTTATCAGCGCCGCAAAACCGAAAAGGCATTGGAATCTTTGAAAAATCTTTCCAGTCCGCGCGCGCTGGTTTTGCGCGATGGCGCGCGAAAGCGTATTCCCGGGCGGGAAGTTGTCGTTGGCGATATTATTTTTCTGAAAGAGGGCGATCGGGTGCCGGCTGATGCCGGTTTGCTGGAAGCGGTTAATCTCACTGTCGATGAGTCGCTTTTAACGGGCGAATCAATGGCGATTTTCAAGTCCGCGGAAAGCGAAAAAGGAGAAGAAAAAAACATTTATTCGGGAACTTTAATCGCCCGCGGGCATGGATTGGCGAAGGTTTTTGCGGCGGGCGCGAACACTGAAATTGGTAAAATCGGCAAATCTTTGCAGTCAATCAACGAAGAAGAGCCGCTTTTGAAAAAGGAAGTTGTCCGTTTGACTCGGGTGTTTGGTTTTGTTGCTTTGGCGCTTTGTGCGGCCGCGGTTTTATTTTACGCGCTATCCGGCGGCGGATGGTTAAACGGCGTTCTTTATGGTTTGACCATCGGAATGTCGCTTTTGCCCGAAGAGTTTCCGGTGGTGCTGGTGATTTTTCTCGCGCTGGGCGGCTGGCGCATGTCAAAGCGGCAGGTTCTGACCCGCAACACGGCCGCGATTGAATCACTGGGGGCGGCGCAAGTTTTGTGCGTGGATAAGACCGGCACGATCACTTTAAATCAAATGCGTCTGCAGGCGCTGGGCGCGGCCGCAAAGATCGCGGATCTGGCCGATTATGAAAACAAGGAAAAAATATTGCCCGAAGATTTTTACTCTTTGCTTGAATACGCTCTGCTTGCCAGCCAAACCGATCCGTTTGATCCCATGGAAAAAGAAATCTGGCGTACCGGCAAATTTTTTCTTACTATTGGGCATTTGCACACCGGCTGGAAACTGATCAAAGAGTATCCGTTTTCGGGAAATATTTTGGCGCTTTCCCATGTTTGGGAGGCAGGGGACGGCGATTCCTATGTCGTGGCGGCCAAAGGCGCGCCTGAATCAATTGCCGATCTTTGCCGTTTTTCCGATGGTCAAAAAAAAGCTCTTATTGAACAAATGGCGCCTTTGCTGGACAGGGGTTTGCGCTTGCTGGCAGTGGCGTTTGCCAATGTCGCCAAGGGCGATTTGCCCAAACATCAGCACGAGTTTGATTTTCAATTTGCGGGATTGCTGGGCTTTGACGATCCCATTCGCCCGTCGGCGATTGACGCGGTGAGAGATTGCTATCGCGCCGGAATTCGGATTTGCATGATCACCGGCGATTATCCGGCAACCGCCTGCAATGTGGCGCGCCGCGCCGGATTAAAAAATCCCGATGAATTTTTAACCGGTGAAGATTTGCGGCAAATGGATGAAAATACCCTGCGGCAAAAAATTAAAACCATTAATGTTTTTGCGCGCGTGGCGCCGGAACAAAAAATGACCATTATCAGGGCGTTGAAAGCGCAAAAGAAAGTGATTGCCATGACCGGCGACGGCGTGAATGACGCGCCGGCGTTGAAAGCCGCGCACATCGGTATTGCCATGGGCGGCCGCGGCACTGATGTGGCGCGCGAAGCTGCGGATTTGGTTTTGGTCAACGATGACTTTTCTTCCATCGCGGCGGCGGTGCGCGCCGGGCGCGCGATTTTTGGCAATTTAAAAAAGGCGCTGGCCTATATTTTTGCCGTGCACATTCCCATCGCGGGCATTTCCTTTTTGCCCGTGGCGCTGGGCATGTCGGTGGTGTTTTTTCCGGCGCACATCGCGTTCTTGGAATTGATTATTGATCCGGCGTGTTCGCTGGTGTTTGAAAACGAGCCGGAGAGCAAAAACATAATGTCGCGCCCGCCGCGAAAGTTAAATGAACCGCTTTTTAACCGCCAAACTGCGCTGATCAGTTTTTTCCAGGGCTTGGGAGTTTTGGCGGCGGTGTTTTTTCTTTTTCAGTATCTTTTGGGCGCGGGGCGAAATCCGGACGAAGTTCGCGCGATCACATTTTGCGCGGTGGTGTTTGCCAATGTTTTGCTGATTATTTCAAATTTGTCGTGGTCAAAAACCGGCTGGGGAGTTCTGGCAAACGGCAACAAAATTCTCTATTGGATGCTGGGATTGGTCGCGATAACGCTAACCCTGTCGCTTTCGGTACCGCTGCTGCGCCAGGTCTTCCACTTCGCGCCCATCGGTGCCAATGATGTGATGCTTGCCTTTGCCACTGCCGCCATCAGTCTGCTCTGGTTTGAGCTCTTCAAA
Source organism: uncultured Candidatus Saccharibacteria bacterium (assembly GCA_964603475.1). Lineage (GTDB taxonomy): Bacteria > Patescibacteriota > Minisyncoccia > Minisyncoccales > UBA5738 > UBA5738. The sequence continues at coordinate 2,818 of CAZRVG010000002.1, forward strand.
CTCTTCCGTAAATCCCAATAAAAAACAAAATCCGCAATTTGCGGATTTTGTTTTTGGCGGTGGGGGCGAGATTCGAACTCGCGGTGGCTTTTAACCACAACGGTTTTCAAGACCGCCTCCTTCAGCCGCTCAGACACCCCACCTTTCGTTTTCATTAAACACGAAAAATCGCCGGAAATCAAGGGGAGGGGTTGCTTGACAGAAGAAATGGTTGATATACAATGTATGTATGATGTATATATAAGAAATAACAACCGCTTGCCGGAATAAATTCAAGTTTATCGAGGTCGCACCTTTTCAATTATTCCTCGCCGCACTTCGGAATAATCGTCAAGCAACGACCTCAAAATTCAGATGCTCGGCAAGCGGGTATAAAATTATGAGTGAAGTAATTAATTTTAGAATTGACAAAAAAATAAAAACCGAGGCGCAGGCGATTGCCAAAAAAATGGGACTTAATTTAAGCGATGTACTCGGCGTTCTTTTGCGCGGATTTGTGCGTGATAAAGCGCTGAATGTTGACTTGGAAGAACCATCGGATTATTTTATTGAATGCTTGGAGCAAGCCAGAGAGGATTTGAAAAATGGGAATGTTTCTCCCGCTTTTGACAATGCCGAAGATGCAATAAAGTGGTTGCGCGACGAAAACCGTAAATATGCAAATCAAATTTAGTAAAATTTTTTTAAAGCAACTTGCAAAATCGCCTGGATTTATCAAATCGGCATTTGAGGAAAAATTGCGGCATTTTTTATTCAATAAAAGTGATCCGATTCTCAATAATCATAAATTAAAAGGCAAGTATCAAGGTTATAGAAGTATTAATATCACTGGCGATTGGCGAGCGATATTTGAAGAATGTCCCAATGGGGATGTGCTTTTTCTGCTTTTTGGCACACACAACCAACTCTATAAAAAATAAGACCATACGGAGAAACTATATAAAGGTTGCGGATTTTGACAAACTATATATAGTTTTATAGGATTGAGGCAGATAATAAATTCTTATGGACGCATCGGAAAAAATAAAATTAGTTCAGAAGGCGGCCGGATTGACGCAGGAACAAATCGCGCGAAAATTGGGCGTCACTTTTGCGTCTTTAAACCGCTGGGTAAATGGCCGCGCCGTTCCCAGAAAAGAGGCGCAAGAAAAAATCGACCGGCTCTACCGCGAAATTACCGGCCAAAAAGAAATTCCCGATCAAGAGCTGGAAGCGAAAAAAAATTTATTAGCGCGAAAAAGCAACAAATATCCGTCAATAATCAAAATAATTTTGGATAATCCCGATATCCGCGACGAATTGATTTTAAAACTCACATATCATTCAAATCGGATTGAGGGAAGCACGCTAAGTCAAGATGAGACCGCGGCGATTTTGTTTGACAATGCGGCGATTCCCAACAAAACTTTGATTGAGCACTTGGAGGCGAAAAACCACAAAACCGCGGTGGAATATATGTTTGGCTATGTGGCGCAAAAAAATCCGATTAGCGAGGAATTTATTATGAAATTGCATGGCATTTTGATGAACAGTATCCGCGATGATGCCGGCGCGTGGCGCAACCATGGCGTGCGAATTGTGGGCGCGAATGTTGCCACGGCAAATTGCGCCAAAATTCCCGTGTTGATGGATGAATTGGCCAAAAAAATAAATGCGAAAGAAAAAGATATTGTTTCTTTGGCAGTGCGAATTCACGCTGAATTTGAAAAAATCCATCCGTTTTCCGATGGCAACGGACGGACGGGGCGGCTGATTTTGCACGCCATGCTTTTGCAAAAAAATTACGCTCCCGCGGTGATTTTGCAGGAAAACAAGCGTCAATACAACCTTTATTTAAACAAAGCGCAAACCGGAGAAGACCAAACCTTGTTGGAGGATTTTGTTGCCGATGCGGTTTTGGCCGGCTTTGCCATTATTGAAAGAAAATAAAAATGGACAAACGGGGCATAACAGGGTAGGGTGAAATAAAGGTCAAGGTTTTTTGAAATAATCAATTAAAATTAAAAATATGAAGGGATTTGTTGCAAATATTGAGGATGCGACAAAGGAAAACGAAAATTTTCGCAAGGTGCTTTACACCGCCAAATACAGCCAGCTGGTGGTGATGAATTTAAAGCCCGGCGAGGAGATCGGCGCCGAAGTGCATGAAGATCACGACCAGTTTTTCCGTTTTGAAAAGGGCAAAGGCAAGGTGATAATTGACGATAACGAATATCAAGTGGAAGATGATTTTGCGGTGATTGTGCCCGCGGGCGCCAATCACAATGTGATTAACACCGGCGGCGAAAATTTGAAGCTCTACACGATCTATTCTCCGGCCGAACACCGCGAAGGCGTGATGCACGCCACCAAGGAAGATGCCATGGCCGACGACGAACACTTTGACGGCGCCACCACCGAATAACACCGATTGATTTGCAAACAAAAAGCGCGGGTAATCCCGCGTTTTTTTGTTGCAAAACGCAATGGGTTTGGTATGCTGGTAATCATAGGAACATATAGTCATATAATCATAAAAATAAAATTATGGAAGAGGATTTAAAAATTTGCCAGAGTTGCGGTATGCCCATGGCCGGACCCGAGGATTTTGGCTCCAATGCCGACGGCGGGCAAAACCGCGAATATTGCAATCATTGCTGGCAAGGGGGGAAATTCACCGCCGATGTTGATCTGCCGGAATTTATTGACATGCAAGTCAAAATCGCGGTGGAGAATTTGGGCATGGACGAAGAAGAGGCGCGCGCGGTGGCGCAAATCACTCTGCCGGAATTGAAGCGCTGGCGCATTGGGTAGGACAGTTATTCCCCGCGAGGTCGTTCCTTGCCGTAATCGGCAAGGTGCGACCTCGTTAAATTGTGTTTAATATAATTATATGACAACAATAAATAAAGTTTGGGTTTTTGTTTTGGCGGTTGCGGTTTTGGGGGGAGTGATAATGTTTTTTGCGTCGCGGCAGGATGTGCCGGTGATTGAAGCACCGGTGGAAGTTGAAGATGATAACGCCCGGGCGGCGGATGAAAATTATTGCAACCAATACGCGTCCGAAAATTGTCCCGCCGAATGCGTTGTTTGTCCGCCATGCGAGGTTTGCAGTTCAATTCAATGTCGTGCCGAGGCGTCCTGTTCGGCAATGGGGTTTGACAAAAATTGGTACAAAGAAAATGTGCTATCTGCCGGGGGTGAACCAATTGTGGATATTCATATCGATGGTACTGATGGTTATATTAAAGATGATACTGGCGCGGATAAAGATAATAATCAAGAAATAAATGCGGGCATGGCCAATCCGGCATCGGTTTATTGCGTCCAGCAGGGAGGCGAATTGGAAATTCGCGAAGGCGAAGGCGGGCAATACGGCGTGTGTATTTTCCCCGACGGCCGCGAGTGCGACGAATGGGAATTTTTCCGCACCAAAGTTTGCGGCGATCCCAACGTGGATAATGGCGATGCCGACGATCAAGTTTGCGGTCGGGAGAATTGTCACGGACTGGATATAAAATGCGGGCCGAATGTGGCCGAAATATGCACGGAAATTTATCAATTGGGCGACAAATGCTTGCGCTATGTGAATTGCGGCATTGTCAACGGCGTCTGCCGGCAAATTCCCAACGCGGCCTTTGACGCTTGCAAAATCTGCGCGCAAAAATGTGAAACTGATTTTGCCGGCGATTCAATGAAACTTTTTGATTGCGAAAGCAAATGCAATTAGGATGATTATGGCAAAGAAAAAGAAATTTTACGCGTACAAAGTTGATAATCAGAAGGGGATAGCCAAAAGCTGGCCGGAATGCCAGGGGATGGTTTCGGGGGCGCCGGGGGCTAAATACAAATCGTTTGAAAGCGAAGGCGAGGCGCAGAGATGGCTGGACGCGGGCGCGGATTACGCGGTCAAGCATATCGCCCGCGAAGCGGGAATTTATTTTGACGCGGGTACGGGCGGCGGTAACGGCACGGAAATCAATGTTTCCGATCAGCGGGGTTATGGTCTGCTCCACCAAGTTTTGCCGGAAAACGAATTAAGTTCAAAAGGACACTATTTATTAAAAGGCGGCAAAACCAATAATTTCGGCGAACTTTTGGCGTGCAAATACGCATTGCAAATCGCGCTGGAGAGCGGCGCGATGAAAATTTTTGGCGACAGCAAGCTGGTTTTGGATTTTTGGTCCAAAGGAAGAATTAAAAAAGAAATGGACAGCGAAACCATCACGCTGGCCCGCGAAGCGGCTAAATTGCGGCAAAAATTTGAACGCTTGGGCGGACATTTATCCCGCATCTCGGGCGGCGCCAATCCCGCGGATCTGGGCTTCCATAAAGGATAAAAACAGCAGTATCAAATCTTGACAAAAATCAAAAAATATGTATTTATAAATTAGGTGATGGTATTGATAGCATTAATGTCTAGAAAAGATAGAGATGAATTAGAGCGATATGGACAAGGTAAGAAGCGCAGATCTCGCCGCCAGGCCATCCGCTCAAAAAGCGAAAGGTTGGAAGACAAGCATTGCAAAAACAAGCTGAAGAGACGGCAACGACGGCGGGGTAATCGGGTGCGAAGTTCTTAATGGGCTTCGCGCAAATTTTTTATCATATAAGTGTTTTGCAGTTTGTAGCCGCTTTTGCGCCAATAGGCGCGCGCGCCCACGCCGGATATTACGACGATTTTTTTTAGGCTGAATTCTTTTTGTGCGATTTTTTCGGCCTCGTTTATCAGTTTTTTGCCCAATCCGGTGTGTTGGACCGAAATTGCTTTTTGCCCCACCGCGGTTTGTAGTCCGTATGTGTGTATTTCCCGGATGATCGCCGCATCTTGTAGGGGCGGGCCTTGTGCCCGCCCTCTGTCATTAATCCTCACCCTCAACAGACTGAATAGTTTGCTTTGGTTTTTACTTTCAAAACTCAAAAAAATTTCCTTGCCCTCCGATGCGCAATAATCGCGTCGACTCAAAATGATTTTTTCTTTTGGATCATAATTGCCCTTGATTTCCCGGCAGCGGATGCATCGGCATCGCCAGCCTTCGCGCGCCATATCATTGGCGATAATTTGACGCAAATTGGAAATGCCTTTTGTTCCGGCGGTAATCCGCGGGGAGGGGATATCGCGGATAATTCTTTCAATGCGCAACCATGGCGGCGTGATTTTTTTAATTTCTTTAACCACCTCAATCAGTTTTTTGTCCGAATATGGCCGGTATTTGCCGCTTTTATATAGTTTATACAGCGGCGCTTCAGGCAAAACGGCGCAGGGATAGATTTTTAACAAATCGGGGCAAAAATGAGATTTGTTAAAAATTTGTTTTGCCATTTCAATATCGCGTTTTGGCGATGAGCCGTAAAGGTTGAGCATTATTTGGTAGGAAACTTTAAATCCCGCGTTTTTCAACAATTTCGTGGCGGCAACGGTGGCGTCAATTTTGTGTCCGCGGCAATTCAATTTTAAAACATCATCATAAACGCTTTGCACGCCCAATTCCACGCGGGTGACGCCCAATTCGCGCAGTTGCAAAATTTCTTTTTCGTCAATATAGTCAGGGCGGGTTTCCACGGATATTCCCACAATCCGGCATTTGGCGGTTTCGTTTTTCTTTTGCTCGTTTTGGAGAGGAAGAATTTTGCTTTTTTGCTTGTCAAAATCATTGCAGGCGGCAAAGCAAGCATTGATAAATTTTTCTTGATAATTTTTGGGATAAAAGCTCCATGTACCGCCAATCACGCGCAATTCCACTTTATCGATATTGTGGCCTTCGGCGGCCAGATTTTCCAGCCGCTTTTTTGTTTGGATATAGGGATTAAATTTGAGCAGTTTGGCGCGCTCTGCCGCCGGCTCGCCTGACAAATAACTTTTGGGGAATCCGGCTTCAAGCGGGCAGTAAAGGCAATTTCCCGGGCAAGGATAGGGCTTGGTTAAAACCGAAACATTAACAATTCCCGAAAGCGACCGCACCGGCCTCACTCGTAGTAAATCTTTCAGATAGCTCATCTTGCGCGGGTCTAACCCGCGCAAATTTGCGCGGGTTAGACCCGCGCAAAAATCTTTTAGGATGAACAAAAGCGTGATGTTATCCGGATAGGGGATTTTTAGTTCTTTGGCGATTTTGCGCTTAAACGCTTCTAGCTCCGCCTTTGTTTGCGGATTTGCCGATATTAATTTTTGCGCGACAATTTTTGATATTTGTTTTTGCATATCTTGAAATTATCTTATTTTGCGATAAAGTCAAAGTATGGAATAAAACGCAAAGCGAAAAACGAAAAGCGCAAAACAAAAATACGGATTGTATTACAAGTTTTGACTTTTGACTTTTGACTTTTGCATTAATGTTATGTTTGAGAAGTTAAAACAAATCAAGAAATTGCAGGAAATGCAAAGCGCGCTGAAAAGCGAAAAAATCGAAAATGAAAAAAATGGGGTGAAGGTGTTTATGAATGGCAAGCTGGAAATTGAGGACATTCAATTAAATCCCGATCTTTCCATCCAAGATCAAGAAAAAGCGGTTAAGGATTGCGTTAATGACGCGATGAAGAAAGTGCAAATGATAGTGGCCAAAAAGATGCAGTCGATGGGGATGGGAGGGTTTGGAATGTAAAAACATTTTTCAGTTTTCATTTTTCAGTTTTCATTGAATGTTTCATTTAAACAATGCGACAAACTAAATGCAGATTTGCATTTTGTTTGAAAATTGATTTATTGGTCATTTATTGGAAATTGGAAATTGATTACTGGAAATTATTTTTTCTATGATAATAGAAAAAATTGCGGTGGGGATTCTGCAAGCCAATTGCTATTTGCTGATTGACGACAATGAGTTGGCGGTGGTTGATCCCGGCGACGAGGCGCGAAAAATTATCAGTGAGATTGAAAAAACGGGAGCGGAGGTAAAATTCATCATTAATACCCATGACCACTTTGATCACATCGGCGCCAATGATCAAATTGCCCAAAAATTCGGCGTTAAAGTTTTATCGGAATTAAAAGAGGGAGATATTTTGACAGTCGGCAAGTCAAAATTGGAAGTTGTTAAAACGCCCGGGCACACGCCCGGCGGTATTTGTTTGATTGGAGAAAATTTTGCAATTTCCGGGGACACTCTTTTTGAGGGCAATATCGGCCGCACGGATTTGGAGGGCGGTTCTGATCGGGATATGTCCGCGTCTTTGAAAGTGATTGATAAATTGATCTCCGGCGGCGCAACGGTTTATCCCGGCCACGGAGAAAGTTTTCAATATAAAAAAGGAATGGCGTTGGAGTTTATTGATTATTTGGTATGATGGAATATGTTTGTTAAAGTTAAAGTGTCGCCCTGCGCCAAAGAGGAGCGGGTGGTTAAAATCGCCGATGGCGCGTTGAGGGTCGCGGTGCGCGAAAAACCGGAAAACGGCGCGGCTAACGCGCGGGTCAGGGAGCTGGTGGCGTTTTATTTTGCCGTACCCGCGGGCAAAGTGCGTATGGTTAAAGGGGCGCATCAATCGCACAAAATATTCAAAATACTAGAATAAAAAATATCGAATATCGAATATCGAAATCCGAAACAATATCAAAAAAATTCCAAGAACCAAATTCCAAGCTCCAAATAATATTCAATATTCAAATCTCAATATTTAAAATTTGAGTTTTGGATATTGAAATTTACTTTGTGATTTGGTGCTTGATGCTTGGAACTTAATTTCTTTGTTTCGATATTCGGATTTCAAAATTCGAAATTTATTTCAATGGATGATATTCTCTTAGTTGATGAAGACAACAATCCGGCGGGTACGGGCGAAAAGATGGATGTTCATCGCCGTGGCGTTTTGCATCGCGCCTTTTCAATTTTGGTCTACAACTCCAAAAAAGAAATGCTCATTCATCGGCGCGCGATGACGAAATACCATTGCCCGGGGCTGTGGAGCAACGCCTGTTGTTCGCATCCGGCGCCGGGAGTTCATTTGCTGGCGGCGGCCAAAAAGCGCCTAAAAGAAGAAATGGGGATTTTCGTTCCCATTAAGGAAACCGGCGTGGAGTTTATATATAAAGCCAAGGTGGGCGATCTGATTGAATATGAATACGACCATCTGCTTTATGGGCAATTTGACGGCCAGCCTGCGCCCAGCCCCGAGGAAGCCGACGCTTTCAAATGGATGGCGTTTGCCGATATTCGGGACGATATGAAAAAAAATCCCGAAGCGTATACTCCATGGTTTAGATTGATTATTGGTCAAGGCGATAACGAGGCCGAGCAAATACCGGTGGCGCGCTTGGAAAAGTACGAAATCAAGAAATTGGCGACATATGGATAAAAAGACTGCCGACGAAATCTTGGCGCAAATGCGCCAAAATTATGATAATTTTGCCGAGTCGTTTTCTCGGACGCGCGGATATGTTCCGGAAAATGTTGCGGCGTTGTTGGGAGATTTTGTAAAAAGAGGGGACAGAGTGGTGGATATCGGATGCGGTAACGGCCGTTTGTATCCGTTTTTTAAAAATAAAGCGACTGATTATAATGGTATTGATGCCTCAAGAAAATTAATAGAGATCGCGGCGGATAAATATCCCGGCGGAAATTTTTCAGTTGGCGATGCGTTGCATTTGCCGTTTATCGCCGACGAATTTGATTTGGCGGTTTCGTTGGCGGTTTTGCACCACATTCCTTCGCGGGAATGTCGTGATAAGTTTTTTCAAGAAGCGCATCGTATTTTAAGAACCGGCGGATATTTTATTGTTTTGGTTTGGGATTTGCGCCTGCCCGCAATGATAAGGCAAAGGCAATGGAAACGTCTCAAAAGTTTTTTTAGATCGCAAATTAAAATCGCATTGGAAGCGGAAAAAATGGATTTTGGCGATTTTTTCATTCCTTGGCAAAACAAATACCGGCGCTATCATCACGCGTTCTCTTTGGGGGAGCTGAGGGGATTGGCAAAATCCGCCGAGTTTGAAATTGATAAATTCGGCACAATGGCGCACAGCGACAAGGAAAGCAATCTTTACATAATTGCCAAGAAGATTTAAAAAAACTCGCGCTTGCCGCGAGTTTTTTTGATTGGCATAGTGTGCGCCCGACTGGAATCGAACCAGTAGTCGCCAGCTCCGGAGGCCGGAATTTTATCCGTTAAACTACGGGCGCGCCTTGCGTAATGCGGGTTGATTATATCACAACCGCTTGTTTTTTCAATCAAAAAATATCACCGAAAGATAATTCTGCGCAAAAATTTGACAAATCGTTTTCAATCGGGTAAATAAAAAGCGAGGGGATGAGGGTTTTTACCCAATACAGGCAGAAAGCTTGTCAGCGGAGGAGGTTGACTTGGATCCATGCGGTCTCTGCCAGATTGCACTATGTAGTTTGACTGATTTCGCGATGGGCTGTTCCCCTCGCTAAAAGGCACCGATGCATCGGTGTTTTTTAGTTGAAAAACCTTGACATTGATGCCCCAAAAGGCTAACATTTTGAATGTAAAGGTCTTGCATCAATAAACACTTTGGATTGTGATTTTGCGATCCAAGGTTAACTAATTTCAAAAGTTTAAGTGCGCATTAAATTTTTGAACAAACAAGACAATGTTTAGATTCGAAGACGAAGAAGAAACTACTGAAGAAAAAACTGAAGAGTAATAGTTTAAAAATATGAAGCGGACTTCGGAAACGGAGTTCGTTTTTCATTTTGATTCGCTTTTGCTAAAATGGGGTATCGGGTTTTTTTGATTTATCATTAAATTTTATGCAATATAAAATCGCGGTGTCGGGGGCGGCGGAAATCAGCCATTGTTGCGACAACATTATTTTTTTATCAAAAGAGATTGGCAAGGAAATCGCGCGCAGCCATTGCGTTTTGGTTTCCGGCGCGACCACGGGCGTGCCTTATTTTTCGGCGCAAGGATGCAAACAGGCGGGGGGATTTAACGTGGGATTTTCTCCGGCCGGCTCCGAAGCCGACCACATACGGCACTATCGCTTGCCGGTGGATGTTTTTGACGTGATGGTCTATACCGGCGCGGATTATTCAGGACGGGATATTATTATGACCAAATCCGCGGACGCGGTGATTATCGCCTGCGGCCGAATGGGCACCTTGCATGAATTTACCACGGCGGTGGAATGCAAAAAAATTATCGGCATTTTGGAAGGGTCGGGAGGAACAGCCGACAAAATTCGCGGCTTGGTGAAGGGAACCTATCGGGGCATTAAAAAGATTACTTATGAAAGCGACCCGACGCTTTTGGTGCAAAAAGTGATTGAGCGGGTGCACCAAGAAAAAAATAAATCAGGATAATTAACAGGAATTCCAATATTCTTGAAAATGTGAGAATGTTGGTTAACTATTATGGAAAAGATAATAGTTGGATTTGGGGAGGTTGAAAAAATGGTTGGGGAGTTTGTTGAGGATAATAGAGAATTTTTGGAAAAGATTGATTTTGTAGTTGGGATGAGCCGGGGAGGGCTGGTGCCGGCGGCGTTGCTGGCGGCGAGGATTGATAAGCCGCTGGTTGCGGCGTATATCAACAAAAACGATGTGATATTTTTTGATCGCGCCAAATGGATAAACGATAAAAATATTTTGGCGGTTGACGATGTTATCCGCTCGGGCAAAACGCTTTGGCTTTTGAAAAATCATTTGCAAAAATATTGCCAACCAAAAAACATTTCGTTTCTCGCGCTTTATCGGGTGAAATCATTGCAAAATGAGAATTATCGCATTCAATCGTTTGCCTGGGAAATTAACGAAGATGTTGTTTTCCCGTGGGATTAAAATATGGTTTATAATTCCGAAATTCATCATCGGAGATCAATAAGGTATGGAAAATATGATTATTCGCGGGACGGGGCTTATTTTATCACGGTTTGCGCGCAGAATATGAAATGCGTTTTTGGAGAAATACAAAAAGGAGAAATGAAATTGAGTGGAGCGGGGGAAATGGTTGAATATTGGTGGCGGCAATTGCCGGAAAAGTTTCAAAATATACGGCTTGACGAATTCGCGGTGATGCCAAACCATTTTCACGGTATTTTGTGGATTGTAAATCGTAAGGGAGGTCTCCCGCGTTGTAGGGGCGACCTTTATGGTCGCCCGAGTTATGATTGTTCGAACGAGAGGAGGGCGGGTACAAGACCCGCCCCTACGAAAACACTTGGCAACATTGTTGGCGCGTTTAAATCGTTGATGACCAATGAATATATTCGAAATGTAAAGATGGGCAAATTCCCGCCGTTTGAAAAGTCAATTTGGCAGAGAAATTATTGGGAGCATATCGTTCGCGATGACAAAGATTTAAACCGGATTCGCGAATATATCATCAACAACCCATTGAATTGGGAGTTGGACGAATTGTACCGCGCCGTGTAGGGGCGACCTTTATGGTCGCCCGAATTTGAGGACGGTTGAAAAATAAAATGCGGGCACCCACAAGGGGTGCCTCTACGAATGTACGGGTGGGGTGCCCCTACAATACAGGGATTGAGGTGCCCTAAGAATATAGAGTGTTGCTCCTATGGGGTTCTGATGTTATGTTTAAGGCAATAATAAAAAACATATGGCAACAAAAAAAGGGCAAAATACAAAAGAAGAAAAAACCGCAAAGTGCGGGGCAAAATGCAAGCGGGAGGAATTCAAGGTTTCGGGAGGGAAGATTTTGGAAAAAGTTAAGGAGTTAATCAAAGAGGGAAATGTGCGCCGGATAATCATTATCAACGACAAAGGAGATACGCTGATGGAAATTCCTTTAACGTTTGCGGTGGTGGGCACGGCGCTGGCGCCGGTTTTGGCGGCGGTGGGCGCGCTGGCAGCATTGATCGCCAACTGCACGATTATTGTGGAGAGAAAATAGTGAATGTATATACATCATTTTTTCAATGCAGGATAACATTAAGTTTGGGCAAGGTCGCACCTTGCCAATTATCCCTTGCTACGCTTCGGGATAATCGGCAAGGAACGACCTTGGGGACGCGAATGCCGATACATTTGAATTATCAGGGGACGATTTGTGAAAAGTGCGGGGCGGAATTTATCGCCTGCGGCAAAAATTGCCAATGTCCGGCGTGCGGCCAAGCAACGGACGATTTTTGTGATTTTTGCGCCGCGACAATCGCGTCGATGAAAGACCACAAGCGGGTTTATGGCGCCTATTTTCCCGAAACATGGTTTTCGGGATCGGTTGCCGACACAATCCAGCAAATCATTTTTGAGCTGTTTGATAATTTTGAGGCCGAAACTCCAAAAGATTTTTACTTGTTTGCCATCGAGCATTTGGCGCAAATTAAATGGGAAGAAGGACAAGAGCATTTGGCGCCGCAGGCCGAGCAGATCGCGCTTGAAGTTTTTGAGATTTACAAGAGCGATCCGGAGTTTCGCGGCGATAATTTAAAAACCAAACCAATTGATCCGAAACTGAAGGATATGAAAAGGGACCAATTATTTAATGGTTTACCAAATGATGACGAATGAAAAATCAAAAGGCAGTTTGGGCAAGGTCGCACCTTTCCAATTATCCCTTGCTACGCTTCGGGATAATCGGCAAGGAACGACCTTGGGAATGCGAGGGGGTTGCCTTGAAAAGAGGGGATTTTTTTTATATGATGAGGGAAATAAAATAGTTTTCAATTGCCAGTTTGCATTGAGTTTTCAATGTATCAATGAATCAAACCAAATGCGGATTTGTATTTTGTTTGAAAATTGGACAATTGGTCATTCAATGAAAATTGAAAACTGAAAATTGAAAATTTATGTTTTCAGCCGAAAACATTGTTAAAGGGAAACTGGCGGAGGGTTTGGTGGAGCAGTTGTTAAAGGCAAGCGGTTGCCGGGTTTATCGCTTGGGCGCGGATGCCGCGCTGGAAAACATCGCGCAATTGGAAGACGAGTTTTCCAAAGACAGCGATTTGGGAAAAAAGATGGCGTCAATTCCTGATTTTGCCGTGATGGGATGCCGCGAAAAGCCGGTATTTGTGGAAGTGAAATTTCGCGCCGAGCCCGAATCGCTGGAAGAAGAATTGCTGTTAGAAAAAGACGCGCAAGAGAATTTTTGGAAGGCAAAAATCGTTTTGGTGACCACTAAAGAAAAGCCCTATTTTCGCGTGTTGACGCCGCCCTATTTTTCCAAAGAGAAACGCGACGGCTGGCCCATTCCGGTGGCAAACTGGAAGCCGTTGGAAAAGGATGAAGATTTGGGGTGCGGCAAAGATGTCATTAAAGAGTTTGAAGAATTGGCGGAGAAATACTACAATAAATAATTTTTAATTTGAAATTTTTAATTTTTAAACAATTTAAAAATTTAGAAATTTTTAAAGATTGAAACATTAAGAATTGTTTAAAAATTAAAAATTTCAAATTAAAAATTAGCATATCTTTTATGGAACACCAATCGGGCAATAAAAAAGAATATAATCCGGCTGAGATTGAAAAGAAGTGGCAGAAGATTTGGGGGGAAGGCGACTTGTATAAGGCGGAGGATTTTTCTGATAAACCCAAAACATATCTTTTGGTGGAGTTTCCTTATCCGTCCGGCGAGGGATTGCATGTGGGGCATGTGCGGTCCTATTCGGCCATGGATTGCGTGGCGCGCAAGCGCCGGATGCAAGGGGAAAATGTTTTGTTTCCCATCGGCTGGGACGCGTTTGGATTGCCTGCGGAAAATTATGCCATTAAAACCGGCATTCATCCAAAAATCACCACGCAAAAAAATATTGCCAATTACACGCGCCAGCTAAAAAGCATGGGGCTTTCTTTTGATTGGTCGCGGCAGGTGGACACCACCGATCCGGATTATTACAAATGGACGCAATGGATTTTTTTGAAGCTCTATGAAAAAGGCTTGGCCTATCAAGCCGAAATTCCGGTGAATTGGTGCGATTCCTGCAAAACGGGGCTGGCCAATGAGGAGGTGGTTGCCGGCAATTGTGAGCGGTGCGGCGCGCCGGCGGCGCGAAAAACAATGAAGCAGTGGATGCTGGCGATTAGCAAATATGCCGATCGCTTAATTGATGATTTGGACAGAGTTGATTTTTGGGAAAAAATAAAAATCCAGCAAAAAGAATGGATTGGCAAAAGCGCGGGCGCGGAAATTGTATTTCAATTCGCAAACATAAATGTTGGCGGAGTCAAGATATTTACCACGCGGCCGGATACAGTTTTTGGCGTGACCGCGTTGGTTTTATCGCCCGAATATCAGGGCTTGGAAAATATTTTGCCGCAGGTGAAAAATAAAAAAGAAGTATTGGATTATATTCAAAAGGCGAAAGAAAAATCCGAATTTGAACGGGTTAATTTGGAAAAGGAAAGGACGGGCATTTGTTTAGAGGGCGTGTTTGCGATCAATCCGGCAAATAATGAAAAAATTCCCGTTTGGCTGGGAGATTATGTGATCGGTTCATATGGCGGCGGGGCGGTGATGATGGTGCCCGCGCACGACGCGCGCGACTGGGATTTTGCCAAAAAATACGGTCTGCCGATAATTGAAGTTATCAAAGGCGGTGATATTGAAAAAGAAGCGTTTACCGATTATGGCGTGCTGATAAATTCGGCGCGGTTTGACGGATTGGATTCAAAAGAGGCGATTGGCGCGATTGCAAAATGGCTGGAAAAGGACGGGGCAAAAACCGCGGTGCATTACAAATTGCGCGACTGGATTTTTTCGCGCCAGCATTATTGGGGCGAGCCGATTCCCATTATTCATTGCCAAAAGTGCGGCATTGTTCCGGTGCCCGAAAGCGAGTTGCCGGTTAAGCTGCCGCATATTGAAAAATACCAGCCCACGGGCACGGGAGAATCGCCATTGGCGGCGATTGCCGAATGGGTGAATATTAAATGTCCAAAATGCGGCGGGGAAGCTAAGCGAGAAACCGACACCATGCCCAATTGGGCGGGATCAAACTGGTATTACGCGCGCTATTGCGATCCAAAAAATAATGAAGCGATCGGCGCCAAAGAAAAACTGGATTATTGGCTGCCGGTGGATTGGTATAACGGGGGAATGGAACACACCACCTTACATCTTTTGTACTCGCGCTTCATTTATAAATTTTTGTTTGACATTGGCGCGGTGCCGTCAAAGGAGCCGTACAAAAAGCGCACTTCGCAGGGAATGGTGCTGGCGGCCAACAATCAAAAAATGTCCAAATCCCGCGGAAATGTGGTGAATCCCGATGATATTGTCAAAGAATTCGGCGCGGATACTTTGCGGATATACGAGCTGTTTATGGGGCCGTTTGACCAAGCGATCGCGTGGAATACCGACAGTCTGCGCGGAAGCCGCAAATTTTTGGGACGGGTTTGGAATTTGGTTTTGGAATGTAAAGACAATAAAGAGAGCGGCAAGGAAATTATAACTCGCGCGCACAAACTCAATCAAAAAATTTCTGGCGACATTGAACAATTAAAGTTCAATACCGCCATCGCCGCCTATATGGAATTTTTAAATTTCGCCGAAGATAACAAGGGGCAGGTCGGCAAAGACGTTTTGCAAAGAATGGTTTTGCTGCTCGCGCCGTTTACACCCCACATCTGCGAAGAAATGTGGCAAGTTTTGGGCAACCAAGAAAGCGTTTTTGCGCAACCATGGCCTCAAGCGGACGCAAATCTTACCAAAGAAGAAACAATTGAGTTGATTATCCAAATCAACGGCAAGATGCGCGCCAAAATCTCCGCTCCCGTTGATATCCAAAAAGAAAAAGCGCTTGAAACCGCGCTGGCATTGCCGGAAATCAAAAAATGGATTGACGGCAGACAAATCGAAAACACAATATTCGTTCCCGCTCGCTTGTTAAACATCGTTGTATAAAAAAAGAGACAATCGGAACACTTTATGATTTATGGCAGTGTCATCGTATTTGACAAATACTAAAATATACTTTAGTATTTTGGCATAAAACACTAAATTATATTTATGACCAACCATGAGATAATAAGCATATTGAGCCAGTGGAATTTTTGGCAAAAAAAGGTTGACACGGGATTAGCTAGGCCAAAATATGTCCAAAATCTTTTAAAACAAAAAGATCAGAAAGAGGTGTCTGTGATTACCGGAGTGCGCCGTTGCGGCAAATCAACGGCACTTTTGCAAGCATTGGAAGAAATTATAGATAACGGCACACCTTCGCAAAATATTCTATATATTAATTTTGAGGAACCGGCTTTTGCGGCCGATCTTGACCTGAAATTTTTGCTGCAAATCTATGACGCTTATCGTGAGAAGTTTCTTCCCAAAGGGAAAATCTATATGGCTTTGGACGAAATACATATGGTGCCGCAGTGGGAAAGATTTGTACGCGGCGTTTATGACAGAGGGGATAATGTGAAATTCTACATCACCGATTCGTCTTCCCATCTTTTGTCAAAAGAATACGGCCATACTCTTACCGGAAGAAGCTATTCAAATGTGATATATCCTTTGAGTTTTCAGGAATTCTTATATTTTAAAAAACAGGACAATTTGCTTGACGAAAGCAAAATAAACACAAATTCCGTTCAATTGCGCCATGCATTTTTGGAATATCTTGAATTCGGAGGCTTCCCTCAAACAACACTCACCGCAGATAAGCGAACAAAAACGCAATTATTAAAAGAATATTATTCGGCGATTATTGAGAAAGATATTGCCGGGCGCTATAAAGTCCGCGATAGCCGGCTTTTAAAAGAATTTTGTCTTTTGGCGATGACGCAAAACGGCTTGCCGATGTCGGGGTATTCGGCGCAAAAGGCGCAAGATATAGCGCAACCAACCGCCAATAAATTCCTATCCTATCTTGATGAAGTTTTCTTGATGTTGCCGGCGGGATTTTTTTCCTATTCTTTGTCGCAGCAACAAAAAAGACCCAAGAAACTATACAGCATTGATACGGGTATTTACAATGCGGTGTCTTTCAAATTTTCAGAGAATATCGGCCGTGTTTTTGAAAATGCCGTATTTCTGGCGTTGAAAAGAAGCGGAGAGGAAGTTTTTTACTGGCAAGGAAAACGCGAGACTGATTTTGTTGTGCGCCAAGGGCGCAGTGTGAAGAAATTAATCAATGCCTGCTGGAATTTGAATGAGGAAAATAAATCACGGGAAGTTGAAGGGTTGGTTGAATCAATGGAAAAATTCAAACTAAAAGAAGCACGGATAATAACTTTGGGCTATGAAGACAAAATAATGGTCAAAAGCGGCATTATCAAAATCAAAAATTTTTTTAATCTGCCGGAAATGGTGCAATGAATAGTGGTATTTTTCAATTCCATTCCCATGATCGGGGAAAATCCCATTATATTTTCACTGGTATCGTAGAAGAATACCAGTGTTCCTTCGCACCCCGAGTCATCGCATACCCGGTTGCCTCCGTGGGTGCCAAATTCCCCTATTGTAACGGAAATTGTTCCGTTGCTTACTATGGGGACACAGATGGATGGCGTGTTAAAATCCCATCCGAAAACTTCCTCTGCGGTTGGCACCCTCGCTTCTACCGTGGCAGTCATGCAAAGCAAAACTGCCAGCAAAGACAAAATTTTGGTGTTCATTTTAATCTCACCTCTGATTTTATTTAAGCATACTTTCTTGATTTTGTCAAGGGTTGATAAAAAAGAAAGGATGGGGCATTATGAAGCATGAGTTAAGGTCAAATTGATTGATTTTTTTAAAATTAAATGCGGAATTTTATAAATTCATAATTTTAAATTTTTCATTGTAATTTTTAATTTTGATATTTTAATTTTTCATTTGAAACATGTGCGGCATAATCGGTTATATCGGCAAAAGGGAGGCGTTTCCGGTTTTGATTTCCGGATTGAAGCGAATGGAATATCGAGGCTATGACAGCTTTGGTTTTTGCATTCACAATAAAGAAGAAAAACCCTTCACCTTCAAAAAGATCGGCAAAATTTCCACGGCGGGGGATGATCTCGGGAAAATGAATGTTAACGGCAATGTCGGCCACGCGCATACTCGCTGGGCCACGCACGGCGGCGTGACGGAAATCAATGCCCATCCGCACTTGGATTGCAAGGGGACAATTTCGGTGGTGCACAACGGCATTATTGAAAATTACAAAGAGTTAAAAGAAAAATTAGAAGCCGAGGGACATACTTTTATTTCCCAAACCGACACCGAAGTTTTGGCGCATTTGATTGAAAAATATTTTGACGGCAATCTGGAGCGGGCGGTAAAAAAAGCGGTGGCCAAAGTGAGGGGGACATATGGCATTGTGGTGATTGCCAAAAGCGATCCCAACAAGATTGTTGCCGCGCGGTCGGGCAGTCCGTTGTTGATCGGCATCGGCGATGACGAATTTTTGGTGGCTTCGGATCCGGCCGCGGTGGTGGCTAACACCAAAAAAGTGGTTTATTTAAACGAAGGGGAGATCGCGATTTTGACTCCGGAGAATTATTTTATTTATGCCGAACGCGAGCCCCAAGTTATTGAATGGGATGCCAAAGACGTGGAAAAAGGCGACTACCCGCATTTTATGCTCAAAGAGATAATGGAGCAGCCCGAAAGTTTGGCAAATTCTTTGCGCGGGCGGTTGGTGCCCGACGAAGGCGCGGCCAAATTGGGCGGCTTGATGCCGATTGAGAAGCGTTTGCGCGAAATTGAAAAATTGCATATTGCCGCTTGCGGCACCGCCCGGCACGCCGGGCTTATCGCGGAGTTAATGCTTGAAGAATATGCCAATTTGCCCACGGATGTGGACGCGGCCTCGGAGTTTAGATATCGCAAAAATATTTTGGAAAGAAATTCCGCGGTTTTGGCGATTTCCCAATCGGGGGAAACCGCCGACACTTTGGCGGCGGTTCGCGAAGCCAAATCAAAAGGCGTTCTAACTATTGGCATCACCAACGCGGTGGAATCAACGCAGGCGCGCGAAACCGACGCGGGAATTTATAATCACGCCGGTCCGGAGATCGGAGTGGCATCATCAAAAGCGTTCACTTCGCAGTTGGCGGTTTTGGCGCTGTTGACTCTTTATTTGGGGCGGCAACGTCAACTATCGCTGGTTATGGGGCAACGCATTGCCAATGAATTATTAAAAATTCCCGAATTGGTGCAAAAAACTTTAAATTGCAACGATCAAATCAAAGAAATCGCGCGAAAATATAAAGATTATACCAGTATGTTTTTTATGGGGCGCAAGTATAATTATCCCATGGCGATGGAGGGCGCGCTCAAAATAAAAGAGCTGGCCTATATCCATGCCGAAGGAGTTGCTTCGGGCGAACTAAAACACGGACCTTTGGCGTTAATTGACCAAAATTTTCCGACTGTGGCGATTTGCCCCAGCGATTCGGTTTATGAAAAAAATATCTCCAACATAATGGAAATTAAGGCGCGCCGCGGAAAAGTTTTGGCGATTGCCACCGAAGGCAATAAAGGCATTGCCGATATTGCCGATGATGTGGTTTATGTTCCCAAAACGCTGGAGATGCTCACGCCGATAATTGCGGCGATACCTCTGCAATTGTTGGCCTATCACACCGCCTTGGAGCGGGGGTGCGATATTGACAAGCCGCGAAATTTGGCAAAATCGGTGACCGTGGAATAAGCAAGAAAGTCGATAAGCGAGAAAGCGAGAAAGTTAAAAAGTTGCAAGGTGGAAAACGGCAATTCAAAATGCTACAATTGAATTGCCGTTTTAATTTAACAGTTAATTTTTAAAAATATTATGCACAAATTATTAAAAAATCAAAAAGGGGAGAGGGCGATGCTTTTGGGGAATGAGGCGATCGTGCGCGGCGCGCTGGAAGCGGGCGTGCGGTTTGTTTCCACCTATCCGGGAACGCCGGCATCGGAGATCGGCAACAATTTTTATTTTTTGCAAAATGAATTAAAAGACGATCCCAAATTCTTGTTTGAATTTTCCACCAACGAGAAAACCGCCATGGAAGCGGCAATCGGCGCGAATTTTTCGGGGCTAAAAACTTTGGTGGCGATGAAGAATTTTGGCTTGAATGTCGCGTTGGAACCGCTTTTACCCTTAGCGTATACGGGCACGGTGGTGCCGATGGTAATTTTTATCGCCGACGATCCCTCGTGCCACAGTTCGGCACAGTCAGAAGAAAATTCGCGCCTGTTTTCGGTTTTGGGGCATTTGCCGATGTTGGAGCCTTCCGACGCGCAGGAATGCAAAGATTTTATTATTGAAGCGTTTGCCATCTCGGAAAAACTTGGCTTGCCGGTGATTGTGCGCGCGACCACGCGCATCGCGCATCAGCGCGCGCGAGTGGTTTTGGGCGAGCTTGATTTGAGCAAAAAAGTTGATTTGAAGGGAAAGTTTGTTAAAAACAAAGAAAAATTCGTTACGATGATGCCGCGCTTGCACGAAATGAAAAAAGAAATGCTGCTGCGCGAGCAAAAAGCACAGGCCTATTTTGAAAAGAGCAATCTAAGCCGTATTGAAAACAGCGCTGGAGGTAAAAAACAAACCATAGGCGTTATCACTTCGGGTATTTCATATTTGAATGTTAAAGAAGCAATGCGCGATTTGGGAGTTGATTTGCCGATCTTAAAGCTGGGAGTGTTTAATCCCTTGCCTGAGAAAAAAATTGCCGGGTTTATTAAAAACTTGAAAAAAGTTTTGGTGGTTGAAGAAATGGAGCCCTATTTGGAAAGAATAGTGCGAATGTTGGCAAAAGACGCCAACTGCAAATTGCAAATTCACGGCCTTGACTTGAGAACGCAAATCGGCGAAATGAAGCCCGAAATCGCCACGGCGATGGTGGCAAAATTTGCGGGCAAAAAATACACAATGCCCAAATTCGCGCCAAAATTTGAATTACCCAATCGATCCCCGCAATTGTGCCCCGGATGCCCGTATTGGCTGGCGTTTGCCGCGGTAAAAAAAGCGGTGGATGAGAAAAAAGTGATTTTTGGCGGCGATATCGGCTGTTATATGATCGGGGCCTTGCCGCCGCATAATTTGTATGACTATATGTTTTGCATGGGAAGCTCCATTGGTATTGCCCACGGCATCAAAAAATCCACGGATCAAAAAGTGATCGCGTTTATCGGCGACGGCACATTTTTCCATAGCGGCATTGAGGGATTGCTAAACGCCGTTTATAACGGTTCCAATCCGCTGGTGATCATCATGAACAACGAGATCACGGCAATGACCGGCCATCAGCCGCACCCGGACTCCGCGGGCATTCAAAATCATATTCCGATTGAAAAAATGGTTTTGGCCTGCGGAGTTAAAGAGCAAAATTTAAAAATTATTGACCAAGGTCAAAGCGAAGAATTTATCGCCGCGGTGCAAGAATTTGTGGAAAAACCGGAAGTGAGCGTGATTATCGCGCGCCGCCCATGCAAATTTGTTGCCCGTTAATTCCCCTAAGGTCGTTCCTCGGTGTAATCGCCGAGGTGCGACCTTGTCGAACTTTAAACCTTGACAAAAACGCGTAGGGGCGAATGATTATTCGCCCTTTCGCGTTGAAATGCAGGCGGGTACAAGACCCGCCCCTACAAATACCTCGCCCTTTACAATTATTATAAAATCGTTAAGATTAATACTAATGAGGCCAAAAGAAAAATCCGGCCAAAGGAGAAAACGCACAGGGAGAGATAGAACTTTGAAAAAAAATAAAGATGGAATCTACGAAGATACATCCACGGGAACAATTTTCTATGGGATTGTTCCGCATAATTGAGATGTCATTTTTTGTTTTTTGGCACTAAATATTTTTTGATTTAGTGCTTTTGTGTTTTTTAAAAGCGTTTTTATTTGATAAATTGCGAAATTTTTAATAGAATGAATTCAGGGATGCAGGTTTGGCAAGGCGCGTTCTGTGAAGCTTTGGCAAAACAGAGGTGCGCCTTAAAATCTTAAATCATAAATCTTAAATCATAAATCAAAGATTTGGCAAAAATATGATAAAAGTTAAAAAAACAAATAATAGTGGGGAGGATAACAACAAGGTTTTTAATTGCGTGATTGTGGGTACTGGCGGGCAGGGGTTGATCACTTTGCTGGAAGTCTTGGCCGACGCGGCGGATAAGCAGGGGCTGGATGTCAAAACCAGCGAATTGCACGGGTTGTCGCAAAGGGGAGGATCGGTGGAGGTGCACATTAAATTCGGCAAGCAGGTTTTTTCGCCCATGGTGGCGGCAAAAAAGGCGGATTTGATCGTGGGGCTGGAAATGCAGGAATGTTTGAAAGCCGCCTATTTTGCCAATAAAGAAACGCAATACTTAATCAGTGAAACAATTGTGCCCATTCCCGGGAAATCGCCTTTGGCAAAAGAGGAGATAGTGAAAAATTTGCAAAAATTAACCAAAAAAATAGAGGTGGTCAATGCCGCGGAAATTTGCGAAAAAGAATTGGGAAACGCGGCGGTTGCCGGAGTTTATTTGCTTTGCCGCGCGGCGTTTGAAAAAATGGTGCCGCTTGAACCCGAAATAATGCTGGAAGCGATCAAGTCATCGGTGGCGCCCAAACATCTTGAGCTGAATGTAAGGGCGTGGGAATTGGCAAAAAAATTTGCGAAGTCGTGAATCTTGTAGGGGCGGGTCTTGTACCCGCCCTTTCCAATTCGGGCAACCACAAGGGCTGCTCCTACGAACAAAAACCAAAATCCGGCTTTTGCCGGATTTTTTGTTTGATAAATGAACATTGAAAATTCAATGAAAACTGAAAACTGAAAAATTCATTTATATGCGTTTGATGTCCGCTCCCAAACCGCGGAGTTTGCCGCCAAAATCTTCGTAGCCGCGCTCGATTTGCGAGATGTTGCTGATTATGGTTTCGCCTTTGGCGGCGAGTCCCGCGAGAATCAATGCCGCGCCGGCGCGGATATCGGAGGCGTCCACTTTTGTGCCGATTAAATCGGTTTTGCCAAAGATTAACGCGCGGTGGGGATCGGTGATTTCAATATCGGCGCCCATTTTGCGCAATTCCTGCAAGTGCTGGAAGCGATTTTCATAAAGCGGCTCGTGAATCAAACTCTTGCCTTTGGCTTGAGTGAGCAGAACCGCGGTTTGCGGCTGGAGGTCGGTGGGAAATCCCGGATAGGGAAGAACCTGTATTTTTGCCGCTTTGAAATTTCCCGACGGATTAACGATAATTTCGCGATCATTGACCCGGAAATCAATGCCGATATCGCGCATCCTTTCAAAAAAGTATATCAAGTGCGAAGGATTGGTGTTTTTTATTTTGCCTTTGCCGCCGGTGAGCGCCAGCGCGATCATAAATGTGCCGGCTTCCAAAAGATCGGGGCAAATCGAATGGTTTGTGCCCGAAAGCTTTTGAACTCCTTTAATTTTAATCGTATGCGTTCCCGCTCCTTCAATTACCACTCCCATATTTTGCAGCATCAGCGCCAAGTCTTGCACTTGCGGTTCGGCCGCGGCGATTTCAATCACGGTTTCGCCTTTTGCCGTTGCCGCGGCCATCATTACGACTTCGGTGGCGGTAACGGAAAACTCGCGCAGTATTATGCGCGTTCCCTCAATTTTGCCAGGAACGTCAAAATGGTAAAAGCCGTTCTCTTCGGTAATGCCGATACCCATTTGCTTTAACGCTTCCAAATGGATGCCAATCGACCGCAGGCCGATTTTATCGCCGCCGGGATGGGGAACTTTAAATTTTTTAAACCGGGCGGCAAGCGGCCCGATGAGCAAGGCCGAAACCCGCATTTTTTCAAAAAGAGCGCAAGGAATTTTTTCCGGGTCAATGTTTTTCGCGTTGACTTGGATTTTTCTTTTATCAAGCCATTGCACTTCGGCGCCCATTTGCCCGATGATGTCAATTTGGTCCAAAACATCGCTGCACAGAGATAAGTTATCAATTACGCACGGTTCTTCGGTGAGAAGCGCGGCGGATAAAATCGCGCCTGCGCTGTTCTTGTAGCCAAAAATATCAACTTCGCCGCTTAATTGATTCTGCCCTTTGATTAAAAATTTTTCCGCCATAATTTGTGCCATAATAAGTTGAAAATAAGATTATTTTAAGTTATCATTCAGTTTAAGGAATAAACGGCCTTTTGTCTATGATTACCAAAGAAAATAATAAAAATACAAAGTTAAAAATTGTTTGCTTGGGTGGGGGAAATTTGGTGCCCAAGGTGCTCTTGGAGCCGCTTAAAAAATATCCGTTTCAGTTAGCGGGTATTACTTCAATGGTGGATAGCGGCGGCGCGGCGGGCGCGTTGCGCAAGCAATTCGGCGTGCTTCCCCCCGGAGATATAAGGCGTCATATTTTGGCACTATCCAATGCTCCAAAATGGAAGAAGGACCTTTGGAAGTTTCGTTTCGGTGATGAATTTTTCGGTGCTTGGCATAAGGGGCAATCTTTTGCCAATGCGTTTATCGCTGGATTGGAGTGGAATTTAAAAAGCCACAAAAAAGCCATGGTAATCATTTCCGAATTTATGGAAATTGGTAAAAACCGCGTTTTGCCCATGGTCATTGATAAAACACATATTATTGCCGAATTGGAAGACGGAAGCGAAATTATTGGCGAGGAAGAAATCGAGCTTGCCGGCAACCACGATACGAATTTAAAAATTAATAAAGTTTTCCAAAAACCAGAATCAAAAATGTTTTCCGAAGCCAAGAAGGCGATTTTGGAAGCGGACATAATAACTATCGGTCCGGGTGATTTATATTCCAGCACAATTCCGTGCTTTTTGCCCAAGGATGCTCCGGCGATTTTCAAAAAATCCAAGGCAAAGAAAATTTTGATCAGCAACACAGTTTCGCGCAAAGGGGAAACGCATGGATTTTCAATCAAAAGCTTTGCCGCGGAAGTGGAAAAATATATGGGGCATTCCCTGGACTATGTTATCTACAATAACGCCCCGATCGATACGGATTTGCTGAAAGAATACGAAAAAGAAGAATCTATGATCTGCGAACCGTTTAAAATTGATGTTGATTTACCCAAAGACAAATTTGTCGGCGCGGATTTATTGAAAAAAAAGGAATTTGCCTATGATCCAAAAAAAGTCATAAAGCAAATTTTTAAATTAATAAATTATCAAAATGGCAAAGGGAAATAATCAACCATTGCAGGCGGTTATTTTGGCCGCCGGGGAATCATCAAGATTTTGGCCGCTGAACGGGAGGCATAAAAGTTTGTTGCAGGTTATGGGCAAGCCGCTGGTTTGGTATACCATTAACGGATTGCGCCAAATTGGAGTCGGCGAAATTGTGGTGGTACAAAGCCCGAAGTGTGAGATTGAAAAAGAGTTAAAAAACTTTTCTGAAATCAAAAATATCAGTTATGTTATTCAGCCGGAAGTAAACGGAATGAGCGGGGCGATGGTTGCGGCGCGAGATCATATCAAGGGGCAATTTTTTGTGGTGCATGCCCACAGTATTGATTGCGGTGAGATTTGCGCCAAAATGGCGGAAAAATCGCGGCAAACCGGAACAAAAATAATATTGGCGGGTCAAATTACAAAAACTCCTTGGCTCTATGGAATTGTCGGTCTTGATGAAGACAAGGTGACAGGAATGATTGAAAAGCCGGTCGAAGGCAAAGAGCCGTCAAATGTTAAAGTTAGAGGAATATATCTTTTTGATAAAAAATATTTGGATTGTCTGGATAAAGTTTTGGGAAAAGTGCATTTTAACCAAGAATTTGAAGCTGCGATTGACGCTTATGCCAAGGAAAATGACGCGCGCGTTGTAATGTTGGATGAAAACTATACGGGAATATCTTTGAAATATTCGTGGCATTTGTTTGGCGTGCAAAAATATCTTTTTGACAAATTTCTAACAAAACAAAAAATTGCCAATTCCGCGAAAATTGCCAAAAACGCGATCATTGAGGGCAATGTGGTTATCGGCGAAAATGTCAAAATTTACGAGGGGGCGGTGATTAAAGGACCGTGTTATATCGGCGATAATGCCGTGATTGGCAACAACAGCGTGGTGCGCGATTATTGCGATTTGGAGGATGGTGCGATAGTGGGTGCGTTTTGCGAAGCGGCGCGTTGCATATTCCAGCCGGATGTTCATGTTCATTCGGGATATTTCGGCGACTCAATTCTGGATCGGGGAGCGCGCGTCGGCGCGGGCGCGATCACCACAAATGTGCGCGTTGACCGAAAAGAAATTTCGGTTCTGATAAAAAAAGAAAAAAACGGCGAGAAAGTTTTGGCAAAAATTGCCACCGGATTGAAATCTTTGGGAGTTATCATCGGTCAAAATTCAAAAATCGGCGCGCGCGCCACCTTTATGCCCGGCCGATTTATCGGCAAAAACTGTTTGGTTGACTCCAACCAATTGGTAATGCGCAATATTGAAGATGACAGCAGTCTGGATGCGTTGAAGTCAAACTTCAACAAGCATATTGAAGTTTGACTTCAACGCCTTCAATACTCGTAAAGATTATGTGAGTAGCAAACCTTGACGGATTGGAAATTGTTTGGTAGAGTAAAGCCAGCACCGGCTTTGCTTCGCGCAAGGCGTGAAGCAAAAATGACCGCGGAATAATTCCGCGGAATATGTTTTTTTGGAGAGAATTTGCATGGAAGCGATATTAATGATTAACGATAAGGATAGCTTGAATGCTATCAACGAGGCATCGAGCAAGTCGGGGAAATTCGGTTTTTTAATTATTAAAACCATGGAAGAGATAGAGGGGAAGTTATTGCAACTTGGGGTAATGCTTCTCCAGCCGATTAGCGAGATTGCTGACAAGATCAGGAAGATAATGTCTTCCCAGAATTCTCCGAAATGCGGAGTGGCTGTTATCTATAAGCGGCCGACTCCTTGAAATGGGTAGTTTGCACTTGCAGATTGCCCTTCTTTTTTTATATGGATGCGCGTGATATGTTAGAATGGAAGTGCGGGCGAATGCCTCTTTCGCTAGAGCTATGGAGGCCAAGAATTATTCGTCTCCACGGATTAAATTTGCATTATGGTTAAGAGTAAAAAGTTAAAAGTTAATAGTCGGGAGTTTGTCATCGGTGTTGATGGCGGGGGAACAAAGACGGCGGCGGCGTTGGCTGATATGAATGGCAAAATTATTGCCCGGGTAGTTTCGGGCGGTTCAAACGTGCGCAATGCGGGAATAAAATTGGCGGCCGAAAATGTGGCGAAAGCGATATATGACTTGATAAAAAGGAGGAAGAGTGCCAAAATTATTTCCACGTTTATCGGCTTGCCGGCAATGGAGGAGGAATATAAAGACAAAAAATCGCGGATTTTAAAAGAACTAAAAAAACAAAAAAAGATTGCCGGAATTTTTTCCGGCAAGGTAATAATCGGTTCGGACCAATTGGCGGCGTTTCGCAGCGGGGCGATGTGCCCGGAAGGAATTGTGGCGATTGCGGGCACCGGAAGCGCCACTCACGGGTGGAACGGCAAAAAAGAATTTTTAGCCAACAATAAGGGCTGGCTGGCATCAAAGGGTTCGGGGGTTTGGATCGGCGCGCAAGTCGCGCAAGCGATTGCCGAGGATATGGAAGAGCGCGGTCCAAAAACAATTTTGGGCCAAATGACGGCCAAAAAACTTAAATTCAAAAGCATCAATGAATTTTTGAAATTCATCTATCAAAATCCAACCGCCAATTTATCACAGCTGGCGCCGATTTGCGATCACGCGGCGAACCGGAAAGATAAAATCGCGCAGGAGATTTTGATTGCCGCGGGAAAGGAGATAGCCAAGTCTGTTTGCGCCGCGGCAAAAAAACTTGATTTTGAAGGGCAAGTGCCGCTGGTTTTGGCGGGCGGAACGTATAAGTCGCGCCGGGTGGCCGATAGCGCGGCAAACGAGATTGAACGCCGCTATCCGGGCAAATTTGATTTTGTGTTTATCGGTGATCCGGTTGTCGGGGCAATAAACCTCGCTTTGGAAGTGGTATAGTACTGTGCAAAAATTGTGCAAGGTTTCACCTTGCAAGCTTGCAAGGTGAAACCTTGCACAATTTTTGCACAGTTTATCAATTTATGGAAGAAATATTTTTTTTGGCGATTGAAACTTCTTGCGATGATACCGCTATCGCGGTGATGCGTGCCGAAGAAGGGGGAGGCAAACTCAAAAAAATTGAGGCGGTTTCCAATATTGTTTCGTCGCAAGTCAAATTGCATGCCGAATATGGCGGAGTGTATCCTTCTTTGGCAAAGCGGGAGCATCAAAAAAATCTGCCCGTGGTTTTTGAAGACGCGGTCAAAGGTTTTGATTTGTCAAAATTAAAATTTATCGCGGTTACCCATGGCCCGGGGTTGGATCCGTGTTTGTGGACAGGGATTAATTTTGCCCAAGATTTGGCAAAAAAATATAATTTGCCGCTGGCGGGCGCCAATCATTTGGAAGCGCATTTTTTGGCGAACCTGATAACTCTGGGAATCGGAGAAAAAGAATTTGAAAAAAATTATTTGCCGGCAATTTGCCTGGTGGTTTCGGGTGGCCACACGCTGTTATTTTTGGCAAACGCTATCGGCGGCTATCGGTTGTTGGGGCAAACCGTGGACGACGCGGCGGGCGAGTGCTTTGACAAATCCGCGCGCATTTTGGGCTTGAGCTATCCGGGCGGACCGGAAATCGCCAAACTCGCTTCTGCGCGGGTTAGACCCACGCAAACTTACAGGGGTCCAACCCCTGTCAAACTTACAGGGGTCCAACCCCTGCGGATTGAGCTTCCGCGGCCGATGATAAATCAGAAGAATTATAATTTCAGCTTTTCAGGATTGAAAACCGCGGTACTCTATGAAGTCCAAAAACGCGAACCAAAAGTTGCTCAATCCGATGAATACAAAATCGCGATGAGTTATGAAATCCAGCAGGCGATTGTTGATGTGCTGGTGAAAAAAACCGCGCGCGCGGCAAAAGAATTTGCCGGCAAGGCAATCATTATCGGCGGCGGCGTGAGCGCCAATTTGGCATTGCGCGAGGCGATGCAAAAGATGGCCGAGGAATTAGGAATTCAATTTTTGGCGCCGTCGGGGGATTTGTCAATGGATAACGCGGCGATGGCCGGAGTCGCCGGCTATTTTGCCTTTCGCCGCGGCGAAATCATCAAACCCGAAGATCTCAAATCCCAGCCCAATTTAAGTTTGTAGGGGCGAATGATTATTCGCCCCTGCAAATGCGAACGAAAACACGCGGGCTTGACAAGATGTTGTTATGAATATATATTCATAATATAAAGGTCAAAATATTAATTGGTTTGGAATTTCCAATAAAAATTTCAAATAAAAATTATGCCGAGATTTGATGGAACCGGCCCGATGGGCCGAGGACCGCGCACCGGCAGGGGAATGGGTCCTTGCGGCGGCGGTTATGGCTGGGGCGGCGGTTATGGATTTGGTTGCGGATTGGGATATGGGCGCCGGAGATTTATTTCTCCCCGAAACGAAATGACCGCGTTAGAAGACGAAGCCGCGGTGCTTGAAGAGGAATTGAAGGCGATTAAAGAGGAAATTGCCGCGCTGAAAAGCGAAAAATGATTGCCGTGGCTGGAATGGGCAAGGTTTCACCTTGCAATCTTGCAAGGTGAAACCTTGCGTTTTGTTTGATTAAAGCCGATTTTTGCGGTAAAATTGTTGAAGTCAAACTTCAATGCGCTTGTTGAAGTTTGACTTCAACACTTCAACAAGGTTTATTAATTCATATATGGCGGCGATATTGGCGATTTTATTTTCCACTTTTTTAATCAGTTTGTGCGTTTGGGCGGCGGTGTTTTTTTTGTATTTCAAAAAAGAAACACTGCAAAAAATCACGATATTTTTGGTGGCGCTTTCCGCCGGCGCGCTAACCGGCGGGGCGTTTTTGCATTTATTGCCCGAGGCGGCGAATGAAATTTCCGGCGACGGCCTTTATTTGATCGCTTTGGGGGCGTTTGTTTTTTTCTTTTTTATGGAAAAAATGCTTTTTTGGCGTCATTGCCACAAAGAAAATTGCGAAATTCACACTTTTGGCTATATGAATTTATTCGGCGACGCTCTGCACAACTTTATTGATGGCTTGGTGATCGCGGCGGCATTTTTAACCGATGCAGGGTTGGGGATTGTTACCACGTTGGCAATCGCCTTGCATGAAATTCCGCAGGAGATTGGCGATTTTGGGGTTTTAATCCACGCGGGCTTTGATAAAACAAAAGCGCTGATGATAAACTATGCCGTTGCCCTTATGGTGGTCGCCGGAGGAATTGCGGGTTATTTTCTCTCTTTTGCGGTGGAGGGCATGATTCCATATCTTTTGCCGTTTGCCGCTGGCGGATTTATTTATATCGCCGCGTCGGATTTGATGCCCGAGATCCGCAAAGAAAAAGTTTTGAAAAAATCCGTGGGTGCGTTTTTGGTGTTTTTGTTGGGAATCGCGTTAATGTTTGCGGTTAAACTCATCGGCGAATAATAAAATTTTAATGAAGGAAAAAATCGCGCTAATTTCGGTGGCGGCCAATGTTTTGTTGGCGGCAATGAAAATTATTGTCGGCGCGCTTTCGGGTTCGGCGGCGGTTTTGGCCGATGGCTTTCATTCGTTAGTGGATGTTTTTTCTTCGGCAATCGCGTTTTTTGGCATCAAAATTTCACAAAAGCCGGTGGATGAAAAGCATCCCTATGGCTATTACAAATTTGAGGTGCTGTCGGGAACGGTAATCACTCTGATTTTATTCGCCACGGGTGCGGGAATTATGTATGAATCTTGGGGGCAAATATGGTCGCCGGAAAAAATCAGTTTGGGGTGGATCGCGTTGGCGGCGATGGCAATATCCGCGGCGGTTAATGAAACAATGGCGCGATTGAAAATTAACACCGGCAAAAAGGAAAATTCAATCAGCTTGATCACCGATGGCGTCCATTCGCGGGTGGATGTTTATTCGTCGCTGGGGGTGTTTGCCGGACTTTTGCTGGCCAATGTTTGGCCGCAAGCCGATCCGATTTTGGCGATTTCAATCGGTTTGTACATTATCAAAGAATCATTTTCGCTGGGGCGCGAAGCGGTTGACTCTTTGCTGGATGTTTCCGCCGGCGAGAAAATTGAAAAACAAATTCAAGCGATCGCGGCGCAAAAAAATATTAAAATAGAAACGTTAAAAACCCAAAAAAAGGGATCAGCGATTACCGCGGATTTGGATATTATCTTACCCGCGCAGGCAAGCGTTGAGCAGGCAGCAAAAATTTCGGATGATTTGCGGCAAAACTTGATGAATGAAATTGCCAATCTTGCCTATGTTTCCATTGAAATTAAAAGCCACGAATTGGAAAGCGGATTCTACAAGCCCGAGTTTGGCAAGGGTTTTGGCTGGCAAAGACAGGGGAGATTCAAAACGGACGACGGCGAACAAGGCCGCGGCCCCGGGGGAGAATGCGTTTGTCCAAAATGCGGTTATCGCGCCGCGCACCAAAGCGGCATTCCTTGCTCAACAATTAAATGCCCGAACTGCAATGTGTATTTGGAAAGGGAAAACGGCAAGTTATAAATAATAAATTATAAATTATAAATGATATGGTCAGACCCAGATTGTGCCGAAACATCAAATTTGATCCGCAGGTGAATTATTTCAAGCCGCAGGGGATACCCGTGCGGTGCTTGGAGGTGGTTGGCATGTCGTTGGAGGAAATGGAGGCGCTGCGCTTGAAAAATTTGGAAGGGCTGGAGCAAACCGAGGCGGCCAAAAAAATGAATACCTCGCAAAGCACTTTCGCGCGGATTTTATCCTCGGCCAACCAAAAAACCGCCGACGCCCTCATCAACGGCAAAGCGATCAGGATTGAATCGGGAATCAAGAATCAGGAATAATGAATCAAGAATTTGAAACACGGAATAATGAATCAGCTTGCCCTGAGTATGCCGGAGGGTTGAATCGTTGAAGTTTTGTAATTTGTGTGAGTAATTTGTAGTTGGGGGGCACAAATTTAAAAAGCGCATAAATGCGCTTTTTAAATTTGTGCCGAAGGTGGGAGTTGAACCCACACGAGGTTGCCCTCACAGCATTTTGAGTGCTGCGTGTATGCCAGTTTCACCACTTCGGCAAAAATGGGTTAGGTGTGCTCCGACTTCGAGTATTTGGCTAAATAAATTGCCCCCCCATCCTCTCGATAAATTTTGTTGAAGCCGGCAAAAAATAATTTTTTCTGGTTTTGCAATATACTAATTGCCTTCATTACCGCAAACTCATCTGTTGCTTTAAGCAAGCTGCATAACTCTGGTATGTCTAATTCTTCTTTATCAGAAGCAGAGAATATATCCAGAATCTTTTGCGATAACTGTTTGGTTGCGGGGGGTTGCTATCTTTGCTATAGATACTTTGTATCCAAAAATCGTAAAATCCATTTTTTGCCTCCTAACTTGTGCAATTTGCTGATTGTAAGTTAGCGCAAAAATCGGGAAAAATCAAGGGAAATCCTTGCGTTTGTAGGGGCGGGCTTTATGCCCGCCCGTATTTATCGGGCACAATAGGGCAACTACAATAGGACAACCACAAGGGTTGCCCCTGCGAGTTTTTGTCAATGTTCAATGTTTATTTGCATTCTTTGTTGGAGCACCTTACAAGCTTGCGCTTGGTTTCAACCATTAAACTGCCGCATTTTTCGCATTTTTCGCCGGTGGGTTTGTCCCAGAGGGCGAAGTCGCAATCGGGGTAGGCCGAACAACCGTAGAAAATTTTGCGTTTCTTGGTGCGCTTTTCCACGATGTGGCCAGTGCCGCATTTGGGGCAGGGGATCTCCTTTTCAAACGCGGGCTTTTGGGGTTCCAGCGGTTCGGCGTGTTTGCATTCGGGGAATTTGGGGCAGGCCAAAAATTTGCCGAAGCGTCCCATTTTGATCACCAGATTGGCGCCGCACTTGGGGCAGATTTTGTCGGTGGCGATCGCGGTTTTGTTGGCCTTTTCAACTTCTTGGTATTTTTCTTCTAAATTTTTCGCGAACGGCTCATAAAATTCGCGCAAAACTTTTGTCCACTCGGCTTGTCCCTCGGCGATATCGTCAAATTCTTCCTCCATTTTGGCGGTAAAATCAATATCCACGATTTTTGGGAAATGTGCCACGAGCAAGTCATTGACCATTAGTCCGATCTCGGTGGGTTTTAGCGATTTTTTTTCGTCTTTTTCAATATAATTTCGCGTTTGAATGGTGGAGATAATCGGCGCGTAAGTGGAGGGGCGGCCGATGCCGTGGGCTTCCATTGCTTTGATGAGCGTGGCTTCGTTGTAGCGCGCCGGCGGCTTGGTGAAATGCTGGTTGGCGTCAAGTTTGATAAATTCCAGCGGTTCGCCATCTTCCATTTTTGGCAAATCAAGCTCTTCAAATTTGGAGGGATAAACTTTTAAATAGCCGTCAAATTTCAATGTCTGGCCTGAAGCTCGAAATCCATAATTTGCGGGGGTTGCGCGGGTTAGACCCATGCAAGCTTGCGTGGGTCTAACCCGCGCAATATCTTCTGCGGCACATTGCGCGGAAATGTCCGCACTGATTGAATCAAAAAGCGCCGGGTTCATTTGGCTGGCGATAAATCTTTGCCAAATGAGTTCATAAAGTTTTGCTTGCGGCCGGGTGAGGTTTTTGTCGGTCAGCGCCATTTCGGGAGTTTGATCCGCGTATGCCGGGCGGATCGCCTCGTGAGCTTCTTGCGCGCCTTTGGATTTGGTTTTATAGGTTTTGAAATTCCCTGAATGATATTGGGCGCCATAAGTCTTGGTGATGAAATCCTTTGCCGCGGTTAAAGATTGAACCGACAAATTGAGCGAGTCGGTGCGGTGGTAAGTTATCAACCCCATTTCATATAGTTGTTGAGCGGTCATCATCGCGGCCTTGCCGGTCATTTTAAATCTTTGCCAGGCGGTTTGCTGCAAGGTTGAGGTGGTGAACGGCGGCAGGGGATTTTTGCGGGTTTCTTTTCTATCAATTTTTGCCACCGAATAAGCGGCGTTTTTTAAATTTTCTTCAATGGCGATGGCTTGATTTTCATCTTTTATTTCCAACTTATCCAGCGTTTTGCCGTTGATTTTTGCCAGTCGCGCGGCAAATTCTTTTTTGGGGCCGTTTTTGGTGTTTTTTAGGTTTGCCAAAATTTCCCAATATTCTTCGGGATTGAAGGCCTCAATTTCCCGTTCGCGTTCGGCGATCAGGCGCACGGCCACGGATTGCACCCGTCCCGCTGATAATCCCTTAACGATCTTTTTCCACAAAAACGGAGATAGCTTATAGCCCACAATGCGGTCCAAAATCCGCCGTGCCTGTTGAGCGTTAACCAAATCAATGTTGATTTCCCGCGGATTTTTCAGGGCTTCATCAATCGCGGTTTTGGTGATCTCATGAAATTCAATCCGCCGATAGAGCCTGCCTTCAACTTTTTTGGTCTTTGGCTTGCCCAGTTTCAACGCTTCAATTAAATGCCAAGCGATGGCTTCGCCCTCGCGATCCGGATCGGTGGAGATCAAAACCTCATCGGCCTTTTTGGTTTGCGCCTTCAACTCTTTTATCGTGCTTTTGCCTTTGGTCGTGATGGCGTATTTGGGAGCAAAATTATTTTCAATGTCCACGCCAAAAACAGTTCTGGGCAAGTCGCGCACATGGCCGTATGATGATAAAATTTTATAATCGCTCCCTAAAAATTTTTGCAAAGTTTTCGCCTTGGTGGGCGATTCAACAATAATCAGCTTCATAAATTTCTAAATTTCTAATTTCTAATGCCAAAATAAATTCCAAAATTTTGAAATTTTAAATTTATTAATTTATTCAAAAATTAGAAATTAGTAATTTCGGAATTAATTCAAACAGTATTCTCCGTTGCCCAGATTGCGCACGAGGTTGTTTATCTCCATCACGGGGATCGCGCTCATCACGATTTGCGCGGGGAGTTTTGTCGCCAAAATTATTTTATCAATATTTAACGCGCCGTCTTTTAAAATGTCCAAAATTTTTTGCTCTTCGGGGGAAACATTTCGCGCGGCAATTTTTGCCGGCGCGGCGGCCAATCCCAATTCATCCAAAATATCTTGAGCCGCGGTTGCGGGCTTGCCGCCGTTTTTTAACAGCCAATTGCAGCCGGCCGAGTTTGCCGCGTAAATTGATCCGGGAACCGCGAAAACCGGCTTGTGCTGTTTTCTGCCCCATTCGGCGGTGATTAGCGATCCGGACTTTTCCTTGGCTTCAATGACCGCCACGGCCAAAGATAATCCGGCGATAATGCGGTTTCGCTGGGGAAAAGAATAATAGGTGGATTTAAATCCCGGCTCGTATTCGCTAATCAAACAACCGCCAGTATCAACTATATTTTGCGCCAAGTCAAGATTTGCTTGCGGGAAAAACGATTCCTTGTCAAGCCCGGCGCCGATGACGCCGCAAGTCAATCCGCCGCATTCAAGGGCGGTTTGGTGGGCGATAGTGTCAATGCCGGGCGCCATTCCCGAAATAATGCAAACGCCGGCGCGGAACAGTCCCGCGGCGATGTCATGCGCGGCTTGCTTGCCATAAGTTGACGGCACCCGCGCCCCGACGATCGCCACGCATGGCGCGGCAATATTTATGTTGCCGCGGTAATATATTTGCTTGGGCCGTGAGGGGATGGTGCGCAAACAATTGGGAAATTCAATATCTCCTTCAACAATTTTTTGGATTTCGTATTCCATATATATGGCATAATCCTGACTTTACCACTATACCATTTTTTGCGCCCTTGCAAAAAATCTGCTTTATATTCCAAAAAAGGTCTAACTTTTCAGATGCCCGTAAGGTTAGACCTTTTCAAACTTCGGATGTATGCACATTAACGATTGACGATTATTTATTGGTTATATTCGGTCATTGATTTTTCAATCCCTTTGGCAAGCGCGATCTCTATGGCAGAGATTGTTGACTCAATGGATTTTTCAAATTCGGCTTTATCGCCGGCAGTGATTTTTTTGAGCACATATTTTTCCGCCGGGATTTTTTTTTCCGCCGCGGTTTTGGGGGCGATGCCCGCGCGGAAACGGACGAAGTTTTTGGTTTTTAAATGGTCGATAATGGATTGCACGCCTTTGTGCCCGGCCGCGCCGCGGTTTTGGCAAATTTTTATTTTTCCTAAGGGAATATCCATATCGTCGTTTATCACCCAAAGATTGGGATGGGATTTTTTTTGCCGGATTTTTCTGTAATTAAACAATTTTGCCAATGCTTTACCGGAATTGTTCATCAACATCTGCGGTTTTGCCAAAATCACGCTTTTGCCCAAAATTTCTTTTTGCGCGACCAAAATCCCGTCGGGCTCCATTTTGAAATCCCCGAATTCAAAC
Source organism: uncultured Candidatus Saccharibacteria bacterium (assembly GCA_964603475.1). Lineage (GTDB taxonomy): Bacteria > Patescibacteriota > Minisyncoccia > Minisyncoccales > UBA5738 > UBA5738. The sequence goes on from CAZRVG010000002.1 coordinate 38,913, forward strand.
CGCCGCGCGAATTCATCAACCGCAAGAAACCCCGCGTTGTGCGGCGTGTTTTGATGTCTTTCCCCCGGATTTCCCAGCCCCGCGATAAAAACTATCGGTAATTTTTTTACAGTTTTCTTTTCCATAATAAAGCCATTATAGCATAATTCTCATTAGAATTTGGTCAAGGTTTCACCTTGACCAAATTTGCGGTTGGGGAAAACTTGTTTGACACGGGGGATTGGGGGGGGGGTAATATAAAGAAAATTAAAAATTTCAAATTAAAAATTAAAAATTTTTGAGAAATAACTGTCAAAAATCGAAAAAATAAGATTTTTGAGAAATTTATGGAAAAAGGACCGAAAATGGGAGGAGAAAATTTCCCCAGAGTGGAGGATATAATTGAAGCGGAAGAAGGTGTAGAACAAACTGATGCAGAGTCTGTTGTTAATCCGGATCCGGATATAGTTGAGGAGGATGAGAAACGGGCGGAAGAAAATATAAACCGTGTTAAGGAAGCCATAAAAACAAGCGGAGAAGAGGCGCGCGCTACCATTGAAAACGATCCGAATTTGTCTGAAGAGGAAAAAACAGCTCGGCTGGAGATGCTCGGTCAAGCCGTGGCGCAAATTATAAATTTGGCAAAGCGCGCACAGGAGCATCCCGTAATTTGTTATGGGATTATTGCGATGGTAAGCTGTGTTATAACTAATCAGATGTGGTTACTTGTAGTGAATAGTGAAGGGCCTTTAAGCTATGGTCTTGCAGCTTTAACATCGATACCCGTGTCGGCTGTGTTCGTATCGTCCGTTTTAGGTGTATGTGAAATTATTTTCGGAATTGCAGATAATAAAACGGTGCAAAATAAATATACTTGGATGCGAGATAAGGTTCAAGCTAGCAAAGATAGTTTCCAGACAGGATATAAAGAAAAAAGAAATGGTTGAATCATTTTTTGAGGCGACTTGATAAGCAAATATATTTAAATTAATATTCTAAAAATATGACCGATGCCAATCAAAATATTTTCGATACACTATCTCGCGTTTATCAAATTTTGGAGTTTTCTCCGGAAATGATAAAAACGACGCTCGGTGAATTAGGTGCAATGCAACAAATCGCGATATTTACCGAATTAGTTGGTGTGTTAACTGAAAAAGAAGCTGATGAGTTAAACGCGGCGGCGGAGAAGTCCGATGAGGAGAAAAAGGCGGTGATGGAAAAGATCGCCAAAGCGCGCGCCAATGACGAGGGTTTCAAAAACGCGGCGCGGGCGGCGGCAAAAAAGGTGATTGACGAGCATATCGCGTATTTGAAAACTCGGGGCGATGAGGCGCAAAAGGCGGAGATTGCCAAAATTTTGGGGGGGGATTGAGTGATTTTATTTTTAGTGTTTGCGTAGGGGCGGGCTTTATGCCCGCCCTTTTGGGTCAAAATGCGGATGGGACGCGGGCGGGCATAAAGCCCGCCCCTACAAACGCGGTGCGCGGGCAAACGCGGTGCGCGGGCAAACGCGGTGCGCGGGCAAATAATCCTTGCTATTGCGGAGGGGGGATTTTTTTGGTATGATGGGGGCATAGCAAAGATAATTTTGGGTAAGTTTTAATAATAATTTCATTCTATGTCGATTTCTTTTCAAAGCGCGGGCGAGTTTGTTTGGGAGGTGGCCAAGATTGTGATTTTGGCGTTCGCGATCGTGGTTCCGATTCGCTGGTTTTTGTTCCAGCCTTTTGTGATTCAAGGGTCGTCAATGGAGCCGAATTTTCACGAAACCGATTATTTGATTGTTGACGAGCTTTCCTATCGCTTGCGCGAGCCCGAGCGGGGAGAAGTAATTGTTTTTAAATATCCGCTGGACGCTTCCAAAAGGTTTATTAAAAGAATTATCGGCTTGCCCGGGGAAACCGTGGAAATCAAAAACGGGCAGGTGATTATTGTCGGCACCGATGGCATTGCCAAAAATTTGGATGAATCCTATATTCCGCAAGGATCATATGCGCCGGATATGCTTGCCACCACGCTTGCCGATGACGAATATTTTGTTTTGGGCGATAACCGTCCATATTCTTCGGATTCGCAGGATTGGGGAGAGTTGCCGCGCAAAAACATTATCGGCCGGGTGGAGTTGCGCTTGTGGCCGTTAGACAAAATCACCAGAATGGGACTGCCAACCTATTAAAATTAGAAATTCTAAATTCCAAATCCTAAATTCTAAATAAATCCAAAATCTAAAATTCAAAACAAATTTATTTTTTGTTTTGGTCTTTAAAATTTGAGTTTTGGATTTGTTTGGGATTTAGATATTAGAATTTAGGATTTGGGAAAATATGAGGTCCAAATTCCAAACCGTTACCGGGATGCATGATATTTTGCCCGAAGATCAGAAATATTATGAAAAGATATATGAAACCGCCAAAGATGTCGCGGGATTTTATAATTTTGAACGGCTTGAAACGCCGATTTTGGAAAACAGCGAATTATTCGTGAAGGGCACCGGAGCGACAACCGAAATTGTGCAAAAGCAGATGTATTCTTTCAAAACCAGAGGCGGCGACAGTCTTACGCTGCGGCCGGAGGGGACGCCGTCGATTGTGCGTGCTTATTTGCAAAATGGAATGGCCAATTGGCCTCAGCCGGTCAAGCTTTGGTATTGGGGGTCATTTTTTCGCCACGAAAAACCGCAGGCCGGAAGATATCGGCAGTTTTGGCAATTGGGCTTTGAAGCGATCGGTCAAGCGGGTGCCATTGTCGACGCTCAGGTCATTCAGGTTTGCACGAATATTCTAAAAGAGCTGGGATTGCGGGATATGATTATTGAAGTCAACAGCATTGGCGACGCGCTTTGCCGGCCGCAATACCGCAAAACGCTGGCAAGCTATTTGCGCAGCCGCGCCGCGGTGCTTTGTGCCGATTGCAAGCGCCGCATAAAGGAAAACCCCTTGCGGGTGCTTGATTGCAAGGAGGAAAAATGCCAGACGCAAAAAGCGCAAGCGCCGCAAGCGATTGATTATTTGTGCAATGAATGCAAGGCGCACTTTAAAGAAGTTTTGGAATACTTGGAAGAATTGAAAGCGCCTTATCGGCTGAATCCTTACTTGGCGCGCGGATTGGATTATTATACGCGCACGGTGTTTGAAATTTACCAAGGCGAAGACCATGACAAAGCGCAATCGGCTTTGGGGGGAGGCGGGAGATATGACGCGCTGATCAAGATGCTGGGGGGCAAGGAAACTCCGGCAATGGGCGGGGCGCTGGGAGTTGACAGGATCGTGCGCGAAATGAAAGCCGCGAACGTTAAAATCAGCGAGTCCGGGAAAGTAAAAGTTTTTCTGGCGCAATTGGGCGGGCTGGGGAAGAAAAAGGCGATCAAGCTTTTTGAAGATTTGCGCTGTGCCGGAATTTCGACTGCTGAATCGTTTGATCGCGATTCGTTAAAGTCTCAATTGAAAGTTGCCGATAAATACGGCGCGCGTTATACTTTGCTTTTAGGGCAAAAGGAAGCGATTGGGAACAAGGTGATTCTGCGCGATATGGAGTCGGGTAAGCAGGAAATTTTGGATTTGGATACCGCCGTCGCTGACGTGAAAAAACGATTGAGAAAGTAGATAAACATTGAATATTAAATTTTGGCAGAATATAAAGTTTGTTTTGTCAAGGTTGACGATAGTGATAAATTAAGGTAAATATATGGAGTGCGTGTTTTGCAAAATAATCAATAAGGAAATACCGGCAAAAGTGGTTTGGGAAAACGATTGGGGGCTGGCGTTTGAGAATATCAAGCCGGTGCATCCGGTGCATATTTTAATTATTCCCAAAAAGCATATTGCCAATATTCAAGAGGCAAAGCCGGAAGATAAAGAGTATCTGGCGCAAATTCTGCTGGCGATCCCCGAAATCGCCAAGATTAAGGGCGTGGGTGAAAGCGGCTATCGCTTGACGATAAATTGCGGCAAGCATTCGGGGCAGTCGGTGGATCATTTGCATATCCATTTACTCGGCGGAGAGGAACTTCCGTTTGCCACTGGTTAAGAACATATAAACATATAAACATTATGAGCTTGTTAATCAGAAGAAAACAAAGAGAAAACGTGCAGACGATGATGCGCCGCTTTCAAAAGGCGGTTCAGCAAAGCGGAATTTTGTTGGAGAAGCGCCGCCGCCAATTTTGCAAGCGGACAAAATCGGACAATATGCAAAAAAAATCCGCTCTGCGCAAGTTGGCGACCAAGAAAAAATACGAAATTATCAAAAAAATGCGCAAAGTCTAACCGCTGGCGCACAAATCCGAAGCACGAAATCCGAATATCGAAACAAATTCAAATTTTCGAAATCAAAATCTTCAAAACGGATTTAATTTTGAAAGTTTAAAGATTTAATATTAGAAAATTGTTTTGGATTTCGATATTCGATATTTGAATTTTAATCAATCATGTTAAAAGATAAAATCAACGAGGATTTCAAAATCGCCTTTAAAGAAAAAAAGGAAGTTGAGCTCTCGGTTTTGAAGATGATTAAGGCCGCTTTGGCCAATAAGGAAAAAGACAAGGAGTATCAAGCCAAACAGGCGGGCGATTCGGCGGCGGCGGAGTTTGGCGACGAGGATGTGATTGACGTTATTGTTTCCGAAACAAAAAAGCTGCGCGACTCCGTGGCGCTGTTTGAAAAAGGCGGTCGGATTGATTTGGCCGATAGCGCCAAAAAAGAAATTGAAATTTTGTCGCGCTATTTGCCCGAGCAGTTGGACGAACAAGAATTGAAAAAAATTGTTGCCGAGGCGATTGCCGCGGCAGGGGCGGAAACCATCAAAGATATGGGCAAGGTGATGGCGCGATTGATGCCCAAGATAAAGGGACGCGCCGACAGCGGTTTGGTCGGGAAGATGGTCAAAGAAACGTTGCAGTAAAAAGCGGGTTTGATTCTCTCTCCCGTTTTTTTGTTTTAAATTCGCGTTGTGTTAAAATGATGAGTATGATTAAAGGTTTACCCCGAAATGATTGCCCGCGATGCCAAAATTGCAAAAAGACGTTGGTTGCTTTCGGTGTGTTTTTGGTTTTGGTTATTATCGCGGTCGTCTTGATTGCCGGACAATTGATTTAGGGCGATTGCGGAATAAGGGATCGCGTTATTTATAAGAAGCATCATTATGGTTTTCGCGCGAAAGAAAACATTTTCAATTTTGGCGTCTTTAACCGTTTTTGTCGCGGCCGGTTTTTGGCTTTTAAACCATTGCGGGCTGTTGCAAGCGCAAAACGACGGCGGCAAATGGAAAAATTTTACCGAAGGCGTTTATGGTTTTTCTGTTGATTATCCGGCTGATTGGGGAATTGATGCCAATTACGATCAATACGCGCCCGGGATTATCAGCGCGGAAATGCATAATAAAGAATGCGGCGGGCAAAATCAATGCGGCTTTGATTGCGTTGATATTAGAATTTTGGCCGCCAAAAAAGAAATTGGCGGTAAAAGCCACGGCTTGCTCCTGCAATTATACGAGGATTTTATGATGGTGCGTGATTTTGCCGACGCGTCTTTGGTCAAAGAAGTTGATTTGGCGGGCAAAAAAGCGTTTGAATTAGTTGATAATCAAGCCACGCTGGCGTTAAACGGGCGCTGCGGCGGCCCTTTTTACGTTTTTGAGACCGAAAAACATTTTGTTTATATTTTCACCGGCTACGGCGCCGACATCGCCGAAATATCCGGCGAAGCCAAAAAAATAATCGAATCGGTGAAAGTGGATTAACATATAATCATTTAAGCATTGAAACATATAAACATATAATCATTGGAACATATAATCATTTAATCAGGGAAACAGGGGGTGCCCTGTTTTTTGGTGTCTATGTCTGGTAAAATAAAATTGAAAATATAAATCAAATTATTTATGAGATCAATTTCAATTTTATTGGCGGTTTTAATATTTGTGGCGGTTATTCTGGCCGGTGCCGGAGTTTGGGTTTATGTCTCCCAAATCGCGCCAACTCCCGCGCCGATGGTCGCGCAAAACAGCCAAAAGATACAGAAAATAACACAACCGTCTGTGGCAGAAAATAATGAAGCAAGAAATGAAACCGCGGATTGGGAAACCTACCGCAACGAGGAATATGGGTTTGAGTTTAGATATCCGGCGGGGGTTTTGTGGCAGGATGGAGTTGAAAGCGTTGATGTTGGAAATTGCGATGCGGAGAATTTTGCCCAAAAGCCGCCTTGTCCAGAATTGGCGAAATATTCAAGCTCAAAAATAATTCTTAATGGCAAGGAATATTGGCTATGCCGTGACTCCGAGGGCGCGGCGGGCAGCAGATATGAAAATTATTGGTATTTCGGCTTAGCGAACAATGAATGCTTTTCGTTTAAATTCACGGTAAAATATGTGATGAGTTGCGGGGTTTACGGATCGCCCGATGAGCCGGCCTACCGGCAATGCGAAATTGACAATCGGCAAAAGGATGAAACGATAAAATTGATTGAATCAACATTTGAATTGATTGATTAAATAAAAAAGCGAAGATGCCGGAGAGGTATCTTTGCCATAGCGGCGTTATTTTGAATGTATATACATATGTATATACACGTGTATATACATTGTTTCAATAAATTTATGGGTAGGAAGAAAAAGAAAAAGAATAATTTTGGCTGGATAATCGTGGCGCTGGCGGCGGGGGTTTTTGGATGGATTGGTATGGATTTTTATTTTAATTTTTATCGGCAGGCGCAAAAGGAAACCGATGTTGAAATTGTTGAGGTTCAAGAGTCGGAATCGATTAAGCAAGTCCGGCCGGCGCGGGAAAATATCGCGCCCGAACCGGAGAACGGATTCAGTTTGGCGGTATATCGCGACGATCGCTATGGAATTGAATTTCAGTATCCCACGATTGCCGATGACGCGCGGTGTCCCGCCCCGCAAAAAAACGACGATGGTTTTTCTTTGGGGCAATGCTATTTTTTTGCCGGACGAGCGGGCGAAGCGATGGAAGATTTTATGGCGCGGCAACTACAGGGTATGGAAATTGAAAATCAGGAGATTATCGCGGTTGGGGGCAATCAAATACCGGCGATTAAGGCCGATTATCAAACGTCGGGAATGGGCTGGTTTGGCAGTTCGGTTTTTATTGATTGCGAGCGCGGAGTTTTTGAGTTTGGTATTTTGGCCAACGAAATCGCCGAAAACTGCGGCGGGGCGCGCGATTATGACGACCGAGTTTACCAATCGGCGATCGCTACGTTAAAGCTTGCCGATTGATATGTGATATGAGGGGCAGCCTTAAGCAAAACGCGCGGGTTTGCGTTCATGGAATTTGTTTGGTAAAATGAATATGAAAATCAATATTGAGATTAACAATTTAAGCGAAGAAGAGATTGACTCGCGGCTGGCCAAAATTGCGGCCGCGTTGGTTATTGAAAACGAGACAAAAGAAACGGATTATCTCGGGGCTGAAGCCTCGATTGCTTTTGTGGGAGAACGAGAGATGATTCAGGTGAATAAAAAATATCGCGGCAAGGATGAGGCTACTGATGTCCTATCATTTGCTTATGGCGATAACGCCGCCGGATTTACGGTCTCGGGCGGCATAAGGATGCTTGGCGAATTGGTGGTTTGTTCCAAACGAGTGAGAAAAGATGCCAAGGATAGGGGAAAATCTTTTGAAGAAGAAATGATATGGGCGGTCATCCACGGCATATTGCATTTGCTGGGATATAATCATGAAAAAGGCGGGGAAGAAAGCAAGACAATGAGGGGAAAAGAGAAAGACTACCTGGATAAATTAAAAATTGAAAAATCAAAATGAAAAATGACAATGTAAAATTTAAAATTAAAAACGCAATTATATTTTTTAATTTTTATCTGTCATTTTGATTTTTGATATTTACATTTTACATTTTTAGGCTTTATGGCAAAATCTTTACCGTTGTTTGTTGGTTTGGATATTGGTACCGGGTTCATCAAAATTGCGGCCGGCCAAAAAAAATCCGGCGATGATTTGGAAATCATTTATGCCGGGCAAACGCCTTCGCGCGGTGTTAGGCGCGGAGTTGTCTTTGATGTTGAGGCTGCGGCCAAATGTATTGCCGAGGCCGTTGAAAAGGCGGAGATGTCATTGGGACATAATGTGGAGGGCGTTTATATCAGTGTTAACGGCAGCCACATTTTTTGCGCCAGTTCGCGCGGCTTGGTTTCCGTTTCGCGCGCCGACGGTAAAATTTCGATTGAAGATGTTGACAGGGTGTTGCAGGCTTCAAGAACGGTTTCCTTATCTTCGAGCAACAAGGAAATCATCGACGTTTATCCGCGCGAATTTATCGTTGACAGCGAAACAGGAGTGAAAGACGCCATTGGGATGAAAGGGGTGCGTCTCGAAGCCGAGGTGCTCATCGTGGCAGGATTTACTCCATATCTTAAGAATTCCGACAAGGCGGTTTTGCGCGCCGAATTGGAGGTGTTAAACCGCGCGCCGGCGGCGGCGGCGTCTTCTTCGGCTGTGCTTTCCGAGCAGCAAAAAGAACTGGGCGCGGCCGTTTTGGATATCGGATCGGGGACGACCAATATGGCGGTTTATGAGGAGGGGGACTTGCTGCATTTGGCCGTTTTGCCGATGGGATCGGCAAATATTACCAACGATATCGCGATTGGCGCGAAAACTGACGTGGTAACGGCCGAGCGGATAAAAATTGAAAAAGGAACATGTTTTTTCAAAGGGGCCGATAAGAAGATTAAATTGACCGGAGATGCCGGCGGCGCGCCGGAAAAAGTTTTTTCGCAAAGATTGGTTTCCAAAATTATTCAGGAAAGAGTGGGCGAGATCTTTGAATTGGCCAATAAGGAATTAAAAAAAATCGGCCGCGAAAAAAAACTGCCGGCGGGAATCGTTCTTTGCGGCGGGGGAGTGAAGCTGGGACACATTGAAGAGACGGCGAAAAAGATATTTCAGCTTACGGTGAGTGTGGGTGTTCCCCGGGGGTCCGAAAATATCGACTCGGATCCGGCGATGGCGGCGGCTTGCGGATTGGCGAATTTGGGCTTCAAAGAGCAAGAAGAAGAAGCCTCCGGCGGCGCGAAGTTTTCTTCGCAAGGCGGCTGGGAAAAGGTGAAAAAATTTTTCAAGATATTCGTCCCCTAGATTTAAAAATCAAAATCAAATGATAAATGATAAAAAAAATCAAAATTAAAAATCAAATTTTAAAACGGAATTCTTGATATTTAGTTTGATTTTAAATTTTAAATTTTGATTTTGTTTATCATTGGATTTTAAAATTTGATTTAATAGAATGCTACATCCAATAAATATAAAAGTTTTGGGAGTGGGGGGGTCCGGGTGCAACGCGGTTGGCAGAATGGAAAAAGATCGTATTCGCGGCGTGGAGCTGATTGCCTTAAATTCCGATTATCAAGATTTGAAAAAGACAAAAGCCGATATCAAAATCCAAATCGGCCGCAAGCTAACCCAAGGACTGGGTACGGGGATGAACCCGGAAATGGGGCGAAAGGCCGCCGAAGAACAACAGCAGGAAATTCAAAAAGCGATAGACGGCGCGGGCATGGTTTTTGTGGCTTGCGGTTTGGGAGGAGGCACGGGATCGGGTGCCGCGCCCGTAATTGCCGAAATTGCCAAAAAATCCGGAGCACTCACGGTGGCCGTGGTTACCCGGCCGTTTTCTTTTGAGGGATCCTATCGCCAGCGAATCGCCCAAGAAAGCGTTAATTTGATTAAAAGCAAAGTTGATTCCCTAATATCAATCTCTAACGATAAATTACTGGCGGCACTCAATCCCAACACTACTTTAGCCAATGCTTTTTGGATATGCGATGAAATTTTGCGCCAGGCGGTGCAAAGCATTTCGGACTTGGTTTTGTCGCCCGGGATTATCAATGTTGATTTTGCCGACGTGCGCTCAATTCTCAAAAATTCGGGACGCGCGATATTCGGCATTGGCCGCGCCAAAGGCGAAAAGCGCGCCGAGGCCGCGGCGCGCGCCGCGATTGACTCGCCGCTGTTTGACGCTCCGGCGCACGGTGCCAAGGGCGTGCTTTTCAATGTTTCGGGGGGGCTGGATATCAGCTTGTCCGAAGTTGAAGAAGCGGCCAAAATTATCACTTCCGAAATCAATTCCCAAGCAAGAGTGATATTCGGCGCGGTGCACGACCAGTCTCTGCCAAAAGGCGAGATCAAAATCACGGTGGTGGCGACAGGCTTTTAATAAAAAAGCTCCAATAATCAAATTCCAAGCTCCAAATAATATTCAATATTAAAAATTATAATATTTAAAAATTAGATTTTGATTATTGGAATTTACTTTGGGATTTGGGGCTTGATGCTTGGAATTTAATTGCAGATTTGACGGATTTTGTGGGCGGGGTAGAATGAATAATTATCTTTAATAAAACCTCTTATCACATCGGTTTATCGGTCATAAACTGATTTTAAAATCGCGGTAATTTGCCGTTTGGCGTGAATAACCACAAAAAATTATGGAGAAAAAAATCACCAAAGTACAAAAAAGGGACGGGCGCGTTGTGGATTTTGATTTTGAAAGAATAATTAACGCGATATTCAAAGCGGTGACCGCGACCGGCGAAGGCGATGAAGCGGCGGCAAAGAGAATTGCCAACGATGCCCTAAAAATTTTTAACCGGCGTTTTAAAAAAGGAGAAATTCCGGGAGTGGAGCAAGTTCAAGACATCGTTGAAGAAGTTTTGATATTGGACGGACTGACCGTTACGGCAAAGTCCTATATTTTGTATCGGGAACAGCGGCGGCGCATCCGCGAAGCTTCGTTGGTGAGCGAGGAGGCGGTGGAGCGCGTGGACCAATATTTGGAAAAATTGGATTGGGAAGTGCAGGAAAACGCGAATATGGCCTTTTCTTTGCAAGGGTTAAACCACTACGGAGTTTCTTATATCGTGAAAAAATATTGGTTAAACAAAATCTACCCCAAAGAGATCCGCGAAGCCAACGAATCGGGGGATTTTCATTTGCACAATTTGGATACTCTGGCGCCCTATTGTTCGGGTTGGGATCTTTATGATTTTTTGAAGCGCGGGTTTGGCGGTACGCCCGGAAAGCTTGAGTCAAAGCCACCCAAGCATTTTCGCACTGTTTTGGGGCAGATTGTCAATTTCATTTACACTTTGGCCGGAGAGGTTGCCGGCGCGGTGAGTTTTTCAAATTTTGACACTTTGATCGCGCCGTTTATATATTATGACAATTTGAATTATCACCAAGTCAAGCAGGCGATGCAGGAATTTCTGTTCAATATGGCCACGCCCACCAGAGTGGGATTTCAGTGCCCGTTTTCCAATGTCACGCTTGATTTGACGCCCGCGCCCTCGTTTGCCAAACAGCCGGTGATTATCGGCGGCAAGGCGCAAGACAAAACCTACGGCGAATTCCAGGAAGAAATGAACACCTTCAATAAAGCCTTCTATGAAGTGATGCTGGAGGGCGACAAAAACCAGCGAGTGTTCACTTTTCCCATTCCCACGGTGAGCATTACCAAAGATTTTGATTGGGAAAATCCCGCTTTGGAGCCGATGTGGGAAGCTACGGCCAAATACGGCGTTAACTACTTTACCAATTATATCAATTCGGATATGAACCCCCAAGACGTGCGCTCGATGTGTTGCCGCTTGCGATTGGATTTGACCGAATTGCACAACCGCGGCGGCGGCGGGCTTTTCGGCGCCGGCGCGTTAACGGGTTCAATCGGCGTGGTGACCATGAATATGCCGCGCATCGGATATCTTTCCAAAACCAAAAAAGAATTTTTTGATCGCTTGGGCAAAACTATGGATTTGGCCAAGGAAAGCTTGGAGCTGAAGCGCAAGACCATTGAAAATTACGTTGAAAAGGGATTATATCCCTACACGAGGTATTATTTATCCAACATTAAAAAAGCCCGCGGATCGTATTTTAGCAATCATTTTTCCACCATCGGCCTTGTGGGGATGAACGAAATGCTGGTGAATTTTTTGGGAGAAAATATCGCGTCAAAAAAGGGCCGCCGGTTCGCGCTTGAAGTGATGAACTTTATGCGCAAGCGGATGGTGGAGTATCAAGATGAAACCAAGAATGTTTATAATTTGGAAGCCACGCCGGGAGAGTCCACCGCCTATCGCCTGTGTTTGAAAGACAAAGCCAAATATCCCGATATTGCCGCGGCAGGCACCAAAAAGAGCCCCTATTACACCAATTCCAGCCAATTGCCGGTGAATTTCACCGATGATGTGTTTGAAGCGTTGAAACTGCAAGATGATATCCAATGCCGGTATAACGGCGGCACGGTGCAGCATCTATTTTTGGGGGAGCGGTTGAGCGATACCAAAAGCGTTAAAGCCTTGGTGAAAAAGATTTTTGGAAAATTCCATCTGCCCTATATTACCCTCACGCCCACTTTCTCCATTTGTCCCACGCACGGATACATTGCCGGCGAACACTTCACTTGTCCCAAATGCGCCATCAAACAGCCCTGCGAAGTCTACACGCGCGTGGTGGGTTATCTGCGCCCGGTGACCCAATTTAACGCCGGCAAACAGCAAGAATACAAAGACCGCAAAGAATACCGCGTCAAAAAAGAAACCCTCGCCTAAGTATTTACAAGGTCGTTCCTCGCTGTAATCGGCGAGGTGCGACCTTGCCAAAACTTGCATTTTACCCGTATTTTACCCTTGGCTACCCGCCGAAGCTTGTTTTTGTTTGCGAGTTGTGCGGCAAGAATAAATGCCAAATTACCGCTTGCGTTAAATGCGGGAAGAATAAAAGTTCGGGAATTTTGCCGTGCGTTTTGCGCATGCGGCAGGGGATAGTTGATCCGGCCGGATTTTATGAAATCAAATAACCGCTATTAATTTCCCACAAATTTTGCGGTCGCAAAAAATGTGGGAAAATCAGCCGCGCCAATTGGCGCGGTTTTTGGTTAAACGGGGCGGGCGGGGTATAATGGAGGAGGAGCGAGAGTTAAAGACAAGAATTATTCTTATCTTTGGATGACGGGGAAAATACAATAATGTGAAATGGAAGCAAGATAAATTATCACTTGGATTTCACAAAGCAAAATGGCTTTGCGCAATTTTGATTTTTTGATATAATTGAACCACACATTAGTTTTAAGCTAATGTATGGTTCAAATTGATGAAAAAAGTGGCGCAAAAAGGTGATTTTTTGGATATTTTATTGAGATCAAAGAAAACCGTTTTTTCCGTAAAAGACGTCGTTTTGCTTTGGGGCGATTCCAATATCAGCGCGGTCCAGGTGAGATTGCATTACTATGTTAGGAACAAAAAGCTTATTCATCTGCGGCGCGGAATTTATGCCAAGGATCCAAATTATAACAAATACGAACTGGCAAACCATATTTTGCGGCCTTCATACGTGAGTTTTGAAACCGTGTTGGCGGCGGCGGGAATAAATTTTCAATATTCTTCCCATATTTTTTCCGCGTCCCACGCAAAAAGAGAAATAGTTTGCGATGGAACGACCTATGTGTTTGCAACGATAAAAAAGGGAATTTTGACCAATCCCGCGGGCATCGATCAAAGCGGGGAATATTCCATTGCGGTTCCGGAGCGCGCGTTTTTGGACACGATATACCGGAGCAAAGATTATCATTTTGACAATTTGGAGCCGTTAAATTGGGAAAAAGTTTTTGACATTTTATCAATCTACGAAAATAAAAAAATGAGCCGGAAGGTGGGACAATACCACAAATGGTTTCAATCCGGCCGCCTGTAAATATGTTAAACATTGCCGTTCATAAAGAAATTTTGTTACGAATTCTGCGCGATATCTATTCCGATGAATCAATAGGTCCGCTTTTGGGTTTTAAAGGAGGCACGGCCGCTTATCTGTTCTATGGTCTTGATCGTTTTTCCGTGGATTTGGATTTTGATCTTTTGGGCGCGGCCAAAGAGGAATATGTTTTTAACCGAGTGAAAAAGATTATTAGCGAGTACGGAACGATCAAAGATGCGCGCATCAAAAGATTCAATTTGTTTTTCTTGCTTTCTTATAGCGACAAAAAAGAGGGGGCGCAGAATATTAAAATTGAAATAAACCGGCGCGGATTCGATTCCTGCTATAAAATAAAATCGTTTATGGGCATTCCCATGAATGTGGCGGTGCAAGAGGATATGTTCGCTTGCAAATTAATGGCGATGTATGAGCGGTTGGGAAGAACAAACCGCGATATTTACGATGTTTGGTTTTTTGGAAAAAATATGTGGCCGATAAATCGGAAAATCGTGGAAAAAAAATCAAAGATGGCTTATGGCGAATTTTTGGATAAAATCCTCAAAAAACTGGAAAAATTCAACAATAAAAGAATTTTGGACGGATTGGGCGAATTGCTGAATGAAAAACAAAAAGATTGGGTGCGAAAAAATCTGCTAAAAGACGTTATTTTTAATATTAAGTTAATGGCACAACAAAAACTCTAAAAATTATAAAAATGAGAGCGTTGAATAATTGACAAAATTATCAAATTTGAAAAAATTTAAGCTCAAATAATTATTAAATTGGCAAAATTCAGCAATTATTCAACACTCTAAAAATTATGAAAATATGCGGATTGCAAAAAACAACGTTGATTGATTATCCGGGGAAGGTGGCGTGCACGGTGTTTACCGCGGGGTGTAATTTTCGGTGTCCATGGTGCTATTCCAAGGAATTGGTTTTGCCCGAATTGATCGCTCAACAGCCCGAAATCCCCGAAAGCGAGATTTTGGAATTTTTAAAAGAAAAGCAAGGTCTTTTGGAGGGCGTGGTTTTGTGCGGGGGAGAGCCCACGCTGCATCCTGATTTGCCCCAATTTTGCAAAAAGATAAAAGATTTGGGGTTTGAGGTGAAATTGGATTCCAACGGCTCCAATCCAAAAATGCTAAAAGAATTGATTGACCAAAAATTGATTGACTATGTGGCAATGGACATCAAACTTCCCAAAGAAAGATACGCCACTCTCTTTTGCGCGGGTCAGACCCACGCAAATTCAGCGCGGGTCAGACCCGCGCAATCTGCACAATCTGCGCGGGTTCGGGGGATAAGTGTTGATGATATAGAGGAAAGCATTAAAATTTTGAAAAATTCCGACATCGGCTTTGAATTTCGCACCACCTGCGCGCCGACGGTTCACACGCCCGAAGATTTTGAAATTATGGCCAAATGGATCGGGCAAGACATTCCCGGCCGATCGCCAAAATACTTTTTGCAGAATTTCAAACCCGGACGAAACATCGACCCCAAGTTTGAAGACCTAAAACCCTTTGACAACGAATTTTTCACCGCCGCCCTTGCCAAAATCAAACCCTACGTTCCCGACTGCCACTTGCGCGACCTGTGATAATAACCGATAACTAACGAACATTCCAACATACTTGAGAATGTGAGAATGTTCACAGGGTTTTATGATTTTGCGTTTTATGCTTATATGCTTAAATGATTATATGATTAGCGAAGCGTATGCTTAAATGTTTCTATGATTAAATGATTTTATGATTCCGCAATATGATTTGGAGAAAATTAAGTTCGGAGTGGGCGAAAAGACTTGGGAGCGGGCGGTGGGGCTTTATGAAGCCGGGAAGATAAGCGAGGTGGAGGAAGGTTATTTTGGCTTTACCGCGCGGGTTTTGGGTACCCAGCCCTATGATGTGGCAGTTTCCCAAACACATTATGATCGCGGCGATTGCAATTGTTTTGTGGGGCAACGCGATATGCTTTGCAAGCATATGGTGGCGTTGGCGATATGGGCGGTTTTGCGCGGCGCGCCGTTGTCCGAAGACGATAAAAAACAAAAAAACGAGGTGGAATTTTGCGGCAAAACCGGCGAGTTGAGCGGCGAAGAATTGGCGCGGGCTAAAGAAAAAATCCGCGAGGCGCAAAAATATATCAAAGCCTGGCGCGGACCGTCAAAAAAATGGTTTGCCTATCAAAACTCTTTGTCCGAAGGTTGTAATCGCTTGTCCGCCGTTATCAGCGAATTGCCGGCTAGTCCGCAAACCGCTAAACTGATGATTGATTTGCTTTTGCGGCTGGATAAAAAACTATGCACCGGCGGGGTGGATGATTCCGACGGCACCGTGGGCGGCTTTATTGAAAGTTGCGTGGCTTTATTGTTGGAATTTGTCCAAGCCGATAAAAACTGCGCCAAGGCGTTCAAAAAACTGGCAAAAGTTGAAACCAGTTTTGGCTGGGAAGAACCCCTAATGCGCCATTACGACGACGAATACTGCAAATGATAATTTGTGGCAATAATCCCCGGCGATACCCCCGGGGATTTTTGGGTTTAATTTGAGTTTATTGTAATTATTCACTGGGGTAGCGCATTATTCTCCCTTTTTTAAAGGGAAGCTTGTCCTGAGGTATTTTGCTGAATGGATGCCCGTAGGGCGAGGGATTTGGATTTAAAAATCCTCCGGCGCGATTACGCGCCACCTCCTTTATGAAAGGAGGAATAAATGTGAAATGCAATCCCCATTGAATGGTTATGTAAAAGCAAGTTGACTTTGGGGGTGTTTGTGTTAGTTTTTGTTGTGCGCTAATATAAAATCAATAGTGGCGATAAATAAAAATATGAACAAAATAACGCGCGGACAAATAAAATTTCTTATTTTTAAAAAGAAAGGCGATAAACTTTTCACTGGCGTGTGTTTGGATTTTGGAATGGTGATTCAAGGGAAGACGATAGATGAAGTTAAGAATGAGTTAAGCGCGGTTTCGCTGGGTTATCTCAAAACCGTAAAAAAAGAGAAATTAAGCGAAGATTTGCTTAATAATCAAGCGGAAAAAAAATATTTTGATTTGTACAAGGCGTTTTTAAAATCGGCGAAAGAGGAAAAACCGCTAAAATCTGCGATAAAAAGCATTGATGAATGTTGTGTGAGTCTCAATAATCTCAAAAATTATTGTTATGCCTAATGGATTGCTCAATTGGAAGTTTAAAGATATTGAGCGTTTTTTGAGGAAGCATTATTTTAAGCATGTGAATACCGAAGGGTCGCATTTTTATTATCGCGGATGCGTGGATGGTCAAGAAAGATTAACATTTGTTCCGTGGCACAGGGGGAAAAGCATCCCGCCGAAAACCCTTGAGTCAATTATTTACAAATCCGGAATTCCCAAAAACTTTTGGAAAAAATGGGGGAGTGGAGACAAGAACACTCATTATGAAGGAGCGCAGATATGGGAGTGATCTTGCCGCGTTAAGAGAATTGCAAATAAATGGTTTATCCGCAGATTTTTTTGTGGGGGTGGGTGGCGTTTGTGGCGGGAGTTGGGGCGGCGTCAATGGTGTTGGTTTCGCAATTTTTGCTTTTATGTTTGGCGGCGGGTGCCGTTTTTTTGTTTTTCGGGGGGCTGATGGCAAAAAACCATAAAATCGCGGTGGCGGGAATTTTGTTTGCCGGGTTCGCTTTGGGCTTCTGGCAGTTTGATGTTGCGTGGCAGAAAACTATTGATAACTATTTGGCGAAATTAAACGGCCAAACCGCGAAGATTGAAGGCGTTATTGACAACGATCCGATTCTAAAAGATTCAAGCCAGCAGATAATTTTTCGGCCTGACGATATGCAAGGAAAAATTTTAATCATCACCGATCGCTATCCCGAATATCGCTATGGCGACCGGATAAAATTTATTGCCAGATTGGAAGAGCCGCGGCCGTTTGAAGGGTTTGACTATAAAAATTATTTGGCAAAAGACGGCATCTATTCAATGGCACGCTGGCCGGAGATTGAATTGTTGTCCGAGGGCAATGGCAATTTGATTTTTTCCGGACTGTTGTGGATTAAGCATCAATTAAAGCAAGGAGTGGCGCAAAGTTTGCCCAGTCCGCACGATTCGCTTTTGATCGCGATTTTGCTGGGAGATCAAAGCGGATTGTCTGATGCCTTGAAGGAGAAATTGAATGTTTCCGGATTGCGGCACTTGTCGGCGGTTTCGGGGGCGCATGTGGCGATAATGGCGCAAATTATCGCGCCATTCTTGATCTGGCTGGGGTGGTGGCGGCAAAAGGCGCTTTGGGCGACGATTATTTTTGTGTGGCTGTTTGTGTTAATGATCGGCTTGCCGGCGTCGGCGGTGCGCGCGGCGGTGATGGGGACTTTGGCGATTGCGGCGCAAATTATCGGCCGCCCGGGCGACACTTTGCGCGTTGTTTGCCTTGCCGCGGCGTTTATGGTTTGCCAAAATCCGCTGATTTTGCGTTTTGACGTGGGTTTTCAGTTATCGTTTTTGGCGGTTTTGGGGATGATCTTTTTTGCGCGCCCGATTGAGAAAAAGTTGAAATTTATTCCGGCCAATCCGGATTTTATCCGGCAAGGGCTGGCGGTGGCGATTTCGGCGCAGATATTTACCCTGCCGATTTTGATTTATAATTTCGGCTATGTTTCAACCTACGGGCTATTTGCCAATGTTTTGGTTGAACCGACGGTTCCGTTTATCACCATCTATGGATTTGTTTTGGCGATTTGCGCCGCGGCAAGTTCAGCAATAGGGTGGCTGTTATTTTTTCCCATATGGCTGGCGCTTTCCTATTTGTTGGTAATGACCAATTTATTCTCGGAATTGCCCGGCGCCAAAATGGAATTTGAAATCGGCATTTTCTGGCTGGCGCTTTCGTACCTTGTTTTGGGAGTTATCGCCCGGCGCGTCCAAGAAAACGAAAAACTAGATTTTTTGCGCTAAATTGGGCAAGGTTTCACCTTGACCAAATTGGTCAAGGTGAAACTTTGCCCAATTTTTTGTGAGAAGGAAATTTTTTTGGTATGATGGAATAATGGAAAAAATTAAAAACAAAAAAAACAACAAGGACGAGATAGCGGGAAAAAAAATAAAACGAAAGAGCGCCGCAAAAAAAGGCGCTACGAGAAAGATTGAGCGAACGAAAATCAAATCCTTGCCAAAAATTGATAAGGCGTGGGTGGTGGCGGTGAATATGGGCTACGGGCATCAGCGCACCGCGCATCCGTTGCGGTCTTTTGCGTATAAGAGAGAAATCATCAATGCCAATGATTATGACGGTATTCCCGAACAGGACAAAAAAATTTGGAAAGACAGCCGCAGATTCTATGAAGCGATTTCCCGCTTCAAGCGCATTCCGTTAATCGGCAAGTCAATGTTTTCTCTATATGACAATTTTTTCCAGAAAATAGTTGAGTTTTATCCTAAAAAAGATTTATCCCGGGCGCCGCTCTTAACTCGGCAAACTTACGCGTTGATAAAAAGCGGTTGGGGCAGGCATTTCGTGGAAAAATTGAAAACCAAGAATTTGCCGCTGATAACCACTTTTTTTATTCCGGCATTTATGGCCGAAGAATTCGATTATCCGGGAAAAATTTATCTAGTTGTTTGCGATGCCGATGTTTCGCGACAATGGGCGCCCGAATATCCAATATCTACGCGCATCAATTATTGCGCCCCCAATAAGCGCGTGGCGGAAAGATTGAAGCTCTACGGCGTGCCCAAAAAACAGATATTTTTAACCGGCTACCCTTTGCCGGAAAGCAATATCGCAACAACTCGAAACGGCGGCATTAAGGAGATGAACGCGGTCAAAGCGGATTTGGGGCGGCGTTTGACGAACTTGGATCCGGTTGGCGCCTATTCGGAAAAGTATTGCAGTTTTGTTAAAAGCGCATTGTGCGCTTTGCCCAAGAAATCCCGT
The DNA here is from genome assembly GCA_964603475.1 of uncultured Candidatus Saccharibacteria bacterium. Lineage (GTDB taxonomy): Bacteria > Patescibacteriota > Minisyncoccia > Minisyncoccales > UBA5738 > UBA5738. The sequence continues at coordinate 58,539 of CAZRVG010000002.1, forward strand.
CGTGTGCTGACTTTGATGTTTTCCGTCGGCGGCGCGGGCGCGCAAAAAGAGATCGGTATGGAGATTATGCGCCAAATGTCGCCACGCGTAAAAAACGGTAGAATAAAAGTTATTATTTCGGTGGGTACCAATCGGACGATGAAGGATTTTTACCAAAGAGAAGCGCAGTTTTTGGGTCTTGGACGAAATCAAAATCTGGAAATTTTATTTGAAAAAGATATTAAAAATTATTTTAATTCTTTTAATAAAGCCTTGCGCCAAACCGATATTCTATGGACCAAGCCCAGCGAGCTTTCTTTTTATTCAGCATTGGGGTTGCCGATTATTGTGGCTCCGCCCATCGGATCGCAGGAAGATTTCAACAAAAGCTGGCTTTTGCGTTCCGGTTTTGGCATTGAACAGGGGAATTTGTGCTGTATCAACGAATGGCTTGATGATTGGCTGGATAACGGCTATTTAGCCGAAGCGGCGATGGAAGGATTTATCGAGGGCGAAAAATTGGGCACAACCAACATCAAAAACCTCGTCTTTAATAAATGACCAAATTTCCAATTACCAATTTCCAATAAATGACCGAATGCCAAAATTTTAAAATTATGAAATTTTTGAATTTTGGAATTTATTCTGAAATTGGAAATTGGGAATTCTGAAATTTTTATTATGGTTTGGCTTTTTGTAGCGCTAGGCGCCTATTTTTTATTGGCGGGCGCCGCGCTGATTGATAAATTTTTATTGGCGGGAAAGCTGGATGATCCCAAAATATACGCCTTTTATGTGGGTATATTGAGTTCGGCGGCGTTTTTGCTTTTGCCGTTTGGTTTTTGGGGCGATCCGCCGCCTTTGGTTTTTGTTTTCGGTATTGCCGCGGGGGCGAGCCAAATTTTTGGCTGCTATTTTTATTTTTCGGCGCTCAAAAAAATGGAGGCGGCGCGGGCGGTGCCGGCGGTGGGCAGCTTGGTGCCGATTGCCGCGTTTTTTTTGACCGCTTTGGCTTCCGGCGGGGAGGCGGTGCTCACCCAAAATGAGCTGGCCGGATTTTTTTTGCTGATTGCCGGCGGCTGGATGATTACGGCCAAGGGGTTTTTGCCGTCTAAAATCGGCTTGCGCTCCATTTTCTTGGCGGCATTTTTGTTTGCTTCAAACGTGGTTTTGGCAAAGTTGGTTTATTTGCAAATGCCGTTTTTGAAAGGGTTTTTGCTGATGGCTTTTGGATCCACCACCGCGGCGATGGGTTTTCTTTTTTTCAAATCGGTGCGCCGGGCGGTGTTTTCCCTCAAAGGGGGGCACAAACAAGGGCAGCCGAACCTTTTGTTTTTTTTCGGGCAGACAATGGGAGGAAGCGCGTTTTTACTGCAAAGCTTGGCGGTGTCTTTGGCGCCGCAGGCAAATGTGCCGGTGATTAACGCGCTGGCCGGCGCGCAATATGTCTTCATCTTCATTTTCTCGCTTTTCTTGGCAAAACACTTTCCTAAAGTTTTTATCCGAAAAAAATCGCCGACGGTGCTGGCGCAAAAAATCATCGCCATTCTGCTTATTATCATCGGTTTGGTGATTTTTGCGGCGGATTAAGGTTATTTTTAGGTTGGGGAATTTGGGGTATAATAGAAAATATGCGAAAGAAAATGGCAATTTGGGGGGTAGTAATAATATTCATGTTGGTGATGGGATTTTTTTATTGGTATAAAGCGCCGGAGGCGGAGGATATTGTTTGGGGGGTTTCGTTTTCGCAAAAGCACAGCCAAAATATGGAGCTGGATTGGCGCCAAGCTTATTTGGCGTTGCTGGATGACTTGGGGGCAAAAAACATCAAGCTGGCGGCGCACTGGGATTTAATTGAGCCGCAAGAGGGGGTTTATGATTTTTCCGATCTGGACTGGCAAATGAATGAGGCGGCAAAAAGGGGAGCGAAAGTGATGCTGACAATCGGGATGAAAACGCCGCGCTGGCCAGAATGCCACTTGCCCGAGTGGGCAAAAGGCGTCGGCAGAGAAAAACAGCAAGAAGTCATTTTGCAAATGTTGGAGCAAATTGTTTCGCGCTATCGCGATCATCCGGCGCTGGCGCTGTGGCAGGTGGAAAACGAGCCGCTGTTTCCGTTTGGCGAATGTCCGTGGATTGACAAGGAATTTTTAAAAAAGGAGGCGGCGCGGGTAAAATCTCTTGACAGAGGCAGCAAACGGGTTGTAATATCTGATAGCGGGGAGGGTTCTTGGTGGTTTGAAGCCGCGCGTATTGGCGATGTTGTTGGGATTACTATGTATAGAAAGGCCTATTTTGATGAACTCAATATCTATGTTAATTATCCGATTCCGCCGGCATTTTACGCGGTAAAGGTCAAAATTGTTGATTTGGCTTTTAAAAAGCGCGTTATCTGCGGGGAATTGCAAGCCGAGCCGTGGGTGCCCGGCCAAATTTATGACGGCGCCGGCGGCGACGGAAAAACAATGAGCCTCGCGCAGTTTCGCAAGAATATCGCCTTTGCCAAAAACACCGGGCTGGGAACATTTTATTTGTGGGGATCGGAATGGTGGTATTGGATGAAAACAGAACATAACCGCCCCGAATTTTGGCAGGAAGCTAAAACCCTCTTTCAATAATTCAAAATTCAAAGGGCAAAATTCAAAAGTATAAGCTAAAAATTAAAAAGTTTTAACTTTCACTTTTAACTTTTGAATTTTAACTTTTGACTTAATTTTGTGTCTATGTATAATCTTGATTCAAATTCAAACAAAGAAGAAAAGCAAAAATTAACTTCTAATGGCGGCAAACAATCAAAAAATATTTTAATCGCGATTTTGGCGCTGGCGGTCGGTTTTGGTATTGGGGCGCTGTCTTTCAATCAGAATTTTGACAGCTTGTTTGATCAATTGGAATTATCCGCGATAAATTTGAGGCAAAAAACGGATGAACCGCAAAAAATTATTGAAACAAAGATCATAGAATATGTGCCGCAGACTTCGCAGGAAGACGCGGTGATTCAAGTGGTGAAAGATTATTCTTCGGCGGTGGCCTCCATTGTGATCACCAAAAATATGCCGATTTACGAGCAATATTATGTTTCTCCGTTTCGCGGATTTTTCGGCGAAGAATTTCAAATCCCGCAAGTGAGGCAAAAGGGCACCGAGGAGCAGGAAGTGGGCGCGGGCACCGGATTTATCGTTTCCGAGGACGGGTTGATGATCACCAATAAGCACGTGGTGATCGACGAGGAAGCGCAATACACGGTAACCACTGTTGATGGCAAGAAATATCCGGCCAAAGTGATGGCGCTGGATCCCGTCCAGGATGTCGCGATTGTTAAAATCGATGCCGATGAAGGGCAAAAATTCCCTGCCGTGGTTTTGGGCGATTCGGATAATTTGCAAATTGGCCAATCGGTCATTGCCATTGGCAACACTTTGGGAGAATTTGACAACACGGTTTCGGTGGGCGTGATATCGGGCTTGCAGCGCACGATTGTCGCCGGCGGCGCAGGGGTGCAAAGCGAGACTTTGGATAATTTGATTCAAACCGACGCGGCGATTAACGAAGGCAACTCCGGCGGCCCCTTGCTGAATTTAAAGGGCGAGGTCATTGGATTGAACACCGCCATTGCCAGCAACGCTCAAAACGTGGGGTTTGTGATTCCCATCAATCTGGCTAAACGCGATTTGGAGCAAGTGAAAACTTTGGGCAAAATCGCCTATCCCTATTTGGGCATTTATTACACGATGATTGACAACGATATTCAAAAAGAAAACCAACTGCCGATAAATTACGGCGCGTGGATCGCGCCTCCGGGAATGTCTGCCCAAGGGCGGCGGATCGCGCCGGTGATTGCCGAATCTCCCGCGTTTAACGCGGGATTGAAAGAGGGCGATATAATCTTGGAAATTAATGGCCAAAAATTAGATAAAGATAATTCTCTGTCAAGGGTTGTTGCAAAATATAATCCTGGTGATAAGGTGGAACTGAAAGTGCTAAGGGGCGATGAGCGGATTGATCTGGAAGCCGTGCTGGGGGATAGAAACGAAGAAAAATAAAATAATGACCAAATTTCCAATTACCAATTTCCAATAAATGACAAAATGTTAAAATTTTAAAATTATGGAATTTTTTAATTCTGGAATTTATTTTGACATTGGAAATTGGAAATTTTGAAATTTTATCTATGATGAATCAACCTCCTAATTTTACTCACAAGGCACAGGAAGCGATAATCTATGCCCAAGACCTGGCGCGCGAAAAAGGCCAACAGCAGATAGACGCCTTGCATTTGCTGGCGGCGCTTTTGGGGCAGGAAAAAAGCTTGATTGCCAATTTGCTCGAACGTTTGGGCGTGGATTTGGAAAATCTGAAAAAACGGGCGCTGGCGGCCTTGAATCGATTGCCGGTGATTGCCGCGCCGCAAGCTTTCGGCCAGTTTTATCTAACTCAAGATATGGCCAAGATATTGGAAAGGGCGCGCGAGGAAGCCAACAAATTCGGCGATGAATTTATTTCCGTGGAGCATCTTTTTTTGGCGCTTTTGGGCATGGGCACCAAGGCCCGGGAGATTTTGGACAAAGCTGAATTTATCCGTTCGGACGGGGCTTTTGCCACGCCGGAAACCGGCGCGCTTGATTATGAGGCGGTGCTCAAAGAATTGATGAAAATTCGCGGCGGCCAGCGCATCACCGATCCCGAGCCGGAGTCAAAATATCAAGTGATTGAAAAATATACCCGCAACCTTACGCTGATGGCGCGCCAAGGCAAAATGGATCCGGTCATCGGGCGCGAAAACGAAATCCGGCGCTTGATGCAAGTTTTGAGCCGGCGCACCAAAAACAATCCGGTTTTGATCGGCGAGGCCGGCGTGGGCAAAACCGCGATTGTTGAAGGATTGGTGCAGCGCATCGCGGCGGGAAACGCGCCGGAAAGCTTGCGGGATAAAGAAATCATTTCGCTTGATCTGGGGGCGCTGATTGCCGGCACCAAATACCGCGGCGAATTTGAAGACCGCATTAAGGCGCTTTTGCGCGAAATGGACAGTGCTGCGGGAAGATATGTTTTCTTCATTGACGAATTGCACACTTTGGTGGGCGCGGGTGCCGCCGACGGCACCATTGATGCGTCAAACTTGTTGAAGCCGGCATTGGCGCGCGGAGAATTGAAAGCCATCGGCGCCACAACTTTGAAAGAATATCAAAAATACATTGAAAAGGATCCGGCCTTGGAACGCCGCTTCCAGCCGGTGTTTGTTTCCGAACCGTCGATAGGGGACGCTAAATTGATTTTGATGGGATTAAAAGAAAAATATGAACTGCATCACGGCGTAAAAATTGATGAAAAAGGCTTGGAAGCGTGCGTGGAATTGTCCTCGCGTTACATTCCCGACAGATTTTTGCCCGACAAGGCGGTTGATTTAATGGATGAGGCGATGAGCTCTCTGCGTTTGGATATTGAATCCGAACCTTCGGAGGTGGAAAAATTGCGCAAGGAATTTCAAAAATTACAGGTCGAATATGAAGCGATCAAAAACGATAAGGATGAAAATAGCATCAGACGATTGAAAGCTATCAGCCGCGAATTGGCCGATATCGGCGAAAAGTTAAAATCCGTGGAAGCCAAATGGCATTCGGAAAGGGATACCATTACGAAAATCAAAACCCTGAAGAAACAACTGGAAGATTACCGCTTTGAGGTTGAACAGGAAGAAGCGCGCGCCAATTTGCAGCGGGTGGCGGAATTGAAATACGGCAAAATTCCCGAACTTGTCAAAGAACTGAAAGCCGCGGAAAGAAAGCTGGCGCGCTTTCAAAAAACCCGGCCGATCCTCAAAGAAAAAGTGACCGAAGAAGATGTTGCCAATGTTGTTTCGCGCTGGACGGGCATTCCGGTGACGCGCTTAATGGAGGAGGAGGCGCGCAAACTGCGCGCGTTGGAAGATATTTTAAACCGCCGCGTTATCGGGCAGGAAGCGGCGATCGTGGCAATTGCCAACGCGATTCGGCGCGCGCGCGCCGGCATTGCCGAAGAAAATCGGCCGCTGGGATCGTTTATGTTTTTGGGACCCACGGGCGTGGGCAAAACCGAAACCGCCAAAGCGCTGGCCGAGTTTTTGTTCAATGATGAAAACGCGCTGGTGCGCTTGGATATGTCCGAATATATGGAAAAGCACACGGTGTCGCGGATATTGGGATCGCCTCCCGGCTATGTGGGATATGAAGAAGGGGGACAGCTCACCGAGAAGATCCGCCGCCGCCCATATTCGGTGATCTTGCTTGATGAGATTGAAAAAGCGCATCCGGAAGTGTTCAATATCCTATTGCAGATTTTGGAGGATGGGAGGTTGACGGACGCCAAGGGACGCACGGCTTCTTTTAAAAACGCGATTTTGATTATGACTTCCAATATTGGATCAGACATTATTGCCAAAGAAACGGCCTTGGGATTTTCGCCCAAAAACGGGCAAGAGGCCGATAAAGAAAAAACGCATGATAAAGTGATGGCGGTGTTGAAAGAATCTTTCCGCCCCGAGTTTTTAAACCGCGTGGACGAGATTGTAATCTTTAACTATTTGAGCAGTCTGCAGATCAAAAAGATTGTTGATTTGGAATTGCAGAAAGTCGACAAGCGTCTGCGAGCCAAAGACATTCGAATTTGCGTGACCGATGCCGCCAAGGAAATTATCGCCCAGCGGGGATTTGACGCCAATTTGGGCGCCCGTCCTCTGCGCCGCGTGATCCAAAAGTTGGTTTTGGACGCTTTGGCCTTGCAAATCGTTTCCGGCGAGGTTAAAGAAGGTGATCGTGTTTTGGTTGATGTTGAAGGCGGCGAGATTGCCGTTAAGCCGCCGGTTAAAGTTATTGCCAAATCGCGCAAAGCGGCAAAAACCCGAGTATGAAAACAGACCGCCTGCCGGTATTGGTTTTGATCGCCTTGTTTTGCGGCGGATTTTCCGGCGCCGGCGTTTTTTTGTTTTTAAACAGCAATATGTCCGGCGCCGCCGCGATGACCGCCGCGCCGGTTTATTTGGCCGAAACGAAAGAAACGATTATCCAAGAAAACACCGCGTTAAAAAACGCGGTTGCCGCGGCGAACGGCACGGTTGCCGCGCTGGCGATTGCGTCAAAAACGGGCGAATTGATTTACGGATGCGGCGCGGCGCTTACTTCCGACGGCATTATCGCGACTCCGCATTCTTTGTTTGAGCCGGGCGCGGCGGCGCAAATGAGCGTTGCCGGCGAAAAAACATCCTTTGAAGTTTTGAAAAGAGATAAGGATCTCAATTTGGCGATTATAAAACTGGAAACCGCCGATTTGTCCACCGCCGGATTTTATCCGCTCGAAGAATTGCGGCTGGGAGAAAGAATATTTTTGGTTGGAGTTTCGTCCGCCGGCAAATCTTTTGCCAACGAAGGCATCGTGCGCGATTTTGACGGCGAAACAATTACCACCAGCATCAGCGAAAAAAATGAGGCGCTGGGCGCGCCGGTGTTTGACATTGAAGGCAGAATTTTAGGAATTGCCGACATTGACAAAAACGGACTGGTGCGCGTGATTCCCATCTGGAAAATCAAAGAAGCCAGCGGCTTATAGCGGCTTATAGCGGCTTGTCAAGGCAAAAAAATTTCAAGCGGGGAATAACCCCGCTTTTGCATTGCTTGCAAAGTTTGCATAGGTGCCACCTATGCAAGTTCAGCCCCCCGCCAAACTTATAGGATGTTTCGCCCCGCAGTAGAAATTCGGCGCGCCATGGCGCAACCAAGAAAGCCGAATTTACACTGCGGGGCATACCCGAAAGGTGCAATGGATCTTGCGCGATAGGTTTCAGAGGGTTAGACCCTCTGAATTTTTGACCCTCTGAATTTTTGAATCTTTAATGTTGAGATTGCGGATGAACAATGGGCGGTTGATGGAATCTTTCGCCCGAAAGGTGCAATAGATTGCGGGGATATCGGTTGAAAATGAGGGGGAAGGGTGGTAAAATTGCCCATTGGGGCAAATTTTTAAATAAATTTTTTATTGTATGGAAAACAAATTAAAGGACAGGTTTTATAAGTTGCTTAAAAAAGACGAGCGGCTTTGGGGTAAAGAAACAAAAGAATTAAACCAAACGCTGTTGAAACATTTGATTGATCAGCTTGACGAAAATTTGCTGGCGCTGTTTTTGGCGGATAAAAAAATCAAAGAAAAATTTTTTGCAAAAATCGGCGATGTTTTTGTTTTGAAACAAAATGATTTGAAATTTTTTATTGACGAAAACAAGTTGGACAATTCTTATACCCGATATCAAAACAAAATCGGCTTGCGCGCGGGCGATAAATTATTGAGCGAGCGCGACGAGGTGGTTTTGGATTGGCCGTTCAAGGATTGTGTTTTGGAAGGCGGAATGACCAAGGAAGACCAAAGGCGCGATGAGATATTTTTCAATGAAATTTTAGCCCAAGACGAAATTGACCGGCTTTATGACCCCAAAGCGTTCACCGGCTGGGCGCGCCACACCGCCAAAGGCAAAGAAAAAGTGAAAGAATTGAAGCGAGACAAAGACGGCACCATCCGCGAAAACCTAATTATCAAGGGCAACAACCTGCTGGTGCTTCATTCCCTCAAAAAACAATTCGCCGGCAAAATCAAACTCATCTACATCGACCCGCCGTACAACACCGGCGGTGAGGCAAATATTTTTTCCTATAACAATAATTTTAACCACTCTACATGGCTTACTTTTATTAAAAATCGGCTTGAAATTGCTAAAGATTTGATTAGGGAAGATGGATTTATTGCGATTACAATTGATCACGCGGAATTATTTTATTTGGGAACAATGATTGATGAAATTTTTGATAAAAAAAATCGATTGGGAATAATTAGTATAGTTATAAAACCAGAAGGAAGGCAATTTTCTAAATTTTTTTCAACTTCTAATGAATTTATGATTGTGTATGCGAAGAATATTGCAGTTGCGTATTTCCAAAATGTTATACTTGACCAAAAGAATAAAGAAAAATTTGATAGATTTGACGAGCTTGGCAATTACAAGGTAAGAAGATATTTGAATTATAATAATACCGAAATATCCGGAAGAGAAAATAATCCGGAAGGTTGGTATGCATTCTATGTTAATGAAAATATGGTAGTTTCGTTAGAAAAGAGTCCAAAATCAATTGAAATTTGGCCTGTGGATAAGGGAATAGAAAAATCTTGGCAAACAAATAGAGCTACGGCGCAGGGAAGAATAGATAACAATGATATAATTTGCGAAAAAAACAACAAAGGTCAGTTAGAAATATATCTTAAAGTACGCGAAAGTCAAAGATATTTAACACACTGGTTTGATAGCAAATATAATGCTACGCATCATGGAACTAAATTATTAGAGAAGATTATTGATAAAAATGATTTTAGTTATCCGAAATCTTTATTTTCTGTTTTGGATACATTAAAAATCATGACAGACAAAAATGATTTGGTATTAGATTTCTTTGCGGGAAGCGGAACAACGGGGCATGCGGTGTTGGAATTAAATAAAGAGGACGGCGGGAGTAGGCGAGTTATTCTTGTTGAGCAATTAGATGATCATATTAAAATTTGTAACGAAAGATTGCAAAAAGTTTTATCAAAAGAAAATATTGAAGATAATTTTGTTTATTGTGAGATGGCGAAGTTGAATGAGCGGGCGAAGGAGAGGATTTTGGCGGCAAAGAGTTTGGCGGAGTTGGAAGAGTTGTTTGATGAGCTGTATGAGCGGTATTTTTTGGATTACAATGTTGAGGTGAAAAATTTCAGGGAAAAAATTATCAAAGAGGAAGAGTTTAAAAAGTTGAAATTGAGGGAGCAGAAAAAATTGTTTGTGGAAATGCTGGATGCCAATCAGATGTATGTTAATTTCAGCGAGCGGGGGGATCAAAAATTCGGCTTGGCAAAAGATGACATCGCGTTGAGCGAAGAATTTTATCAAACAAAATGAACTATCAACCCGCCGGAAAAAATTTGGAATTGCAGGTCAAGGAAAAGGCCTATAACCACGGCATTGCCAAACCGCCGATTCCGGATTATATCGCGCAAAATTTGAAATATGATCTTTGGCCGTGGCAAAAAGAAGCTTTAGAGCTTTTTTTGACCAATGAGTTGGTGAGGCAAAAAGAAGGGCGGGCCGGCACCGGCCATTTTATGTTTAATATGGCCACTGGAAGCGGCAAAACCTTGCTGATGGCCGCGCTGATTTTGCATTGCTATAAAAGCGGATACCGGAATTTCATATTTTTTGTCAATCAAAACATTATTTTGGGCAAGGCCGGCGAGAATTTCGTCAACAAAAATCATCCCAAATATCTTTTTCGCCAAAATATCATTATAGGCGATAAAATCGTCAATATCCGCGAAGTGGAAAATTTTGACCGTGGCGGGGATATTCAAATAAAATTCACCTCCATTCACAAATTGCACAACGCGGTTTATCGGGCAAGGGAAAATTCAACCACTTTGGACGATTTGCAAAAGCGCGATTTGGTTTTGATCGGCGATGAGGCGCATCATTTAAACGCCGCCACCATCAGGCGCGGGCAAACTCGGCTTGACTTGCCGCAAGAATTGAAAGAAAACGCCCGCGCGCAGGATGTTGAAAAAAGCTGGGAGGACACTGTGGTTAACAAAATTTTAAACCGAGAAAACAAAAATTCGGGCGCCAACAAAAATATTTTGCTGGAATTCACCGCCACAATTCCGCAAAACGAAGAAGTTTTGAGAAAGTATGAAAATAAAGTCATTTATGAATTCAATCTGGCGGATTTTTTAAACGCTGGCTACACCAAAGAAATCAATTTGGTTTCCACTTCGTTGGCAAAGAAAGAAAAAATTTTGCTGGCATTGCTTTTTAATTGGTATCGCCACCAAATCGCGTTGAAAAACAGCATTGCCAACTTCAAGCCGGTGATTTTGTTTCGGAGCAAGTTTATTGAAGATTCAAAAAACGATTACCGCGAATTTTTGGAAACGGTTGGCAAGATTTCGCCGGCAGATTTTGGATTTTTAAAAAAAATCAACGATAAAATAAAAACCGACCGCGGGGAAGAGATTAAAATTTACGAACAGGGCAACAGCCGGATTTTGCAAATGCTGGCACACATCAAAAGCGAAAAAATAAATTTTGGCAAAATAATCAAATATATTAAAGATGAATTTTGCCAACGGAACTGCATTATCACGAATTCAAAGAATAACCAGGCGTTAAACAAGGAAAAAACCGACGAAGATCAAGAGCGATTGTTAAATAGCTTGGAAGACAAAAACAATCATATTCGCGCGATTTTTACGGTGAAGCGGCTCACCGAAGGGTGGGATGTGCTTAATTTGTTTGATATTGTGCGGCTTTATTCCGGACGCGACGAGAGCGGCCAGAGCGGCAAAAGGACTGCGGGGCAGGCGACCATTCAAGAAGTGCAGTTAATCGGGCGGGGAGTCCGCTATTTTCCGTTTTCTTTGGACGGACGCGAAAAAAACCGGCGTAAATTTGACGACGATCTTGCCAACCCGTTGCGGGTTTTGGAGGAATTTTATTACCACAGCGATGACGACGCGCGCTATTTGGACGAATTAAAGCGGGAATTGAAAAATAAAGGATATATTCGGGATAATCATATTTTGAAAATTTTTTCGCTTAAAAATGAATTCAAAAAAACCGAATTTTTTAAAGAAGTGAAAATTTGGAAAAATGAAAAAATTGACAATCCCCGGAAGCGCAAGCAGAGTTTAGCGGATTTGAGAAAAGATTTTATTTTGGAATACAAGATCAAGGAATTAACGATGAGAGAGCAAAAAGTTTTATTGGATAAGAGTGACGATGAAATTTTGTCGCAAACATCCTATGGCGATAAAAAAACAATAAGTAAAACTCTCAAAGATTTTGAAAAACACATCATTGCCAAGGCGATTAACATAAAAGGCGCCAAAGATTTGTCGCTTTTGCGCTTTTGTAATTTGCGCGAGGAGTTAAATATTAGCGGGGTTGATGAATTGGCAAGCTCGCAATTTGCCGGAGATTTTAGAATAGACATCATTACCCCATCCGAGATGAATGGACTGAATGATATTTCCAGCAGAGAAAAATTAGAAATAATGCTGGAATTTTTTGATAAATTTATTGCTGGTTTGAAAGAGATTATTAATCCTTACTTGGGCGCGCAAGAGTTTAAGCCTTTTTCATTTGCGGAATTATTTGGCGCACCGAAAGAAAAGAGCGTAATTATCAACACGGAAAGCCAGAGCTTGGAGGCGGAGCTTTTAAAAAATGAATGGTATGTGTTGGACGCTTTTAACGGAACTGGCGAGGAAAGGGAGTTGCTGGAATTCTTGAAAAACAAAATCGGCAATTTAAAGCAAAAATATAATGAGGTTTATTTATTGCGCAACGAAGAAGTTTATAAAATTTACGATTTTAAGCAAGGTCGCGGGTTTGAACCGGATTTTATCCTATTTTTAAAGGGTAAAACCGGCAATCTATACTACCAAATTTTTATTGAGCCGAAAGGTGATCAATTCGTTTCTGAAAATGGTGGTTTTGACGGAGGTAAAGAGGGGTGGAAGGAGGAATTTTTAAAAGAAATTAGTAAAAAATATGGCAGTGGCGATTTGTTGAAAGCGGAAAATAAAAAATACAAATTGATTGGCCTGCCGCTGTTTAACCGTGGAATTTTAGAAAATTTTGATAAAGTTTTTGGTGAAAGTTTATTACAATAATTTTAAAGCGAAAGCGGATTATTGATGGGGTGTTTCGCCCCGCAGTAGAAATTCGGCGCGCCATGGCGCAACCAAGAAAGCCGAATTTACACTGCGGGGCATACCCGAAAGGTGGAATGGATTTTGAGCTTATGGGGCGTAAAGGTTGGAATTTTTTCAAAAGTTTGCATAGGTGACACCTATGCAAACTTTTTTTGGCGGGCGGGCGGGGTTTTGGCGGGGGCATATTTTGATTGCGCGTGCTTTGTGATTTATAATGAATTTGCGGCGGGTGAAACCTTGAAATTAAATAAATTGCGGTAAGGCGGAAATATGGCAAGGTTTTGCCTTGACCTAGTTTGGTCAAGGTGAAACCTTGCCATGTTGAGTTTTAATTTGGGGGTGATAAAAGGGGCGGGATGTGGTAGAATGGATAATCGGGGAAATGACCAATAAATTTTGTTTATGAAAACTTTAAAGGAGGGGAATTTTAAAAATAAAATTGTGCTGGTGCGATGCGATTTCAATGTTGCCATTGATAATCATGGCGAGATTGCCGATGATTTTCGCATTGTCAAAGCACTGCCCACGATCAAATTTTTGCGCGAGAATAAAGCGGCTGTGGTGCTGATGAGCCATTTGGAAAAAGACGGCAAGCCAATGAGCTTGGCGCCGGTTGCCAAGCGTCTGGAAAAATTGCTGGCCCAAAAAATAAAATTTTTCGGCGATTGGCCGGGGAAAAAATTTGACAAGGAAATCAAAAAATTGAAATTCGGCGAAATCGCTTTGTTGGAAAATTTACGTTTCAACGCTGGAGAAAAGAAAAACAGCGCGGAATTTGCCAAACAGATTGCGGCAATGGGGGATTGCTATGTCAACGAGGCGTTTTCGGCTTCCCATCGCGAACACGCGTCAATTGCCGGCGTCCCGCGATATTTGCCTTCTTTTGCCGGACTGCTTTTCGCGCAGGAGATTGACAATTTGCAAAAAATTTTGAAAAACCCAAAACGGCCGTTCACCGTGATTATCGGCGGGGCGAAAGCCGATGCCAAATGCCGGGCGCTGGCCAATATCGAAAAAATCGCGGATCATATTTTAATCGGTTCAAAAATCGGCGCAATGCTTCTGGCTCACAAGCGCCAGCTGGCCGGCTGTGTTCCGCTATCCGATGATTCGATAATCCGCGCGATTGATCTAACCAGCTCCAAACTGCATCTTCCGATAGACGGAGTTTTGGCGTTAAAAGACATTTCCGAAGGATATTTGCGCACCGCGGCAATCGGCGCAATGCGCTGCGAGGAAAATATTTACGATATCGGTCCGGAAACCGCCAAATTTTTTGCCGAAATTATCAAAGATTCCAAAACGATATTTTTTGCCGGGCCGATGGGGATGTTTGAAAAAGAAAAATTTTCACATGGAACATACGCGATGCTGGAAGCGATTTCGCGGGCGCACGGCGCCTATTGCGTTGCCGGAGGCGGGCAGACGCTGGAAGCGATCCGCCGGCGCAACGCGCAAAAATATTTTAACTTTTTATCCACCGGGGGCAGCGCTTTGTTGGAATATCTGGCCGGAAACATTTTGCCCGGGGTCGCGGCTTTGAATGAAAGTGAAAATTCGGCGAAAAAATCTTCAATAATCGCGCCGCCAAAACCAAAAAGAAATGAATAACGCAAAAATTAAAAATCTAAAACAAGCCGCCGAAAGAATCAAAAAAGCGGTTGAAAATAAAGAAAAAATTATTGTTTACGGCGATGCGGATTTGGATGGAGTGAGCGCGTCCATTATGCTGGGTGAAATCATCAAAAACGCCGGCGGTAATCCGGCGGCGTATTATTTTCCCAATCGCGAAAAAGAAGGCTATGGAATAACGCCGGCGGCAATCAAAAAACTCGCGCCTTTTTCGCCGGCGCTTTTAATTGCCGTTGATTTGGGCATTGGCAATTTCAAAGAAGTTAAATTGGCGCGCGCGGCGGGATTTGGCACCGTTATCATCGATCATCACGAAATTTTGGGCGGCGTACCGGAAGCCGATATTGTCGTTGATCCCAAACAGCCGGGCGACGAATATCCCTTTAAATTTTTTTCCGCGGCGGGATTGGTTTTTAAGCTGGCCGAGGAATTTTTCGGCAGTGGCTTTTATGGCAATTTGCGCCAGAGCTTTGCCGAATTGGCGGCGCTGGCGACAATCGCCGATATGATGCCGCGCGAAAGCGACAATGTTGATATCATTAGCGAAGGCTTGTCGGCGTTAAAGCAAACTTTTCGGCCGGGATTGCGCGCTTTTTTTGATACCGACGCTTTTTTTGAGAATGATTCGCGCAATTTCAACAGCCGCCTCAACAAAATTATCGCGGTTTTGAACGTGCGCGATTTTCGCGATAACGCGCCGGCGTCGTTTAAGCTTTTAACCACCGATTCTTTGAATGAGGCGCATCAACTAATTCGCGAGTTTTTGGAAATCAACAGATTGCGGCGGGCAAAAATCGGCGGAATTGTGGACGAAATCAAAACCCGCGTCGCGCGAAAGAGCGAGTCGCTGATTTTTGAAGGCGATAAAAATTGGGAAACAAACCTTTTGGGCACGGCGGCATCAATTTTGAGCGTTGAACAAAAAAAACCCACATTTCTTTACAAAGAATTGAACGGAGAAAGCTTAGGCGCGGTGCGCAGCATCGACGGCGTTGACAGCGTGGCGCTGATGAAAAATTGCGCCGACCTGTTAATCACTTTCGGCGGCCACCCCAAAGCCAGCGGCTTTCGCGCCAAAACCGAAAACCTGCAAAAATTCAAAGAGTGCCTGGTGAAAGCGCTGAAAAGCGATTATGGTATTAAATCTTGACAATTTGAGGTTTTGATTGTTAAAATGTGGATGGACGGAATGCCCAAGCCGGCAAGACGATCGCCCTGCGAAGCTTTAGCGTAGCAGGGAGGAAAGTCCGAACACTCTTCTGCGTAGCTTTAGCGAAGCAGAAAAAGGGTAGAGGGTAATTCCCTTCAATCGCGAGATAGAGGTGCGAACAGTGACGGTTTTTCTTGAAAAAGAAAAACCGCCCTCCGTAGCTTTAGCGAAGGAGGGCGAATCCTCATTGCAAATTGGGGAGTGAAACGGCTAAATCCTTACCCGGGTGCAAGAACAAGCCCCGCCTTGGCGGGGTAAAAAGTGGTTCGCTACAGGCGGCAAGCAATTGCCGTCGCAGATAAATGATCGTCTCGCCCTGCCGAATCCGGCAGGGAAAGACAGAATTCGGCTTATTGCCGGCTTGGGCATTCCGTCCAATTTTACGAATTTTGCAAGGTTTTGCCTTGCAAGCTTGCAAGGCAAAACCTTGCAAAATTTATGTTCAGTCATTTTTTAAACGGGGGATTGATCAATTCGCAAAGCAAGGGGATCGCGGTGCCGGCACTGATATTGGCGGTGTCGTCGATTGCCAGCCGGCTGTTGGGAATTTTGCGCGATTGGCTTTTGGCCAATCGTTTTGGCGCCGGAGAGCAATTGGATGTTTATTACGCGGCGTTTCGCGTGCCGGATTTTATTTATAACATTTTGATTTTTGGCGGCATCACGGTGGCGTTTTTGCCGCTGTTTTCGGATTATTACGCCAGCGATAAAAAAAGCGCTTGGCGCTTTGCCAATAACACGTTGAATGTTTTTTTCGCTTTGCTGGCGCTTTTGAGCGCGGCTCTTTTTATTTTCACGCCGCAATTGATGGGTTATATCGCGCCCGGATTTTCGCCCGATCAAACCGCCAGCGCTGTGTTTTTGACTCGCTTGTTATTTGTGAGCCCCATAATTTTTGGCGTTGCTTCCATTTTTTCGGGAATTTTGCAATATTTCAAAAAGTTTTTGGCATATAGCATGGGCGCGCTTTTATATAATATCGGCATTATTGCCGGAATTGTTTTTCTCGCGCCGTCGCTGGGCATCACCGGCGTGGCTGTTGGCGTTATTATCGGCGCGCTTTTGTATTGGGGAATTCAAATTTTTCCGGCGTTTGCCTGCGGCTTTTCGTGGCGGCCGATTTTTAATTTGCGCGAGGCGTCGCTGGGCAGTATTTTCAAGTTGATGCTGCCGCGCACTATCGGAGTTGCCGCCAATCAAATCAATTTGATCGTGCCCACGATTATCGGTTCCACTTTGGCGGCGGGATCCATCGCGGTTTTTAATCTTTCCAATAATATTTATTCTTTGCCGGCCGGAATTATCGGTGTCGCTTTTGCCACGGCCGCGTTTTCGGAATTTGCCAAATACGCGGCGGCGGGCCGGTTTGACCAATTGGCGCAAAAATTTTCTTCGGCTTATCGCCAAATCGGTTATTTGGCGGTGCCGGCGGCGATTTTGATTTTTATTTTGCGCGATCCGATTGTCGGCTTTTTATATTATCACGGCGAATTCACCCTTGAAGCGGCGCGATTGACCGCGGCTTCTTTGGGGATATTTTGTTTGGGGGTTTATTTTGCTTCAATGATGCCGGTGATGTTTCGCCTGTTTTTTTCTTTGCGCGACACCGCGTCTCCCACGCTTACCACGGTGGTTTCCGTTGCCGCCAACATTTTGATGAATTATTGGTTTGTGGGATTACTGCTTGAAAAAAACGGACTTTCCGCGTTTATCCGATCTGTTTTTGATTTGCGCGCGGTTGGCGATATCGCGGTTTTGGGATTGCCTCTGGCTTATGTTGTTGCCAATGCCCTGCAATTCGCACTGCTTTGGTTTTTGCTTTCAAGAAAGAAAATACCTTTGACGCAAATTAAAGAAATTGTTTCATCGTTCTTTAAATCATCTGCCGCTGGTATTTTTATGGCGGTTGCGGTATATTCAACGATTGGCATGCTCGCGCGCGATCAATTTGGCGGAGATCTTTTGGCGCTGGCGCTTGGCGGAATTATTGCCGCTGCCGCCTATTTTGGCGCCACGGCCTTGTTGCGCTCTCCGGAAATTGTGATTGTCGCGCGATTGTTGGAAAAAAAATGGAACAAAATAAATCAAAAATCGAACAAAAATCAAAAATAAGGAATTTTGTGATTATCAGCCATGTGGATCACGGGAAATCGACGCTTGCCGATCGCTTTTTGGAATTAACCGGCACGGTCTTGAAAGAAAAAATGGGAACGCAGCATCTGGATATGATGGATTTGGAAAAAGAAAGGGGGATAACCATTAAAATGCAGCCGGTGCGCATGGAATACAAAGGACATATTCTCAATTTGATCGACACGCCCGGTCATGTTGACTTTGGCTATGAAGTGAGCCGCAGTTTGGAAGCGGTTGAAGGCGCGATTCTTTTGGTGGATGCCGCGCAGGGGATACAGGCGCAAACTTTGGCAAATCTGGAATTGGCCAAAAAACAAAATTTGAAGATTATTCCGGCAATAAACAAGATTGATCTGCCTTGCGTTTCGGTTGACGAGGCAAAACTTGATTTGGCATCTTTGCTTGATGTGCCGGCAGAAGAGATATTTGCCATTTCGGCCAAAACCGGCGTTGGAACGCGGGATTTGCTTGACGAAGTGATCGTCTCGGTTCCGCCGCCGGCAGGCGAATCGGATAAGCCGTTGCGGGCGCTGGTTTTTGATTCGGATTACGACTCCTATCAGGGCGTTATCGCTTATGTGCGAATTATTGACGGCAAGGTACTGCCTAATGATAAATTATTTTTGATACAAAACAAAGTTCATGCCGCGGCCAAAGAAACCGGAATTTTTTTGCCGCAAATGCAAAAAACCGAAGGTTTGTTTTGCGGACAGATCGGCTATGTTGCCACCGGCATCAAAGATCCCGAAAAAGTGCGGGTGGGGGAAACCGTGACTTTGACATCGGCGTATAATGAAAAAACAAAAACTTTTTTGGTCCGGCCCTTGCCCGGCTATGACGAACCCAAGCCGATGATTTTTGCTTCGGTGTATCCCGAAAGTCCGGAGGATTTTGACACGTTGAAAGTGGCGTTATCCAAACTGAAACTGAATGATTCGGCATTTGTTTTTGAGCCGGAAATGAAGGAATTTTTGGGGCGGGGATATCGTTGCGGATTTTTGGGAACACTGCATGCCGAAATTGTTTGCGAGCGGCTGGCGCGCGAATTTGATTTGGATTTGATTATTTCTTCGCCGTCGGTGATTTATAAAATAATCAACGGCAAGGGCGAAGAAAAAATGATCTATACCACCTCGGATTGGCCGGACGCGACATCGATTAAGCAAAGCTTTGAGCCGTGGGTGAATGCCGAAATCGTTACGCCGATTGATTATTTGGGAGCAATATCTGACCTAACCAAGGAATATGGCGCCATTTACGTCAATACCGATTATGTGGGCAATGAAAAGCTTTTGCTGTCTTACCAGATGCCTTTGCGCAAAATTATCAGCGGATTTTATGATGCGTTAAAAAGCGCCAGCCAGGGATATGCCTCAATGAATTACGAACTTTTGGAATATCGGCCGGCGGATTTGGTGAAAATGGATATTTTGATTGCCGGCAAAAAAGAAGAAGCGTTTTCAAGAATTGTGCCCGCGTCCGAGGCAATGCTTGATGGCCGCAAAATTGCCGCCAAACTCAAGGAAAAACTGCCGCCGCAAATGTTTGCCCTGCCCATACAGGCGATTTTGGGCGGCAAAATAATCGCGCGCGAAACATTGGGCGCCAAGCGCCGCGACGTGACCGCGCCGCTCTACGGAGGCGACGTGACGCGAAAAAACAAGCTTCTAAAGAAGCAAAAAGCGGGAAAGAAAAAACTGGCCGGCCGCGGCCAGATGAGGATTCCCTCCCGCGTGTTTATGGAAATGTTTAAAGTCGGCTGACGCCGTAAATCCCAATTTCCAATAACCAATTTCCAATAAAATCCAAATTTCGAAATTTAAAAATAAAAACCCGCAATTGCGCGGGTTTTGGAAAACGAAAAACGACGAAATATTCGTCGTTTTTCGTTCAAAAACAAGAAGAGCTGTAAGTATAAGTATGCGAGTTTTTAGAACAGGCCGACGGCGACAAGGGAAAGCACGGTGCTCAACGCCACAAAAATAATCATTACTTTCCACACGGCTTGGAATAATTTTTTGGATTTCATATTTATGCTGTATTTATGGTAGAATAACTATTGCTTTGTTGAATTCTATATATATTCGTTATCGTTTATTTTTTGTTTCCCGTCAAGCTTGAAAGTTTAAAATTTAAAGCGAAAAACTCAAAACAAAATAACATACTTGCTTTCAGCTTTACGCTTTCAGCTTTACGCTTTTGTTGTGGCTGTTAAAATTCCAAAAAAGAAAAGGAAAAATTCTTTGCGCTCCAAATTGGCCGCCGCGCTTTTGGGGATGGGCGTGTTGGCGCTGATCGCGTTTTTGGCCATGTGCAACTGGCAGATATATCAAAATCGCGCCAAAATAAACGCGGAAATTGAAAAAAAGCGGGAACAACTGCAAGTTTTGCAAGAACAGCGCGAAACGTTAAAGGCGGGGTTGCGAGCCGCCTCGGGGGAAAGCTTTCAAGAAGAGAAAATGCGCGAACAGGGATATAAAAAGCCCGGAGAAGAGGTGATTGCCATCTTGCGGGACCGGCCGATTGATGCTACAAACCAAACAGGAGAAATTTCGCCAAACGGCTTTTGGGCAAATTTTTGGCAAAAAATAAAAAACATCAAATAGAAGTCAAAAGGCAAAAGTATAAGTGAAAAGTTGAAAAGTTCTAGATTTTAATTTTTAGATTTTGGATTTATTTGGTAATTGGATTTTGGAAATTGCGCGTAAGCGTCTTGCGGGTGTCGTATAACGGCTATTATGCAACCTTCCCAAGGTTGAAACGAGGGTTCGACTCCCTTCACCCGCTCAAATTTAAAAAGCCCGCAACGGGCTTTTTAAATTTGAGCGAACCTTGCGTAGCTTTAGCGAAGAAGGACGGTCATTTTATAAAAAATCTGGTGAGGGTTGACCTCACCAGATTTTTTTAACTTCTTGCCGCGTGCATTTATTCTCCCTTTGGAAAATGGAAGCTTGTCCTGAAGCATTTTGCCGAATGGATGCCCGCAGGGGAAGGGATTTGAAATTCAAAATCCTCCGGCGCGATTACGCGCCACATCCTTTACAAAAGGAGGAATAAGTACAAAATGCAATACTCAGTGAGGAGTCGTTTTTTGATTGACAGAAATTTATATTGTTGTAGATTGACCCTAACAATTGCGGGAGGTTCGACTGATGGATGATGTAGATTGGTGCAAATATATTGGGCGGACAACTTATGGCAATATAGTGTCCATGGAAACAAAGGTGGTGCCAGGATGCAATATTCCGATAGAGGCGCGCGATTTTTTTGCCGAGGCGGTAATGGCTATTCCCATAAAAGGTTTTAACATTGCCGGCCGAGTCGGCGATATTGAGGATAGCACTTTTATTGTCGCGCCAGAGATACTGAAGATTGTTGGCCCGGAAAATTCGATTTGTGTGGTATTCAAAACGAGAGGAGGGCGACAATTACTTGCGCACCCTGATAACCCCGCAGTGATCTTGGCGACAGACAGTGTTGTTGAGATCGTAAAGGGAGAAAACGAAATGCCACTGGATTTTCGCCTTGGTATTTATGAGGCGTTGGTGGTTATGAAGTAGTTGTGGCGGATTAATGTTTGATTCGCCCTCTTTTTTTAAAAAATATTTAAAAAATTCGGGAAATGGGTTAAATTGGAGGTGGGAATAGCGTAAGAATAAAATAACAAAATAAAAATATGACGGGATTAAAACAAATATACAAATGTTCGGTTTGCGGCAATGTGGTTGAGGTGTTGCATACTGGCGCGGGCGAGCTGGTTTGTTGCGGCAAGCCAATGGATTTGATGGCGGGCAAAACCGCCGACGAGGGGGTTGAAAAGCACTTGCCGGTAATTGAAGAGCTGGCGGCAAATGTTTGCCGGGGCAAGGACGGGGTGAAAATCAAAGTGGGGGAGCAGGCGCATCCGATGACCGAAGAGCACCATATTGAATGGATAGAGATTATCACTGCCGACGGCAAAGCCGGCAAGAAGTTTTTAAATCCCGGCGACTTGCCGGAGGCGGACTTTTATACCCGGATGGGCGTTGTTGCCGCGCGTGCCTACTGCAATATCCACGGCCTGTGGGAATTAAAACTTGCTTCATAGTTGATTCAATTTTTACCAAAAAAGCTCCCCAAAAGGGCTTTTGGTGCAGATGTTGTATTGATAATTTTTGGGTTTGTTGTTAATCTTAAATAATCATAACCGTTAAAAATATGGTTGATAAAATTACAAAAAAAATAGGAGAAAACAAGATTGGGAAAAAGAAATTTACATGGGCTGATTTCGACAGAAGGGAGTTTTATAAAGAAACCGCAGCGATTAGAGATATATTTATCAAAAAAGAAAGAGAAAAATATGGAAACAGCGTTTGTAAATATGGCGAATCCGTTTAAAGATGGATTCGCTCTTTTGGATACGAATATTCTTTCCTCTATCGTTAAATCCAAAAAAATTTCAAATTTTGGCAAGATTTTAGATTATTTAGAAAATTTGAATTGCGAGATTACGATTTTCAATTCAACAGAGTTCGAATTTGTTGGCTATTCAAACAATTATTCGGATTATATAAAATTTGATGAATGGATTAATAAATTCAATATTTTAGATATCAAAAATGATGATATTAAACTAGCCTCATTTTTGTCTTCTTTATACAAATATCGTTCCCGTGAGATAAGCCCAAAACAAATTTCTTTTTGTGATTGTTTAAATGCCGCACAGATTATTAAATACCAAGGCAGATTGCCTTTGGTCACAAGCGATATTTATGATTATCCTTTGTTTCTTTTTGATATTGTCAAAACAATGATTATTGATGATAATGGGAAGGCGGTGTTTGTCGGCGTTATTGCCTGTAACGAAAATAAATGGATTTCTTTAAAAGAAAAATTTGAAAAAAGCGGACACCCGAATATGCCCAATAAAAATTAAAACCGCAAGATGCGGTTTTAATTTTACCGACTATTGTAGGGTTTTCAACAGGGGCGGGAGGAGGTCTTTTTTGCGGGAGAGCATTCCTTTGAGGTAAAGATTGTTGTTGGCGGGGATTTTGCCGAAGGCTTTTTCAATGTGGGCGGGGTTGCCGGCGACGAGAATTTCGGAGCCGCAGTTGATGATGTCGGTGGCCATCAGGGCGATGAATTCCAAATTGTTGGCGGCGCGGATTTTTTCCATTTCGGCTTTGATTTCATTTTGGCGGGCGCGCGCTTCGGCAAGATCCACGACTTCAATCTGCCCCACGCCGAATTTTTTGCCTTGCGCTTCAAAAATTTTGTAGTCGGAATTGACGATTTGATTGGCAGTCATTTTTTTCAATGACGCTTTTTGTTTTTTGATTTCAATGCCGAATTTTTTAATTTCTTTGACACCGGCAATTTTTGCCAGCGCTTTGGCGATTTTGATGTCTTCGGGAGTGCAAGTGGGGGATTTGAAAACCACGGTGTCGGATAAAATCGCCGAAAGCAAAATACCGGCCAGCGGTTTGGCGATTTTGAATTTGTTTTGCGTCATTATTTTGCCAACAATGGTGGCCGTTGACCCCAGCGGTTCGGTGCGGAATTTTATGGGCTGGCCATATTCAAAACAAATTTTGTGATGGTCAAGCACTTCAACGATTTTTGCTTCATCGGCGCTGTCGGGCATTTGGCTTTTTTCATTGTGATCCACCAAAACCAAATTTTTGCCGGCGGCGCTTGCCAGTTTTTTTGGCTTTGCGACTTTAAAATAATTTAAAACAAATTTTGTTTCGGGGTTTAACTCGCCGCAAACCGCGGCGGACGCGTCAAGCCTTTGCTTTTTTTGCAGATATTCGGCATAGGCGATTGCCGAACAGACGGTGTCGGTGTCGGGCGATTTGTGTCCAATAACATAAATAGTGTTTTTTGCCATAAAGAGTTTCAATTAGGATGGTTCTATATTAGAATAAAGAAACGCCGTTGTAAAATTACGATAAATTTTGCAACAAGTTTTCATTTGTCAATTTTCAGTTTTCATTGAATTTTCAATGCCGCAATGAGCCAAACGAAATTCAACATGTATTTTTGTTTGAAAGCTGATACATTGCGACATTCATTGAAAACTGGTAATTGAAAAATGAAAAATAAATTTTGTATACAAAATGGACACAATCAACTATTTGATTTTGGGTTTATTGCAGGGGGTGTTTGAATGGGTGCCCATATCTTCGGAGGGCGTGGTGGCGGTGGCGGCAAAATATCTGCAAGCAAGCCAAAATCCCGTGGATATGGCGCTGTTTTTGCACAGCGGCACTCTGTTGGCGGCGCTTTGGTATTACCGCCGCGATTGGCAAAATGTTTTATTGTTAAAAGATCGGCCACTGATTAAATTTTTGGCCATCACCGCGCTGGTTTCCTTGCCGCTGGGGTTTGCCGTGAGCCGTTTTGCCGCGCGGGCGGCGATGGGCGCGGGATTGCTGGCGTTGACGGGCATCGGGCTGCTGTTTACCGCCTGGTTTCAAACAAAAAAAATCAGGTTGAATTTGGGGCAAAACAAACTGGCGGCAATCGCAGGCATATTGCAGGGATTTGCGGCAATTCCCGGATTTTCAAGATCGGGATCCACAATCTTTGGCTTGTCGCTGGGCGGTTTGCCGCCGGAGAAAATTTTGCGCCTTTCCTATTTAATGTCGGTGCCGGCAGTAGCCGCCTCCACCGCCTATTTTGTTTTGTTTGAGGCCGAACAGTTTTCTTTGGCGATGTGGCCGGCACTGGCAACCAGCTTTGCCGCCGGCATTTTAACGCTTGATCTTTTGACCAAATTCGTCTCAAAAATCAACTTTGCCAAATTCGCCCTGGCATTCTCCTTGCTGTGTTTTTCCGGCGCCGCTGTAGAAATTTTGATAAAATAAAGCCGGGCTTCTCTTGACTTATTATTTTGGCTCAATTACTCTATATTAAGATAATAATTTTCGCTTAAAGGTCGTTTAATTTTTTTTGCGGAAAAATAAGAGTTCTATTTTAGCGATAATTAATAACAAATAAATAAAAATATGGCGATGACAGGGTATTGCGTCAAATGTAAAGCCAAAGACCGGGAAATGAAAAACGTTAAAATTGTAGAAATGAAAGGAAAGGGCGATGTGGTGCGTAAAGCTGCCACCGGAGAATGCGCGGTCTGCGGCACGAAGATGTATAAAATTCTTCCCAAGGATTTTGACGAAAAAGCTTTTGACGAAGAAAACGCGGGATAGATCCAACGTTTTAATGATTTTTGAAAGCGCGGACATCAAGTCCGCGCTTTTGTGTTAAAATAAAATAAGCTGTGCGAATGTGCAAGGTGCGAATGTGCAAGGTTTCACCTTGCAAGCTTGCAAGGTGAAACCTTGCACATTCGCTTGATATGCCAATGGAAACAAAAGATAACAAGGCGAAGCAGTGGTTTAGGCGGGCGGTTTTGGGATTGGCGTGCGCCAATTTTTTTATTTGGCTGGCAATTGCCGATGCCGCGGCGCGCGGGGATGTCGAGGTTTGGTTTTTTGATATCGGGCAGGGGGACGCGGCCTTTATTCAATCTCCGGAGGGCGTGCAAATTATAATTGACGGCGGCCCCGGCCAAGCGATATTGGAAAAATTACCCAAAGCGATGCCGTTCTATGACCGCCAAATTGATTGGATGATTCTGTCCCATCCGGACAGCGATCATTTGGCGGGATTGCTGGCGGTGCTGCAAAATTATCAAGTGGACAATATAATTTGGTCGGGAATCGGCAAAGACACGTCCGAGTGCCGCAAGTGGGAAGAACTGATTGCCGCCGAGGGCGCCAATATTTTTGAGGTTTTGGCGGGCGATAAATTCAATCTTGGGCGGAGCGATCTTTCGGTTGAGATTTTATCTCCCGAGAGCGGCGATGAAAATTCGGCAAAAGATTCAAATAATCTTTCGGTGGCGGCGAGAGTGGTTTATGGGGATTTTTCTTCTCTTTTTGCCGGCGATATCGACAGCAAAGAAGAGCAAAAAATTTTGGATAAAAACCCCGGACTGCGCGCCGGTGTTTTGAAAATAGCGCACCACGGAAGCAAATATTCGGCAAACGATGAATTCGCCGCCGGTTTGATGGCGGCGGCCGCGGTGATTTCGTGCGGGGAAAATAACGCCTACGGGCATCCGCATCAAGAGGTGTTGGATTTATTGGAAAAATATGATATTAAAACATTGAGAACCGATATAAACGGCGACATTGTCTTTCGCACGGACGGAGAACGGATTTTTGTGCGAACACAAAAATAATTATCAATTATCAGTTTTCATTTTTCATTGAATTTTCAATGTTTCAACGAATCAAACAAGACGCAAAACGCGGCATTTTGTTTGTTCGCTGGAAGCGGATGCGCCTTGAGCGCAAAAATTGATACATTGTAACATTCATTGAAAATTGGTAATTGAAAATTGAAAATTGTATTTATGGATTTTGATATTTTTAAAACAAAAGTTGAGGGAAGGGGCCAAAAATTCAATTTAACCGATCCCGAAGAGAGAAAAAATTATTTTTATTATAAAGCCGGCGAGGAGATTGAAAAATTGAAGGACTATATCAAGGATAACACGTTTATCGTTTATCTTTTGGGCAAGAAGAACTCCGGCAAGGGGACATATTCCAAAATGCTGGCCGAATTATTGGGTGCCGACACGCTGGATCACTTTTCCGTGGGGGATATGATTCGCGCGATTTCCAAAGAGATAAAAGATCCGGCAAAAAAAATCGAGCTGAAAACATATCTCAAAAAAAATTATCGCGGCTGGATTCCGCTGGAAAATTTGATCGCCGCGATTGAGGGGCGCGACACCAAAACGCTTTTGCCCACCGAGCTGATTTTGGCGCTGGTTAAGCGCGAAATCGCCAAACATTCCAAAAAGACTCTTTTCATTGACGGGTTTCCCCGCGATATGGACCAGGTTTCTTATTCGCTGTTTTTCCGCGATTTGGTGGGCTTTCGCGATGACGCCGACGTAATGGCGTTTATCGACGTGCCCACGAGCGTGATTGAGGAGCGCATCAAATACCGCCGGATTTGCCCCATTTGCAACACTTCGCGCAACACCAAGCTTTTTCCCACCGCGCAGGCCGGCTATGACGAAGCCGCCAAAGATTTTTATTTGATTTGCGACAACCCCGGGTGTTCGGGCAACGGACGCCAGAAGATGGTGCAAAAAGAAGGCGATGAATTGGGAATTGAGCCGATCAAAGAACGGTTGGAAATTGACCAAAAATTGATGGAAAAGGCGATGACTCTGCACGGCATTCCGCAAATATTTTTGCGCAACTCCATTCCCGCGGATGTTGCCAAAGATTATGTTGATGATTATGAATTGACGATGGCCTATGATTATGAATGGGATGCGGCAAGTAAAAAAGTGAAAATTAATGAAAAGCCATGGACGATTATTGACGACAACGGCAAAGAATCGGTGAGCCTTCAAGCCCCGGCGGTGGCCGTGTCGCTCATCAAGCAGCTGGTGAAAGCTTTGGGAATTTAAACATATAAACATATAAACATAAGTCCCGCGCCCGCGGGACTTTTTGCGGCTTGCGTTTTAGCGGGAGTTTGGTAGATTAAAATTACGATAATAAAAATTATGATAAAAAAATTAACCGCGGTTTATAAAAAATGCGGCAAATGGTATACCGGTTGGATTGCCGAAGTCCCAGGGGCGAATACTCAAGGAAAAACCTTGGAAGAAACAAAAGAAAATTTGCGAGAAGCTCTTACTCTGATTCTTGAGACCGACAAAAGCCTCGCCCGAGAATTAGCGCGGGATGAAATTGTGCGCGAATCAATATCGGTACCCGTAAATTAAAACAATGAAAAGAAAAGATTTATTAAAATATCTTTTCGCGAGCGGTTGTCTTTTAATGCGAGAGGGGGACAATCACAGCATATTTTTCAATCCGGAAACAAAATGCTACAGCGCGGTTCCGCGCCATTCGGAAATTAATCGATTTTTATCCAGAAAAATTTGCGATGATTTAAAAATTGCGCGTCCATACTGAAATTTGACAGGGGCGATGGGGGAGTTATAATGAAGATAGCCCTGTGGTCTAAAGTTTTCCAACACTTTTTTTAGGGGAGCCGGAAATGGTCCCCGCTCGCGGGCGAGGCCTTCGGCACCCACTTACATTCCAGGATTACTTTTTCCTCGCAGGGTTAACAAAAAAACGATTAAACAATCGTTTTTTTGTTTGCAGGTTTATTGACACAGAATAACTGTTATGTATACTATGGTTATATCATTAAAAAATATGAAAACAGTGATCAATATAAAAGCCGATAAAGAAGTGAAAATTGGCGCGCAAAAATTAGCCAAAGAATTGGGGTTGTCTTTGAGTGCGGTGGTTAATGCCTATTTGAAACAGTTTATCCGCGGCAGGGCGGTGCATTTTTCGGTGGCGCCGAAAATGTCGCCGGAGTTGGAAAAATTGCTGGGCAAAGTTGAATTTGACGTTAAACGCGGCCGAAATTTGTCGCCGGTGATGCGTTCGGAAAAGAACATTGATGATTATTTCAAAAATTTGTGAAAATAATATTCCACAATCACTTTGAGAAGCAGATTTTGAAATTAAAATTAGGCGAAAGACGGCGGTTGCGAGAAAGATTAAAAATTTTTTTGATCAATCCGTTTGACGCACGGCTGAATAACCACGCGCTGAAAGGCAAGTATACCGATTATCGCAGTATCAATATCGGCGGGGATTTGCGCGCGGTTTATAAACGGATGGGCGAGAATGAATGTGTTTTTACCGAGATTGGCACTCATAGCGAATTATATTCTTGAATGCCAAATAAAAAACACCCCAAGCAAAATCAAAGGGAGGTGTTTTTTTTGTTTGGCGTATCAATGTCGGAACGCCGGGAGTTGAACCCGGGTCTTACCCACCCCAAGGGCAAATACTACCGTTATACTACGCTCCGCTATATTAGTTTTCAATTATCAGTTTTCAGTTTTCATTGAATTTTCAATGCCACAATGAGTCAAACGAAATTCAACATGTATTTTTGTTTGAAAACTGATACATTGCGACATTCATTGAAAACTGAAAACTGAAAACTGATAATTTTTTAAATAACTGACCCGCGCGAGGCGGGCGTTTTTGATATCGCGCAAACATATCCGCGGTATTTATTTGACGCGGGGTTTGCGCAGGGTTCTGATGCATCGGCTGCAGGCGGTGATTTTGGTGCCGTCGGGCAAGGTGGTTGATTGCAGATTGGGCTGTTGTTTGCGCTTGGTCGTGGGATTAAACTTTGTCGCACGCAGGCGCACGCGGCGCCAAACCATCATTCCTTTTTTGCCGCATAGTTCGCAAATTTTTGACATAAAATCATTATTTAATCATATAATCATATAATCATTCAATCATATAATCATATAATCAATCGTTTAAAATCGGTTGTTTGTTGACAACAGGACAATCATAGGATATTTTTGGTGAATTGGCAAGAGCCGCGCCAAATGCTAAAATTAAAAAATAAAATTCTAATCTCTAAACCCTAAATCCTAAATAAATCCAAAATTAAAAATTTAAAAATAAAAACAAACTCAAGAGTATGCTAATGATAATATTTTAGTATTTGGATTTTGAGATTTGGATTTGTTTAGAATTTAGAAATTAGAATTTAGGATTTTAAGATTTTATGGAACTTCTTTTCACGCTTTTTTCAATTGTTGCTTTGATATTTTCCGTTGTGATTCATGAAGTGGCGCATGGATCGGCCGCCGCGGCGCAGGGGGATATGACCGCCAAATACGCCGGACGCCTCACTTTGAATCCTTTGAGGCACTTGGATTGGATGGGGTCGTTTTTCGTGCCGCTGATTCTGTGGGTTTCGGGCGCGCCTTTTCTTTTGGGCTGGGCAAAGCCGGTGCCGGTTAATCCGCTGAATTTTCGCGACAAGCGCTGGGGCGACGCCAAAGTGGCGGCCGCGGGCGCGGCGGCCAATTTGGCGCTGGCGATTGTTTTTGGGCTGGTGCTGCGTTTTTGGCCGGAAATTTCAAGCCCGTTTTCTTCGGCGTTTTATATGATGGCGCAGTCGGTGGTGGTTATCAATCTCGTTTTGGCGATTTTTAACTTGATTCCCATTCCGCCGCTGGACGGCTCGCACATATTGTTCGCGCTTTTGCCGCCGTCGCAAAATGAATTCAAAATGTTTTTGCAGCGCTACGGTCTCATATTCTTCTTGATCTTGGTTCTGTTTTTCTGGCGGATCATCTGGCCGATTTTGATGTTTTTGTATCAATTTATCGTGGGCGCGCCTTTATTGTAGAAAAAGGCTCGCAAATCATTTTAAAGAGATTGAAATTTTTTAAAATTTGCATAGGATTTGCCAGCACAGGTTTGTCTGTGTGAATTATATTTGCCAAGCGGGTTTTGTTTTTGCTATAATGAACTCATAGAATTTAGGCTATGACGCAACTAAAAAAACACTGGCAAAAATCGGGGAATTTAGCCAAATTTCTGGGCGCGTTTTTGGTGTTTTTGTGTTGCCTTGCCCTGCCAAAACCGGCAAGCGCGGGAGTTGTTGAAGATGCCCAAGATCTCTATGCGCGCTTCGCGCGCGGCAATGAAATTTTAATCCAACAAACCATCCCTCAACTTGCCGCGCAAACCCGCGCGGAACTGGCCGATGCCTGGCAAAGCGCCGCCTGCCTTTTCGGTTTTTGCGAAACCGAAAAACAAATTCCAAATCCCAAATTACAAACTCCAAACAACACCCAAATCCAAAACAACAATATCGGCGGCAATCAAAAAGAAAGCGGCAAAACTTTAGCAACCAATACCGGCGCAAATTTTCAAAAGGGTCCGACCCTTTTAGATTCCGCGCAAAAAGGGTCCGACCCTTTTGAGGCATTAATCGGCGGCCTAAAAAATACCGCGCGCGTGCTGGGGAGCACCGGCGCAAAGATTGCGGAGATGGGCAATGGCGCGGCCGCCGCCGGCGCAAGCGCTGTTTACGCGATCGGCGCGCAATCCTCCGCGGTTGCCGATGCCGCGGTTATGTCTCCCTTCCGAGTCGGCAAAGCGGCGGTTGATTTTTCCGATAACTTGGGCATTGGCACCAAGCGATTAGCCAATACTGCCGGCAAAAAAATCTCTCTTTCTGCCGGCGCACTCGCTCGAAGCTGGCGGGAGAACACCGACACACTCAAATTTATGGTTGGCGACAGTGCCGCCGTGATTGGCATTAACGCGTCAATTGTCGCTAATGAAACTGGCGCGGATTTGCGCTTTGCCGCGATTAAAACCGGACAATCGGCGGATCTCGCGCAGGCGAACCTGTTTTCTTTTTTCAGCGGCATATTCAATGGCGCGAAAGAAGGTTTGCGCGCGGGCGCGCGAAGCTGGCTTGGACTGGAAAATACGGCAACAAATGATAATTTTCAAAAGGGTCCGACCCTTTTAATGGTGTTCCTGCGGAAAAAGAAGTTCCGACTCAA
>CAZRVG010000003.1:0-59851 GCA_964603475.1 uncultured Candidatus Saccharibacteria bacterium
GCCGGCGACATCCAGTTTCGCGGCCGGCGAAGCGGTGCCGATACCCACGTTGCCGGAATCTGTTATTGTCATGCGGGAAGTGCAAAGACCTCCGCCGCAACCGGCGGTATCATAAGCCCAAAATTGAAGCGAATCTCCATAACTGCCAGTCATGTTGTAAATTGTCCATCTCTGCGCTGTCCCCAAAGTTGTTTTTGAAGAATTTGTTAAGCTCAAGTAACCGCCGGTACTACTGTTTGCAGTTGACCCCAACCCGCCATTATTCGTATATATGCTGCCATTATTCGTATATATGCTGCCATTACTCGTATATATGCTGCCTCCGGTGCTATATATGTTTGAAGAAGCGCTTATTCTGTTATTAGAATGAAGCGATCCGGCCTTTGTTTGCGCGGTTGATCCGGTATTAATCGGCGCGGCAACATTACCTCCGGGCGGGGTTGACCCTGGCGCGGTCCAAGCGAAAATCAGATAGCTTGCCGAAACCGAGAAAACCAACACCCCAACGCACAGCGCCAATGTTTTGGCAAATTTTGTTTGTTTCATTTTTGTTTTTTTTATTGTTTACTTCAAAACCTTTTTCACTTTCATTATAGAACAAAAAATTTTAGAGTGAAAATGGAAGTTATCCACAGACCGCGCAATAAATGCGCGACAACCATTTGTTGGGGATAAAAATAAAGCTGGAAAACAAATTGGGCAAAGGTCGCACCTTGCCGATTACAGCGAGGAACGACCTTTAAGCGCGAAGCCTTGGTGAATGATTGCGGTGCGTGAGGTTGCGTTTTTTGCGCGGTTCGTTTTATAATAAAATCATAAGACATAACAACAAACAAAACTTTATGAAAACAACTATCAGTGTTATTAAGGCGGATTTGGGGGCGATCGGCGGGCATATCAAGCCGTCGCGAATGTTGTTGGACGCGGTTGAAAATTACATCAAAACAAAAAGCAAAAATATTTTTATTGATTGGCGGATCACCTATACCGGTGATGATATCGCCATTTTGGCGACGCACAACAAGGGCGTTGAAAATGAAAAAGTTCATCGATTGTGCTGGGATGCTTTTATCGCCGGAATGAATGTTGCCAAAGAACAGGGATTGTATGGCGCGGGACAGGATTTATTGAAGCTTGATTTTACGGGCTCTGCCAAAGGACTTGGACCGGCGGTGGCCGAAATGGAATTTGAGGAACGGGAGGCGGAGCCGTTTTTGATGATTGCCGCTGACAAAACTGATCCGGGGGCGTTTAATTTGCCGCTATATCTTTCGTTTTGCGATCCGATGCACAATTCCGGCTTGGTGATTTCATCAAAAATCAGGCAGGGATATGTTTTTCGCATTATGGATTTGTCTTGCTTGGACGGGGAAAAATTTATTGAACTCAAATCACCGGAAGATATCTATGATATCGCGTTGCTGTTGCGCGATCAGGAAAGGTTTGCGATTGAATCGGTTTATTCGCGGGCGAGCAGTGAGCAGGCGGTTGCGGTGAGCACTACGCGCTTGCACAATATCGCGGGAAAATATGTGGGCAAGGACGATCCGGTGATGATTGTTAGGACACAGAGTGGTTTTCCCGGGTCAGGAGAGGTGCTTTCACCTTATTCGATAGGACATCTGGTGGCCGGGTTTATGCGCGGATCCCATCACGGGCCGCTTCTGCCAGTCAAGCAAAACACTGCTATTTCATTCTTTGACGGACCTCCAATTGTGAGCGCGGCGGCCTATTGCGTTCACAACGGAAAATTAACCGAAGCGGCGGATTGTTTTGACCAGCCTTATTGGAATTTTATTCGCGACCAAATTGCTCAAAAAGCGCAAGACATTCGCCGGCAGGGATTTTTTGGTCCGGCGATGTTGGGAATGGGCGAGCTGGAATATACCGATGTGGCAAATAACTTGAAAAATTTGGAAAAAAGATTTATAGTTAAAAATAGCGATGAGGTAAAATAATCTCAAGCCAATGAAAATCAAAAACAAGGTTCTGGTCGCGTTTTTGGCGATTGTTGCCGTTGCGGCATTGTTTTGGATTTTATCGATTCCCAAAGGCGTTGAGGGGACAACCGACCGCCAAAATTATAATCTTGGCGACGCGTTGGAAATTGAAATCAAGAATAATCTGGGAGCGCAAGTTTGTTTTTCTTCCTGTTATCCCTATTTGATTGAGTGGAAAAACAAAGATGGATTATGGGAACAATATTCCTATGACGATTGCGGGGAGGCGGATATCGCGGCGGATTGCGTGCCGGCCAACGGGACAAAACGGTTTCGCTTGCCGCTGCTTGATATGGAAACCGGATTGAACCGCCTAAAAATACCGGTGTGCGTTGATTGCTCCGAGGGGCGGGAATTCGCGCAAGAATCAGTGCTTTATTCCAATGAATTCCAAGTTGATTAAAGTCTGTTGAAGTCAAACTTCAACAAGCGTGTTGAAGTTTGACTTCAACATTTTAATAATTCTTTCTGCGAAGAACGAAATTTTATGTTGTCTATTGAAACAAAATCGAGAACTCAAACCGGGCGCGCCAATGATAGTTTGCGCCAAGAGGGAATAACTCCGGCGGTTTTATACGGTCCGGGGTTGGAAAATAAAAACTTGGGGGTTGATACCAAGGAATTTATCAAGCTGTTCCGGCAGGCGGGGAAAAGCTCGCTTTTTTCGCTGGTGATTGACGGAAAGGAAAAATTTATGGTGTTGGTGGGCGATATTGCCATGGATCCGGTGAGTGGCAAGCTAAGCCACATTGATTTTTATCAGCCCAATCTAAATGAAGAGATTGAAGCGGATGTGCCGGTGCTGTTTGTGGGGGAATCTCCGGCTCAAAAGCTGGGGTGCACCTTGGTGAAAAACATTTCCGAAATTACCGTGAAGGCTTTGCCCGCGGATTTGCCGCGCGAAATCAATGTTGATATTTCAAAATTGGCTAATGCTGATGATACGATTCTGGTTAAGGATTTGCCGGTAGGGGAAAAGGTCAAAATCTTGAAAAATGCCGAAGAGATTGTGGTTATGGTCGCGGAGGTGCAAAAAATTGACGAAGAGTTGGAAAAATCCATTGAGGAAGGCGAGGCGCCGGTGAAGATTGAAAAAGAGAAGAAAGAAAAAGACGAAACAGGCAAAGAGGAATGAGCCTCTAATTGATCGCGAATATCCCTCGCAAAAATCCGGCGGCAAGCGCGAGGGTAAGATTTCGTTAAAACGCTTGCGGTTGCCAAACCGCGGGCGTTTTTGCTATATTGAATGTGCTGAATAATTATTCTTAATTTTTTACCCTATGAAACGAAATTATTTTTTTGGCTTGGCTCTTATTTTTGTGATGGCGGTAAGTTTCGCGTTTGTTGGCGCGCAAACCGGCAATGGCGAGACCGGCGAGTGCACCACCAAGGAAAATTGCCAGGCGCTTTTGGACAAATATGAAGCGCTTTTAAAGCAATATGATGCCGACATCACCAAAACCGCGGGCGAGAAAAAAAGCCTGCAAAATCAAATCGCGGCGTTGAGAAAAAAAGCCGAATCGCTGGCGGTTCAAATCAAGCAAAGCAACGCGATGATCGGCGAGCTAAAACTTCAAATTTCGGATACCGAGCAATCCGTGGAAAGCACGTCGGCGCAAATAGAAGTTTCAAAAAAGCATTTGGCCGCGATCGTGCGCGCCATTGACGAGGCCGATCAAACGCCTTTGGTGGAAACGCTTTTGGCCGAAGAAAAGCTTTCGGACTTTTTCAATAATTTGGTTTATCTGGAAAATCTAAACGAAAAGTCGAATTTGGTTTTGCAAGGCATCAAGCAATTGAAGCAATCCTTGGAAGACCAAAAAGTCGGCTTGGAAGGTGAAAAAGGCGATTTGGAAAAAACCACCAAGATGAAAGAACTGCAAAAACAAGAACACGAAAGGGCTCAAGCGGAATATAACGAAACCCTCAAAGTAAAAGACGCGCAATTGGCGCAAACGACTCAAGCCAAGCAGTTGACCGCCAAGGTTATTCAGCAAATAAAACAAAGATTGTTTTCACTGGCCGGAGTTTCGGATACCGAAGCGCCCAATTTTGAAGAGGCGTACCAAATCGCCAAAAGCGCGGGCGCGGCCACGGGCGTGCGTCCGGCGTTTTTGCTGGCGATTCTAACGCAAGAGTCAAACATCGGTAAAAATGTGGGCGGATGCTATATGACCAACAATGCCACCGGCGCGGGGATTAAAATTTCCACCGGTGCGGCGATCTCTCGAGTGATGAAGCCGTCGCGCGATGTGGCGCCGTTCTTGGAGATAACCGCGGCGCTGGGCAAAGACTCGCACAAAACAAGAGTTTCATGCCCGATGAGTTTTGGCTATGGCGGCGCCATGGGGCCGGCGCAGTTCATTCCTTCCACATGGAAAATTTACGCGCCTCGCTTGCAGTCGATTTTGGGGCGGCCGGGCAACCCATGGAATATCAACGACGCGTTTTTGGCAAGCGCCCTCTATGTTTCGGACTACGGCGCCAAATTGCAAACCTATAACGGCGAATGGAAAGCGGCAATGATCTATTTTGCCGGCACGGTCAACACCAAATACCGCTTCTACGGCGATAATGTGATGAAGATCGCCCAGGGCTACGCCGACGACATCGCGGCGATCGAAGGGTATTAGAAAATTCAAAAATCAAAAATCAAAATTAAAAATTTTGGATTTGAAATTTTTTAAAAAATTTCAACAAAATATAATAAAAAAACTCATTAAGTTTGATTTTTGATTTTTACATTTTAAATTTAAAAAACCCTGTTAAGGGTTTTTGTTGAGTTCTTCTTGGAGGGTTTGGGAGATTTCGGCGAGGTTGCCGGCGAAGATTTTTTCGATGTTGTGCCAGCTTTTTTTGACGCGGTGGTCGGTCACGCGGTCTTGGGGAATGTTGTAGGTGCGGATTTTTTCACAGCGCAGAGCGCTTCCAATCTGTTCTTTGCGCGCGCCGCCCAAAGATTGTTCTTCATCGGCGCGCTTTTTTTCTTGCAGGCGATATTCCAGCAGCGCCATGGCGTTTTCGCGGTTTTGCAATTGGTTGCGTTCGGTTTGGGAGAACACGGACAATCCGGTGGGAATGTGCGTAATGCGTACCGCGGATTCGCGTTTGTTGACGAATTGCCCGCCCGGACCCGATGAGCGGCAAAAATCAATGCGGATTTCATCGGGACGGATGTTAAATTCGCTTTTTTTGGGTTTGGGCAGAACCGCTACTGTGGCGGTTGAGGTGTGGATGCGCCCGCTTTTTTCGGTTTCGGGAATGCGCTGAACTCGGTGGACACCGCCTTCATATTTCATCATATTCCAAACCCCCTTGCCCTTTAATTCGAAAATAATTTCTTTATAACCGCCGATCTCGGTCTGATTTTTGTCCAGTATTTTTTGCGTCCAGCCGTTCTCCTGCGCGAACCGCGAGTACATACGGAACAGATCGGCGGCAAAAAGCGCCGATTCTTGCCCGCCCGCGCCGCCGCGAATTTCCACCACGATCGCTTTGGGACCTTCGGGCTTGTTCTCGGATTTAACCAGTTCTTCAAGTTCGCACTTCAATTGTTCTTTGCGGATTTTTAATTGTTCCAATTCAACTTCGGCCAAAGACATCAATTCGGGATCTTCTTCGGAAACGGAAATGAGACGATTTTCTTCAATTTTATTGTCAACGGTTTTAACTTCGTTTTCCTTTTCGATCAATTTTTCGAGATAGGATTTTCTTTTGTTTAATTCTTCAAATTTTTCCCAATCCGAAATCAGCCCGGGATCGCCGAGCTGTTTGATAATTTGGTCATACTCTTCTTGAGATGAAAGAACTTTTGGCATTGCCTTTTATTTGGTTTTTGTTTTCTTGGCGAGAGCTTCTTTTTTGGCCACCTTTTTCAAGAATTTGTCCACGCGCCCCATGGCGTTGATCAGGCGGGCTTTCCCGGTGTAGAACGGGTGGCAGGCCGAACAGGTTTCGGTTTCCACGAACTCCTTGGTGGAACCGATATTGTAGGTCTTTCCGCACGAACATTTAACCGTCGCGTTGGGATAATATTTTGGATGAATGTCTTTTTTCATAATGAATTGATTTTAAAATTTGAGTTAAAACTACTCTTTAACGCCCTTAATCATATAACAATAATGAAAAATTTGCAAGAAGCGGCAAATTGTGGTATATAATCAGTTGTGCGAGATTAGCATTAAAATTAAAGAATAAATTATGACAGTCAACTTATCAGTCGAAGAAATGGGAAAAGCCGGATTGCAATTCGGCCACAGAAAATCCAGAGTTCATCCGAAAATGAAGAAGTTTTTGTTTGGCGTGAGAAACACCGTCTTTATCATTGATTTGGAGCGCGTTAAAGACAAGCTTGCCGCCGCCATCGATTTTGCCCGCGGAATTGCCGGGGAGAATAAAAGCATTTTATTTGTGGGCACCAAGCCGCAATTTAAGAAAATGATCCGGGAAACGGCCGAAAAAACAAATATGCCCTATGTTAGCGAGCGCTGGCTGGGAGGCACTTTCACGAATTTCAAAATCATCAAAAAACGCATTGATTATTATAAGGGCTTGGAAAGCAAATTGGCGTCCGGCGAATTTGACAAATACACCAAAAAAGAAAAAGCCAATATTCAGAAAGAAATCAAGACTTTGGAAAAAAAGCTTGGCGGCATCAAAATAATGGAAAAAATCCCCGCGGCGATCTTTGTTGCGGATATGGAAAAGGACAAGTTGGCGGTTAAAGAAGCCAAGGAAAACAACGTGAAGGTAATCGGTGTTGCCGATGTTAATATTGATCCCGATATCGCCGATTATCCCATTATTGCCAACGACGATTCAATTTCTTCATTGCGCTACATTTTGGAAAAATTTGAAGAAGCGATTGAGGAAGGCAAGCAAAGCGCGGCAACGCCGCAAGCTTAAATTTCTAAATTTCTAATTTCTAATTCCAAAATAAATTTCAAAATTTAGAAATTTCGCAATTTTAACATTTTAGAATTTATTGGAAATTGGTAATTGGGAATTTTGTCATTTTATATTTTATGGTTGATATTGAACTTATAAAACAATTGAGAGATGAAACCGGAATTTCCATCGGTGAATGCAAAAAAGCTCTGGATGAGGGCGGCACGGTGGAAAAAGCCAAGGAGATTTTGAAAAAATGGGGCAAAGATATGGCGTCAAAGAAAAGCGACCGCGCCACGGCGCAAGGGAAAGTGGAGGCCTATATCCACGCCAACGGTAAAATCGGCGTTTTGGTTGAATTGCGCTGCGAGACCGATTTTGTGGCAAATTCTCAAGATTTCAAGGATTTGGTGCACGAATTGTGCTTGCAATTCGCGGCCGCGGGAACCGATCCCGAAACTATGCTTTCGTCTCCATGGATTAAAGATTCTTCAAAAACCGTCAAAGATCTCATTGACGAAACCGTGGCCAAGGTGGGCGAAAATATTACCATCGCCAACGCTGTTTGTCTGCGCATTTAATTATTTTAAATTACGAAAGAGCGGATGAGGATGCTCAATCCTCATCACAATCGCGGGTGTTTGGCTTTCTTGTCGGCGCCGCTTAAATAATTTAATTATGATTGAAATTATCGCTTCTATTGTTTTTTTCGGAAGTATCGGCGGCGCGGGAATAATCATCGCGCGCAAAATGCCGCAAGCAATGCGTATTGCCGATTCGCGCCGCGAATTCGCGCCGGCGAGCTT
This sequence comes from uncultured Candidatus Saccharibacteria bacterium, assembly GCA_964603475.1. Taxonomy (GTDB): domain Bacteria; phylum Patescibacteriota; class Minisyncoccia; order Minisyncoccales; family UBA5738; genus UBA5738. Next base: position 7,694 of record CAZRVG010000003.1, read on the forward strand.
GTTTTTGGACGCCAAGAAATGGATTGCGGGCAAAATGGAGCAAAGCGAGCGCTTCAAGGATTTTTCTTGGCCGAATCTGGCGCAAAAACAGCTTTTAAAGGCCAGAGTTGTGGTTTTAAAAGCCGAAAACAAAATCAACGATTATATGGCAAGGCTGCGCGACCATTCGAATGGCCGGCATGAAGACGGCCAGGCCGCGGCCGACAAATACTGGTACGGTATTAAAAATATCATTAAAACCAAGCAAGAATTCGCGAAAAAACCGGCCGAAGCCAAAGCGGTGGAAATCAAATCCGCGAAAATCGGCTTGTCCGAGCCGGCGGGCGTTGAATCGATCGCGGTTAAAACAGTTTTTCCCGAAAAAAAAGCGGCAAAATCCACGCGCCCCAAAAGAAAGCGCTCCGCGAAAAAGAAAAAAACCGCCGATCCCTTTGCCTGGTAATTTTCCTAACCCAAGGTCGTTCCTTGCCTGCCTGTCCCGAGTATGTCCGAGAGATAATTGGCAAGGCGCAGCCTTGATCAATTGCGTTTCAGCTTTATTTTTGTCATCCATTCCGCATTTCCTCATCAACTCATTTCCCATCAACTCATCAACTATTCTCCGCCGACGTAGCTCAGTGGCAGAGCAACTGTTTTGTAAACAGTAGGCCGGGGGTTCAAATCCCTTCGTCGGCTCCCGCAAAAACGATTTCTCAAAACCCGCCTTACCCGGCGGTTTTTTCATTGTGTTGCGTGTTGAAGTCAAACTTCAACACAGCGTTAAAGCTGTTGAAGTTTGACTTCAACACGGTCTTTTCCCTTTGCTGATGTGTTGAAATCAAACTTCAACGTGCTCGTTGAAATTTGACTTCAACAAGAGATGTCTCATTTGGCTTTGGTAAGAAAATACAATGCGGCGGAGTGTTGTTTTTTTGTATGGAATGGGGTAAAATAAGGTATTGCGGATAACAAAGTATAAGAGCAATCGGGGGAAGTAATCATAAGGGCAATCAGAATAGTAATTACAAGGTTAATGGAGGAATTGGATTTGGAAAAAATTAAAGTTGAGGCGGGGGAGGAAATTGAAAAGGCCGGCGATCGCGCCGGGCTTGGTTTGGTTGGCAAGAAATATTTGGATAAAGACGGGATTTTGGGCGAGTTTTTCAAATCTTTGGGCAAGCTGGAAAAAGAAGAGCGCGCAATAATGGGAGCCAAGGCCAATGAAGTGAAAAAAGAATTGGCCGCGGTCATTGACGCCAAATCGGCCGAATTGGAGAAAAGCGCCGCTCCGCGCGAAAAAGAATTTTTTGATCCCACTTTGCCGGGGATTAAACCCAAGGCGGGACATTTGCATCCTTTCACGCTGGTTGAGCGCGAAATTGCCGAGATTTTTTCCAATATGGAGTTTGAAATCGTGGAGAGCCGCGAACTGGAAACCGAATGGTATAACTTTGACGCGCTCAACATTCCCGCCGACCATCCGGCGCGGGATGTGTTTGACACGCTGTTTTTAAAAGACGGGCTGTGTTTGCGTCCGCACACCAGTCCAGGGCAGGCGCGCTATATGGAAAACCACCAGCCGCCGCTGCGGATTATTGTGCCGGGGAGGGTTTTTCGGCGTGACGCGGTGGATGCTTCGCATATGCCTAATTTTTACCAACTTGAGGGGTTGATGGTGGACAAAGAAATTTCGGTAGCGAATTTTTTGGCGATAATTGATGAATTTTTCAAGCGGTTTTTTCATAATTCCGATATTGCTTGCGGCGATAAAAATTCCATTCGCTTGCGGCCGTCTTTTTTCCCTTTTACCGAGCCGTCGTTTGAGGTGGATTTGCGCTGCGTGAACTGCGGCGGACGGGGCTGTCCCGCGTGCAAGGGGACGGGATGGATGGAGGTGATGGGCGCGGGCATGGTGCATCCGGCAGTTTTGAAAAATTCCGGTGTTGAACCCAAGTCGGCGGACGGAAAATCGGGCTGGCAAGGATTTGCCTTTGGCATCGGCTTGGATCGTCTGGCGATGATCAAATACAAAATCAACGACATCAGATTGTTCTATGAAGGCAATCAACGCTTTTTAAATCAATTTTAAAAACATTTTTCAGTTTTCATTTTTCAGTTTTCAATGAATTTTCAATGTTTCAGTTTTCAAACGGATAATCGGTATTTGTTTGATAATTGATAATTGGTCATTCAATGAAAATTGAAAACTGGTAATTGAAAATTAGAATTTATGTTGTTCTCCTACGAGTGGCTTCAATCATTTTTTAATAAAAAACTGCCCGAACCGCGCCAATTGGCGGATTTGATTTTGGCGCGGGTGTTTGAGGTTGAAGAGGTCAAAAAAAACGGCCAAGATTGGGTTTTGGATATTGATATTCTTTCCAACCGTCCCGACTGCTTGTCCCACATCGGCATGGCGCGCGAAATCGGCGCGATGTTGAAAATAAAACCAATCTTTCCCAAATCCAAAGCGGTTAAAGTCAAAAACGCGGCGCCGGCAAAATCGCGGGTGAATGTTGAAATAGGCAATCCCGACGCGTGTCTTCGCTATACTGCGTTTGCGTTGGAAGGCGCGAGGGTTTGCGCTTCGCCGGATTGGGTGGCGCGCCGTTTGCGCGCTTGCGGTTTGCGCCCCATTAACAACGTGGTTGACGCGACGAATTACGTGATGCTGGAAACCGGCCAGCCTTTGCACGCGTTTGATTGGGAAAAATTGGCCGCGGGGCGCGGCAAGGCGAAAAAAATTACTGCGCGCATGGCAAAAAAGGGAGAAACCATTGAAACGCTTGAAAATAAAAAATACAACCTTGATCCTTCCATGGTTGTGATCGCTGATGAGGGCGGGCCGCTGGCAATCGCCGGAATCAAGGGCGGCAAGCGCGCCGAAATTGACAAAAAAACATCAATGGTGATAATTGAAGCTGCAAATTTTGATGCGCGCACCGTTCGCCGCGCGAGCCGCGCTCTGGGATTGTCCACGGACGCCTCGCACCGCTTTGAACATTCCATCGATCCCAATTTAACGATTGAGGCCGGCCGCCGCGCCGCCGAAATAATCGTTAAAACCGCCGGAGGAAAAATTTTGTCCGGCGCGGCCGATAAATATCCGCGCCCGCAAAAACCGAAAAAAATAATTTTAAACTTGGAAAAAGCCGAAAGCTTGCTGGGCGCGCCGATACAGACCGCGCAAGCCAAAAAAAATTTGGAATTGCTGGGATTTTCATCGCGCAAGGCCGGCAATGCTAATTTTGAAATTGATGTGCCCGCGCGCCGCGCCGATGTGGTTTTGCCCGAGGATATTATTGAAGAAATCGGCCGCGGCGGCGGTTATGAAAAAATAGAAGCGGTTATGCCGATAACGCGAATGGCGCCGCCCCAAAAAAATTATTTTTGGCACTGGAAAAACAAAATAAAAGATCTGCTGACCGCGGCCGGATATTCCGAAACCCGCAACTATTCGTTCGTGTCGGCCAAGGATTGCCGAATTTTCGGCGTTGATTTTGCGGATCTTTTGGAAATTAAAAATCCGGTCAATGAGGATCTGCGCTTTTTGCGCCCGTCGCTACTGGTCAATTTGCTGAAAAACATCGCCAAAAATTCTGAAAACGGCGATTTGCGCCAATTTGAAATCGGAAAAATTTTTGGCTCCGATTTGAAAATGGAGCCGACGATGGCGGCCGGATTTTTGCCGCCAAAATGTTTTTTTGAAGCCAAGGGCGCGTTGGAGTTTGTTTTCTCGCGTTTGGGGATTACCGATTTTTCTTTCTTGCCGCCCGGCGGCGGGCAAAAGCAAGCAAGTACTGGATTTTTCGAGACCGAGCGTAGCGCCGAAATTATTGCCGGCAAGAAAAGAATCGGCACTTTGGGAGAATTGTCAAAGCCGATTGCCGCCGGTCTTGGAATTGCCGCTCCCGTTATTTTTGAAATGAATGTTGATCTGCCGGCGGCGGCCGCGCGCGAAGCGGTTGAATGCAAAAAAATATCGCCGCACCCCGAAGCATTGCGCGATATTTCCGTGGATATGCCCTCAAAAACCTTATCGGCCGATGTAATCGGCGCGGTTAAAAAAAACGACAAGGAAAAATTGATTGAAGCCGTTGAGATTGGCGGCTTGCCCTATGTTTACCCGGATAAAATTACCAAAAACATTCTCTTCAAATTTCATTTGCGCTCCGGCAAAAAAACGCTTGGGCCCAAAGAGCTTGACGATTGGCAAAAATCCGCCATTGCCGCGATTGAGCGCGATCCCGAATGGCGAGTGAAAAAAATTCAAAATTGAAAAATCAAAATTAAAAATGACAGTGTAAAATTAAAAATTAAAAATACAGAAAAAGACATTTTAACATTTCGAATTGTAATTTTGATTTTTGATTTTTACATTTTCAATTTATTATCGTGGCAAAAGAAGATAAAAATAAAAAAAAGGAATCATACAGCGCCAAGGATATTTCGGTGCTTGAAGGTTTGGATCCGGTGCGCAAGCGGCCGGGGATGTATATCGGTTCCACCGGTCTTGACGGATTGCATCATTTAATCTGGGAGGTGGTGGATAATTCGCTGGATGAGGCGATGGCCGGTTATTGCAAAAACATTGACGTGGTTTTGCTGCCCGACAATCGCGTGCAAGTGAGAGACGACGGGCGCGGCATTCCGGTGGATATTCATCCGCAAAAAAAAGTTTCGGCATTGCAAATTGTTCTAACCACTTTGCACGCGGGAGGCAAGTTTGAAAATAAGGCCTATCAGGTTTCGGGCGGTTTGCACGGCGTGGGAGTCTCGGTGGTGTGCGCGCTTTCCACTTGGTCCAAAGCCGAAGTGTGCTGCGACGGGGGGCTATATGTACAGGAATACGATCGCGGCAAACCGCGCGCCGCGGTTAAAAAAATCGGAAAATGCGATAAGCAGGGAACAACGATAACGTTTGACGCGGATCCGTTGATATTCAAAGAAATAAAATACGACCCCAAGCGAATCATCAAGCATTTGCGCCAGCAGGCCTATTTGACCAAAGGCGTGAAAATAAACATTATCAACAAAGCGGTTGAGCCGGAAATGCCCTACTCGTTTTATTTTGAAGGCGGGCTGTATGCCTATGTGAAATACTTGGCGCGGGGAAAGAATGCGATTCATGATAATGTGTTTTATGTTTCGAGCGAGAAAAACGATGTGCAGGTGGAAGTTGCCTTTATTTATACCGATGAATATGAATGTATGGAGCAAAGCTTTGCCAACAATATTGTCACCGTCGAGGGCGGCGCGCATTTGACCGGATTTCGCACCGCGATGACTCGTGTGTTCAACGATTATGTGCGCAAGAATAATATTCTCAAAGCGACTGATGACAATCTCACCGGAGAAGATTTGCGCGAGGGATTGAACGCGGTGATTTCGATCAAGATTCGCGAACCGCAATTTGAGGGGCAAACGAAAGGCAAGCTGGGCAATCCCGAAGCCAAAAGCGCGGTGGAGGGCGTGGTGGGCGAGGCGCTCGCCGACTTTTTGGAGCGCAATCCCAACGATGCCAAATCAATTTTAGAAAAATGCATTTTGTCGCACAAGGCGCGCAAAGCCGCCAAAGCCGCGCGCGAAACAGTTTTACGCAAAGGTATTTTGGAGGGATTATCTTTGCCCGGGAAGCTGGCTGATTGCAGTTCGCGCTCTCCCGAGGATTCCGAAATCTATATCGTGGAGGGAAACTCCGCCGGAGGATCGGCAAAGCAAGCTCGAGACCGGCGGTTTCAGGCGATACTGCCTTTGCGCGGCAAAATTTTGAACGTGGAGCGGGCGCGGCTGGATAAAATGCTTGAATCCAAAGAAATAAAATCTTTGATTATCGCCATGGGCACGGCGGTGGCCGATGATTTTAATTTGGAAAAACTGCGTTATCATCACATCGTGATTATGGCCGATGCCGATACGGACGGCGGACACATCCGCACCCTGCTGTTGACGCTGTTTTTTCGCTATTTCAAACCGATTATTGAAAAAGGCTATTTGTATATCGCCCAGCCGCCGCTCTATAAAATAACCGCGGGCAAGGAAATTCGCTACGCGTATACCGAAGACGAGAAAAATGAAATTTTGAAAACTTTCAACAAACCAGGATTAAATCTTCAGCGCTATAAAGGGCTTGGGGAAATGAATGCCGAGGAATTGTGGGAAACCACGATGAATCCGCGCAATCGGATTTTATTGCAGGTGCAAATCGAGGACGCGCAAGAGGCCGATGCCACGTTTGATATGCTCATGGGCGACGAGGTTATCCCGCGCAAAAAATTCATTCAAACATGGGCAAAGACCGTGAAGAATCTGGACGTGTAAAATTATCTAAAAACTAAAAACCCAAAGCCCAAAGCCCAGAACTAAATTTCATGAAAATTTTGCTTGTGGAATGGGACTTTTGTGTTAAGATTGAGATATGGAGATAGAAAAAGTTATCAAAAAGAAATGCGCGAGAATTTTTGAAAAATACGGCGTGAAAAAGGCCGCGATTTTCGGTTCTTACGCGCGCGGGGAACAGAAGAGAAGTAGCGATATTGATTTGCTAGTGGATGTTCCCGATAAAATCGGTCTGTTGGGAATGGTGGCGTTGAAGCTGGAATTGGAAGCGGCGCTAAAGCGAAAGGTTGACTTGGTGGAATATGAATGTATCAAACCGATAATCAAAGAGTCGGTTTTGAGCGCGCAAATTCCGGTGTTATGAAAAGAGACCCGCAATTATTTATAACCGATATTTACGATAGTATTGTTCTGATTGAAAAATATATTGAGGGGTTATCTTTTGAAGAATTTTCGCAAAATTCGGCTTTACTCGATGCGGTAGTGATGAGGTTCGCGATTATCGGCGAGGCGGCAAAAAATGTATCAAGAAATTTCAAAGCCGAGCACAAAAATATTCCATGGAAATATATGTGCGGCTTCAGAGATGTGATTGTTCATGAATATTTTGGTATTAACGCAAAAAAAACATGGCAGACCGCGAGAGAGGATTTGCCCAAGTTAAAATCGCAAATTAAAGCCATACTTGATGAAATCAACAAAAACAAATTGTTTTAATAGTTTTTAAGGAAGCCAAACCGGCAGGGGTAAATCCCGGACGGTTTTTGGTTTTTCGGGGGGTGGCGTGGTAGAATGGAGAATAAACATTTAATCATATAATCATATAATCATATAATCATTTAAACATATAAACATATGGCAAAATTTAAAATGTTTTTTCGGCAGGCGGCGGTGATGGCGGCGGCGATGGTGGTTGGTTGCGGCACGATAATTTGGGCGGGGAGTTTGACGCCCACGAGTGATCCGGCGGCAAGCGGATATACGCTGGCCGATATTTATAATCGGCTGGACACCAACGCGCCAGCTACCGCGGGCGATCACAGCTTTTCTCCCTCGGCAAGTCCCTCGGGATCGCTTTACACCCTCACGCAAATCTATGACAAAATTCCCGCCATTGACGGAACAAAAATCCTTGAAGGCACCACCTATCTGGGCGTGGATGGCGCGATCGCGATCAAGGATAGTGTGTCAGGTGAAGACGGTCAGTTGGAGATAAGTTTGCCCGATGGTTATTACGGCGGCAAAACTTGCACGGCTTCGGACACCAATTTGGTGGCGGGGAATATCAAATCGGGAGCCACGATCTTCGGCACGGCCGGCGCGCTTTTGCCCAGCGGGGGCGCGGCGACCGCGAGCAATGTGTTATCCGGCGCCACTTTTTTTGGCGCCGGCCAATCCGATTGGAATTTGCAAACCGGCACCATGGCCAACATCGGCGCGCAGACGATCACGCCGTCAACGAGCAATCAAACAATTACCTTGGGTTATCACAACGGCGAGGGATATTGCGCCGGCGACGCCGATTTGATTTCGACCAATATTAAAAGCGGCGTGAATCTCTTTGGCGTGGACGGCGACGGCAATGTGGCCGACACTTCCACCGGCGATGCGGTTGCGGGCGATATTCTTTCGGGCAAGATTGCTTGGGTTGATGGAAGCGAGATCACGGGAAACATTGCCGCGCAAACTTTATCGGCAGACAGCGAAACCGTTGCCGCGGGTTATTATGAGGCAACCACTTTGAGCGCGGTGGACGCGGATTTAGTCGCGGGCAACATCGCTTCGGGGACGACGATCTTCGGCGTTGCCGGAAATTATTCGGCAAGCTACACTTGGACAAAAGCCGGCTCCGGTTCGTGGGAGGGGGTGAACGAAAATTTGGACTGGGCGGCCAATATCGGTCCCAGCGGGTGGTCAAGCCAAACCTATTCCTATTGCGTGAGCGGCAATTGTGCCAATGACGGCTCACTGCAGGGCGCGGCCAGTTATGATGGGCCCCCGGGAGGATGGAACGGGTCAAACGATTACACGAATTTCAACAATTCGGCACTGCATAACTACGAAGTAATCACCGCCGATAACACGGATTTGGGCGATTGCACCGCCGACGCGGGCGATCTGGTTTTTCCCGACGGATCGGTGTGGGACAAATCAAACGCCAAGCCCTATTCGGTCAAGCTTTCCGAATGCGATTCAAATGACGATAACGCCGCGACAATCTGGGCTGCCGCCGGAGGCAGCGGCGCGCAATACCGCTACGCGCGCAACGCGCCCAGCGCGGTGTCCATTGCCGACGCCTGGGACGGGAAAAAGAATTTAACCACCGGCGCCAACAACACTCATTCATACGACAACGACGGCAAAAACGATGATTACTATGATCGCCCCGCGGTGAGCTGGTATGCCGACACCGGCGATGGCGCCGGCACCAGCCGCCTGCCGATGATTGAAGAATACGAACGGGCGCGGCAGGGAACTTCGGAGAGCGTCGCCAGCCTGCTTTACGGGACGAATTCTTGGGATTATTACAACTGGCCGGCCGAGCAGGCCCCGTACGCCAGCAACTTCGCCCGCACCTTCAACCCGTACAACGGCTACGCGAACCTCGGCAATGTCAGCTATCAGACTCGTCCGCTGTGGGTGGTGGTCGCCGGCCAGTGAATGATTTGATCATTTTGCATTTTTGTATTTCGCATTTTCATATTTAATTTAACTTAACCAAAACCGCCCGGCCGGCGCCGGAACCGGTAAGCGCACGCGCTTGCCGGGAGCGCGTCAAATCATTCAGGCTCGCCCTTGTCCTATCTGCCTGGGTCAAATTAATTGCAGGGCGCGCGAGCGCCCGGAGAGGTCATTCGGCTTGCTTTCGCCGGATCGGCCGCGAGGAATTCGTGGCGGACACAAGGTATGTGCCGGCAAGTGGACACTCTGCCGGCGCAACGGCCGAGCAGTACCCGAACAACAGCAACAACGCCCGCAACTTCAACCCGAACAACGGCAACGCGAACAACAACAATGTCAACAATCAGACTCGTCCGCTGTGGGTGGTGGTCGCCGGCCAGTGAATGAAACGGGCAAATTCGCCCGCGGTTCGGGCGGTTTTGGTTGGCTTAAAAAAATGGCTAGATATTCGCATTTGCCGATTTTTCAAAAAAGCTATGAGCTTTTGAAATGGATTTATTCTTCCGTTTTACAATTTCCCAAAGCCGAAAAATACGCGTTGGGACAAAAAATAAAGCTTGCGGTAATGGATTTTTTGGATCAAATAATCCGCGCCAACGGCGCGCGAAAGAAGTTGCCGCATTTGGAAGAAGCCAGCCAGCTGTTGGAGATTTTGCGAATTCATATTCGCTTGGCCTATGATTTGAGCTTGATAAACTTAAAACGATATGAATTGCTTTCCGGAAAAATCAATGAAATCGGCCGAATGCTGGGCGGCTGGCGGAAGCACAACGGGAACAATGTTTAAAAAATTAGCTTCATTTGAAAATTTATTGCGGGCATACAAAATGTGTCTAAGACGAAAGCGAAACACCGTGGCGGCGCGGGCGATTGAGCCGGTTTATGAAACGGTTTTGTGGAAATTGAAAAGGGAGTTGGATCAAGGAATTTGGCGGCCAATGCCCTATCGGGCGTTTGCGGTGAGCGAACCGTGTTTGCGGGAAATTTTTGCCGCGGATTTTTCCGACCGCATTGTGCATCACGCGCTTTATCAGATAATCAATCCGCTTTTTGAAGCGCGATTCATTAGCCAATCCTATGCTTGCCGCGAGGGCAAGGGCACGCATTTGGCGGTCAAGGAATTGAGAAGCGCGATGCGTGCCGCCGCGGCTGGCGGCCGCGAAGTTTGGTTTTTAAAAATGGACATTAAGTCCTTTTTTATGTCCATTGATAAGGATTTGCTGATGGGAATAATCGCGCGAACAATCAAAGATTCGGCGGTTTTGCGGCTCATTGGAACAATCGTTTATACCGATCCGGCAAAAAATGCCGTCAAAACCGGCAATACGGCTTTATTAAAATCAGTGCCGCCTCAAAAATCGCTTTTTGGCGCGCCGCCGGGCTTGGGCTTGCCCATCGGCAATTTAACCAGCCAGCTTTTTGCCAATGTCTATTTAAACGATTTGGATATTTTCGTGAAAAAAGTTTTGCGGGCAAAGCATTATTTCCGCTATGTGGACGATTTTATAATTTTGGACCATTCGCCCAAACGGCTGGCGGTTTTCAAAAAGCGTATTAACGGGTTTTTAAAAAATGTTCTGTGGCTGGAATTGCACAAGCAAAAAACTTTTATCGCGCCCTCGGCGAATGGAATTGACTTTTTGGGTTATTTTGTCAAGCCGGATTATGTTTTGGCGCGGCGCAAGGTGGTTTGCCGGCTCAAAAACAAGCTGCGGGAGTTTGAAAGGCAAAAAGCCGCGCCAAAAACAATTTTGCCGGTTTTGAATTCCTATTACGGTCATTTTAAGCACGCGAATAGCTATCGCTTGCGCGAATCGGTTTTCAAAAATCTGCCCGCAAGATTAAAAAATAGCCTCACGGCAAAATCGGATTTTCTCTCTTTGCGATTGATTGCAAAGGTCTAACCTTTGTTGCAATAATTGTTTTTGTTTGCGGAAATTGATATTTTTGTGTTAAAATCAGATTATAATCGGTAGAATCTATGATGTCAATTAAAAAACAAATTGAATATTGGCGGGAGAGCGCTCAAGAAAGCCATAAAACGATGCTGGCGCTGAAGAAAACCGGAAGATATTCCGATTCATTGTTTTTCGGCCATATTGTTTTGGAAAAGATTTTGAAAGCGTTTGTGGTTTTGAAAACAAACGATAATGCCCCAAAAATACACAACCTTCTCCGCTTGGCCGAACTTGCCGATATCAAGCTGGAAAAAGACACAAAAGAATACTTTTTAGTCGCAAATTCATTTAATATTAGGGCGCGTTATGACGATTATAAAAAATCGTTTTATAAAAAATGCACCAAAGAATATGTCGAAGATAATTTGGCTAAAATAGAATCCATTTATAAAAAATTATGTCAACAATTGAAGCAAAAAATATTGTAAAAAAATACGCGCAAAAATTGCGTAAAAATAAAATTCCTTTTTCGGCGATTTATTTATTTGGTTCTTTTGCCAAAAATCAAGCGCGGGATACCAGCGATATTGATGTGGCAATAGTTTCAAAACGCAGGGAAACCGACAAATTCATTATTCAGGTAGGGCGGCCGATATGGGATATTGACACGCGCATTGAGCCGCACATTTTTTCGGAAAAGGATTTCAAGGCGAAAGCCACGCCGCTGATTGAAGAAATCATTGCAACCGGCGTTAAAGTGGTTTAAAATGAATTTAATGACAAAAAAGATTGTCAAAATTTTATCGTTGGCGTTATTCGCGATTTTGATGTTGCCGAATTTGGCGAGCGCGGGAACGATTGACGCGAGCGATCGTTGGGCGTGGGCGGAAAACGGGGGGTGGCTGGATTTTGGCGCCGGCTATGGAAATGTGATTGTGGGCGATAACGAATTGCTTGGCTATGCCTGGGGAGAGAATATCGGCTGGGTGTCGCTCAATTGCGATAATACTTCCTCTTGCGGCGAGGTTACCTATCGAGTGGCCAATGACGGGAGCGGCAATTTATCGGGCTATGCCTGGGGCGAAAACATCGGCTGGATAAATTTCGCGCCGACGGGCGGTGGAGTGTCCATCAATTCTTCGGGAGAATTTTCCGGCTATGCATGGGGTGAAAATATCGGCTGGCTGGTGTTTAATTGCGCCGCGACCGATTCTTGCGCCACAATTGACTACAAAGTAAAAACCGATTGGACGGCGCAATCCGCGTCCGCGGCCGTTCCGACTTCGGGCGGCGGCATTGCCGGGCAATACAACGCCGATTATATCAAGGCGCAATCCCAAGCCCCCGACGAGCAGGTTCCGGCGGCAAAAGAAGAGGCAAAATTCAGTTTTGATTGGCCGTGGAATTGGTTTGATCAAAACCAAACAAGCGATTCCGCGCCCTCCGCGACCGCGCCGCAAAGCGCGCCGGAAAACATTGAACCGGACGCGCCGTTTGCCGAAGAAATAATCGAAATTGACGTGCCGCAACTGCCGGAAATTTTGCCGCAAGACGAAGCACGAACCGTTTTGGAGCAAAACAAAAAAGATTTTTCATTTTTGCCCGAGTCGTTTTTGGATTTCGCGCAAAAATTTCCCCAACTCTTTGAAACTCTCAAAAAAACCGGCATCCAAACGATTGCCGATATTGCCAAGCTAAAAAATGTCGCGTTCAATTTGCCGGATTTGGCAAAAATTTTGGACGGCGGCAATATCGCGCGAAACGCGGACAAAATTCCCGCGGAAATAATTTTTGCCCGGGCGTTTGGCATTGATCTGCCGGTAAAAATCACTGCCGATGAAAGCGGCGCGGCAAAACAAAGAATACAAACTATTAAAGACAGCGAACTGGAATTGTCGTTCAAGCCGGAATATCCGGCGCGATTCGTGAAGGGCGTTATCGCGCTAAAAGGCGGCGCGCGAAAAACCAGCGGGATTTTTGAAAGGCTGTTTTTGCCGCGCGTTTTGGCGCAAAACAACATCGTATCAGAGTTTGACTATCAAGACCGCGACGGCGACGGAATTTTTACCGCGTCAATTGACGCGCCGCAAACAAAAGGAGAATATGAGTTAATCACCAAAATTGGTTACCAAGAAATCGGCGCGGGGCAAAAAGAAATCAAAGTTAATTTGCTAATCGATCCCGAGGGCTATGTTTTTGAAAGATCCGGCGCCAAGGAAACGCGAATACCCGACGCGGTGGTGTCGCTTTATCAAAAAAGCCGAACCGCCGGCGAATTTAAATTGTGGCCGGCCGGCGATTACCAGCAAGAAAATCCGCAGACCACCGATGCCACGGGGAATTATGCCTTTTTGGCGCCGGCGGGAACCTATTATTTAAAAGTTCAAGCCGTCGGCTATCCGGATTACACCGGACCGCAATTTGAGTTGAGCGCGGGCAAAGGAATCCATCAAAACATTGAATTGAAAAAACAATTTGCTTGGCAAGATATGTTTTCTTGGCAGTGGCTGATGCTTGCCGGACTATTGCTTGTGGCGATTTTATTGGCGGTTAACTTTTGGCGCGATCGGAGGCGGGACGAATAGTCCCGTCTTGATTTTTGACATTTGGGATGATTTTTGGTATAAGGAAAGCATAGAGCCCGCCGGGCTTTTTTAAAGAGGGCGCGTTGAAGTCAAACTTCAACAAGCTTGTTGGAGTTTAACTTCAACGAAAGATATGAATATCATTAATTTTATCGTTAAGTTTTTGAGAGAATCCCGCGTTGAAATGAAAAAGGTTAATTGGCTCAATCGCCGGCAATTGGTGAATTACACCTTGTTGGTGGTTGTTTTTATTTTGCTGACCGCGTCGTTTTTCGGTTCGCTTGACTATGGATTTTCCTTGCTTTTGCGCAAATTCGTCCTTGGCGAATAGCGTTTGTTTGCGCTTTACGCTTTACCTCTAAATTACGAAATGCCTTTTGTTGAAGTCAAATTTCAACGCGCTCGTTGAAAATTGACTTCAACAAAATCTTTACGCTTTTAACTATCAAATTATGGCAAAACAGCAATTAGTGTCCGAAAAAAACTGGTATGTCATTCATACCTATTCGGGCTATGAAGAAGCGGTGGCCAAAAACCTCAAGCAGAGAATTGAATCTTTGGGCATGGAAGACAAGATATTCAACGTGATTGTTCCCAAAGAAAAAAAGATAAAGATTAAAGAGGGCAAGCGCAAAACCGTGGAAGAGAAAATTTATCCGGGATATATTTTGGTGGAAATGATTGTGACCGATGACTCGTGGTATGTGGTGAGAAACACGCCCAACGTGACCGGATTTGTGGGCGCGGGAACCACGCCGATTCCGGTGTCTCACGAAGAAATCACCGATTTGAAAAAGCGGATGGAAATGAACGAGCCCGCGTTTAACATTGAAGTGGCGGTGGGCGAGCTGGTGAAAATCGTTGACGGTCCGTTCAAAGATTCGGAGGGCAAAATTTCCGAGATTGACCGCGAGCGAGGCAAGGTGAAAGTTCTGGTGAGTATGTTTGGCCGCGACACCCCCGTGGAATTGGATTCATTGCAAATAAAAAAAATCTAACACGTCAAATTCTAAGCACTAAATCCTAAATTCTAAACAAATTCAAAATCACAAATCCTAAATCATAAACAAAATATCGTTCTGTGCCTTGTTTAGAATTTATAATTTAAAACATTGAGATTTGTTTAGGATTTAGAGTTTGGGGTTTGGGATTTCTTGCGAAGCAAGTTTTATGGCTAAAAAAATTAAATCAATAGTGAAATTGCAGATTCCCGCCGGCAAGGCCACGCCCGCGCCGCCCATCGGCCCGTCGCTGGCGCAGCATGGCATCAATTTGGGTGATTTTGTCAATCAGTTTAACACTCTTTCCAAGCCGATGATGGGTTTTGTGGTGGGTGTTGAGGTGACGGTTTATGAGGATCGCAGTTTTTCTCTGCGCTTGAAACAGCCGCCGGCAAGCGAGCTTTTGAAAAAAGCCGCAGGCATTGAAAAAGGATCGGCGCAACCCAACAAAAAAACCGTGGCCAAAATCACCAAGGCGCAATTGAAAAAGATCGCCGAGCAAAAAATGCCCGACTTAAACGCGGTTGACATTGACGGCGCGATGAAAATTCTCGCCGGCACCGCCAAAAATATGGGCATAGCGGTGGAATAGCTGATTTTGGAATGTTGTATTTGGATTTACGCGTAGGGGCGCCCCTTGTGGGCGCCCTTTTGGTAGTGAAACGCGGGCGGCCATAAAGGCCGCCCCTACAAAATATTCTTTTTGTGAGGTATGAAACTTGTCCTCATGATTAGTTTGGGTTTTGTCAAGGGTGGCGGGGAAAAGAGAAAAGAGATATAATGAATAATAACTAAATTTATAATTCCTAAATTTCTGAATAAATTTCAAAATTCAGAAATTTTAAATTTTAATTTATTTAGGAATTAGAAATTAGTAATTTGGTAATTTTAATCATATGATTCTATCGGACAATGATATAAAAAGGTATATGGACGAGGGGAAGATCAAGATTGCTCCGGCGCCGGTTTTTGAAGATCAGCTGGGTCCCTGTTCGCTTGATTTGTGTTTGGGGAACCATTTCAAGATGTTTAAACCGTCCAATTACGCGTTTATTGA
Source organism: uncultured Candidatus Saccharibacteria bacterium (assembly GCA_964603475.1). Lineage (GTDB taxonomy): Bacteria > Patescibacteriota > Minisyncoccia > Minisyncoccales > UBA5738 > UBA5738. The sequence continues at coordinate 23,235 of CAZRVG010000003.1, forward strand.
TGTGAAAAACAATTACAACGGCGAATTAATGCAGGAAGTAATCGTGGGCGACAATATGCCGTTTATCATTCAGCCGCGAGAATTTGTTATCGCGGTAACCAAAGAAATTATCACGTTGTCAAATGACATTATGGGGCGGCTTGACGGCCGGTCATCGTTGGGACGTTTGGGGTTGGTGGTGCACAGCACCGCGGCGCGATTTGATCCGGGATGGACGGGCAAGGCGGTGATGGAATTCGGCAATTTGGGCACGCGGCCGATAATCCTTTACGCGGGAATGCGCATTTGCGCCATGACTTTTGAAACCCTTTCCTCGCCGTCGGGAATGCCCTATCTGCAGCAAAAAGACCACAAATACGCGGGGCAAGACGGCGCGGTGGGATCGAAAGTAACCGAAGAACAATAATAAAAATTCAAATTTTCAGTTTTCAATTACCAGTTTTCATTGAATTTTCAATGTTTCAATGAATCAAACAAATGCAAGCGCGTATTTTGTTTGAAAATTGATACATTGTGACATTTATTGAAAAATGAAAACTGAAAAATGAAAACTTGATTTATGATTTCAACAAGGGATGTTAAATTGAAGTTTTTGGGGATAACGCCGGTTTGGGAGGATGGCACCGGCAAATTGACCCCTCAGCAACTGGTGGCTTTGTCCGGCCTTTTGACGTATAGCGGCAAATCCATCGACGATATTTTGGAGGAATTGCGCGCCGGCGGCAAGGATATTGACAAAAAAATTATCGCGATATTGCGCAAATCGTCGCTAAAAGGCCACGCGTCGATGGCGACTACGCCGGCATTCGCGTTTTCCTATGAAGCCAGCAAGTTTATCGACTCGGCGTTCACCGGATTGGTTTTCGCTTCGGCGATTATGGCATCGGGCAGAAGAACCGATACTTCCGCCGAAGATATTGTTTATCCGGAGGCGATTGCCGCCAACCCTCAAGCGCGCGAAATCTATGAAAAAGCCTCGCGAAAAAATATTGAATTTTTAAACCGGCTTTTAAAAAGCGGCATTGCCAAAGACGAGGCGAGTAAGATATTACAGTATGGTATTTACGGCACGGGAATTATTCAAATTTCCGTGGAGTCGCTGGCGACTTTGAGGCGCGAATATAACGCGCAAGCCGAATGGATGCCCGAGGATGTGGGAATTTTGCTCAATGCCATTGAAAGAGAATTAAAAAGCAATGGCGTTGATCTGCTTTACGCCAGCCGCCTTGTCGCGCCGCGAAACAATTATCCCTATCCCAATATTTTCAAAGATCCCTCCGAGTGCAATTTGGCGCGAGAGGCGCAAGACGCCAATAAAGCCGGCGAAGATTTTAAAATAATTTCCGCGGATTTTATCGCCAGCGCCGGTTTGGAAAAGCGGTTGAAAAATCTAAAAAAAGAAATCAAGGAAGCGGTGGAAGACAAGGATGTTTTGAAAAAAGAGTGGCCCCGCCTTTTGGAAGAGAGGCAGGCGATCGCGCGCGATTACGGCGTGTGCGCCAATGTAAAAATGCTTTCTTCGTGCGCTTGGCGGGTTTGGGGCGATAAAAAACGCCACCGCACCGTGCCCATGGCGGTTGATTCGGTTTATCATCGCGCCCGCGCGGCCGTGCGGGCGCTAGCGGAATTGGAAAATGAAATCGAAAGCGGGGAATTATCCCACAAAGCCATTGACGCGATTGATCGCGTGTTTTCCATGCCGCCGGGGATTTGCCGCGATCGCGGTCTTTTGACCGAATACGCGCGACGGGCACTTGATTCGTTGCGCGCTTATGACGAATTGGTTAAAATGGGAATTAAAGAGAAAGACGCGATTTTTGTGGTGCCCCGGGGATTGAAATTGAGCATGGTGCAGGATTATAACCTGTATAATTTAATCGCCGGTTATTATCCTTTGCGGGTTTGTGCCACGGCCGAGGAGGAATTGCGCCGTTTGAGTATCAAGGAAGCGATGGCGATAAAAGGTGTTTTACAGGAAAGAGGCATGGAATGGCTGTCATGGCACATCCAGCCCAAATGCTATTGCGCCGGATTTTGTCTTGAAGAGCAAACTTGCGGCATGGTAAAAAATTTGACAAAAGATTACGACGATGATTTTCACAAAGAAATGCACGCGGATTTGGAGGAAAAATTTCGCGCCGTTTTGGAAAATATTCAATGAAATATGATAAAGAATCCTTTTCCGGAAAAATTTATCGCCATTGAAGGTCTGGACGGCGCGGGAAAATCAACGCAAGCCGCGCTTTTGGGCGATTATTGCGCCAAGCACGGCGGCAAAGTTTTTTTAACCGAGGAACCAAGCCGATTTTTAACCGGAGGCATTATACGCAGCCGATTGCAAAACGAATGGAGTTGTTCTCCCGAGTGTTTGCAGCTGCTTTTCGCCGCGGATCGCGCGCAGCATTTGGAAAAAGAGATTACGCCGCGCTTAAAGCGAAATATCAGCGTGATCAGCGATCGCTATTTTATGTCGTCTTTGGCCTATGGCGCGGTGGATTGCGATATGGAATGGCTCACACAGATCAATTCTCGCTTTTTGGTTCCCGACGTTACGATTTATCTTGACGTGTCCGCGGCGATTTGCGCGCGAAGACTTGTTGGCAACGGCAAGTCCGCGGAACTTTTTGAAAAGGTTGAAATTTTGGAGATTGTGCGCCAAAATTACCAAAAGGCGATCAAAATACTCGAAGATCGAATAAAAATTATCGTTATCGACGGCAGCCGCGATAAAACCGCGGTGTCGGAAGATATTTTTGCTTCCGTTTATAGCCTTGTCCACGGAAAAAATTCCGAGAACAAAGAAATAAGCGGGGGCGAAGAACACTCTCAGCCACTATGACAAATTCCAAATTGCCAATTGCCTTGCGAATTGATCAGACTAACATCAATCCCAAAGCCAATTTGCTGGACATTAAAAAAACCTGCGCGGAAGTTAAAAAATACGGCTTTCGCGGGATATGCGTGAATCCCCAATGGGTGGACGCGGCCAAGCACGAATTAAAAGACTTTCCCGCTAAAGTTATTTGCTTGGTTGACGCGCCCATCGGCGACAGTTCACACGAGGAACGTCTGCAAATCTGCTTGACTGCCAAAAACAACGGCGCCGATGAGCTGGATGTGGTGGCGTCATTGCCTGATATCAAGCATGAGCGGTGGGAGGTTTTATATAAGGATTTGGCCGAAATTTGCAAAATTTTGCCCGCGAAAGTTATCATCGGATCGGGCTATTTGACCGATAAGGAAATCGCGATGGTGGCGCGGCTGGTCAAACAAGCCGGCGCCATATGCGTGAAGACCGCCACCTCAAAAGATCCTTTGGAGGAGCGCGAGTTAAAAGAAAAATCCTGGCATTTGGAAATTATGAAAAAAAACGCGCCCGGCTTGCTGGTTAAAGCGTCGGGCAATGTTAAGAACGCGCGGGAGGCGCGCGCCTACATTCGTGCCGGAGCCGATATAATCGGCACATCCAACGGAGCGGCCATTGCCAAAAATAAGTGAAATGACAAATTTCTAATTACCAATGACAAATAAATGACGAAATTTATAAATTTAATAATTTTTAAATTCTTAAATTTATTCTGAAATTGGAAATTTAGTAATTTTAGAATTTATGGAATATATTCCCATTATCGGGCTGGAAATTCATTGCGAATTAAAAACCAAGTCAAAGATGTTTTGTTCCTGCCCCAATGATATTGACGCCAAAGAGCCCAACACGAACGTTTGTCCGGTGTGCTTGGCGCATCCGGGAACTTTGCCGACTGCCAATGCCGAAGCGATTCGCTTGACCCGCTTGGTCGGTTTGGCGCTGGGCGCGCGAATTTTGCAAAATTCAAAATTTGACCGCAAGAATTATTTTTATCCCGATTTGCCCAAAGGCTACCAAATTTCCCAATATGACCGGCCTCTCTGCTTGGGCGGCGAGTTGGAGGTGGGCGACGGCGCCGGCGGGCGCAAAAAAATCGCCATCACGCGCGTTCATTTGGAAGAAGACACCGGCAAACTGGCTCATCCTCGGGGCGCCGATTACTCGTTGGTTGACTTTAACCGCGGCGGCGTACCGTTGATGGAGCTGGTTACCGAGCCGGAAATTGAAAATTCCACGCAAGCGCGGGAGTTTGCCAAAGAATTACAGTTGATTTTGCGCTATTTGGACGCGTCGGACGCGGATATGGAAAAAGGGAAAATGCGCGTGGAAGTCAACATTAGCATGGGGAAAATCATGCCGGACGGCAAAAAAGAATTTGGCACCAAAGTGGAGATAAAAAACTTAAATTCTCTGAAAGCCGTTGAGGGAAGCGTTGCCTATGAAACGGGGCGCCAGATCGAATTGATAAAGGAAGGCAAGCAAATTGTTCAAGAAACGCGCGGCTGGGATGACATTGGCGGCAAAACTTTTCCCCAGCGCGAAAAAGAAGAAGCCAACGACTATCGTTATTTTCCCGAGCCTGACATTCCGCCGTTGGCGATTTCGGAAAGCGAGATCGAAAATTTGCGCCGGCAAATCGGAGAATTGCCGGCAAAAAAAAGAGAAAGATTTATCGCGCAATACAAACTGGAGCCGGCGATTGCCGAAATTTTTATCGTCAATCGTGAATTGGCGGCCTATTTTGAGCGCGCGGTAAGCGAGCTTGAAGAATGGGTGAACACCGAAGAAGGCGACAACAAAAACACCGAAGCCGAATCCGCCGCGCTGGCGAAGCTTTGCGCCGATTATTTGACCACTGAAGTTGGCGGGCTTTTGCGGGGCGCGCGATTTTGCAAAGAAAGCTTTGCCGCCGCGCCGGAAAATTTTGCCGAATTTATCTGCTTGATTTATAAGGGCGAGATCACTTCAAAAATTGCCAAGCAAGTTTTGGCCGAAATGGCCGAACGCGGCGGCGATCCCACGGAAATTATCGAGCAAAAGGGATTGAGCCAAATCCGCGATGAAAAAGAAATTATTTCGGCCGTTGATCGGGTAATGGAAAGCAATGCCAAAGCGGTTGCCGATTGGCGGGCGGGAAAACAAAACGCGTTTCAGTTTCTGGTGGGACAAGTCTTGGCGGCAACGCGCGGCCGCGCCAATCCCGACATAGTTAAGCGAATTTTGCTGGAAAAACTGGGAAACACAAAAGAATAAAGAATTGTAGGGGCGGGTCTTGTACCCGCCATTTTTTGCGTTAAACACGGGCGGGTACAAGACCCGCCCCTACGTTCCCTTGACAAAGATTTCAAAATGTGCATATAATTAGACTGCCTTCGGTCAATCGAATCGACCGAAGCAGAGACATGGTCGAGAAGACAATGAAGCCCCCTTCGTTGCTACTCCCTTACAAACACTTCTTGGCCGTGTCTGATTATTATATGGTCTTGTATGCAAGACTTCATCGAGAGAGAGCGTAGCCGCCAATGCGTGAGTTCCAAATTACAGTGGCTATTGCTCTCTCACCCCACTTATTAATTTTTCCAAAGCCGAAAGGCTTTTTTTTGGTACATAAAACTTGGTCAAGGTTTCACCTTGACCAAATTTTGTTGAAGTCAAGCTTCAACACCAAGATAAATCTGTTGAAGTTTGACTTCAACACGCGGACGAGGCGAGGTATTTTTTGACCAGTTTCAGGGCTTGGGCCGGATTTTTTATCCAGCGGACGCGCGAGTCTTTTTTAAACCACGTCATTTGGCGCTTGGCGTATTGCCAATCTTCTTTTTTGATGGTTTCAATCATTTGTTCGCGAGTGATTTTTTTTTGCAAAAATCGGGCGGCGGCGCGGTATTCCATGCCAAACGATTCCAATTTTTCCCACGAAAGCCTTTTCGCGCGCATTTTTTTCACTTCGGCGACCATACCGCGCTTTATCCGCTTTGCCGTGCGCTTATCAATGAGCTTTTTTAGCTCTTTTTCTTTTTTTTGGACGCCCAGCATTAAAATTTCATAGGGCAAAGGCTTTTTCTTGAATTCCGGCACCGGTTTTTTGGTGGCGTTAACGATTTCAATGGCGCGGATCAAACGCCGCGGATTTTTGCCTTCAATGGTTTTGGCGCGCTTTGGGTCAAGCTTTTTGAGTATCCCAAGCAATTTTTCCGCGGACAGCTTTTCCAGCTTTTGGCGCAATTTCCAATCGGGCTTTACCTCGGGAATAACGATGCCGTCCACTATCGCTTGGACATAAAAACCGGTACCGCCGCAAAGAATGGGAATTTTGCCGTTTTTTTGGATTTTTTTTATCGCCGCCAGCGCCAGCTTGCGGTAGCGGGTGACCGTGAAAACCGATTTCGGGCTGGCCACGTCCAAAAGGTGGTGAGGAATGCCTTTCATTTCGGATTTTTTAATCTTGCCCGAGCCGATATCCATTCCTTTATAAACTTGGCGCGAATCGGCCGAAACCACCTCGCCGCCGAATTTTTTGGCAATGGCAACCGCTAAATCGGATTTTCCCGAAGCGTTGGGCCCCACCACCACTATTAACTTATTTATTTTTTGCCTACGGCTATTATGTGTCATTAATTTTAATTTTCTGTTTTGCCTGCAAAAATTTCCAATTACCAATTACTTCACCTTCGCTAAAGCTACGGCGGACAAGCAATTTCCAATAAATTTTCAATGTTTCAATTTTCAAACAAAATGCGAATACTCTGGTTTGTTTCATTGATAAATTGATAATTCAATGAAAACTGAAAATTGAAAACTGAAAAATTATTTCTGCATTTTTCCAAAGAGCCCAAAAGGCATTGCTTTGATAATTTTTACTTTTGCGATATCGCCGATGTTGATTTTGTTTTTTTCAACGGCGAACTTAACGGTTTTATATTGGCGGTTTTTCCCGAAAGCGGATTTGTTTTTAATTTTGTCAACCAAAACATCAACGGTTTTGCCGATGTATTTTTTATTATGATTGAAGGCGGTGTTTTTTACAATGTTATTGAGAACTTCTTCACGCCGTTTTTTTTCTTGGTTGGACGCATTGTCATCCAAAAGCGCCGCCGCGGTGCCCGGGCGTTTTGAGTAGCGGGAAATATAAGCCATATCATATTTTACTTCTCTGAAAGCTTTTTCGGTATTTCTAAATTGAGTTTCCGTCTCTCCGGGGAAGCCGACAATCACATCGGTGGAAATGGCAATTTCCTTTTCCAATCCTTGGCGATATTTTTTAAACGCGGCGCGGATATTTTTTACCAATAATTTATATCTTGCCGCGGTATACGGCCGCTTCATCGCCTTCAAAACTGCGTCATCGCCGCTTTGAATGGGTAAATTCAAATAGGGCGTTATTTTTTGGCACTGTGCCATTGCCAAGACCGCGCCATTATCAAAATCCTTGGGGTGCGGCGAAGTGAAGCGCAGCCAAAAATCGCCGGAAATATCGTTAGCCATACGCAGCAATTTGGCAAAATCAATCCCTTGATAATGGTAATTATTCACGTTTTGCCCCAAAAGCCAAATCTCTTTGGCGCCGTTGGCGATCGCCTGTTTTGCCTCGTTTAAAATATCATCGGCCGGCCGCGAAGCGAGCGGTCCGCGCGTATAGGGAACAATGCAATAAGAGCAATAATTGTCGCAACCCTTGGAAATGGGAATGAGCGCGGAAAATTTCAAAGAATGTTTGGGCGGAATATGAAAATAATCTCTGCTGTTTTCGCGCGGGTCTGACCCGCGCAATTTCGCGCGGGTCAGACCCGCGCAAGATATGCCTTTGATAATTCCCGGCCATCGGGGAAGCGTTTTAATGTCTAAAATATAATCAAAAATTTCGGCAAAGCGCGCTTTGTCGTCTTCGGCCACGCATCCGGTCAAAATCGCGACGAATTTTCTATTTTCCTTTTTGGCGATTTTTATTTTCTGTTCCAATCCCAAAATACGGTCAACCGCCATTTGGCGCACTGAACACATTACCACAACAAAAATGTCCGCGCTTGCCATATTCGGCGCGACGGCAAATCCCAGCGATTCAAACAAATTGGCAATGCGTTCCGCGTCCGATCGGTTCATCTGGCACCCGAAAATTTGAAGGTGGTATTTCATATAAACATATAATCATTTAATCATTTAATCATAAAATTATGAAATTGGAAATTAAAAACCGTCCCTTGACCACATATTCGGGGCGGTTTTTGGTTGCAAACGCTATTTGCGTCTTTTTTTTTGTGCTATAATCTTATTAGAGGGGATTTTTAAAATCAAAAATTCCAAAATGCCAACGCGCGCGAGGTTGTCGCGCGCGGGTCGGCTTGGCAAAAAATGAAGTTGATGTAAATTAATTACAAAAACAAAAAGAAAAAATTTCAAAAAAATATGTGTAAAACCAAAAAAATTATCGCGGGGTTCTTGTGCGCGATGGCGGCGGGAGTCGGCATTTTGAGCATTATGCCGCAAACCGCCGGCGCGCAAACCGCCGCCAGTCAAGGCGCCACCGCCACCGCGGGAATGTCGCTGGAACAGCTCCAGCAAATTATTGAGATGCTCAAACAACAAATCCAGCAGATCATCGTGCTTCTACAGCAAAGAATTCAACTCCGGCAGGATTGCGTGGGTGAAGGGCAAACATTCACTGATGCCAACCGCCAGTGTTGCGCGGGATTAGAGAAACAAGACATTGGCACGCCTTGCCCCGATGGTCAGGTTTGCGCGCAAGTCATAAGTTATAAATGCGTTAAACCGGCAACACTTACTTGTGCGGAAGTTTGTCGCGCCCAAGGCTATGCCGACAGCAAATGCAGCACCTATGCCGTTAGCCCTGAGGGGTTTGCGAATAAATGCGGTGCCGGTAATTATATTTTATCCGGCCAATCCGCTTCGGACTGCCAATTGGAAACCAATAGCGCCGGGGTGCCTGTTGTTGGTGCGGGGAAGGCTTGTTGTTGTGCCGCTCAAGTTTCAACCTGCGCCGGAGAAGGGGAGAAGATTTATATGTCTTCTTTGGCAGACGGCCGTCCGACGCAATGCTGTTCGGGCTTGACGGCGATTTCTTCGTGTTCAGCCGGCGGCCTCTGTCCGAATGATGGAAGTTCCACTTGTGCTTATTGCGGTGATGGTGTTTGCGGCTTGGGGGAAAATAAAGTGAATTGTCTAAAAGATTGCGGTGAAGGTAAAACCAAATGTATCGCCACCGGCGGTTCGTGGGTGTGGAGCGTGTGCGCTAAGAATGTGTGTAGTGTTCCCGATACCAAAAATGATCGCTTGAATTCAAGCGGGATGAGTTGCAACGATGTGTGTAAATCAGGCTATGATTGCGTGTGCCCCGCCGGAAAATACTGGGCATCGCGCGAAGAAGGCTGTATCGCCAAAGAAACTACTTGCGCCGGAGAGGGAGAGACGATTTATACTTACGGCAAAAAGTGTTGCGCCGGGTTAACTGCGGTGGGAGAATGTTCTAGCACCGCTAACTGCGATGCCGATAGCTGGGTGTGTAAAAAGGTGGTTTCAACTTGCGCCAAGGAAGGGGAAACATTCACTGATGACAACCGCCAGTGTTGCGCGGGATTAGAGAAACAAGACATTGGCACGCCTTGCCCCGATGGTCAGGTTTGCGCGCAAGTCATAAGTTATAAATGCGTTAAACCGGCAACACTTACTTGTGCGGAAGCCTGCAAGGCAAAAGGATACACCAATAGTACCTGCGCGGCCTGGGGGATAACTCAATATTCAACTGTGGGAGGATGTTCTGCCGGACAAACCAATATTGGCTGGACCTCGGATTGTACCGCGGCGCAGTTAGCCGGAGGTGGACGTGCGTGCTGTTGCTATAACCAGACACCAACTTGTGCCAAAGAAGGTGAGAGTGTCCCGGTTGTTCCCGGAGCTCCGTCTTGTTGTGCCGGGTTGGCACAAATTAGTTGCGACCGACCTGATTCCAGTGGCAATTGCCAATACGGATGTGCTGGCGGTTCAATTTGTGCCAACTGTGGCAATGGTGTATGTGGTGAAGGAGAGAATAAATGCAATTGTCCAAAAGATTGTTCACCGGTTGTTTGTTCCAGCACTTTGAGCGCTGACCAGTGCAAATTGGCCGGAGGGGCTTATGCTTGTCCGGAAGATTATTCCAGTACCGATTCCTACATAGGTAGCAACATTAGCCGAAGCGGTAGCAGCTGGGTTTATGTTAAATCCAATTGCTATTGTTCTTGTCCGCTTTCTAATACCATTCCCGCTGACACAACTGTGATTTCGGGGTCTGCGGCAAGTTATTATTCCACGGGCAACTAATTATCTGTGTGGCGATTTGACAAAAAAACCGGCATTGCCGGTTTTTTGCTATTTGACAACAGCCTTGTTAAATTTCAAAAGACGGCAGATTTTCGGATGTTTCCATTTTTGGGGTCATTACTTCTTCGGCGGTGTCGGCGATGATTTTGATTTCGCCGTCGCGATTGTCGGTTCGGCCATAGACGTAGACCACTTTGTTTTCGCAAAAAACTTCGGGGTTTTTCTCCATCGCGTTGGCAAAGACCACCACTTCAATTTTGTCGGTCAAATCCTGTAAAACCATAAACAGCATCGGTTTGCCGGTTTTGGTGATGATCTTTTTGACCGTGCCGACAATTCCGCCCACTTTTACCATGCGCGGACCAACGCTTTCCTTGGCGCGCGAAATTTTCAAGCATTTGTTTTCCATTTCGCTTTTATACTCCTCCAGCGGATGCGAAGTGACAAAAAGACCCAGTAATTCTTTTTCCCACATCAGTTTCTCGGTTTGCCGCGCGGCTTCTGCCGCCGCCAGCGAGTAATTGCTGCCGTTTTGGGTGCCGTTGCCGGTTATTTGGCCGAACAGGTCGCGCTGGCCGTTGTTTTTGTTCTTTTCGTGTTCGCGGCCAATGTCCAGCAATCGTTCAATGTTGGCCAGCAATTGGTTTCTTTCGCCCATATTGTCGAATACGCCTGATTTTATCATCGCTTCCAACGACTTGCGGTTGATCATTCGCGGAGGAATTCTTTGCATAAAATCAAAAATATCTTTGAACGGCCCGTTTGCCTTGCGGTTGCTCACGATCTCGGAAACAATATTTTCGCCCACGTTTTTGATGGCCGACAAGCCGAAGCGGATTTTTTCGGTGTTTGGAATCACGGTAAAGCCGTAAAAGCTTTCATTGATATCGGGCGCCAGCATTTCGATGCCCATATTTTTGCATTCGCCGATCAAATATCCCACTCGCTCCACATCATTTTTTTCCGAAGTGATGAGCGCGGCCATAAATTCCACGGGATAATGGACTTTCAAGTAGGCGGTTTGATAGGCCACCATCGCGTAACACGCCGCGTGCGACTTATTGAAAGAATAATCCGCGGAGGGCTCAATCCAGCTCCAAATTTCTTGCGCGATTTTTTTGCCGATGCCGTTTTTAACGCATCCGTTGATGAATTTTTGCTTTGAGGCCATCATCAAGTCCTTGATTTTTTTACCGATGGCTTTGCGCAAAGTGTCGGCTTCGGCCATGGAAAATCCGGCCAATTCCTGGGCGATTTTCATCGTCTGTTCTTGGTAGAGGATAATGCCGTATGTCGGTCCCAAAATCGATTCCAATTTCGGGTGCAGGTAGGCGGAAGTTTTCAGCCCGTTCTTGCCCTCGATGAAATCGGAAATAAATTGCATCGGTCCGGGGCGATATAGCGCCACCATGGCGATAATGTCTTCAAACTGCGTGGGCTTCAACTGCTTTAAATACCTCTGCATCCCGTTGCTGTTATGGACAACAAATCCGTTGGCGATGAAATTATTGCCTGGAGATTTCATAGCAATGTCGTATGTCTGTTCTTTGCCGGAGTGGATTATTTTTTGAATTTTGATAAATTTACAGCTTTGTTTGGTCGGTATTCTGGGACATTCCCATCGCACCAAATTTTTGTATTTCATCGCGAATTCCGCAAATTTTGTTTTGCTGATAAAAACAAGCTTTATTTGGGGATATTGCTCTTTAAAAAGCTTCATTTTTTCCTGATCCAGTTCGTGGAACCATCCCTTGATTTCATAAAATGTTTTCTGTTTCGGGACATAGAAGTCGGGCGTATAGTGCATTATTTCCCCGTTGCTCCGAGTTAATTTAAAAGTTTTTGGCTCATATTCATAATCAAGATGATGCAATTTTAAAACTCGCGCGAAGTCCGCTTCCCAATTGGAGCGCACATAATGGCCCAAATCATCTCTAAAACCGCCTTTGCGATGAGGCGATGGCTTGCCAAACATAGGATTTTTTTCTCCGCGGGCTCTTTGTGAAAACTTTCTTTTCATTATTTGCGCCTTTTCTTCTCCCCAGTGATCCGCCCATGTTTTGCCGGTTAACGCTTTGGATATTTTTTTCGCGGTTTCGCGCCACTTCGCGTTATTTTCAACCGTTATGCCGACATTCCACGGCTTGCCGCCGTTTTGATAATATTTAATTCGCGCCGCGCGAATTTTTTCACGCGATATCTTTTTGCTTGGATTTTTATAGAATTTCGCGCAACATTGATGGCAGAATTCGCTTCGTCCTTCTTTTTGTCCGCTAATTTGACGACCGCATTTGGCGCAAACATTATAAACCAAATGCTTTGACTTGGTTTTGATTAAAACTTTTTCCCCAACTTTAATATCTTCAAGTTTTTTCCAGCCGTTTTCGGTTAAGAAATTATGATTTTTTGTTGTTTTGATAAACCATCCGTTTTCAGCAATCACTGTATAAACATCCTTAATTCCGCTTTCAAAAACATTTTCAATCCGGTTAAGATGGATTTTGCCTTCATCCAAATAAACTGACGCGAGCTTTTTTCTGTTTTTGAATTGGAATAATTTTTTGATGGTGGTATTGGATATGATCGTGTCTCCCGAAAGACATTCCAGCTGAAACACTCCGACTGTGTCGCCGCCCGCCATCAATTCGTAGGTCGGGCGGTCGTCCATAGGCAAATCTTTCAAATCAAGATTTTGGCCGTGCACCAGATAGATGCGCGAGAGAGTGTCTTCAATGATGGTCAAGTTTTTCAGTCCCAAAAAGTCCATTTTCAAGAGCCCCATATCTTCAATCGCGTGCAATTCGTATTGAGATACCAAGCCGTTATCATCGGCGGTTGGGTGCTGAACCGGCACGATTTCATCCAGCGGGATGGGGGAAATTACCACGCCGCAAGCGTGAGTTGAAGCGTGGCGGGCGCAGCCTTCAAGCTTTTTGGCAAATTGCATTATTTTTTGCGCTTTTTCATCGCCGTCAACCAGCATTTTCAGATCATCGGCTTTGGCGAGCGCTTGGTCCAGATTCATACCGAAAGGAATCATTTTTGCCAGCTTGTCGCAATAGCTATAAGGATACTGCAAAACGCGCCCCACGTCGCGCACCACGGCGCGCGCCGCCATTGTTCCAAAAGTTATAATTTGCGCCACCCGGTCATGCCCGTATTTTTCTCCCACATAATTAATCACTTCCGGCCGCCGGCGATCGGCAAAATCCATATCAATATCCGGCAAGGACACCGCGGAGCGCCCGGGGTTCAAAAATCTTTCAAACAACAGGCCGTATTTTAGCGGGTCAAGCTCGGTGATATTTAGCAGGTAGGACACCAGCGATCCCGCGGCCGAGCCTCTCCCCGGGCCGACAACGATGCGGTTGCTTTTTGCCCAATTGACGAAATCTTGCACGATCAAAAAATATTCAATAAATCCGAGTTTTTTAATTGTTTCAAATTCATATTCAAAACGTTCAATCGCCGCTTGCGGCGCGTTTTTTCCATAGCGCCTTTCCATTCCGGCCAAGCAAAGCTGGCGCAAATAATTTTCATTGCTGGAGCCCGCCGGCGGGGTAAATTGCGGCAGTTTGTTTTTTTTGAGCTCAAATTCAAACCGGCACATATCGGCGATTTTGCGCGTGTTCTCAATGGCCTCGGGAAAATCCTTGAAGTCGGCGATCATTTGTTCGGGCGGCCTCATGGAATAGTCTTCTCCTTTCATAGTGAGCCGTTCGGGATTATTGATATCGGCGCCCGTGTTGATGAGCATTAAAATGTCCTGCGCCTCGGCGTCGCTGGAATCAAGATAATGAATGTCGTTGCTGGCAACCAGCCCGATGCCGGTTTTGCGGGCGATTTCGATTATGCCCTCGTTGGCGGGCTGTTGGCCGGGCAGATTGGGATGGTGCTGGATTTCCAAGTAAAAATTTTCCTTGCCGAAAATTTTTTCATATTTTCGCGCGCAAGCCAATGCTTCATCCATTTTTCCGGAGATTATTAAGCGAGGTATTTTGCCCTGGATGCAAGCGGTCATGGCAATCAAACCTTCGGAGTGCCGCGCCAGCAGTTCTTCGTCAACTCGAGGCTTGTAATAAAAGCCTTCCAAGTGCGCTTTGGTGACCAGTTTGACCAAATTTTTGTAGCCGGTTTCATTTTTTGCCAGCAAAACCAAATGATGGCGCGCGTCATCAATTTGCGCGCGCCGCAAAAGGCGGCTTTCCAAGGCCACATAAACCTCGCAGCCGATTATCGGCTTGATTCCCCGCGACTTGGCTTTTTTATAAAACTCCACGGCGCCGTACATATTGCCGTGGTCGGTGAGGGCGGCCGAATCCATACCCAGCGACTTGACTTTATTAAGCAAGGGATCAATTTGCGCCAGGCCGTCCAGCAAGCTGTAATGCGAATGAGTGTGAAGATGAACGAAATCCATAAATCAATAAATCCTAAATTCTAAATTCTAAATTCTAAACAAATCCAAAAACCAAAATATAAAATAAATACAAGCATTTTGTATCTTGTTTTAATATTTAAATTTTTAATTTTAAATTTGTTTAGGATTTAGTGTTTGGAATTTATAATTTTAAATCAGCGGAGGATTTTTTCCGGCGGGATGCCGGAGAAATCCGCGCTTTGCTTTTCGTATATTGTTTCTTTCAATAGCAGGTGGTTTTCCACATGCAAATTTTTTGCCGTTAAAGCGCGGCGAATCAGCGCGTTTTCCAAATCAACGCCGCCGCCGCATAGCACGTCGTTGAGATTCAGGGATCCGTTGATTTGCGCGTTTTTTAAAAAGATATCGCCCTTGATTTTTAAATTTCCATGGCAAGAATCGTGTGATTGAACATGCGTGAAATCAACATTTCCCAAAATTACCGCCCTATCCAAACTGATAAATCCGTTTACCCGCATTTCGCCAAAACGCAGGGATCCGGTAATGTTGGCGCCGGCCATATTGATTGTTTGACCGATCCAAGTTTTTTCCATAATCAAGTCTCCCAGCAATTTTCCGTTGCCAAAAAAAAATGATCCGTCAATTACCGAATTTGCCAAATTGACGGTGCTGCCGATTGTGGCATTGGCCAAAAAGATATTGCCGCAAACCATCGCGTTGGACAAATTTATTCCGTGTTCCATATCTTTTTCCGCCAAAGAGACTCCCTTAATGGTTTTGCCGGAAAAATCCGCTTCGCGATGATCGAGGGCGGCTTTGGCGATTTCGGAATCGACTTCTTTTTTGCTCAAAACCATTACCGATTTCCCGTTGATGGTAAATTCCTCCATTTTAATTTTGTTGTTTAAGGGATACAATTTGATTATAACCAAAATTGAAAAAATTGAAAATGGCGAAATCCGCGGTAAAACCAAAAAAAATCATCGGCTTGAGAATAGAGAAGAAATATTCGCGGGCGGGGTTTGAATTGGCGATTGGCGTTGACGAAGCCGGGCGCGGCCCTTTGGCCGGGCCGGTGTTTGCCGCCGCCGCGGCGATCAAAAATCCTTTTTGCCGCGATGTCGAATGGCGGTATTTGCTGAAAAGCGTGAACGATTCAAAAAAAATCGGCGCCAAAAAACGCGAAATTGTTTATCAAAAAATCATTTGCCATCCCAATATCGTTTGGGCGAGCGCGTCGGCGGGCAACAAAACAATTGACAAAATAAACATCTTGCAAGCGTCGAAATTGGCAATGGAGAGATCGGTTAAAAAATTAAAAAAGCGGATTGGCACTCAAATCGGAGATGATAAAATTATTTGTCTGATTGACGGCAATTTCGCCATAAAAATTACATACGAACAAAAATCAATCATCGGCGGCGACGGCAAGGTATTTTGCATCGCCGCGGCAAGCATCATCGCCAAAGTTTGCCGCGATCGTTTTATGGAAAAAATGGACAAGTTATATTCCGCATACGGGTTTACCCGCCACAAGGGCTATGGCACAAAACAGCATTTGGCCGCCATAAAAAAACACGGCGCCTGCCCCATCCACCGCCGCACATTCGCCCCCATCGCACGCCTCGCATGATTTGTTGAAGATTTAAGATCCTTTTTCTCAACAATAAAATCTGGTGAGGTTTGACCTCACCAGATTTTAAACGGGATTTTCTGGTGAGGTTTGGCCTCACCAGATTTTTAATAATAAAGCAGATGGAACAAGTGAATAATTTTCAACAGGAAAAATTGACGGGGATAATGTGCGATGGTAAAATAAGATTGTCATATAATCATTTAATCATAAAATCATTTAATCATATAAACATATAATCATTTAATCATACAAAACGTCGATTTCAATTTTAAAAATTTCAAATTAAAAATTAAAAATATTATTATGGCTCGTCCAAAAAATAAAAAATTGGCAGACAAATTTGAGGTGATGTCGTTTGCGGTGAATTTTTGCGCGGTTTTCGCGCTGATTTTGGTTGTGGGGCTTTTAATGGCGGTGCAAAACATTCCGGGACGGCAAGCGGGAATGGCCGCGCTTTCTCAATCCGGAATATCGCAAAGCGAATGCGTTTGCGATGATGTGTCGTGCCCGCTCGCGGTGCCGGCGGTGCTTTTTCCTGTTTCGGCGGGCGAGCCGGTGGAATCGGCGGCGCGTATTTCAATGGATGACGGCGGATTTTTGACCAAAGAATTGGATCTGGCGCTTTCCAGTTCCCGCACTTTGGAAATTTACAACAAAGGCGTGAGGGCACATTCTTTTGTTATCCCCGAATTAAAAATTGACACCGGCGCGATTATCCCCGGAGAAACAAAAACCGTGATTTTGGAAAATATCCCTCAAGATAAAGAAGTCTTGCAGTTTTATTCCGATCTGCCCAACGATGCCCGCGAAAAATTTTTGGGAACAATAGTTATCAGATAAACGATTAAAAACGCGAAAAGTATTGATTTCGGAAGTAGTTTGTGCTAGGGTTTGGGGGTAAGCTATTATCGTATCAATACATTATTATGGCGGTACCAAAAAAAAGACACACGAAAGGAAGTCGAAATCAGCGCCGAATGCACTTGTTTTTGAAGCAGCCCAATCTTTTGCCATGCCCCAAATGCGGCCAGCCGATGAGATCGCACAACGCCTGTCCCGCTTGCGGTTTTTACAAGGGCAAGGAGGCGGTTAACGTGCTGGCAAAGCTTGATCGCCGGCAAAGGCGGGTGAAAGAGGCCGAAATGGCGGCTCAAGAGGCGGCAAAAGAAGCAAAACCATCCCAAACAAATTAGAATCGCGAGATTTGCACTTTTACTTTTTAACTTTTTACGATGGCTTCACGGCACCTCACCAGATCAATTGTGATGCAATCCCTTTTTGAATGGGATTTTTATGGTCAAACCGGCGATTTGGAGGAAATTTTGCAAAGAAATCTTGACGAATTCGGTCCCGGGTTGGAAGAAAAGGGATTTGCCCGCGATCTTATGCTGGGAACGGTTAAAAATATGAACGCGGTTGACAAAATCATTGTCAAAGCCGCGCCTCAATGGCCGATTGATCAAATCGGCGCGATTGACAGAAACATTTTGCGGCTCGGCCTTTTTGAATTGCTCTACGAAGATAGAAAAGCGGTGCCCCCGAAAGTTGCCATTAACGAGGCCATAGAGCTGGCAAAAAATTTCGGAGGAGAAAGCTCGGGGAAGTTTGTTAACGGAGTTTTGGGCGCGGTGTACAAAGAAATGCTGGAACAAAACCCCGAATTGGCCGAAGAAAACCAAAACAACTAATTAAATTCTAAATTCTAAACTCTAAATTCTAAACAAATCCAAATTTCAAAATAGAAATGTCAAAATAAAACGCCGGGCGCATTTTTTTGATATTTGAATTTTGGGCTTTGAAATTGTTTAGAATTTAGAATTTGGTGCTTGGAATTTCCAAATCATGGCGAAGAATTTCTCCAAGCTTGAGGAAAAATTGGGAATTGTCTTTGAAAGCAAAGACTTGCTCACCCAAGCGTTTATCCATCGGTCTTATTTGAATGAAAATCCAAACATTCATTTGGGAAACAACGAACGGCTTGAATTTTTGGGCGACGCGGTGCTGGAGCTGGTGGTGACCGAATATTTATATTCAAAATATCCCAAAGAAACCGAGGGGAAAATGACCAGCTGGCGCGCCGCGCTGGTCAACACCAAAATGATCTCGTCAATCGCGTCCAAAATTGATTTTGGAAATTTTTTGCTCCTTTCCCGAGGCGAAACAAAAGAAGAGGGCAAATCCCGCCAATATATTCTCGCCAACACTTTTGAAGCGTTCATCGGCGCGCTGTATCTTGATCGGGGATATGAACAATGCCGCCAATTTATCGCCAAAAACTTATTGCCCGAACTGCCGCGAATTATTAAAGAAGAGCTCTATAAAGACGCCAAATCCCGCTTTCAAGAAGTTGCTCAAGAGATTGTTAAGATCACTCCCGCTTACCGCGTCTTGCGAGAAAAAGGCCCCGACCATGCCAAACACTTCACCGTGGGCGTCTATTTGGGCGATGAGCTGATTGCCGAAGCCGGCGGCTATTCCAAGCAGGAGGCCGAAGAAGAAACCGCCAAGGCGGCCATGGAAGCCAAAGGCTGGGTATAGCAATATAAGTCAAAAGGCAAAAGACAAAAGTTTAATTCAAAAGCGATTAAGTTAAAGAAAAAAATAAGTTTGGGTAGCTATAGGTTTTAAACTTTTGGATTATCACTTATAATTTTGACTTTTGAATTTTGCCTTTTGCCTTCTGTTGTTTGTTGCAAAAAACGTAAAAGTATGTATAATACAAGGCGTTTATAAATAAAGATAAATTTATTAATTATGTTAACTATCAGACTGCATCGGATTGGAAAAACCAATCGGCCGAGCTTTAAGATTGTCGTGGTTGACAAGCGCACCGCCGCTTCTTCGGGTAAATTTCACGAACAGGTCGGATCGCTTGATCGAATTGATAAACAGCTCAAATTGAACAAAGAAAAAATCGTTCATTGGATGTCAAAGGGCGCCAAGCCGTCCGGAGCGGTTTATAATATTCTTGTCGATCAGAAAATAATCGAGGGCAAAAAAGCCGCGCTTCACGCCCAGCCAAAGAAAAAAGAAGGCGAGGACAAGCCGGCCGCGCCCGCGGCGCAAGCAAAGCCGGAAGCGCAAAAACCCGCCCAAGAATCCGCCGATAAAGCGGCGGCGGCTCCCAAAGAAGAGAGCAAGCAAGAACCGAAGGCGGAAGAGAGCAAGCAAGAGGAAGCGGCAAAACCCGCCCAAAAAGAAGAGATTGCCAAAGACGAGGGAAAAGAAGATTGACATATTCTTTTGTTATTGAGTATAATGGAAAAACAGGGATACCTGAAAGGTCGAAAAATATTTTTGAATGAATGATAAACCGATATTATGGATAACAAAAACGTTGATCAGGAATTTCTTGAATTTTTAGTCAAATCGCTTGTTGATCATCCCGAAGACGTTAAAGTCGACCGCACGGTTGACGAAATGGGCGTGCTTCTCATCTTGAAAGTGAACGCCGAAGATATGGGACAGATCATCGGCCGCAGCGGCAGCACCGCGCGCGCCATTCGCAATTTGGTGCGCATCATCGGCCTCAAGAACCACGCGCGGGTCAATCTCAAGATTGAGGAACCCGAAGGCGGCCGCCGTCCGGCGCCGCGCCGAGAGGAAAAACCCGTTGAAGAAGGCGCCAAGCAAGTTGACGAAGATGTTGACGATTTGAAGTTCTAATTTTTGAATCTACCAAAAGAAAACCCCGATTTTTTCGGGGCTTTCTTTTTTATGCTTTCAAGATGAGCCCCTGTTAAACATGGCAAGGTTTCACCTTGACTAAATTTGTATTTGCCCGCCCGTCTTTTCTGTGATTAAATGATTATATGATTATTTTTGACTTTATCACTATTTTTCCCGAAATTATCAAGCCGTATTTTGAAGAATCGCTTTTTGCCAAAGCCCAAGTTAAAAAATTGCTCAAAATTCGGATTCATAATTTGCGTGATTTTGCCGCCGATAAGCACAAAACCGTTGATGATAGTCCCTATGGCGGCGGGTTTGGCATGGTGATGAAAGTAGACGTGTGGCACAAAGCGATTGCCAAGGTTGCAAAACTCAAAATTGCCGGCAGAAAATTAAAGCCGGCAAAAAAAGATACCGCGATTGTTATGCTCACGCCGCGGGGAAAGCTTTTCAATCAAAAAACGGCGCAAAAACTTGCCAAATTCAAGCAGGTGGTTTTTATTTGCGGCCGCTATGAAGGGGTTGATGAAAGAGTGGCGAAAAATATTGCCACGCATCAAATATCCATCGGTGATTATGATCTGATGGGCGGGGAATTGCCGGCAATGGTGATTGCCGAAACCGTGAGCCGCCTGATCCCCGGAGTTATCGGCAAGCCCGAATTTTTGGCCGCGCGCAGCGGCAAAGACGGCTTTTTTGAATCCGCGCAATACACTCGCCCGGAAATCTATTCGCCGAAAAAGGGCATAAATTGGAAAGTCCCCAAAGAATTATTGAGTGGCGATCCCAAAAAAATCAACCCATGGCGCCAGAAGCACGGCAAGTTCATCTGAATCGTTAAGTCCTTGTTTTTTTTGCGAAAATGGGTATAATAAACTTTGTTTGAATAATGGACGCGCCCTCCTTCGCTAAAGCTGCGGAAGGGCGTAAATTTTGTAAACAAAATTTACGGGTTGGTACCAAAGTAGCCAAATGGGCCGCGCTGTAAACGCGGTGGCTCTGCCTTCGGGGGTGCAAATCCCTCCCAGCCCACCAAAAATTTTCAACAGAAAATTTTTGCCCAAACTGCAAAATACCCGCACAAATTACAAATTGGTATTTTGTGCGGGCAATCGTTAATTAGGCAAAATTTTGATTACAAAAATTCCGCCCGGGTAGCTCAGAGGCAGAGCAACTCCATGGTAAGGAGTAGGTCGGAGGTTCAACTCCTCTCTCGGGCTCATAAAAGTTTAAAATTGAAAAATCAAAATTGAAAATGACATTTTAAAATTAAAAGTTGGCAAATTTTAAAATTGTTTCATTTTAAATTTTACATTGTCATTTTGATTTTTGATATTTACATTTTTAATTTGAAACATGGCATCAAAAAAGAAACCCTATGTGAAAATGGCTTGTCCTGTGTGCAAAGAGATAAACTACCGCAAGCACAAGTCAAAAACAATGGAAGGCAAGCTGGAATTGTCCAAGTTTTGCAACACCTGCCGCGCGCACACCAAGCACAAAGAAATGAAAAAATAAAAACTATTTTTTTCAGAGGGTTAGGCCCTCTGATTTTTTTAATGGCTTTCAAATGCAAAAACCGCCGGTAGGCGGTTGGTTAAATTAAATGTTTCTTGATGAAGGCGCGACCGGAGCCGGATTTTAGGTATTTTTCAAATTCAAAAGCTTTGTATTTGTTTGAAATGGCAAAATAAAATTCCAATTCCATCGGCAATCTGTCCGCGGTCGCCGGAACTTGTCCGGCTTCGTGGCGTTTTAATCTTTCATTAATATCTTCCGTGCAACCGATATATAAGTTGCCATCATTGCATTTTAAGATGTAGACAAAATGCATTTTATTATAAATCGGCGAATAGCAATTCGCCTCCTATTAGCGGGCTTGCCCGCCGTAGCCCGGCAAGGTTTATGCGATTAGGGCGAAGCCCGCCGTCGCGTAAAGCTATGGCGGGCGAAGGCGGGGGTGCCAGGATTTGAACCTGAAATAAAGGTTTTGGAGACCTTTGTGATGCCAATTTCACCACACCCCCGGAGTTCCGCCGAAGCGGAATTAGTCAATAACTTATAGTTTATTGCCGATAGTTCAATGGCTGATAGTTTGTTTTTACCAAAAAAATTTGTTTTCCGCAAGCCGGCATTTTGCAACCGTCGTTGCCGATACTCTCGCGGATATGCTATGATGTGGAAAAGCAAATAACTGATGCCGAAGGCCAATAACCTGCGGCAAAAAATTTTATGGCCGAAATGATGCCGGGCGAAAGCCGAGAAAATAAAGAAATAATGGATAAATTATTGGAAATTAAGGATAATATGAATGGGATAACGCAAGAAGAAAAATCCCGCGCGGTTGCATTATACGAAAATTTATCTTCGGATGAGATTGATGAATTGGGAGAAGGTCAAGATGTTGATGCGAAAAATTTGTTGGAGAAAGTTAAGGCGAGGATTGGCGAAATAAAAGAAGAGTTTGCCGCGCACGGCGAGGATATGCTTAACCGCGAAGAACAGAACAGCCCGCAACAAGAAGCGGCGGCCTAATTCAAATCCTTGAAATCCAATAAGCGCACAGACCCCGCGTCGCGGGGTTTTTGGTTGCGCAAATCGCGCGGGATTGGTAGAATGGTATAATTTAAACAAATTGCCAAAAATATGGTTAATTTTGAAAAAATTGACGATAGCGGTTCGGAGGAACGAGAATTGCCCGAAGAGGTGATAAAATTGGAAACGGCGTTGAAGCAAATCGCGGAGAATTTGCGCGCGGCCGGCTATCCGGTTGATAATAAGTGCCGTCTTGATATTGGTGAATACAAAGATTCGGGAATTGGCATTGAGGGGGTTGGCGAGGATGAAAATTATGTGGCGCATATGGAAGATTTGTTTGCCGAACAGGACTTGCGCCGCGGCGGCGTGGAAAAGGGAGTTCCCATTGGCGAGCAAATGGAGATGTTTTGCGCGGTGTTGTTGAACAAATTTTTTGACGGAAAATTTATCGTTGTCCGCGCGTCAAGATTTGACGATATAAAAAACGGGATTGATTATGTGATTTTTGATCCCGAAAACGGCGATATTGTGGGTGCGTTTGACGCGGTGGTGGCCGATGAAGAAAGCACCCGCTTTAATGAAAAAGAAGAAAAAATTATGAGCAGAAAGGGGGAATTGAAATATGGATTGGGGCTTGATGAAAATGGAAAAATTGCAAAACAATCCCGCGGCAATATTCCTTTGTTTTATTTTGATCTCAAAAAAGAAGAATTGAAAAGTTTTTTAAGAAAAATAAATTATGAAGCGCCAAAAGAAGATCAAAGCGAAAAAGTGATTTTTGATGAATTTTTATCCTGTATTAAGGAGCAGATAGCGATTTACCGCGAGTTTAAGCCCGATTGGGTCAAAGAAAACAAAAAAATATTTGAAAAATTGGAAAAAAGCGGCAAGCAAGATAATCAGCAAAAAAAAGACGCAGATGTGCCTCATTATGACAAAAAAACCGATAGCTGGAAATGGTAATCAATTAAAAAATAAAAATAAAAAACTATGGAAAAATTTGGCGAAATTCCCGCAAAATTTACACACACTTAGAATCAAGCCTAAGAAATAGGGAGTTTGCCAAGCGCGGAGGAAAGTAATAAAATGAAGTAATGCGGACTTGGCTTTTACTTTGTTGAAGTCAAATTTCAACAAGTATGTTGAAAATTGACTTCAACAAAAGGGGTTGCGCAATTCAAGCGAACATAAGCGAACATAAAAAATGAACGGAGCAATTTTGGCATTTTGGGGGCTTGCGTGGTATTGGTGGCTGGCGATTGCCGCGGTTTTTTGCTTGGGCGGGTTTTTGGTTTGGCTTTTGGCAAAAAACACTCGGCGGGAAAAATTCAAATTATCAATGGATATGATTTTGCTGTCGGTGAAGATTCCGCAAAAAACCATTGAAGAAATTCAGCAGGCCGGCAAGCAGGAAAAAGAATGGATCAAGGTGATGGAGGATTTCTATGCCAATTTGGTGTCGCTAAAACCCAAGGGCGTGTTTTCGCCCAAGCCGTGGATCGCGCTGGAAGTGGCCAAAGTGAAAGGAGAAGTTTGTTTTTTTGTGGCCGCGCCCAAAAAATATGAAAGTTTTGTTGAAAAGAGGATCAACAGCATTTATTCCGACGCCGAGGTGAGCCGATGCGAGGATTTTAATATTTTCGGCGCCGCCGAAACGGTTTTTTGCGGCTATGCCAAAACGCAAAAATCGGTTTATTTGCCCATTAAAACCTACAATTTTTTGGAAACCGATCCGCTGGCGGCGATTACCAACACTTTCACAAAACTAAAAGAAAACGAAGAAGCGGTGGTGCAGATTTGCTTGCAAAGCGTGCCTTCCCATTGGCAGGCGCGGGGGCGCGAAATTTTGAAATTGATGCGCGAAGGGAAGAGCTTCTATCAAGCAAGAAGCGCCACCGGAGTTTTCGCGGCTATTTTTGGAACCGCGAAAAAAGAGGATGACGCGCGGCAATATCAAGCGCCGCAAATCAACGAGGAGCTTGTCAAAGAGATGGAATCAAAAATGGCCAAGCATAATTTCGCGGCCAATATCCGCATCGTGGTTTCCATTGAAGACAAAATTCGCAGCGAGGAAGTGTTTGACCAATTGGCCGGCGCGCTTGACCAATTTTGCGCGCCGGATTTCAACGAATTCAAAGTGATTAAAAAAAGCGGCAAAGCGGCGGCGCCAATTTTAAACGACTATATCTTTCGCAATTTCAACGACGCCAACAAATCGATTTTGAGCGCCGAAGAATTGGCCAGTATTTATCATTTTCCCACGCCGCATTTAAAAACTCCGAATGTTCGCGGTTTGAATTCCAAAGCCGCGCCGCCGCCGGTAAATCTTTTGCGCGAGGGCTTGCTTTTGGGCTTTAACCAATACCGCGGCGATAAAAAGGATATTTACGTGGGCGCAAGCGATCGCCGGCGCCATTTGTATGTCATCGGGCAGACGGGCACGGGCAAGTCCGCGTTTTTGTCGGGCTTGATTGAACAGGATGTGATGGCCGGCGCCGGAGTGGGGATTTTGGATCCGCACGGCGATTTGATTGATGATATTTTGGGCAAGGTGCCCAATGAGCGGTTAGACGACGTGGTGGTGTTTGATCCGGCTAATTTGGATCATTCAATCGGGCTGAATATGCTGGAATACGACCCCAAATTTCCCGAGCAAAAAACCTTCATCATCAACGAGTTTATGAAGATTTTTGACAAATTGTACGACCTAAAATCAACCGGTGGCCCGATGTTTGAACAATACGCGCGCAATGCCCTGATGTTGTTGATGGATGATCCCAATGAAACCTACACCTTGATGGAGGTGCCGCAAGTTTTAGCCGATAAGGATTTTCGCCATTATCTTTTGGCGAAATGCCGCAATGTTTTGGTGAAGGAATTTTGGGAAAAGCAAGCCGAGGCGGCGGGCGGCGAGGCGTCGCTGAAAAATATGGTGCCCTACATCACCTCCAAATTTGACACTTTCATTTCCAATGATTATATGCGTCCCATCATCGGACAGACCAAAAGCACTTTCAAATTCCGCGAGATATTGGACAAGCAAAAGATATTTTTGGTAAACTTGAGCAAGGGGCGCTTGGGCGAAATCAACAGTTCTCTGCTTGGGTTGATTATCACCAGCAAGTTGACCATCGCGGCGTTTTCGCGGGTGGACACCGCCGAAAGCGAGCGCAAGGATTTTTATTTATATTTGGACGAGTTTCAAAATTTTGCCACCGACACCATCTCCACCATTTTGTCCGAGGCGCGCAAGTATAAGCTGTGTCTTACCATTTCGCACCAGTTCATCGGTCAATTGAGCGATGAGATTCGCGACAGCGTGTTCGGCAACGTGGGCACGGTGATATCTTTCCGTGTGGGGGTGGAAGACGCCGAGTTTTTGGCAAAACAATTTGCGCCGGTGTTTAACGCTCAAGACCTCAATCGTTTGGAAAACTACAATATCTATGCCCGCTTGCTGATTAACGGCCAAGTGTCTCTGCCGTTTAACATCAAAACCTATCCGCCCAATGAAAGCAATCGCGAGAGAATGGCCGATATCAAAGAATACTACGGCCTCAAAGAAGGCAGAGATCGCGAAACCGTGGAGCGCGAAATTGCGGCCCGCCGCCGCAACTACGCGCAAAAAATCACCGAAGAAAACGCATAATCCGCGTTTTTAAAAGGTCGTTCCTTACTGTAATCGGCAAGGTGCGACCTTGGCCAAATTTAATTTAATCATATGGTTAATTCAACACAATTGCCGGAACGGAAACCCGAAATGCCGCCGGTGCCGCCAAATCAAGAAATCACACCCGATGAAGAGGGGCGGGAAGCGCTGGAAACGGAATTGGGGATAACAAAAGAAGAAATCGAACCGGAAACCTCCGAAATAATCAAATTAAGATTGGCGGCTGCCGTAGAAAAAACGCCGGAAAAAAAGGAAGATACTCCGTCATCAGCAGAAGGCGTCCAAGCAAGAATGAAGCAAACGGTGTCGCGGTTTACGCAAAGAGCGGCTACGTTGCGCGATACGGGCAGTCTTATGAAATTAATGGACCGGGCAAGCAAACTTGCCGAAAGAGGCTCTGCCGGAGCGGGCGCCTTAAAAGATATTGTTATCGGGGTTCAACGTCAACGCAACACAAGATCAAACCCCTGATAGGGTCGATACTAAAACATTCCAACATTTCCGCGGAACGTTGGAATGTTTTTTGATATTTCCAAATTTGCTTTTGTGGGGTAGAATGAAGAGCATATAATCATCAAAACATAAACATATAATCATTTAAACATTTAATCATATAATCATGAATTTTTATTAAATGATTAAATGATTAGCGAAGCGTATGTTTAAATGTTTAAATGACCATATATGAAATTAAACAAAAAATTTTTAATGCTTTTGGCGGCGGCGGTTATCGGGGGGGCGATTGCTTGGAACGCGCTCATGCCCAAGGCGCCCGAATATAAAACCGAAGCGGCGGCTTTGGGCGCCATCACCCAAGAAGTGGCCGAAACCGGCAACGTAAAAAAGGGCGAAGCGCTAAATCTCAATTTTAAAAATGCCGGCGCGATTAAAAAAGTGAATGTTGGGAAGGGAGATACTGTCGCTTCGGGGATAATTTTGGCCGAATTGGACGATCGCCAGCTTCAGGTTCAGCTGGTCCAAGCGCGCGCCAATTTGGATTTGTACAGACTTCAATTGGAAAAATTACGAATCGGAGCGGCTCCCGAGGACATTGATATTGTTCAAAGCCAAGCGCAGGCCGCGCAAATCGCGCTGGATGGCGCGCGAAAATCATTGGCCGATGCCAAAACCACTGCCAATCAGCAATTGAACAGCGATTATAAAACCGCCTCCGATGCTTTGAACTCGGCCTATGCGAAAGCCTATAACGCCTATAATTTTGCGGATTTACTGCAAAGAACCTACTTTGCTCCCCAAGACGAGGTCTCGATTAAAGTTTTTGAAACCGCCCAAAAAATAAGCTTGGCGGTGGATAAAATCAAAAATTACGCCGATTTAGCGCAGGCGAATGGAACGGATCGCGGTCTGGATCCGATTTTTGCGTCGGCCAAATCGACTTTGCTGGAAGTCGAAAATAATTTGCGCGCGATACGCGCGATTTGCGAACAAGTTCCTTGGCGGGACTCGGTGTCGCAAACATATAAAGACAGCCTTGACGTCCATATCGGATATGTGGTCGCGGCGCAAGCATCTTTCAATTCCGGTTTGGAATCAGTAGCCTTGCAAAAGGTGGCCAATGAGGTCGCGATCAATTCGGCGCAATCCGCGGTTGACGCTGCCATGGCCGCGCGCGAAACCGCCGGCGGCCAGCTGGGAAAAACAATCGCGCCGGCGCGCGCCGAAGACGAGGGGATTCTGGAAGCTCAAATCGATCAAGCCCAAGCGCAGATCGCGCTCTTGGAGTTGCAGATTGCCGACAGCAAGCTCATCGCTCCGGTTGACGGCCAAATCGCCGAAGTAAATATCAAAGCCGGTGAAACAATTTCGATGTCGGCGGCCAATCCGGCAATCGTTTTACTTCCGGCCGATCCCTATAATATTGTTGTTGATATTTATGAGGAAGAAGCGATCAATTTAAAAGTTGGAAACAAGGCGCGAATTTTCATCGCCGCGATTCCCGATGAAGTTTTTGAAGGCCATGTTGCCGCCATTGATCCGGCGGGCAAGCTGGTTAACGGCGTGGTTTATTATGAAACCAAAATCGTTTTCAGCGGCAATGCCCCCGAAACATTAAAGCCGGAAATGACCGCGGACGTGGAAATTATCACCGCTGAAAAAGAGAATGTTCTGCTCGTTTCCGAAAGCGCGATCCGTCGCCGCCAAAACCGCTATTTCGCGCAGGTTCTGCAAGACGGACAACCCGAAGAAGTCCAAGTCCAAGTGGGTATTCGTTCCGAAGGCATGGCCGAAATCACCTCCGGCCTCTCCGAAGGCGACCAAGTAATAATCCCATAAATTCCAACCGGAAAGGTGAATATCGGTATTTTGGGGTCGTTCCTTGCCGTAATCGGCAAGGTGCGACCCCGTCAAACTTGCATTTTTATATCCGTAGACATAGTCTTTATCTAAAAATAACCCTGCCAAAATTAATCAAATTGACAAAATAACCCTGCTATTTTTTTATGGATTCGTTAATCAAGCTGGAAAAGGTTTGGAAAATTTATAAATTGGGAAAAACCGAAGTGAATTCCCTGCGGGGGGTGGATCTGGAAATAAAATCCGGCGGTTTTGTCACGATTATGGGTCCGTCGGGATCGGGAAAATCCACGCTTTTGAATATGATCGGGCTTTTGGATGTTCCCACCAAAGGAAGGCTGTTGTTGAAGAATAGGGATGTGACCAAATTTTCCGAAAGCGAATTGGCGCAATTGCGGGGAAAGACGATCGGATTTGTGTTCCAAG
This sequence comes from uncultured Candidatus Saccharibacteria bacterium, assembly GCA_964603475.1. Classification (GTDB taxonomy): domain Bacteria; phylum Patescibacteriota; class Minisyncoccia; order Minisyncoccales; family UBA5738; genus UBA5738. Next base: position 52,057 of record CAZRVG010000003.1, read on the forward strand.
AATTTCATTTGTTGAGTCATCTGCGCGCGTGGGAGAACGTGGAATTGCCCATGGTTTTTCAAGGAATGTCTCCGGCAAAAAGAGCCAAGCGCGCCCAAGATTTGCTGGAAATGGTGGGGCTTGGACATCGCGTTAACCACCAGTTGGCCGAGCTTTCCATCGGCGAGCGGCAGCGCGTGGCGATCGCCCGGGCGTTTGCCAATAATCCCGAGCTTGTTATTGCTGATGAGCCCACGGGCAACTTGGATTCGGTCAACGGCAAAAAAGTGATGGAAATACTTTGCGATTTTCATGAAAAAAACGGGGGCACTCTGCTGATTGTAACCCATGACGCGACAGTGGGCGCCTATGGTCATCGCCAGATTTTCATCAAAGACGGCCAAATTGTTTCCAAAGGCGAAGCCTTCGGAAACAAATGACAAATTACCAATTTCTAATTCCTGAATAAATTAAAAATGACAAATGGTAAAAATCAAAAATTTGATCTGGAAGAAAGAACATCAGTTTTTGCCGAAAAAGTTATTTTATTCGCTAAGCTTATCAAAAGAAGCCCGATCAACGACCCTTTAATTAATCAAATTGTCAAATCATCCACATCAATTGGGGCTAATTATTGCGAGGCGGATAGTGCCGAGTCGCGCAATGATTTTATTCATAAAATCGGAATTTGCAAAAAAGAAGCCAAAGAAACCAGATATTGGATTCGCATTATCGTAAAAGCGAACTTTGAACTTGAAGAAAAAGCAAAGCCATTATGGCAAGAAGCCAATGAATTATTTTACATTTTTACCGCGATTGTTAAAAACACAAAAAATCATCGTTAAGCATTTTTTCATTTTATAATTTGTCATTTATTCAGTAATTAGTAATTAGAAATTTGTCATTATAAATTATGATTCATAACTTGCGCGAGTATTTCAAAATTGCGGCGAGGAATTTGAAGATGAGGTCATTGAGGTCGTGGCTCACGGTTTTTGGCATTGTCATCGGCGTGTTTTTGATTATCACGCTGCTTTCGCTTTCCGAGGGGATTAAGGACACCATCAACCGGCAATTGATGTCATTGGGCGGAGATATGATCTTTGTGATGCCCGGCGACGAATCAAATCCGCTGGCCGGCATTATGTACGGCGGCGAAAAACTGCAAAAATCCGATATTGAAATAATTGAAAAGACCGGCGGCGTTGACCAAGTTTTGCCGGCTTCCTACCGAGGCATCAATGTGCGCTATCGCGAGACAAACAAGGTGTTGGTGGTCCAGGGATTTCCCTTGCGCGAAGGATTGGAAATTCTGCAAAAATTCCAGGGCTGGAGCTTATCGTCGGGAAGGTGGCCGCAGGCGGGCAAAAAAGAGGTGATCGTGGGCAGTCAATATGAAAAAGATATTTTTGATTATAAAGTCGCGCCGGATGATATTTTTACCATCAAGGGGAAAAAATATGAAGTTGTCGGAATATTGAATTCTCTCGGGTCCAAGGATGATGACAGCGCGATTTTTATGGAAATCGACGAATTCCAAAATCTCACCGGCGAAGCCAGGGGCACGGCGCAAATGGCAATGGTAAAAGTTGTTGAAGGCGCCGATGTTAATGCCGTGGCCGAAAACATCAAAGAATCCCTGCGGCGGGTGCAAAAAAGGCAAAGCGGGGTTGACGACTTGAATTTCGCGGTGATCACTTCCGAAAAAGTCAACGATATTGCCGACGGCGTAATGGCGGTGATCCAATTCGCGATTTTGGCGTTTGCCAGCATTGCCATCATTGTGGGCGGGATCGGCATCACCAACACGATGTACACTTCGGTGCGCGAGCGCACGCGCGAGATTGGGATTATGAAAGCCATCGGCGCCACCAACGGCGCGATTATGGCGATATTTTTATTTGAAGCCAGTATCATCGGCATGGGGGGCGGTATCGGCGGCACGATTTTGGGATTGGGAACCGCCTTGGGTGTGCAGTTCTACGGACAGGTGCATCCAATGTTTTATTTCACCGCGTCCTTCTCGCCGTGGATTATTATTTTCGGATTGGGATTTTCTTTTGTGGTGGGATGCGCGGCCGGAATTTTGCCCGCGCGCCAAGCGGCCAAACTCCGCCCCATTGAAGCGTTGAGAAAATATGAGTAAAAAATTACAAAATTTCTAATTTCTAAATTTCAAAATAAATTTCATTATTTCTAAATTTCTAAATTTTATCATTTATTTGTCATTAGAAATTAGAAATTTGTCATTTATGGAGTTTGCGTTTGGGAAAAATTTTTTGTAAAATATAGCTGTAGTTTTAAAACAAAAAAGTTGAATTTTTTTGCGATGAAATTTTGGCAGAAATCAAATATGTTTTCGGCTCGCCGCTTGAAGGATAAAATTGACGATTGGCAGTCGCCGCCGCTCAATCCGATTTTGGTGATTGTTTTTTTGGCCGGCTTTTCCGTGGCGGTGGCGCTTTATTTGGCGGCAAATTATAAAAAGTCGGCAATTTCCGAATTGATTACCGGCAAATTGCCGGCAATCGGGGCGATAATGGGCGGCGATTTATCGACCGAAAATGAATTGTCTCAGATGGTGCCTTTTGCGTCTCTTGACGATTTCAAAAATTATCTGGACGGCGGGCGGCAAGCTTATGAAAGTGGTTTATTTGAAGAAATGCTTGCCGACGCGCAACAAGCGGATTTTGATTTGCCAACCTTGGAAAACGAAAATGGCGATCAGGCGATTTCCCAAGCCGCCGCGAAAAAATACTTTTCTTTGGCGCCGGTCGAAAAACAGTCCGCCGCCGATGTTATCCAGCTTGCCGGGCAAAAGATTTATTTTTCCCCGCAAAACCAGTATTACCTTCCGAAGAGCGTGAAAAACCGGAATTTAACCGGAGTGACAATGATTTTTGACGGCGCCGATCTCCAAAAAGCCGCGCAAATCGGCACGATCCCGCAAGACGGCAATTTTTTAATCGCCCAAAATATTTTGGCTGTTTTTTTGGATGCCGGTTTGGCGGTTTATGATGTTTCAGATCCCGCTTCGCCCAAAGAATTGTGGCGCGGCCGGATTGAAGACGGCAGTGAAATTGTCGCGTCCGAACATTATAATTCAAAGCTGTATTTAGTCGTTAAAACCGATATTGATCCGGCCAACCCCTGCCCCATAAAGCCGTTTGAAATCAAAGGGAATCCTTTTGTGGTTGACTGCCGGCAAATATTTCATCCCGAAAAAAATATTTTCAGCGATGCCGTTTTCACCGTGCTTGAAATAAACCCCCTGCAAGGCGAGGTTGTAAATCATCTTTCTTTTGTCGGGCAAAATCGGGAATCGTTGGCGCTAATCTCGCAAGGAAATATCTACGCGGCTTGGCGGCAAGATCGGGAAGAAATTTCTTTTTTCAATGATTTTTTACAGTCCAAATGCAAAAGCTTGTTGCCCAATTATTTACTGGAAAAGACCGCCAAATTGCCCGCGGCTGAAATTTCTCTTGCCGGAAAAGAATTTGAATTGCGCCGGCTTTTTTCCAGCTGGCTTTCGACGGTGAGTGAAAAGGAAAAAGAGCGGGTGGCTTCGGAAATGATAAGCCGCTTGCAGGAATATTTGCGCGATAACAGCGGCGCTTTTGAGCAAACCGTGATCAGCAAAATTGATATGGAGAAATTCGGGTTTGGGCGGCAAGCTTTAATCAAAGGATATTTGCCCGACAGGCAATTTATCAGCCTTAGCGCCGGCAATTTGCGCCTATTGGCTCTTTCCGGTCGAATGGCCGCGCGAAAAATGGCGTGGTTTATAACCGGCCAAACAAATTTTGGCGATTCCCTGAAAAATCCGGCGGGTGCCTATTTTTTGGATGCCGATCTCAACGTGGAGGCCGAAGCGTCCAATATGGATTTGTCTCACCAAGTTTGCGGGGCGCGGTTTACCGAAAAAAAGGCCTATTTGATGGGCTGTTCTTTGGATGATCCGATTAGCGCGGTTGATTTTGACCCGGCGTCGCTTGGTTTGCGGGGAAATTTTTCCTCGGCGTTGCCGGCTTATATTTATCCCATCGGCGACGAACTGCTGCTGGCAATTTCAAAAAACGGCAAAACAATAAAAATAACTCTTTTTGACGCGGTTTTGCCGGCAAAAATCAAAAAATTGGCTGAATACGATTTAAACGATTATTGGATTGATTTTGAAGCGGCATATCAATCGTTTACAGCTGATAATGCAAACAGTCGTTTCTTTTTGCCCGTTTCCCGCGGCGGATATATTTTTTCCTATGCCGCCGCTGATTTGGCGTTGGAAGAAATTTTGCAAAGCGTTGACGCGTCCCGCGCCGGATTTTTTGGCGATAATTTATATCTGGCCGGAGAAAGGGGTATTGAATTTTTTTCCGCGCCCGATTGGAAAAAAATAAAATCCATCAAATTTTAAAGTTTGTTGAAATCAAACTTCAACACGCGTGTTGAAGTTTGATTTCAACACAAAACTATGGGCATAGACCAAATTCTGCAACAAACACCGATAATGCTTTATGTTTCTCTTTTATTTTTGCCGGTGATGATATTCGGCTTTTTTTCCGCGCACGGAAGAAGAAGGAAAATTTCCGCGAGCAAGGCCAATCCCGCCGACGCGCTAAAGGGCGCGAAAATCAATGAACGACGCGAAATTTTATCATCTTTATTTTCGGGCGCCGCGATTGCTTTTGGCGCCGCGATCATCATTTTGTCGGGCGATCTTATTTCCGATTATAAAAACAGCCGCGGAGTTTTCGCGCCGGCGCTGCCGGTGGCGACGATTCCTCCCGCGATAAGCGCGGCTTTCCCGCCGCCACCCGAAGTGGACGCCCAAGGAAATATCGTGGGCAAAAATTCAGTGATTGCTCCGCAAAAAAAATCAGGCGGGTTTCTTGATCTGTAAAAATGGTGTTGAAGTCAAACTTCAACAGCTTTAATCTTGTGTTGAAGTTTGACTTCAACGCTTCAACACTTCTTACAATATGGATAAACAAACTTTTTTTACCGAATACAAAACGGTTTTGATCGCGGGCATCGCGGTTTTGGTTTTGGCGGTTGTTTTGTTGGTTAATTTCTTGGTTTCAACAAAAAGCCTGTCTTTTGTGGTCGGCGCCGATTCTTTTAACGCGGGCGATTCGTTTCAAATTCGCTGGGCGGCAAAAAACATTTCGCGGGTGGGAATAGTTCTTTTCAACGGCGATGAGGCACAATGGATTATTCAAAATTATCCGGGCGCCGCGGGTAAATACACGTGGAATTCCGATCCCTATCAAGCCGCCGGCGCCGATTATCGAATTGCCGTTTTTGAATATCCGTGGAAAAACGGCAATTTAATCGCTTACAGTCCGGTTCCGATAACGATCGTGGGGCAGAAATATGTTTCTTGCGAAGATTATTCGGTGGAATTGCTGTGGCCGCATCTGTCCGACGCCTATTCAAACATTCACCGTGTCTTTGCCACATCGTCATCCTATTCGGGGGATATGGGAGGCATTGACGGCGCCGATGCCATTTGCGCCAAAGAAGCGGAAAAGCTGGGCTATTCGGGGAACTATGTCGCTTTTTTGGGAACCGATGAAAAATCGGCTAGCGAAAGAATTGCCAAAAACGGGGTTTTTGTCGAGGCCGCGCCCGCGGGGACGCTCACCGAGGGCAAATCGTGCCACCGCCTTGTGGCGCGCGATTTGCAAAATCTGCTTGATATCACTCGCGCCGAAAATAATCTGGCCAAATTCCAGTTGAGCGACAGCCTTTACAAAGCTCTGGGCAACGCGTGGTACGGCCGCAGAACCGCGGCGGTCAAAACCGAATGTCTGCCGATTGCGCGCAAAGGCGTTGCCGACGCGTTTAGCGCGTCCTACAATTGCCAGGATTGGACAGTGGATAAGAAACAAATATATTCCAATTTATCCGCCGAAGCCGATTTGATACGCTGTTATAACGAAAGCGGCAAAAGAGTCCAAGCCAATTATTACGGCGCGATCGCCGCCAGTTTTGATTTGGAAGGATCCTATATGCTCGACGGCGACACCTGCGACTCCGCCCACAAACTCCTCTGCGTGGAGCAGTGAAAATTAAAAATTGAGTTAAAAATGTGCAAGGTTTCACCTTGCAAGCTTACAAGGTGAAACCTTGCACATTTTAGCTTGACTTTTTGCCAATAATTTGTTTGAATAAAGATATTCCGCAGACAGCGGGCGACCATAAGCCCCGCCGAGGAAAATCAATCATTGATTTTTCGTTTAAAGTCGAGTCTGCGCGAGCGGATTTTTTGTTTACAAAAAAAGATGGCGATAACAAAACAAAAAAAGCAGGAGATTGTCAAAGAAATCTCCGATAGGCTGGAAAAGCAAAAGGCGATTGTGTTTGCCGATTTTTCCGGTATGAAAGTAAAAGACATCACCGAGCTCAAAACCAAATTGCGCGAAAAGGGTGCGGAGTTCAGGGTGGGCAAAAAAACCTTGATGAATATCGCGCTCAAGCAAAAAGGTATTGAGGCCGACACCAAGCCTATGGCCGGGGAGGTGGCCATGGTGCTGGGTTATGAAGACGAAATTGCGCCGGCAAAAGAGGTCTATGAATTTTCCAAGACCAACAAGAATATCAAAATTCTTGCCGGATTGCTGGAGAACAAATTAATTGACCAACAACAAGTGCTGGCGTTGGCGCAATTGCCTTCAAAAGCCGAATTGCTGGCCAAGCTGGTGGGCAGCATATCCGCGCCGTCCCGAAACTTCGTGGGCGTCTTGCAAGGCAATATCCGCGGACTTATTACGGTGCTTTCGGGCATCAAAGACGCAAAGTAATCATAATATTTAATCTAATTTTTTAATTTTTAATTTTATTGAAAATTGCCTGCCCGCCGTAGCTTTATGCAAAGGCGGGGAAATTGAAAATTGAAAATTGAATTCATATGGCAGAAGAAACAAAAACCGAAGAGGTTAAAGAAGAAAAAAAAGAGGTTGAAATTCCCGCGAAATTCGCGGATTTGGTGAAAAAAATTGAAGAAATGTCGGTTTTGGATTTGGCCGAATTGGTCAAAATTCTGGAAGAAAAATTCGGCGTGAGCGCGGCGGCGCCCATGATGATGGCGGCGGCTCCGGCCGGCGGCAACGGCGGCGCGGCGGCCGAAGAAGAAAAATCATCCTTTGACGTGGTCTTGGCCGGACACGGCGACAAAAAGATTGAAGTGATTAAAGTGGTCAAGGAAATCACCCAAAAAGGATTGAAAGAAGCCAAAGATTTGGTGGACGCGTCCGCCAGCGGCCCGCAAGTAATCAAAGAGGGCGCGGACAAAAAAGAAGCCGAAGAACTGAAGGCCAAATTGGAAGCCGCCGGCGCCAAAGTGGAATTAAAATAGCCCCTATCACCCCCAAAAAAAATCTGGTGAGGTCAAACCTCACCAGATTTAACGAGGGATAGGGTTTGAGTGCAAAAATGAGCGGAAGTTTGAATTCCGCTCGTTTTTTATGCGTAAATTTGACGCGAATGGTTTTGTTGTTGTATAGTAAAACTATGGACACAATCACTCTCACCAAAAAAGAATACGATCGATTGCTTAAAAAAGCATTGCGCTATGATTATCTTCGCGGTTTGATGGACGAGGAGATTTTTGCGTCTCCGCCGGTCAAGAAAACCGAAAAAATCATTAAAGAATTCTCCGCCGCCGGCAAATACAGTCAAAAATTTCTCAAAAGTTTGGAAAAAGGATTAAAGCGATGCAAGAAAGATTAAAGCAAGCGATAACGGGGCAACAAAAAATATATTTTGGCAACATTGACAGGGTTTTTGGATTTGTTAGGATGGCGTAATGGCGCGA
>CAZRVG010000004.1:0-16731 GCA_964603475.1 uncultured Candidatus Saccharibacteria bacterium
TTTGCTTTGGCGTCAACTCCGGCAAAAAATCCGGCGCGAAATTCTCCCCCGCCGGATTTGTTAAATAATAAACATACCCCTTTTGCATTTTGTCATTCACTGTAATTTTCCTCTTCATTTGGTTAGAAAATCAACTGCCCTTGCGAACAACTATATTCATAAATTCCTTGATCGCCAGTATCTTTATCATCCGCATAACCAGATGACATTTTATCCATCTTTTATGTTGAGAGATTTGGAAACCTTTCAGCCGCATATTTTTGACAATCAACCAGATATTTTCTGAATCTTTCAAATCCTGTGATTGCATCCAAATAAAAACCATAGATTTTGTTTGTATACAACAAAAAAACTTCCAATAAATAATTACAAATTAATATTTTATAAATTCGGTAGCATTAACAACCGCGTCCACTTCCAATTTTGTTATACCCCCTTTTATAACTTCAATTTCCATAGCTCGATTCCCGCTTAAACAATTAGCGGACATTCTCATATTCCCAAGAATGTTGGAATGTCCGTATTTATAAAAAAACAAATTAAAATATTAAAAAGAATTTTGATAATCCGATATGATTTGCCAAAAATTGGAGCCGCCGACTGACGAATTTTTCGTAGCCGAAATATGGAAATTGCAGTTGGATAATTATTCAACGATCTCTATCCATTTGTGTGTAAACCGTCCAGCAATCTTGCGGCTCTTTGCCCAGTAATTTTTAAAATTCATCGGTAATCCCAGACGCAATCCCCGCGAAAGTTAAAAATAATTTCATTTTATAATATTATCTTTAAATTTCTTGGCTTCATTAACGAAATAATTTTGCCAATCCTTGACGGCAATCTTTTTTCTCATAATCGGATAATCTTTCACTTCGGCTGCCCGCAAAAATTGACTGCCCAATTGCAATAGATCAATATGGGTATCAAATTTAATTCTGGCTTTTTTAATTAAATCTCCGGCAACAAATCCAAATTCATTACGCAGGCAATAAACATCTATAAAGTCCCTCGCGCGCGGGTTTTGATAAATTGTAAAAATTTTATTGACCGCGATGTCAAGAGCGCCGTCAATTTGCAAATTATCAATTTTGGTTTTTGGCTGGATTTCGGAAAATGGGAAATAAGTAAATTCGGTTTTGACAACTTCACCGGCGAAATGAACGAAAAACAAATTGCGGTTGAAACTTTGCTGATAGTCTATTCTTGTAAACCCGAGATCGGCTTGATTTTTTTTAAAAAAAACATTGATTGCCTGCGCATCAAATTCATTTTCGGAAAAAAAATCCAAATCTTCGGACAAGCGATGATGCAGATAAAATTCCGCCAACGCCGTGCCGCCGGTAAGGTAAAAACAGCGGCAAATTTCTTTGTCATCATTGATTGCGAAAAGCAGTTTTGTTTGATTTGGACTCAAAATTGTTCTTGACATGGTTAATCGCCATTAATTTATTAATTTTTAATTTCTAATATCATCGCCAAATATCTTTTTTTGCGCGGATCAAGCCGCAATTTGGACCAGTATTTTTTCAATTCGCGACTGCTCAATCTTTGCCCATCCGACCCAAAATTAACCACTTGTTCCAAACGCCAAATGGCATATTTTTCCTTGTCCTTCTTTAACTCTTCGATATCTACCGACCAATTATACATAGCCTGATTCTATCACATTTTAACCCAAAAATCCACGCCGGATTGTTCATTCTTCGTCATCGGGATCGCGGACGTAACTCCTGCTGAGATTAAAGATAAAACTAAAATGCAAGTTTGGCGAGGCCGCACCCCCGTAGAAGCTGCGCTTTTTTACAGGGGAACGACCTCAAAACACAAACCATTGGCAGACAAATCAGTGGCATTTGGAGTCGGCGGCGCAATATTGGCCCGCGGGGCAGCCGCAGGAGTGGCAGGCGGATACCAAATCAATTTCGGTATCCATGCAAAGAAACGGCTTATCGTCGGAACATCTGCCCAAAAGCGTGCCGTCCGAACACCGGTCGCCCGCGGAATTATCAAACACCAAAAAATCGCCGGCACTCTGGCCGCTTATTTCCGGGCGGTCATAACCGAATATCTTAATGCGATAGTCATTGCCGGAAATATCGTCGGCATACCAATAATACCTGCCGGCCTCGGCGGAGATATTGCTGGCGATGATTTTTGAATTCTCCGGCGACTCCAACGCGATTGACACGCGGTCAATCCCGTCGGATTCCCAACGAATATAATAGCTGTTTCGATTTTCCAATTCTTCGCCGCCGTTGGGATAAATAACATCGATGAAAGCGTTCGCTTCCCGCCGATTGATTTCATCCAATTGCGTCTGCAAATCGGCAATTCGCACTTTCACCAATTCTATTTTTAAAATCAAAATTTGTTGCTGAATTGAGTGTATCCGCGCCAGCAATTCTTGTTGAGTTAAAGCGTTGCAATTGTTATCGGGCAAAACGGAAAAACAAATAATTGCCGATAACATCGCCGCCGCAAAAATTTTTTTGATATTTGTCATATTTTTATTGTTTGCCGGCGAGTTTTTTGAAGCCCTCCATAATTTCCACCGGCAAAGCGAATATCACTGTTTTGGAAGGATCGGGATTTATTTTTTCAATCGTTTGCAATGTGCGCATTGAAAGACCGCCCGCGGTTTCATTTAAAACCTTGGCCGCTTCGGCCAGGCGAGCCGATGCCTGAAATTCTCCCTCGGCGCGGATGATAATCGCGCGCCGTTCGCGTTCGGATTCGGCCTGTTTTGCCATTACCCGCTTCATATCCGCGGGCAATTCAATATCTTGAATTTTGATATCGGTAACATTAATCCCCCAGCTGTCGGTGGCCGTGTCAACAATTTTTTTGATTTCATCGGCGGTTTTTTCCCGCTCGCTCAAAAGAGAATCGAGTTCAATGCCGCCGATCACGTCGCGCAAGGCCGCTTGCGCGTATTGCGCCACCGCGAGAGTGTAATCTTTTATGTTTAAAATCGCTTTTTCGGCCGACCCCACTTGAAAATAAACCACCGCGTTGATTCCCACCGGCACATTATCGCGAGTAATCACCTCCTGCGACGGAATATCCACGGTGGTAATGCGCATATCAATTTTAATCATTCTTTGGATACCCGCCAAAATCCAAGTCAGCCCCGGTCGGCGCGTTCCCGAATATTTTCCCAAAGTGAGCACAATCCCCCGATCATATTGGTCAATCACCCGCAATCCCACCAAAAGAATCATCAAAACAAGTCCGGCAAAAATCGCCAGCGGCGCCAAGGGTCCGAATATCGCCGTTGCCGGACCAACCAGCGCGATCGCGCCGATGATCAACGCGATGATTATTGATAAAGAATTGATTTCTTGAGTATTTTGCGCCATACGATTAAAACTAAAAGTTTAAAGCGAAAAACGAAAAACGGCTTTCGCTTTCACCTTTTATCGTTGATTATTTAAGTTAGCCTCTTTTTGTGTTATTTATTATAACATAGGATTGATGAAATAAAACCAAAATAATTTTCAGTTTTCAGTTTTCAGTTTTCAATAAAGTACCAATTATCAATGGCCAAACAAAAACGCGGCACTTTTTGCGAATTGAAACATTGAAAATTCAATGTAAGTTGAAAATTGAAAATTTTGAATCCGTGGATTTGGATGTTTCCATTGAAAAATTCACAAGGATATCTCCAGCATACAAAACCCGATTGAAAAATTTGGGGATTTTGAATATGCGCGATTTGCTTTATCATTTTCCCAGCCGATATCAGGATTTTTCAGCGCGGATCAATATCGCGGATTTGGAGATTGGCAAAGCCGCTTGTGTTCAGGGCGAAGTCCAAAGCGCCAAAATGATAAGGATTTGGAAGCGCCATATGACTATTGTTGAAGCGATCATCAAAGACGCCACCGGCCAAGTGAAAGCGGTGTGGTTTAACCAGCCCTATCTGATTTCCACGTTCAAAAAGGGCGCGGTTGTCTGCCTGGCAGGAAAATTGGCAGAAAAGAAAGGCGCCCGATACCTTTCCAGCCCAATGTATGAAAAATTGCGCGACCAAAATGAACGCGAAGAAAATTACACCCACACCGGACGGCTGGTGCCGGTGTATCCGGAAACCGCGGGCGTTACCAGCCGCTGGCTTAGATACATAATCAAACCCCTTTTGCCCGGTGCCGCCGAAATCGGCGACCCCCTGCCAAAAGCCATTTTGGAAAAATATGATTTTATGCCGTTCGCGGAAGCGATCGGGCAAATTCATTTTCCCGATTCCGAAACTTTGGCCGCGGCCGCGCGGAAAAGATTCGCTTTTGAAGAGCTGTTTTTTATCCAATTAGCCGTTTTGCGCCAGCGCATTCGCCTCAATCAAGAAACCGCGCGCGCCATTCCTTTTGACGAAAAATTGATAAAAAAATTCGTGAGCTCCCTGCCGTTTAAGCTCACCGACGCCCAAAGAAAAACCGCATGGCAAATTTTAAAAGATATGGAAAAGCCGCGGCCGGCAAATCGGCTCTTGCAGGGAGACGTGGGGTCGGGAAAAACCATCGTGGCAATGATGGCCGCGCTTTCGTGCGCCAAAGCCGGCGGGCAAACCGCGATAATGGTGCCCACCGAAATTTTGGCCAATCAGCACTATGAAAGCTTTTCCAAATTATTGTCCGCTTTCGGCATTGAAATCGGCCTCTTATGCGCCAAAAGCTGTTTTGCTTCAGCCTACGGCAAAGCGTCAAAAAAAGCAGTGCTTGATTTGGCAAAGACCGGCGAAACGCAAATTCTAATCGGCACCAACGCGCTGATCCAAAAGGGCGTGGAATTCAAAAATCTTAATTTGGTAATATTGGACGAACAGCACCGCTTCGGCATTGATCAGCGCGCGACTTTGGCAAAAAATCGGCAAACAAAAAATAAAAATCAAGCCCTTCCCCATTTGCTTTCAATGACCGCCACCCCCATCCCCCGCACCTTGTCGCTTACCGTTTACGGCGATTTGGATTTATCGTTAATTGATCAAATGCCGCCGGGAAGGAAAAAAATTGAAACAAAAATTATTTTGCCCGACAATCGCGCCAACGCCTATGAATTTATCCGCCAAGAAATCAACCGCGGCCGGCAAGCATTTGTTATCTGCCCGCGCATTGATCCCGAAGAAGGTCAAGAAGAAGTTAAGCGCGACGGCATTTTGTTTGACCCAAAAACCGATTGGTCATCTGCCACCGCCGTGAAAGCCGTGAAAGTTGAATATGAAAAATTATCCAAAGAGATTTTCCCGGAACTGAAAATTGAAATGCTCCACGGCAAAATGAAAGCCGCCGAAAAACAGGAAATAATGAACAGAATGAAAAACGCCGAAATTGATATTTTGGTTTCCACCTCGGTGATTGAAGTGGGCATTGACATTCCCAACGCCACGATTATGGCCGTGGAAGGCAGTCATAAATTCGGCTTGGCGCAACTGCACCAGTTTCGCGGGCGCGTGGGGCGCGGCGAGCACCAGTCATACTGCCTGCTGTTTTGCGACTATCCCACCCGACGCTTGAGCGCGATGCTCAAATTCGACAGCGGCTTTTTGCTGGCCGAAAAAGATTTGGAAATCCGCGGCCCGGGCGAAGTATTCGGCTCCCAGCAATGGGGCGCGCCGGATTTGGCCATGTCATCGCTTGCCGATGTGTTTTTGGTGGAAAAATCCCGATCCGCGGCCAAAAGCATTCTGCAAGCCGATCCCGACCTCTCGCGCCACCCCGAACTCGCAAAACGCATCGCCCGCTTCTCCGCCCGCACCCATTTGGAATAAAATCCGAATTTGACTTTTGAATTTTGACTTTTGACCTTTCACCATAATACCCTCTCCCGGACGCCAAAAGTCAATACCACATTCCGTAGGGGCAACCCTTGTGGTTGCCCGCATCCATATCCAAAAAGGGCAACCACAAGGGTTGCCCCTACGCAAAATATAAATCAAAAACGAATGACCGCAGAGGCCGCAAATGCAAAAAACAATTATTTTTAAAGTTTCCAGTAAGGGATGTATTTTATGGTGGTATTCTTTATTTTTTGTTCCGCTTCCAGAGATAGATTCACCACCCATGCTTCTTTGGGCTGGTATTTTTCGATGAAAGACAATAATGATTTGCCCGGGGTTGGAGATTTTAAATCAATATATTTCACTTCCACCGGCACTGCTAACCGCCCGCGAGTACGCGGGGCAAGCCCTCAAGATATAAAGCGTCTCTTAATTCAAAGGAATTAAATAAACAACATTCTCACATTCTTGAGAATGTGAGAATGCCCGTTAGTCAGAAAAATCGGACTTGGCTTTTTTTTCGGTCACCCAAAAGCCGAGGGGCTTGTTTATCATCAGGCGGGTTTGGGATTCCAGCGCCGGCACCGAACCGAAAAATATCAAAGTTATGGGCAAAAACACCCACTGCAAGATCATTGAAAGATGGCTCCATTTGCCGCGCGCTTTCGGACGCGGCGGGAGCAAAAGCATGCTGATAATCGCCGATACCACCATACCCACCATTGTCAAAGCCATAATATTGGAAGTGAAGTGCGGTAAATTATAGGAAAGCAAAGTGGTGTTAAACCTCTGTCCGCCAAAAAACAGCGGCAGCCATCCCAAGCCGAAAATCAAAAGCGAGCACACCGCCCACGACCAAAACCCTTCAATCATCACCGCGACATGAAAAAATTTTTCGCGCAGTTTGATATTTTTCGCCATCGGATTGAAAAACAGATTAAAAAACACATAGGGCAAATTTTCTGCGCCCCACGACCAGCGGCGCTGCTGCTTATATTGGTTGGCCATCGTGCGCCAGGCGTTTTTGCCGATTACCGCGTCCATCGACACCGGATAATACATCGGCACCGCTTTATAATCCCCTTTTCGGCAAAAATAGGCGCGCCAGAAAATGCGCGAATCATCGGAAACTATATTATGGGGATAGCCGGCTTCCAAAAGCGTGGCCAGCGGCATTGAATGGCTCGAAAATGTCACCAATTGCTCCGGGCGCTCCTGTTGCATCATCTCCCAAAAAGTTGATGAAGTGGCAATAATTCGGCTGAACAGCGATGCGTCCCAAATATTGTTGTTATAGACCGGAATGGGCTGATAGCTTTTTGCCAAACGATTTGACTCGCCCAAATAATGCCACGCCAAGCATGAAAAATATTGCGGGTAGGGCTTGGTATCAATATCAAAAAGCGAAACGATAATGTTTTCCGGCGCGACATCCAGCTCCGGTAAAAATTTTTCTTTGGCGGCTTGCAACGCCCAATTCACATTGGCGCCTTTGCCCGCCAATTCTCCGGACACATTTTTTGGATGGATGGATTGCCACAAGGCAAAAAAAACGCCGCCGTAATTATTTTGCATTTCTTTGAGAGTTTCTTTTGCTAGAGGAGTGTCTTCGGCGGCAAGCAAAACAATGATTTTGTCTTTGGGATAAGCAACCTCAAGAAGCGAATCCAGCGTCGCGCGCACCACTTCCCCGCCCTCATTGGCAAACGGCAAAATTACCAAATGATAAATGTTTTGCCATTCGTTTTTAAAATCTTTTTCCAACAAATTTTTCCAATTGGCGGCGATCGCTTTTTTCATTTTTTTATAACTGGCAATCTGATGCGCCGCCAAATACAAAACCCGAAATAACCAATACAAATCAAACGCAATGATAAAAACCGCCACTCCGATCGGCCAAAGCCACGAAAAAATAAACCCGAACGCCAAAGTCGCCCACGCCAAAAGTCCGGGCAAAATTTCCAATCCCCGATAAATTATTCTTTTGCCGCCCGCCAAGTCGTTCGCACGCGCCAAATTGATATAATCAATCTCCGCCATAACAAATCTCGCTTCGTTTCATTAATTCCATTTTTAACATACTCCCAAGATTTACTTTTGACAACTTTTGTGATAGTATAATTCGCGTATTCGGCCCCATCGTCTAATGGTCAGGACGCTGCCCTTTCAAGGCGGAAATACGAGTTCGATTCTCGTTGGGGCCGCCAATTAAAAACTTTGGCATTCTGCCAAAGTTTTTAATTACAACAACAGAAACAATAAAAACCATATTGAGAATTACTTTAAAATTTCCAGCAGTTCTTTGAAGACAAAGACGCGGTTGCGCTGGCGGCCGGGCTCTTCGAAAAGGATGCCCATCTTGATAAATTTTTCCAAAAGATTGTAAATCGTTTGGGGGTTTTTTGTTTTTAATTTGTCTTTGATTTTGGCGAAAGTGATCATCGGCGAGAAAAACAGCAAATCCAAAAGGTCAACCGCGTGCACGGAATTGGCGGCGGCGATTTCTTTTTTCAGACGATCGTTTAACGCCAAAATTTTGAGAATGGAGTTTTGGGTTTTTAGCGATTGGGTGATCAGCGCCAACAGAAAAAATTTCAGCCATTGGCTCCACTCCCCTTTTTCGGTAACGCCGCGCAAATAGGCATAGTAATCATGGCGGTTTTTTTCAAAATACTCGCTGATATACAACAGCGGCGAAGAAAGCAAATCGCGCTGATATAAAAACAGCGGAATTAGCAGGCGCCCCACTCGGCCGTTGCCGTCGCGGAAAGGATGAATCGCTTCCAATTGATAGTGCGCCACCGCAATTTGTATCAGCGTGTCTTTTTCCAAATTGGAATTAATATATTTTTCCCAATCGCCCAAAAGCGCCGCCAAGTCTTCGGGCGGCGGCGGCACATAACTGGCATCTTCAATTCCCGCGCCGGGCATTCCGATATATACTTGCCCGGCGCGAAATTCGCCGCGATCCTTGCTTGCTCCCCGTGAAGAATCAAGCAGCAAGTAATGCAGTTTTTTTAAAAAATTTTGATTGATCGGTTTATTCTTCAATTCTTCAACGGCAAAATTCATCGCCCGGCGGTAATTGATAATTTCGGTAATGTCTTGATGGCTTTCCTTATTTTTGCTTTCAAGGCGCGCCTCATATTCAAAAACGTCCTCCAATGTGGCTTGCGTCCCTTCAATACGAGAACTCAAAACCGCTTCTTTGGTAAGTAAAGGCTGGGACAATAATTCAGGGCTCAAAATATTTTTCCGCAACAACCCGTTGAGTTCGCCGATGGCGCCGTGCGCTTCGCCGATAATACGAATCAAGGATTCGTAATCAATTTTTGGAGGCAATGTTTTTAAATTAAAAGTTTCCATTATGTATTTGCTAGCGAAGGCGTAGAATAACATTTTGACTATTCTATCACGCTAGAATAAGTATGTTTGATTATTCCATAACAATAGAATAACCGATTCGGTTATTCTATTGTTTAATTGTTTATCCAAATATTTTTCCGAACAACCCTTTCTTTTCCGGCAAATCGGACTCATCTTCGGCAACATCGGCAGCCGCGGCCGGCAACGGGGGCAGCGGCAAATTATATTCGGCGGGTTGGCGGGCGCTGTCCGATGGCGCGATGCTGTCTCTCGGCGCATCGGCAACAATTTCAATCGGCGACATATCGGCAAGAGGCGATTTTGTTTTCGCCTCCGCGATTTTTTTGGCACCGCCGCCAAGCTTATCTTTTTCGCGCTTGGCTTTTGGTTTTTCCAAAAGCATAATCTTGTCCTGCAATCCTTTTAACAAAATATTGGTTTCGCGATTTCTTTCAATCATTTGCCCGATCTTGTCATCCAAATTTTTTATCTGATCGTCTTTGATTTTTAACTGTCCGCGCAGCATTTCCGTGGTCTCTTTCAGTAAAGAAATAATTTCTTCGCTGGCGCGGCCGGGCATTTCCTTTTTCTCCGCCGGAGGCAAATCTTCTTTTTGAATATTTTTTTGCGGGGCATCCTGTTTTTTTAGCGGCGGCAAATCTTGGCGCGGCGCGTTAAAATCTTGTGTCGAATTTATTCGACCCTGCGGCGCGCCTTGCGGCATACTTTGCGGATATTGCACCGGCGGATCCTGATAGGCATAATTCGGCATCGCGGGATAAGACATCCCCGGGGCAAGAAACGGCGCGGCTGGCGGTTGCGCCAACGCGTTATAATCGGCGAAGCTCGCATTATAGGTTGTGCGATAAACAGGCCTTCCGTAAAGGTATGACTGATTCGCCCTGTTCGCCTCGCGCACTCTTTCAACTTCCGCGTAACTGAAACGATACTCAAGCGTTCCCTTGCGACTCCTTGAATGGCGCGGATGCAATATGTTTCTTTGAATGTAGCGCGTGATGGTGCGGGTGCTTTTATTGAGCATTTCACAAACCTCAAAAAGGGTGAGAGTGAAATCATTATCCGCGCCGTCTGTCGGTTGATTTGTTTGTGGTGTCATAACATTTTTTAAATTTTCTTCATTTTAGATAATATTGGTTTTTTTTGCAAAAGTCGCGGCGCGAAAAAACAAAAACCTCAATGAGGTTTTTGTTTTGGCAAGACAAAATAATTTGTCGGGGAGCAGGGAGTCGAACCCTGTCTGCACGAACCCGAATCGTACGTACTACCGTCATACTCCTCCCCGGCGCTTTGATATTTTACCTTATAACGCCCAAACAATCAAGATATAAATTTTAATAGCCGGCCGCGCGAAAGCAAACTCTACTAAACAACAAAATATCCCCGTTATCATTTCTTGCAATGCCGCACAGGCGACGGCCGCGCGAAAGCAAATTTTCAGCAGAAAATTATGCGCTTTGCAAGAAATGATAACGGAGATATTAAAACTACACTATCCAATATTTTTTTTTGGTCATTTCATCTCTTTTCACCTCCACCACTTCTCTTTCTTTTTTCGCTTGCGCGGCAAGACCCGCCAAAGCCTTTTCATTCATCGCGCCCAAACGGCTAACTTCGTTTGCCAGATAATCTCTCGTGTTTAATTTGGGATCGTTTAGAACTTTCCCCAGCAGAACATCAAGCACCCATCCGATTTTGGGTCCGGGTCCGATATCCAAAATTTCCATTATGTCTTTGCCGTCAATTTTAATCATCTTGGGAGAGATTGGATCAAGAGCCACTCTTTCCATTAAGTAGCGCAAGTGGCGCAGTTTATAGGGTTCGGCTTTGGGGCAACCGGAGCCGATGCGATCAGCCATGCGCACTTGCAATAACTCTTCCAAATTTTCGCGTCCGACATTGCGCACCAAGCGGCGCACCGAAGATTCGGTGACTTCGCCGACATTATAATAGAACAAATGATAGCGCACCAGCAGAACAATTTTGTCGCAGTCTTTTTTTGAAAATTTCATCCTCTGCAAAATTTTTTTCGCCATGCGCGCCCCAATAATTTCGTGGTTGTAAAATGTGGAATTCTGCCCGTCGCCGGCTTTGGCGCGCGGCTTGCCGACATCGTGGAGCAGGGAAGCCATACGCACATGCATACCGAAATTTTTCTTGGCGGAAAACTCCAAAGATTTCAAAAGGTGAGTGTAGCAGTCATATATATGATGTTTGTTCTGTCCGCAACCATAACCCTCCAAAAGTTCGGGAATGATATATTTCAACAAACCCAATTCGCGCAAAAGATCCACCCCTTGGGCGGCGCGGCAAGACATTATGATTTTTAAAAATTCATCGCGGATCCGCTCTTGCGAAACCATTTTTAGCCAACTCGCGCTTTTGACAATCGCTTGTTTTGTTTTTTCTTCAATACGCCATTCTTGCCCCAAGCAAACCGTAAAACGCGCCGCGCGCATCATCCGCAACGCGTCTTCGGCAAACCTTTCATTCGGGTCGCGCACCGCGCGAATAATTTTATTTTCCAAATCGGTCTTGCCGCCAAACAAATCAATGATTTCAACTTTTTCGTTTTCCCCTTCCTTTATATAGCTCAACGCGATCGCGTTTACGGTAAAATCGCGCCGCGACAAATCGTCTTTTATGGTGTCTGCCCATTCAACTTTATCGGGATGTCGTTTATCCGTATATTTTGATTCAACGCGATAGGGGGTGATTTCAATCTCAAAACCACCGTCAACTCTGACAGTTACGGTGCCGAATTTATTATCGCAAAAATTGTCCGGAAAAACTTCCTGAATCTTTTCGGGCAACGCATTGGTGGCCGCGTCCCAATCGGCCGGTTCAACCCCCGCCAAAAGATCGCGCACGCAACCGCCAACGATATAGGCTTCAAATCCGGACTGCCGCAATCGCACGATGGCGGTTTTCACTTGTTTTGGTATTTGTTCGCAAAAATTCATAATAAGCCCACTTTATCGCACTATTTGCTTTTTTTCAATTATCTGGTATAAAACAAAGTGATGAGCCCTGCTTCGCCAAGGCTACGCAGGACGAGCCTCTGTAGCTTAACGGATAAAGTACCGGTCTTCGGAACCGGTGACGGGGGTTCGATTCCCTCCAGAGGCGCTAGAGCAGGGGAATCGATACACAAACAAAATGAAAAAAATCGCCGCCATTTTTATCACTGTTTTAATGGGAACTCCATTTTGGGCTGTCGCGCAAAGCGGTTCAATTTTGCCTCCTTGCGGCGGTGCAGGGCAAGATGCTTGTAAGATTTGCAATCTGTTTGAACTGATTGATAATATTATCAAATTCGTAATTATAGATTTGATACCCGTTATTGCCGGACTGGTAATCGCGGTCGCTGGATTCAAAATGTTGATCAACCAAAATAACGCCGAAGTGATGGCAGAATCGAAAAAAATTATTTTGATGGTGATTATCGGCTTATTATTAATATACGGAAGTTTCGCGATTGTCACCGCGGTAATGGACGGAATGGGTTATATCGACGGCAATCCTTTGGAATTTAACAGTCTCGACTGCAATTGACAAACGCCCCCATAACTCAATTTGGCAGAGTAGCTGCCTCTTAAGCAGTTTGTTGCAGGTTCGAGTCCTGCTGGGGGCACTGCTTCGCCAAGGCTGCGCAGTGCAAGCACTGATAAGGTAGAAGTTTATATATAGACAAAAATACTTTGGGTCGCTGATAGAAGCAGTGTCCTGCGAAGTTTTAACGGAGCAGGGCTAATCTCGCCAAGGCTGCGCAGTGCAAGCACTGATAAGGTAGAAGTTTATATATAGACAAAAATACTTTGGGTCGCTGATAGAAGCAGTGTCCTGCGAAGTTTTAACGGAGTAGGGCTAATCTCGCCAAGGCTACACGGCGCGTTAAAACAGCCCTCGTCAAAGAAAGACGCGAATTACAAAAAATTTAATTTTATTTTCCGCAGAAAATAATTAAAACAAATATGCTAACACAAAAAGAAAAAACAAAACTGATTGAAAAACACAAAGTCCATGAAACAGACACCGGATCGCCCGCGGTGCAAATCGCTTTATTAAGTGAAGAAATCGACCGCTTGCAAAAACATTTAAAAAAACACACCAAAGATGTTCACTCCAAGAGGGGATTACTAAAGATGGTTTCCAAGCGGCGAAAGCTTCTAAACTATCTGCGCGATACAAATGTCCACCAATATGCCCAAATGCTAAAAAAATTGGGATTAAAAAAATAATCTTCACCCCGCCGCGGCGGGGTTTGTCGCTATGACAATCCAATTAAACGACCAAAGAATTGCAGTTTTAATTGACGTGCAAAATCTCTATCATTCGGCAAGAAGCTTATACCAGGCACGGGTCAATTTTCGGGAGGTTTTAAAAACCGCGGTCGGACGGCGCAAGCTCATCCGCGCGTTCGCCTATGTGGTGCGCACCAAAACCGGCGAAGAAAAGCCTTTTTTTGACGCGCTGGTAAAATTGGGCATTGAAACGCGCATCCGCGATTTGCAGGAATATTATGACGGACTCAAAAAAGCGGACTGGGACGTGGGAATTACCGTGGACGCGATTCGCATTTCGCCTTCGGTAGACACAATCGTTATCGCTTCCGGAGACGGCGATTTTCAGCAATTGGTGGAATATTTGGAAAACCAGGGCAAGCGGGTGGAGATCATCGCTTTCGGCCGTTCGGCATCGGCAAAACTGAAAGAAAGCGCCGATGAATTTATTGATATGGAAAAAGCCCCCGAAAAATATCTAATCAAAAAATAAAAGTAAAAAAATCCGAAGCACGAAATTCGAAATTCGAAACAATTCTCAAATTTTCAAAGTTCAAATGCTCAAAACAAAAGACTGAAAAATTCGTTTTGGTTATTTGAGTATTTGAAAATTCGAATTTGTTTCGATATTCGAGATTCGATATTCGAGATTAAAATTTTATGGCAGAAGAAAGTTTTAAATATTCCCTGACGCTGGGAGATAAGGAAATCACAATCGAGGCAAACAAACTGGCTTCGCAAGCGAACGGCTCGGCGGTTGTGCGCTACGGCGACACCATGGTTTTGACCACCGCCGTGATGTCCAAGAAGGAAAAGCCGGATATGGGATTTTTCCCGTTGATGGTTGATTATGAAGAAAAATATTATGCCGCCGGCAAAATCAAAGGACCCCGTTACATCAAACGGGAAACGCGGCCGTCCGATGAAGCAATCTGCAACGCGCGGCAAATTGATCGCTCCATCAGGCCCCTTTTTGACGATCGATTAAAAAACGAAGTTCAAACCATTGCCACGGTGCTTTCATGGGACGCGCAAAACGAGCCCGATATTATCAGTTTATTGGGAATTTCTTGCGCGCTGGCAATTTCCGACATCCCCTGGCAAGGACCGGTGGCCTCGGTGCGCGTCGGAAAAATTAACGGCAGTTTTATTCTCAATCCAACCTATGAAGAACGCGAAGCAAGCTCCATGGATGTGGTGTTTGCCGGACTCGAAAAGGACAGCGAAATCATTGCCAACATGATCGAAGGAAGACTGAATGAATCGCAGGAAAGCGAAGTTGTGGATGCTTTTAAATTTGCCAAGCCCTACATCAAGCAATTGTTAGATTTCCAAAATAAAATTGCCAAAGAAATCGGAAAAGAAAAAATGGAATTAAAGCCGTATCCGTTCGACGACAGTTTTGAAAGCGAATTGCGGGCGCAAATCGGCCAAAATCTCAAAAACGCGCTTTACCAAAAAGATAAAACCGAACGCCAAAGCGCGATGGAAAACGTCAAAAACCAACTTGAGGAACATATCGCGCAAAACTATGAAAACGACATCGAAAGATTGAATTTTTCCAAAAAATTTTTTGAAAAAGAAATTGATAGAATATTGCACGAAACCGTTCTTGAAACCGGCATCCGTCCCGATGGACGAAAGCCCGATGAATTGCGCAACTTAAAAGCCGATGTCGCGGTAATTCCCCGAACGCACGGCTCGGCGTTATTCACCCGAGGAGAAACCAAGTCTCTTTCCACGGTTACTTTGGGCGCTCCCGGAGACCAGCAGCTGCTGGACGGCATGGAGGTCACCGGCAAAAAGCGATTTTTGCATCATTACAACTTTCCGCCTTATTCCTGCGGAGAAGTGCGTTTCTTGCGCGCCCCCGGACGCCGCGAAATCGGCCACGGCATGCTGGCCGAAAAAACGCTTTTGCCGCTTATTCCGTCCGTAGAAGATTTCCCTTATACTATCAGAGCAACTTCCGAGATCGTTTCTTCAAACGGATCCACTTCGATGGCCGCCCTGTCGGGAGCTTCATTGGCGCTGATGGACGCGGGCGTGCCGATTAAAAAACATGCCACCGGCATTTCTATGGGATTAATCGCCGAAAACGCCAAAAACTACAAAGTGCTTACCGATATTCAAGGTCCGGAAGACCATCATGGAGATATGGACTTTAAGATCGCCGGCACGCGGCAAGGCATTAACGCGGTTCAAATGGACGTAAAGATCGAGGGCATTACACAGGAAATAATGATGAAAGTCTTGGAACAAGGCAAGCAGGCGCGGTATCAGATTTTGGACGCCATGGAGAAAGCCATCGCTTCCCCGCGGCCGGAACTTTCGCCATACGCCCCGCGGATTATTATTATCCGCATCAATCCCGATAAAATTCGTGAAGTTATCGGCCCGGGCGGCAAAATAATCAACGAAATCATTGAAAATACCGGCGTTTTAATTGACATTGAAGAAGACGGCACCATCTTTATTACCGCCGAAAAACCGGAGGCCGGCCAAAAAGCCGCCGAATGGATCGAAAATATTACGCGAGAAGTGAAAGTGGGCGAGATTTTCACGGGAAAGGTAAAGCGAATTATGAACTTTGGCGCGTTTGTGGAAATTTTGCCGGGACAAGAAGGGATGGTCCATATTTCCAAACTGGCAAATCGGCGCGTCAATAAAGTTGAAGACGTAGTGCATATCGGCGATACGGTTACAGTCAAAGTTGTTGAAATTGACGATCAGGGAAGAATCAATTTATCAATGAAAGAAACTGAAAAATAAAACGGAAAAACAAAAAACGGGCGCGAATGCCCGTTTTTTGTTTTTCCGCCCGCTCATATCTTTTCTTGCGGACTTGCATATGTTAAAATTAATATAACTCATATGCTTAAAATACAAAACGGCGCGATTAAAACATTGGCACAGGCAATTGACGCGGCCAAAAACAAAAAGACGGTCAAGCAACCGCCACCCGTGAATTCTGCTGAGCTTATTCGATTTAACCGAGCATTGCGCGATGCTTTCGGTGTTTTGCCTAAGCCGCAAAATGCCCCGGCGCCACAGCCCAAAACTTCCAAAATAAGCGGGGACACTTCTCCTTCTTCGGCAATTAAAAAAACCCGAGAATCGGTTAAAGCTCGCGCGGAAGAAGCTAAAAAAGCGGCAATCGCGTTGGAAAAAAATAAGGCAATAGCCGACGCGCGCTGGGAAAAGGAGGAGGCACAGAGGAAGGCCGCTGAAGAGCAAGCGCGCAGGGAAAAGGAGGAGGCACAGAGGAAGGCCGCTGAAGAGCAAGCGCGC
>CAZRVG010000004.1:16831-56121 GCA_964603475.1 uncultured Candidatus Saccharibacteria bacterium
AGCGCGCCGGGAAAAGGAGGAGGCACAGAGGAAGGCCGCTGAAGAGCAAGCGCGCCGGGAAAAGGAGGAAAAAGAAAGGCTGCGTAAAATCCGCAAAGAAAATCAAGCACTATTAGTTTTTCTGGAAAAAGAAAGGCAAAAAAAAATAAAAGACGGGTCGAATCAAGAAACATCCAGTTCCACCACTAAACAAGAAGCGATTAAAACAGATCCGATTTTGAAAAATACCAGCCAACAAGAAAACGACGAAAACCTATCACTGGATTTAAAAATACTTTTATCGAAACTGCGCGCCAAAAAAGAAGAGTTCACAAAAAAAATATCACCATTACCAAACGCGATTACGCCGCTGGAACAGAAACTGCTCACTTTAGAGAGCAAAGTTGCCATGGTCAAAAACAGCGAATTGGCTACGGTCGTCGGGCAGGAAAAAAAAATAGAAACCCATGTACTGAATGAAAAAAATAAATTAACTCAAAACATTGATTTAGAGCAGGAAAAAATTATAAAGCAAAACATTTGGCAAATAGAGGACAAGCGCAAGCAAATCGAAAAACAAAGATGGGCAATTGAAGACCGCATCAACGAAATTGAAGCGGATGCCGAAAATATAAAAAAGGAAATTGCGGAAAAAAACGCCCAACTTAATTCCATCAAGCAAGTTGTTAAAAAAATCAGTCAACAAGAAAAACTGGTAGAATTTGTGCTTGAAAAAACCAAATTAGAGGAAGATATTTTGAAAGTTATTGAAGAAAAGGAAAAAATAAAACCCGATCTAAGTAAAATATTGGGTAAAAAAAATGAGCTCCAAGCAAAATTGAGTGAAATAGCAAGAAAAGAATCTTCTGCTGGAACCGCGATTAACGCCATCGAAGAGAAAGAAAGAGAGGCAACAAATCCCGCACAAAAAAGAGATATTGAACAATCTCGATGGCAAGCCAGCGAAGAATTAAAATCAATTGTCCAATTGAAGTGGGAAAACCAGGAAAAATTAAAAAATGTTAATCGTCAAACAGAAATTCTAAATGAAAAATTCAAAATTTTTGACGCAAAAATAGAAAAAATACAAAACAACATCACCGCTAAAGAGACCCCCCTAAGAAAAGAAGGGATGCCAATTATCAAAATACGCGACGCAATTCGCAAGCTTTTTGAAGAAAACAATGTCAGAATCAATCAAGACGTGCTAAACGATATCATACAAAATTCGGAAGAAATCTCTCCCGCGGCAAAACCATCCATCCAAAATAAAACAATAAATCCCAAAGAAGAACAAGGGTCTTCGGCAAACAAAGCAGGCAAAACTCTTGACGGTCAAAGCCAAAAAAAAGACGAAGAAAAAGAGACAAACGATTCGCCTCATCCGATCGCCAAAAAGGAAATCACAACGGGAAAAACGGAAGATCAAAAATCAACCGAAGTGCCGACTGCGGCCAATCAAGAAAACGCGACAGAGAAAACACAGGAAGCGCCGAACAAAGAAACCGCCGGCAAACCGGCGGCCCAAAAATCCGAAGATAAATCCGACATACAAATCAAGCCTCCCCAAGAGAAAGCCGATACAGAAATGAAAAAACGGGACTCGCAAAACAATATATCGCCGGCGGCAAAAGAAGCTCAGGAAGAAAACAAAACAGAGCCTAAAGAAGAAAAAACACGAAATCCTGTCGCAACATTCTATCGCGAAAAAATCGACGGCGCTCCGGCGACTCATATTCGCACATTCTCCCGGGAAAACATCCCCGCGGCACCAATTGACAACCAAACAAAAGCGAAAGAAGCGGTTGCAACCCCAAAAGTCCCCGTTACCGACAAAATAAAGGCAAACGAAAAAATACCGCAAAATAATCTCGAGCCGAGAGAAAATCCAAAAAACCAAAATTGGCAAAATCGATGGAACCAGGTCAAAAAAGAAACCATTCCCGTCAAGCCGCCCGTTAATCAAAATACCGAAGAATCATCCGTTAAAATTAAACCCAAAGCCGGCGGCAATAAATTTTTGGCGCGAATAATAGTTATCTTAATTCTGGCAGGAATATTGGGAATTATTATGGTGGTAATTCTAAGCAAAAATAACGAATCAATCGTCGTTAAAAAAACAGACAAATCCGAAGAAACCAAGCCATCGGACCGGACCAAAGAAGAACAACCAAAAAAAGATACGGAAAAGGCCTCGCCTCTGTCTTTTATATCAACCATCACAATTTACACCGAAGATAGCAATAATGTACCAAATTCAATTTATCCTTATTTAAAAAAAGATTTTGGAACAAATGGCTATTATGAATTGTCGTTACAAAACCGACAAACCAATACCAAAATCGGGTTGAAGCAATTTTTTGACATTTATAAAATAAATGCACCATCGATTTTTTATGCAGCACTAAGTAATGATTTTACTGTGTTTCTTTACTCAAACAACGGACAAAATCGCATCGGATTTTTGACTGAAATTATCAATTCCAATCTGCTGGAAACGGCACTAAGCGGATGGGAACAGAGCGTCGCCCAAGATACTGATAATTTTTTCAAACTTCTGGGTAGAAAAACGCAAACCGCAAGCACGCCTGAATTTAACGATATAGCGGCAACCAGCGGCACATCTTATCGCTTGATGGAATTTACTCCCATCCAAGATAATTTCGCTTTGGCATGGGCTAATTATAAACAAAAATATTTTATATTTTCCACTTCTGACAATTCAATCACAAAAATTTTCGACCAATTGCCAAAATAATCCAAAAGATATAAAATAAAATCATTAGCCATGCAAGGCGGTTTTTTCTTTAATTAAACCACGATGAAAACAAAAAATTCAAAACAAGAAAGAGGCAAAATAGAACGAATAAAAAAAATCTTGCTTGAAGAGAAAAACCGGATCGAAAAAGAACTCTCTAAAATCGCGATTCCGGATAAAAACGTTCCCGGCAATTGGCAAAGCAAGTTTCCCTATGGAAGCGGTGACAGCGGCACCTCGTCGCTGGAACGGCAGGCCGACGAAGTGGAGGAATACGCCACTCGCTTGCCATTGGAAAAAAACTTGCAAACCAAACTAACATCAATAAACGCAGCCATTGATAAAATTGAAAAAGGCGATTACGGCAAATGCGAAAAATGCGGCAAGAAAATTCCCCTCAAGCGCCTGGAAATTTTCCCTGAGGCCCGTTTTTGCGTTGACTGCCAAGAGTAATTTTTATTTGAAAATTGAAAAATCAAAATTGAAAATGACAATGTAAAATTAAAAATTTAAGAATACGGATATTTTACATTTTTAACTGTCATTTTGATTTTTGATATTTGAATTTTTAATTTTTACCGTGCTTTCCAAAATATTTTCCGCGGCAATCGTCGGTCTGGAAGCGCAAATCATTGAAGTTGAAACCGATACTTCTTACGGCCTGAGAAAATTTGATATTGTCGGCCTCCCCGATAAACCGGTGCAAGAAGCTCGCGAAAGAGTGAACACCGCCATTGAAAGCTCGGGTTTCAAGCCGCCGCATCACGAACCGGCCAAAATTTTGGTGTCGCTTGCTCCCGCCGATTTAAAAAAAGAGGGGACTCTCTATGATCTGCCCATCGCTTTGGGCTATCTTTGCGCCAGCGAAAAAATAAAATTTGACCCGCGAGACAGAGTTTTTTTGGGAGAACTGGCGCTTGACGGCAAATTGCGGCGCGCCAAAGGCGCGATTTGCTTTGCCATTGCCTGCCGCCAAAAAGGCATCAAGGAAATTATCCTGCCCGAAGAAAACGCCCAAGAAGCAAGCGTGATCCAAGGATTGCGGGTTATCGGAGTTAAAAGCTTGCGGGAAGCGGTGGATTACCTTGAAGACACGGCGCCAATCGCGCCCGCCGAACCGGCAATAAGCGCGCCGTATTCATTCGAGCGGCAAGAAAACGATATGGGAATGATCTCCGGACAAGAGTCCGCCAAGCGCGCAATGGAAATCGTTGCCGCCGGGGGGCACAACCTTTCCATGTGGGGACCTCCGGGCACCGGAAAAACCTTGCTGGCAAAAACCTTGCCGACAATTCTTCCACCCCTTTCGTTTGAAGAATCTCTTGAAGTAACCAAAATTTACAGCGTTTGCGGCTTGTTGGAAAATAATAACTTAATCTTGCAAAGACCCTTTCGCGCGCCGCACCACACCGCCTCGGACGCCGCGTTAATCGGCGGCGGCAACCCGCCCCGCCCCGGAGAAATAACTTTGGCGCACAAGGGAATTCTTTTTTTGGATGAATTCCCCGAGTTTCACCGCGACGCGTTAGAATCTCTGCGCCAGCCGATAGAAGAGGGGATGATAAATGTTTTGCGCGCCAGGCAATCATTGTCGTTGCCGGCGCGCTTTACTTTGGTGATCGCGTCCAATCCCTGCCCTTGCGGCAATTTCGGCAATCCGGAAAAAAGATGCGTTTGCTCTCCTTCCCAAATCAAGGCCTATCGCAAAAAACTTTCCGGCCCATTGATGGACAGAATTGATCTTTTTATCAATGTCCCCGCGGTTAAATATGAAAAGCTTGCCAAATCCGAGTTTGATCAAGAAAAATCAAGCGCCAAAATCAAAGATAAGGTTTTGCGTTGCCGCGCCGTGCAACAATTAAGATTTGACAGCAACACCGTTAACGCCCAAATGAACATCCTTCAAATCAAGCAATATTGCCAATTGGATAAAAATTCGGAAAATCTCTTGCAATCTGCGGTTAATTCATCCAAGATCTCGGCGCGAGGATACCACCGCGTCTTGCGCGTGAGCCGCACCATCGCCGATCTTGACGGATCGGAAAATATCAAAATCAACCACGTTTCCGAAGCCTTGGCCTATCGACCCGCCGAACTAATTTAAAAAACCGCTTAGCGGTTTTTTAAATTAGTTCGGAAACCCCAAATCCTAAACAAATTCAAAATTCAAAATTTTAAATAAAGCACCATTTATGTTTTTATCTTGTATTTTTGTTTTAAATTTTAATATTTGAATTTTGGATTTATTTGGGATTTGGAATTTGTTATTTGGAATTTCAATTTAGAAGGGGTTGGCTGCGCCGATCACTTCAAAGTGCAAATGACATCCGGTTGAATTTCCAGTGTCTCCCATATAGCCGATAATATCTCCTTTTTTCACTTCCTGCCCCTGGGAAACAATGTAAGATTTTAAATGGTAATATCGAGTACTTAACGCGCCGTCCATATGAGAAATCACCACATGAATTCCCGCCCCGCCGTTCCATCCCGTTTTGGCCTTAATTATAATCCCCGACGCAGCTGCGTATATCGGCGCCCCGCAATATCCGCCCGTTAAATCAACCGCGTTGCGAAAATGCAACCCCTGTGTTCTTTTGCAGGCCGATCCCACCGGACACAAAAAGTAGTTATCCGGCATTGCCGACGAAGAAGCAGCGGATGAAGATACTTGCGCGGCCGCAACTTTGGAAGCGGTTTTGGCAACCACTTTGCCATTGGGCACGATAATCACATCGCCGATAAACACATCATTTTCGCCGGCAAGCTCGTTGAACGCGATAATCTCTTGGCTTTCGGCTTGATAGGTTTGAGCAATTTTATCAATCGTATCTCCGGAAACCACGTAATGAATTGTGCCGTCAACCGGGGAGATAATCAGTTTTTGGCCGGGTTTTAACGGCGCGTCTTTGTTCAAGCCGTTCGCCCAAACAATAGTATCAACTTTTACGCCAAATTCTCGCGCCACTTGCGACAAAGTATCGTTTTCTTCAACTTCATATTCAACAATCGCCCGGCGCGCTTCGCTTGCCTCGGCAATGCCCCGCGCGCCGCCGACAATCGCGCCCAAAATTTGCGGCGTGATCGCCGTTGGCGGCATTGCGGCATTAACACAAGCGGCATCAACAAAAACATATCCCGGCGACTCGGGAACAACCTGCTCGTCGGCGCAAGCAATCATATTTTGAAAATTGCCGGCGGTGCAAGAATTGTCGGCATCGGCAAGGGCGAGCTTATCCGCCTGGCGGGAAGCAGTGGAGCAAACCACAAACAAAACTGCTCCGATAAGGAGAAGCTTGGCGAAATTTTTAAATTGAATATTAGTACTCATAATCCACTTTTAAGTGTATAAGAACCCCAAATATTGTCAACCCTTCGACGCGTAATTTGCCATAGTAGCGCATTCTGTATTTTGGGGTCTTACCCCCGCCCCTGTCCCGAGGCTTTTGCGAGGGATACTCGCGGGCGGTTAGACCCTCCAATAGTATTATGAAGGTTATGTAAAAATACCTTTTAAGTGATAAGGTAAATAATATGAATAGAGAAATTAAAGTAAAACCGAAAAAACGGCTGGGGCAAAATTTTTTGTCGCAAATCGGAGTGGTAAAAAAAATGATCGGCGCGGCGCGAATTGTGCCGAATGAAACGATTTTGGAAATCGGCCCGGGTACCGGCAATTTAACCGCGGAGTTGATCAAAACCGGCAACCCTGTGATCGCCATCGAAAAAGACGGCGACATGGCCGAAATTCTGCGCCAAAAATTTGCCGGCGCGAAAAACTTTTCTTTAGTTTTGCAAAATGTTTTGGAATTTGACGAAACAAAAATAAGCGCGCCCTATAAAGTTATCGCCAACTTGCCGTTCTATGCCGCTTCTCCTATCATTCGCAAATTTTTGGAAAGCGGCAATCCGCCGCGGGCAATGTCGGTAATCACGCAAAAAGAAGTGGCGCAAAGAATTGCCGCCGCGCCGCCAAAATCAAACATCCTCGCAACCGCCGTGCAATTTTACGCCGCTCCCAAAATTATCGCCTATGTTTCCAAAGGATGCTTTTGGCCCGCGCCAAAAGTGGACGCCGCGATTTTGCTTTTAGCCCCCCTGCCCAAAGAAGGGGAGCGCGCCGACAAACAATTTGTTGAAAATTTTTTCAAAATCGCGCGCGCCGGATTTTCCCACCCGCGAAAAATCTTGGCCGGCAACCTCGCCCAAGAACTCAATTTGCCCCGCCAAGAAATTATCAAACAATTGGAAAGAAACAATATCTCCCCCAACGCGCGCGCCGAGAATTTATCGGTGCAAAACTGGGTTTCCCTCGCGCGCGCTTTTGATTTATAATAATGTAATGAAAGCAATTTTTAGCTCACAAAAACGTTTAGATATCCTTAAAATTATTTGCCTTTTTGCAATCTTTTTAGTACCGCTTCAAGAATTAACCGCCTGCAACGATCATATAAATTACTATAAAGATTTGACTTCATCCAAAATATGTAACCCGCAAAATATCAATTACCCGGTCGGCTACGCAAAAATTAGAGAAACAAGAAACCATTGCTCATCGTGCGAGACGGGAAGCTGTTGTTCTTGCCCAAGCTATACGATACCCAATAAAACTTGTGAAGCATGGCAAATCGCGCAAACGGGCAATGATTACGGACTTTGTAAATGCGAAAAAGAATGTTTGAATTCGCCGCAAAACCCAAAATACTACGACGACCCAACCAACAAAACCACGCAAACAAATATCAGCCGCATCAATTTGCCGGTAGTTTTAGCGTGGAATGATATATCTGAATGGAAAAATGAAGGTCAATACACAACCTCCATTTACGAAAACACCGCGCCAGAACCAAATAATGTTGACTATGGGCCGAACAGCTACCGAGTAGAAATAAAATATGAAGAATATTCTGATGGCGACAGCAACTTGCATATTGATAAAAACAAAAACCCGCAAGATACTGAAACTTTGAGCAATGGACAAAAAATTTTCTACAAAATTATCACCAAAAACGGACCAGATGGCTTTAATTCCCGCGATGATGGAGGAGAATGTTTTTTCCAAACCAATTCCACATACGAATGGCGCGTGCGCCCATGTTGCGATGAAGAAGGCAAACTATGCAAAACCTACAGGCCGGATGAAGGATGGTGGAAATTTTCCACCAGTCCCGCGCCCGAGCTTTTGGGAATACAAGATAACGATAAATACCAAAACGGCACCACCGACCCTATTGCCCAAGACCCCGACTGGAACGGCCCCCAAGCGCTGGAAGGCGTGGATTTTTGCAGCGCCAAACTCCTCTGGTGCAAAGCCAAACTCATGGATCCGCCAACCGGCTACAACCGCTTTGACAAAGTGTATAACAACAATCAAATTCCCTACGCCGCCAATTACCAAATGCGGGTGAAATTTAGCGAAAATTGGTCGTTAAAACTTATTCCATCGACATCATCGAGCACATCGTCTTGGAGCGCTTTTGTTCAATCAACAATAAACTCATTTAAAAGCAAAACCCTTTACCAATCATTAAGCGATGCTGTGCGCCAAGCACTTTTGGGAGATATTGATTTTGCCAGCCAAGAATCGTGCCATTATTTGCAAAAACAGGATGATGGCAGCTGCAAGCCGGAGCATCTCGCCTTTACCTCTTCGCATTATGTCAACGAATTGATGCATAACGCCAGTTTTAAGCCGTTTTTCTCCGCCGCGGAAAAGGCCAGCAGTGATCGCAATCTTTTCACCGGCGACACCACCGGCAAGCTGGAATATTCGTGGCAAATAAAAACTTGCTTTGATACCAGCGCCGGCGTTGATGATGACAATTTTCCGCATTGCGGCGGATATAACGACGAAGACTATGGCCAAAAATGGCAGTTTATCGGCAAACAAATTGATTTCTCCCATTTTGAAGCGCCGGAATTATTGAGCCCGGGAAACAACACAAATTGCGCCGACGAAAAAAAATTGGTCGGGCTGGATGACAAATTGCTTTGGACCGCTCCCTGCGGCGCAAATTCTTTCATATATGATGTGTTAGAAAAGAACGGAAACAGCATTTTTAAAGACGATGATACCTACGCAAACGATTTCGGCCGGCGGATAACCGTGTCGCAAGCGTCAATTGACATTACCGACAAAGACCCCGTCCAAGAAAACGATCCAAAAAAAGTCCAATTAAAAATCGACACCTGCTATCAATGGAAAGTGAAATCTTGCTGGCCGTCAATCCCCATACCTGAAATGAGTGCCGCGGAAATTTGCAGTAATTTATGGAACACCGCTGACTTCCGCACCACCGGACAAGCACCCAAAAATAATTCTTTAAAAACAATCGAAAACCCGCCCGACGCTTTTTTACAATGGGATCCGGTTTCCGGCGCAAAATCTTATCGTCTTAAAATTGTGGGCGAGGGCGCGCCAAAGGATGAAATAGTGGTTGATACAAACCAATATGCATTCACTTATCCCGGACCTAAAAAAACATATTCTTGGTATGTGAGAACTTGCGCCGATACAGCGGGCAATATTTGCGGCACCGGACGAGCAACATCATCATTTATATCCAAAGATTTTGACAAGCCAAGCAACCTTTCCCCATCAGGCGATATTCTGCAATTAGAACCCTTGAGATGGACAAGTAATGCCAAATATTTTTTGGTCACCGCGAGCGTAACAGACGGAGAGACGAGCACGGACAAAACAACTTGTGATGCCAATTGGTTCAATGGCGAATATAAAGAAAAAATAATTTCCGGCACAACTTTGGCAATCAGGGGAGCGGAGAAAAATCCTTCCCCTTATTGTTTCGGGGATTATGAATTCACGGTTCAGCCCTGTTTTGATGAAAAATGCACATCGCTAAGTTATCAAAAAACAACCGCGATTTTTTCCATTGCCAAGAAAGAACAAAGCTCCGGGTTTATGGTCTGCGGGCAATCAACAAATGATCCAAATACCAAATACAATGAAAAGGAACCTTGCCGGCCCAGCCATCTGGTTTTAACATTAAAAATCATTATTGATTTTGTGGTGTTTAAGCTGGCGTTTATGCTTTTGCCGGTGATGGTTTTAATCACCGGCGGATTGTTTTACTTGTCGCAAGACAAAGCCAACCTTATCCCGCACATCAAGGATGTTTGGAAAAAAATCGGCATCGGCTACGGCATTTTGTTCTTTTCGTGGATAATCGTTTCGGTATTGACCGGAATTGTGGGATATCCCGATTGGTATAAAATTTTATAAATTTCGTAAAGCGTTATACAATAAAGGAATGGAAAATAATTTTTTAAAATTTTTTGGCGCGATTTTTCTGGCCGCGGCAAGCATACCGATGTTTTGTTTTTCCGCCGACATCGGCGAAACAACTTATTTTGACATTCCCAAAGAATGCGGCATTTCTTTTAAAGAAGGCGAACACGAAATATCCTGCAAGGCGTGGGAAAGGGGATCGCAGGTGAAGGTGGAAACAATTGATGTGGGCACTTGCATTTGCGCCAACGAATGCTTGACTGTTCCCAAAAACCATTATTACTATAACGATCCAATCAATAAGACCAAGCAAGCCGATGAAAACGAAATCACTCTGCCCGTGGTTTTGGCTTGGGATAATATTGACGGCTGGCAAAACGAAGACGGCGCTTATATTTGGCATTTTGCCACCTTGGGCAACAAAAAGGACATCACTTCAAAGCTTTTTGGCGCCCGATCCTATCTTTTGGAAATTGAAAACAAAAACGGCGAGATAAACGACTCACAAAGCACCGGCGATATTTTTCGCCAAATTTTGACGACCAATGAATTCAACGCCACCGAAAAGTTTTATCCCTGCTTTTATAATTCCGACACCACAATCAAGTGGCGCGTGCGCCCTTGTTGCAATGAGGATGGCTCCAATTGCCTCCCCGAGGACAAAGCCGAATGGTGGACGTTTAAAACCTCGCCCGCGCCCGAACCGATCAATATCGGCGATCCGGATTGGAACGGTCCGGACGGGAAAACCGGCGTTTCTTTCAACGGACTGAAATTGGACTGGTGCCACGCCAAGGTCTCGCCCGAAAAACAGCCCTACAACAATAATTTGGGCGCGGCAACATCATACCAATTGCGCGTCTACACCAACGAAAACGAGCTGGTTTTGACCGGCGCGCAAATTCCGGCGCGGTTTTCGGACTTGGCCGCGTGGCTAAAAACCGATGTGCCGAATCTAACCAATCCGCTGGCCTGCCATTATTTGGAAAAACAAACCAACAGCACCTGCAAGCCTGATGTGATCAACTCGCCCAATCAGATGGAGCCGCGTAATTGGTGGTCGCACAAAGATATGCCCAGCCAGGACCGGGCGCTGTTCACCAAAAACATCACTTACAGCTGGCAGCTGCGCCGCTGTTTTAACAATTCTTCGGCCGGCGACGAACATTGCAACTCTTTGTCAGACAAATATTGGGGGCAAATTTGGAAATTTACCGCCAAAAACGAAACCATTGACGCCCCCGCGCTTTTGTCGCCGCCAAACGATCCCGATTATAACAACTCGCGCGTTGCCGCACTCGCCGAACTGCCCGGGAAACTTTTGTGGCAAGCCCCCAACGGCGCCAATTCGTTTGCCTATGACATTCAAAAAATCGGCGCCTCCTCGCTGGTTGGCGGGGAGCGGCGCACCACAAAGTCGCAAATCGTGTTCTCCCAAACCAACGCCGCCAATCCCAACAGCGACGCGCAGGGAATTGAGCTGGAATTGGATACCGCTTATCAATGGCGGGTAAAATCTTGCTGGCCGGCCATTCCGGTGGGGAGCGTGTGCAACGAGCCATGGTCGCAATGGTGGTATTTTCGCACCACCGGCCGCGCCCCCAAAGACGAAACAATGTTTCCCGCCGACAATTCCCAAGAATTGGCAATGCCGGTTGACTTGCGATGGGAAACCGTGCCCGGCGCCAAATCATATCTCTTGGATTTTAACGGCGAAAAAATTGTTGTTCAAAACAACCAATACGCCGCCGACTACCCCAAAATTAACCAAAATCAAGCATACAAGTGGAGCGTGCAAACCTGCGCCGATACCAACGGCCAGCTTTGCGGCGTTGCCTCGCCGGAATTTACTTTTTCCACCGCCGAATTAAAGACATCCGCCGCTCCGACATATCCGGTTGACGCCATTGACAACAGCCAGCTGATTTATAACTTCTCGTGGGAGCCGGTCGCCGGCGCGCATTACTATAAGTTCGCGTTAAATTACACCGAAAAATCAGATAAAGAAACCAATAAAAAATGCGAAACAGGCGCGAAAGTTGAAAAAACCGTCAAAGAAAGCTCGGCCGCCGTCAACAATAACCTCGATCAGCTCTACTGCTTGGGCAAATACGAGTGGAGCGTTTTGGCCTGTTTGGACCAGCAATGCCAAGATGCCGGCGCCGCGCCCGCGACTTGGTCGTTTGACTTTATCGCCGGCGGAAAGGAAATCAAAAAAGGCGAAGCGATTTTGGCGGTTTGCGGCCTCACCAACGACAATCCCAACACCGAATGGGACGATCGGGAGCAATGCGGCATCAAGCACTTCCTGCTGGGCATTATGCAAATCCTAAA
Organism: uncultured Candidatus Saccharibacteria bacterium; assembly: GCA_964603475.1. GTDB lineage: Bacteria > Patescibacteriota > Minisyncoccia > Minisyncoccales > UBA5738 > UBA5738. Next base: position 29,149 of record CAZRVG010000004.1, read on the forward strand.
CCTCTTGCTTTTCCGCGCGGCCTTCATCCTCCTGCCCCTGCTGGTTTTGGCCACCGGAGGGCTATTCTACACCAGCTTTGGCACCCCCGAAATCAAGCAAAAAGTGATCTCCTGGTGGAAAATAATCGGCATCGGCTATGCTCTGCTGTTCTTCGCCTGGACCATTGTGGGGATATTCACCAGCCTCTTTGGATATAGCGGAGTGTGGTGGAGCATATAAAATGCAAAATCAAATTATAAATTATAAATGATAAACAAAATCAAAATTTGAAATTATAAATCCAAAATTAAGCCCAATAATGCTAAATCAAAACGAAAAAAAATATGACCTTGAAGAAAGAGTTTCTTTATTCGGAGAAGATGTGATCAATTTTTTAAAACCCATCGCAAGAGATCAGTTTAATTTACCGATAATCAGCCAATTGATAAGGTCGGCAACAAGCGTCGGCGATAATTATATGGAAGCAAACTGCGCCGAATCAAAAAAGGATTTTCGCCACAAACTGAGCATTTGCAAAAAGGAAGCCAAAGAGACAACTTATTGGTTGCGAATGATGATTCAAATAACCCCCGAAAAAGAAAATGCCTGCCAAAAATTAAAACAAGAAGCCCATGAATTGGTACTGATATTTTCATCCATATTACAGAAAAGAGGCGGCAATTGATTCTCGTATCTTGTTTTAAATTTTGATTTAAAGTTTAAATTTTTGTTTATCATTTATCATTGAATTTTGAATTTTAGATTTTGATTTTCTTACGCCACATTTTATTTCTTGACACATTATCGCATTCCGTTTAGAATTTTGATTTTGAATTTATAATTTTGTTTATCATTGAATTTTAGATTTTGATTTTCTTACTATGAAGTTATTGAATTTATACTTAATCGGTGTGTTTATAATGATTGCTTTTCTTGTTGGTTCCACGATGTGGCAATACAACCAATTTCAAAGCAACATTCAAAACTTGCAGTTCGGCCTGCCCCAAGAATTGGCGCAAGGAATGCCCGACGCCAACCAGCAAATAAACGAATTGATGAGCCAAATGCAAACCCAAATGCAAAACCCCGCGCCAACCGACACGGCGGGGGATAATGCCGCAACACCCGCCGAAACCAAAACCTACACCGCCCCCGACAAATCTTTTTCCTTTGAATACCCCGCCGACTGGATTAAAATGGATTTGGGCGGCCAAGCCGTGGAAAGCGCCGATGGAAAAATTTTGTTTTCCGCCTACAAAACCGCCAATCAATCAATGATGCCCTCAATCAATTCCCTTACCGTGGAAGAATCAAACGCCCAAACCCCCGAAGAACTGATGGAAAAAATTGAAACCGACCTGCGCGCCAAAAACATCTCCGCCAAAATCACCCGCTCGGAGATCGTCAAGGGAAGCCAGACCATTCCCGTTATGGAAGTTGGTTATTCAGTTTCTGAAGAAATTCTCAATGCCAACATAAATTTTAGAATTATTAACGCGTTTGTCGTCGATAAAAACCAAAAAATTTACATTATGTCAATAATTCTACAAAATCCGGGAACAGCAATTACGCAAGAAACTGATAAAATGATAGAATCAATACTAATTACAAATAAAAACCAAGAAGATGCAAACAAGCAATAAATATATTGCAATTATAATAGGCGCGACTATTTTTTCTTTTGTGTTGCCAAAAATAATACTTGCTTTGGGTTGTGGCGATCCTATGATGGCTGCTGAACCACAAGTTGATTGGCCAGCTTCGCCTTTTGGAGGGTATGAATTGAACAAAGACTCAACGCTGGCAGATCTTGTTGGGTACTTTTTTGGTTGGGGAATAGGGCTTGGCGGATTGGCGGTTTTTATTACGCTTATCATCGCCGGTGTTCAGCTGATCACTTCCATTGCCGATCCGGGAAAAATGAATGAAGCCAAAGGAAGAATTAAATCATCGGTAATCGGCTTAGCTCTTTTACTTTCCAGTTGGGCAATATTCAGCTTAATCAATCCCAATCTCACCGAAATGAAAACCGATTTTGATATTGCGCTTACCGGATTGGCATCGGAATCCTGCACCACCGCTTCGGAATGTTGCGATCCAAGCAATCAGGGATGTATCCCCAAAGACTGGCGATGTTGCCAGTCAAATGACAAATATTGTATAGAAACCGGCGAGAAAAGTAATCCAAAAGGAACATTGACTATAGGAGAAGAATGTTCAATAGACGACCAGTGCGATAGCAGATTGTGCGGATGTAATTACGGCATTAATCCGCAGTCATATGAAAAAACAAATTGGGAAAGTGTTTGTCTGCCAAATCCCACAGTTTGCATTGAAAATCCGGAAGCAGAAGAATTGGGATGTGATAAAATTACTTTTTATAGTCAAGTTGATTTTGGCGGTACTCCGATAGATCTAGAAGACATAGGAGGGGAAATAAACGGAGGATGGGCTTGGTTTGATTCCAGCTTTGAACCGAAATCTTATCAAGCTTTTTACAAAGGAAAAGACGATGACGGCAACGAAATAATGTTGCCTTGCGGTTATCTCGCCTGCGGCTGTCAAATAAATCGTTGCAAGGACACCGGACAAAATGCCGGCGGCAGTCAATGCGTCACCGACACCGCCGACGATGAAAGCGGCAATTTTACCGAATATGTTTACAGTGAATCTAATTTCGAAACTATCAGCGGTGTAAGAATTAAAGATCCGACACAAGCAACCGGTGTTTCGGGGGACGAACACAAATCATGGTGGGGCAACCTTTATAACAAACTCCTTGGTAATTAAAATTATTTGAATCAACAATGAAAAAACGCTATTCGTTAATTCTATGCTTGGGATTACTTACGACTCTTTTAATTATTGCACTACCCGACAAAGCTTCGGCATTTTTGGTGCCGGAAGTCAACGTTTCCAATTTCGTCAAGCCGGTGACGCAATACCTTTTTGATATTATCAAACAGCTAATCACCGGACTGATATATCTTATGATTGCCAGCACTTTGTTCAATTTCTCGGTAAATAACAGTCCCAAACTGCTTGATTTAAACGAAAGCAACTTTGTTCAAACCGGTTTGAATATCACAACTTCGCTGGCTGATATTTTATTGATTGCGGTATTTATCGCTGTTGCTCTCGGGACAATTTTCAACATTGAAACAATTAACGCAAAAAAGCATTTAATAAAGTTCTTCATCGCCGCGCTTTTAATCCATTTTGCCCCTTTATTCGTGTATATGGTTATCGACATCGCCAACATTACAATGTCTAGTATTGTAGTCGGTAGCGGGGATATGTTTTCTTTTATTTTAAAAAAATTCACGTTAAGCGTCACCGGCAGCACCGCCGCTATTCTTTTAACTTATATCGCCGGTGCTGTTGTGTCGGGATTGAACGGAGTGGGAACGGTTGCCAACATTGCCATGGTTAGCGGCTTTTTGGTAATGATAGCTTTCTTGCCCAAAGTATTGATTCAATTATTGGTAATGAGTACTTTAACCGGCTTGTTATTTTCTTTTGCATTTTTCTTTTTAACGCGGATTTTTATGATTCAAATTCTGGCCGTGCTCGCGCCGTTGGCAATATTAGCCAGTATTTTACCGCAAACAAAATCGTATTTTGATACATGGCTAAGCTGGCTTATCGGCTGGTCGTTTGGAGGAATATTGCTGTTGTTTTTACTAACCTTGGGAATAAACACATCTAGCGGATTTATCCCCGACGACGCAAACTTTAATGCGGAAGGAATTTCAATCAGCGGTATCAGTTTTAGTTTCCTTTCAATAACATCTTATATTTATTGGATTGCGCTGGCAATTTATATGCTAACCGTGGAGACACTTTGCGCGGCAACAATCCCAGACATGAGTAAAAAAATCAGCGGCGCAGTATCTGGAGGAATGGGTGGAGCCGGTAAAGCAATCGGCGGGGGATTAACATCTGGAGGAAAGAAAAGCAATTACTCAAATATAACCGGTAGAATCGGAGGTAGCGCAAGTTCAAGATGGGGAAATCCCTCTTCTGAGCCAGCGGCAAAGCCATCGTCCGCAAAAGATCCATATGATCCTGCTTATGGTTGATTCTTTATTAAAAAAAGAGGCCGCTTAATTTTGCGACCATTATTCTGGTTTGGAAGATATTTGCTCTCCTTTTTTTGTTGCGTCCGCAGCTTCACGCACTTCTTTTGCCAAGCGCCCAAGCTCTTTCACTAATTCACTTACATCCTCCTGCGAAGCGCCCTCTGGAAGAACCGTACTCGCCCAAGGATACAAGAAACTCGGATTAAAGAACGACGGCACTCCGTGTTTTCTAAAAGATTGTGCCACTTGGCCTAAGAAAGTGCCCTTAATTTCATCAATAGTAGATCCCCACTTTTTTGCCGCCCGCATATCTTGAAGCTCAGACCTCCTGCGATAGTATGCCTCTATAAGCACAGCGATTCCGTCCAGCTGTGCCTTGACTGAAGCAGACAAAGCCTCGGCAAAGTATGCATCAGCTTCAACAGAGTGAATAGCTAACCTACTGATGTCAATGCCATAAACATTTTTCACCATATCAAAAAATGTTCCCTCTGTTTCTTTCTCATCTACTACGTAAAAAGTCTTTTTCTTTTTTTTAAAGACACCCCGCCCTTTCCCTCCTTCTTTTTTCTCGATCTTATACTCATGGTATCTGTAACCATCTTTCCGATTCAAGTGTTCTATGAACCGATCTTTGATTTGATTAATGTCAATCGGCGACTGGCCGAATTGTTCTTTTTCAGAAACCAGAGATGCCGGTACCATGGTATCCGCATCTTGTCCACCTACAAAATCATCGACATCATCAAATCCAACATCGCCATCGGAATCTTCTTTAAATGAAAACGTCGGACGATAAATGGGCTGCTTTTTCCCCCATGCAATCAATTCTCCGCGTAAAAGATCTATCACGATGTCATAAACGTCCTGAGTTAATCTTTTCGCTTTATCAGGATTTATGATTGCCCAAACTAATGTCCCAAGCAGATGGAAAAGGAAGTTATCCGCATCCAATATATCCGCTTTAAAAGCCATGGGGTTTTGTTTAACGCTAAATCCACGCTCAACAACCATGCGCTCTCTATACTCTCCTCCCTTTATTTCCGCCCATCTATTCCGCATTATCTCTACGACGCGCAAGATACCTATAAAATAAAGGCCCTTGCCAAAAATGCCTCGGTAATTTTTCCCCCTATCAATGTTGCCATCTTCGTCGATGTAATGGTCATCAAAAATCAGCAACCAGTATCTGAAACCACCCGTACTTTTTCTCCCCGCGGCATCGCCTTCGGCGCCTCTTGTGGATTCGTCATCTTCTTCAGATCCATCCCAAATGGCATAACAAAATCCATCTCTGCCCTTGATAAAAAATAGCCACCTGCCAGGACAATAATCCCAAAAAAAATAGAAAATAAGATAAGAAACGATTGGCAACGCAATCAGTAAAAAAGTCCATAAGGGGATTTCGCCAACATCGGGCATTGGAAACGGCATTACTTTTCACCTCCGCCTTCTTCAGCTTTTGCTTTCACGGCCTCCGCGACAAGCTCGTCAAGAGTTTTTTTCTTTTCCTCTTTGGGCTTTTCAAAAAGCCCTGCAGATTTCTTCATGGCATTCCTTGCTGCCAATGATTCAATCCGATAGGACTCTTCCAACGAGATCAGATACCAAAACACATACCACCAAAACATTGTCCAAATAACCCATTCGAAAAAATTAATCCAACCATCTTTAATCCCCGGCAAGGGAATTGTTGGCCAGAGATAAAGATACCATCCAATAGAATAAATTATCACCACCATAATCACAGCAAACCATGCTGTCATATGCTTCATCTCCGCCTTGACAAATGTTTTACTCATAATAACCTCCAAATTGTATAACAACTGGGTATTGTATGGCATATTTTGGGGAATTTGTCAAGGTTTGGTTCGCAATAAAAACAACCGCCGGCTAAATGAAGCGGGGACAACGGGCAAAGAAGGGGGGGGTATAATTTGTTGAAGCGTGTATTTTGTAATTCGGAGATTGATGTTTTTGGCAAAAATTGATACTTGCACCCGCCAAACCGTGCAATGCCATTGCAAGGTTTTATATAATATATTGCAATTATGGCTTTCTCTGCCCGCGCAAATCAAAAACTTCGGAGTCAAGGTGAAGTAATCAAAAAACCGCCGAAAATCCGGCGGCTTTAATTTGGAAAAACAACTTAATTCAACCAACCCCTGAGAGAGATCCCCGATTGGACAACTATTGCCTTAAATGTGTTTGGCTTCAGCGTCTTTGAGCCGTGAAAAGGGACGCAAACGATTCTTTCTTGGTTGTCAAAATTCCCTGTGTAAAAATGATGACTGCCTTTGGCGTGAGAATACACAAATCCGCGCCTTCGTAAAAACCCAACTATGTCCGAAAATGTCCAATTGAAAATATTTTTGGCCATAAGATGAGAGCGTTGAATAATTGACAAAATTATCAAATTTGGAAAAATTTAATCTCAAGTAATTCTTAAATTGGCAAAATCCAACAATTATTCAACGCTCTAAAGCTAGTGGCACAGGGCATAAGAAGCGAAAGGGGTATAACCAAAATTATAGACCTGCAATGATTTTTCTTTTTTATTCCCCGCGACTTGGAATTTAGCCAGCTTCTCCCAAAGTTTTTGATATTCTTTATCCGGGGCTTGATTTAACGGCGCGACGCTCATTTTGCATTTCTGCGCGGTCTCCACATAGCCCTGTATCGCTTCAAACAAAGACGCCATCACTTCCACCGGATTATCGCCCTCTTCGACGATATTGAATTCCAAAGCCACGCCGTACCAAACGCCGTTTTGTTTAAAAATAATATGCCGCACCGATCCGTTTTTCAATGTGTTTTTGCTTTTCATGTTTTCACCTTACCAAACCCAAAACTTCTGTCAAGAAACACATTCGTGAGAGCGTATAACGGCATTGCGCACTATTAATGGCCTGTTGCCAAATTGGACTCAGAGCAAAATTTTCAGATTTTGAGCAAAAACCCATCCTACCAAAATCCAACATTCCGTCAATCCCGCAAAAATTAGTTTTTTCGACGCGCGAAATTTTGCGGGAAAACGGGAAAATGTGATATAATGGTGGTAAATCCTAAATTCTAATTTACAAACCCTAAACAAATCTAAAATTCAAATATTAAAATTCAAAACAAGATAAATTCCGCGTTTTTATTCGGCCTTTTAGAGCTTTAATCTTGAGCTTGTTTAGAATTTAGAGTTTGGGATTTAGGATTTGCAAAATTTAAAACTTTAAATTTTGGCTTATGAATTTCACCATTCCGCAATTTATTGAAATGGAGTCAAAGATCGTGGGGCCGCTCACCTTCAAGCAGTTCGTGTTTGTCGCCATCGGCACCACGCTATCTTTTGTGATTTATTTTTCGGTGGGGAAGGCGAGCATGCCTTTGGCGCTGGCGTTAATCGCAATTATCGAGGGCGGTGCCGGAGCGCTGGCATTTGTTAAAATCGACGGCATCGACATTATCAAAGTAATCCAACACTCCATCGCCTTTGCCATAGCGCCGCAAGTATTTTTGTGGCAAAGTTTCCACGCCCCGATCCAACACGCGATCTCTCGAGAAAAAATAACTTTGCAAAAAGCGCCCACGACCGTAAAGATCGCGTCAACGCCCAAAAAAAACAACTGGTGCCGCGTGCGCGACTATATGGAAACCGCCTAATGATAAAATCAAATTATAAATGATAAATTATAAATTATAAACAAAATTCTAAATTCAAAATCAAATTTTAAAACGAAATCCGGTATTTTGTTTTGGTTTATGGTTTAAGATTTTAGTTTTGTTTATCATTGAATTTTAGATTTTGATTTAAGTTTGAAACATGGCAATTCTCTCCACCCAGCAATTTTTGGAAATCGACCAAATCAAAGACGGAATTTTAGTTTTGAAAAACAAATCCTTGCGAGGGATTATTATGGTTAATTCCATCAATTTCGCGCTGATGGCCGAAGAAGAGCAAAACGCGGTTATCGGCCAATATCAGAATTTTTTGAATTCTTTGGATTTTTCGCTGCAAATTTTGGTGCAAAGCCGCAAATTAAACATCACCAGCTATTTGGACAAGCTGCGCGATCTGGAAACGCGACAAAGCAACGATTTAATGCGCACGCAAATCATCGAATACCGCAATTTTATCAACGAAATAGTCTCCGGCGGCACGATTATGAACAAAGCCTTTTACGTGATCGTTCCCTTTCAGCCAATGATGCTTCCAAGCTTGTCCGCGGCAAGCGGCAAAAAACAAAAATCAAGCCGCGAGAATATCGCGCGCGCCGCGCAGGAACAATTTGAACAAAACAAAACCCAACTTCTGCAAAGAATGGAATTCGTCGCCTTGGGTCTGCGGCGATGCGGCTTGCAGTGCGTGCCGCTAAACAGCATGGAAATCGCCGAATTTCTGTGGAGCAGCCACCACCTCGAAGATTCCGAAAGAGGATATTATCCGGAAATCCCCCCGGAACTCATACAATAAAAATCAAAATATTAAATTCAATGATAAACAAAATCAAAATATTAAATTATAAATCAAAATAAACTTGCGGATTTCATTTTAAAATTTGATTTTGAATTTAGAATTTTGTTTATAATTTATCATTTATAATTTGATTTTAATTTATGTCATTATTTTCTTCTTCCAAAAAACAAAAAAAGGGTGCCCTCCCCGGGCAGGAACTGCAGATGAAAACCATCAACATTCGCGACGTTATCGCGCCTTCGTCGATTGTTTTGGCGTCAGATCACTTCAAAATCGGGGAGCGATGCGGAAAGTCATTTTTTATCTTTTCCTATCCGCGCTATCTGAATTCCAGCTGGTTTACCCCGGTAATCAACCTGGATATTCCCATGGACGCGACGTTTCATATCCATCCGATCGACACCGGAACAACGTTAAAACAGCTGCGTAAAAAGCTCACCGAAGTGCAGGCCGAGATTATGGATCGCGAAGAAAAGGGGCTGGTGCGCGATCCTGCGCTGGAAATCGCCTATCAAGACTTGGAAGGCTTGCGCGACAAACTGCAGACATCCACCGAAAGAATGTTTCGCTTGGGAATCTATTTAACCGCCTACACGGAAGCACCGGAAAAACTGCGCGACATTGAAACAAGCTTGCGATCAATCCTTGAATCAAAATTGGTTTACATAAAACCTTTGACCTACCAGCAAAAAGAGGGGTTTATTTCCACTTCTCCCTACGGCATGGACCAAGTCCAAACCCACACGCCGATGAACACCAGCCCGCTATCATCAACCTTTCCTTTTGTTTCATTTGATCTTTCCGCCAACGAAGGCATTCTTTACGGCACCAATTTGCACAATAACTCGCTCATACTTTTTGACCGATTTTCAATGGAAAACGCCAACAGCGTAATTTTTGCCAAGTCGGGCTCCGGCAAAAGCTACACTGTTAAGCTGGAAATTTTGCGCTCAATGATGATGGGGGTGGACGCTATCGTCGTCGATCCCGAGAATGAATTTAAAACTTTGGCGGAAGCCACCGGAGGATCGTTTTTGAACGTTTCTTTATCTTCGCCGTATCATATCAATCCATTCGATCTGCCCGAACCGCGCGAAGATGAAAACCCCGCCGATGTTATCCGATCCAACATCATCAACATCGTAGGTCTGGTGCGCATCCTTTTGGGAGGAATGACTCCCGAAGAAGATGCCATTATTGACCGTGCTCTTACCGAAACATACGCCGCCAAAGATATCTCTCCCCAAACCGATCCAAAATTATGGGCCGAACGCGTCCCGCTGATGCACGATCTGGAAGCGGTCCTGGAAGGAATGGAGGGCGCGGATTCTTTGGTGCGGCGCATCCGCAAATTCACCCAGGGAACATATGCCGACTTCTTTAATCAGCCCACGAATATTTCCATGGACAAACCCTTGGTTGTTTTTGGCATTCGCGACATGGAAAACGAATTCCGCACTTCGGCAATGTATATTATTATGCACTACATTTGGAACAAGGTGCGCTCCAAACTGCGCAAACGCATCCTGGTGGTGGATGAAGCGTGGGTTTTAATGCAAAGCGAGGAAGGCGCGTCGTTTTTATACGGATTATGCAAGCGCGCGCGCAAATATTGGCTGGGAGTGAGCACCATCACTCAAGACGTGGCCGATTTTATGCGCTCCACATACGGTCAGCCGATAATCACCAATTCTTCCATCCAGGTCATGCTCAAACAATCACCGGCGACCATTGACGTGGTGCAAAAAACGTTTAACCTCACCGAACGGGAAAAGGGATTGCTCTTAGAGGCCGAAATCGGGGAGGGATTGTTTTTTGCCGGACAAAAACATGTGGCGATGAAAGTGGTGGCTTCATATATTGAAGACCAAATCATCACCACGAACCCCGAGGAATTGACAAAAATAAAGAAGGCCAAAGAGGAAATTGGGGGGAACGCCGCAGACAAAAATCCGCCGGCAATCAAACCCAAAGACGCGCCGCCGGAAGATATCCACGGTTTGAAACAAGAAAAAAGCGAACTGCCCGCGGATACGCCGCTTTCAGAAATAAGCAAAATGGGAGATAAACAACAAATAAAACCGCCGCCGGATATTCCATCCGAACCGGAAGTAAAAGGCGTGCCGTAAGGCACGCCTTTTAAAATCATTTTCCCAACTTTACATCTGTAAAAATTTTACTTTTGGCTTTCGGACAACCAATATAATTAAATGATTATATGATTAAATGTTTATATGTTTATATGATTAAATGATTAAATCACGATGTCGGCTTGATAACAATATGACGATCTTCTTCATAGCCGCGGCTTTCCGTGGCAACATCCTTTCTTTCCGCCAGCGCCATATGAATTATCCGGCGCTCATAAGCGTTCATCGAGGGGAGCGAAACCTCTTTTTTTGAAAGAGAAGCGTCATTGGCCGAAGACACCGCCAAATCCTTAAGATAGCTATTGCGTTTTTTTCGATATTCGTTAACGTCCAAATCAATAAAGCATTGGCCGCCGGATATCCGGCGCGCCATCACGCGCAAAAGATGCTGTATCGCCTGTAATGTTTCATTATTGCGGCCGATCAAAATCTGCGGATCGCGAGTCTTAACGTCAACATTAACTACGCCGTCTTTTTCGCACGCGACCGAAACCGCCGCTTCGGCGTCTATTTTTTTGATTAAATCGCTGGTAATCTGCTTGATTTCTTTTGGATTAATTTGAGCTTGTTTCATATTGTTTTTTCAAAATAAATTGTTGTTGAATTATCGAAAAAGCGCTGGAAACAATCCAATAAAGCCCCAGCGCCGAAGGCAGTCCCCAAAATATCAGAACCGTAATCACCGGAAAAACATACAATGATTGGGTTTGTATCATCGCGGCAAATTGCTCGCTTTGGCTTTTTTGCGATTTTTTTTCTTTTGGAGCGGAAATTACCGGCATCATCATTTTGGTTTGTATAAATTGCAAAATAGCCGCGGCGACCGCGAAAGCCGGAAACGCCGCCCCCAAATCAACCGCGTTAAAAAACATCGGGTCAATCGCGCCCGGATTGGGAATAAATCCATAAAGCATTGAAAGGGATTCGTCTTTAAACCCGTTCCAAAACACGCGATACAAACCCCACAAAATCGGCAGCTGAATCAACAAAAACAAAAAGCCGCTCAAAGGATTAACTTTGTTTTTCTTCCACAGCTCCATAACCAGCATTGCCTGCTTTTCTTTGTCGTTTTTGTGTTTTTCTTGAATCTCTTTCATTTTCGGCTGAATCGCCGCGGTAATTTTTTGCACGCGAATGGATTCGGCCGCCAGGGGATAGAGCAAAAATCGAATCAGAAGAGTGAGCGCGATCACCGCCAACCCAAAATCTCCCAGCCACTGATAAAAAGCGACGAGAGCGTTAAATAAAGGCTGATAAATCAAAGCATCAAAAAGATTCATATCAATAGAAAATTAAAATCAAAATCTAAAATTCAATGGTAAACAGGCAATAAAATCAAACTACAAATGATAAATTATAAACAAAATTTTAAATTCAAAATCAAATTCTAAAACAAAAATCGTTATTTTGTTTTGATTTGTGATTTATAATTTTGATTTTATTTATCATTTGAAATTGAATTTTGATTTGAGTTTCGTTTGAGTTTAAGAATTCCGCTTTTTGCCAGCACGCGATAAACATATTCCCAAATTTCCCGATAAGTTCTCGCCTCTATCCCCGGCAAAGCGATCAGGACGCAATCAAATCCGTGCTTGATCCGCGGCAAAAGCGCTTTTATCGCCTCGCGCAATCGGCGCTTAACCTTATTGCGGACAACCGCTTTGTTGGATATTTTTTTTGAAACAACAAAACAAAAACGGGCGGACCCCAGTTCGTTTGCCGCCGCTTTGCAAATCAATAAAGCGCTTTTGCTAAAAATTTTTCCGGCAAGCGCGCGTTTAATCTCTTTTTCTTTTTTTAAGCGATTTTTGCGCGGCAGCATAATTAAGTGAAATTAGACCGAAATTTTTTTTCTGCCCTTGGCGCGGCGCGCTCTCAAAACGCGCTTTCCTCCCGGTTTTTGAGATCGTTTCAAAAAGCCGTGCGTGCGGCTTCTTTTCCTCTTTTTTGGTTGATATGTAACACTCATATTTTTTTATTAACCCCGCTTAATTGCGTATCCGCTTAACATCTTACACCAAAATCGCCAAAAGTAAAGACAAAACATCGACAATAAAATCGGTTTAACCGCCTTTCTTGCCAAAAAAGGCCAAATAATGATATTGTGTCAATAGAACCGAAAATTCGAGTTTTATCCACATTTTACCCACACTTTTCCACAAGTTTTCAACCTATAAAATATTTGCCATTTTTGTTTTTTTGTTTTGTGTTGGCAAATTTTAAACAGCGATGATTAATATGTTCAACAAAAAATAGCCTGCTGGACAAAATATGACATTCAAAAAATTATTTTCGCGGGTTTTTTAAAATCCTTTCATTTGAATAACTTGCGGTTATAATAAAACAAAAAAGGTAAAATGGATAATAAAGAAATCTGGCAGTCAATATTGGCGCAAGTACAATTAAGCGTTTCTCCGGCGATATTCGCCACATGGTTTAAATCAACCAACATCATCTCCATCAAAAACGGAGAGGCGGTTGTTGCCGTACCTAACTACCTTTCAAAGGAATGGCTCGAACAAAAGTACCGCAAACAAATGATCGGCTTTTTAAGAGAATTTGATGAATCCATAAGAGAGGTTTTTTTTCAAGTAATACAAGCCCCGATAAACACCCAACACAATAAAAACAAAAGATTGGCGCCAAGTGCAACAACCGGCCAGCTTGATTTTGAAGAATTTAAATTCAACAAAGAAACCAACCTTAATCCAAAATACAAATTTGACGGCTTTATTGTCGGCCTACACAATGAACTGGCGCATGCCGCCGCCAAAGCCGTGGCTGAAAAACCCGGAGATAATTATAATCCGCTTTTTATATACGGCGGGGTAGGTTTGGGGAAAACCCACCTGCTGCAAGCCATCGGCAACGAAGTGTCCGATAATTTCAAAAATAAAAAAGTGCGCTATATTCCAATGGAAAAACTCACTTCTGAAATTATCGCCGCGATTCGTGAAGGAAAAATAGAAAACTTGAGAACAAAATATTTGGATACCGCGCTCTTTATTGTTGATGACATACAATTTATTTCCGGAAAAGAAAGGACGCAAGATGAGTTTTTTTATATTTTTAACACCCTTTACAATAAAAATTTGCAAATTGTTTTATCATCCGATAAAGCGCCGAAAGCTATACCTGAAATTTCCGACCGGCTTAGATCCCGCTTTGAAGGGGGAATGATTGCCGACGTGAGTTTGCCCGACTTCGAGACAAGAGTCGCGATTTTAAAAATTAAATGCCAACAATTAAAAATATCCTTTCCCGATGACATTATTTCTTTTATCGCCTCAACGGTTCAAAGCAATATCAGAGAACTTGAAGGTGTACTCACAAAATTTATCGCCCATACCAAATTAAAAAACCTAGCCCCAACAACCGAAACATGCAAGGAAATTTTATCGTCTTTTAACCCAAAAAGAATTATAAACCCAAAAAGAATTATACGGGAAACCGTTAATTTTTACGACTTAAAAGAAAAAGATGTTTTATCAGAGTCGCGCAAAAAAGAAATTGTCAAACCAAGACAAATAATAATGTATCTTTTACGAAACGAGTTAAATGCGTCTTTTCCTTTTATTGGCAGAAAAATAGGCAACAAAGACCACACAACCGTGATGCACGCCTATAAAAAAATATCTTCCCAAATCAAAGAAGATGAATCCCTGCAACAAGAAATAAACATTCTAAAACAAAAAATTTACAACTCATAAAAACAAAAATACCTTGTGTATAAAATGTTAATTAATTAATTAAAAAATATGTTAATAAAAATGGATTAAAATATTAAAAAAATTATCATAAAAATATTTTAAAAAAATAAACAAAAAAACCACCTATTATCAACATATTTTTTCCACAAATAATTAAGTATAAAATAAGCTTACGACCTATTTTATCCACAACAATTATTAATGATACTAATTAATAAATTTTAAAAATAAAATAATAATATAATATAAATGAAAATAAAAATTTTACAGGAAAAACTTCAACAAGCAATCAGCCAAGTTGAAAAAATATCGGGAAAAGACACCACTCTGCCAATATTAAGCAATGTTTTATTGAAGGCGGAAAAAAATTCACTCACGCTTATTGCGTCTAATTTGGAAACGGGAATATCATGGAAAATGCTTTCAAAGGTGGAGGAAGACGGAAGCGCGGCGGTTCCGGCGCAAATGTTTTCGGGATTAATAAACTCATTACCCGGCGGTACAGTTGATATTCAAACAAAAGACAATTCAATTTTTATTTTAAATGATCGGCGAAAGTCGAATTTAAACAGCTTGCCGGCGGATGAATTCCCCGTTCTTCCGGTTAATACTGATAGTGATTTTTTAACCGTCCGCGCGGATTTATTTTGCCAAGCGATATCTTGTGTGGCGGGATTTGCCGGTAGTTCGTCGATAAAACCCGAGATTACGGGGGTATATGTTTCGTTTTTGGGGGATGTTATTAAGGTTGTTGCCACGGATAGTTTTCGTTTGGGTGAAAAAATAATTCAAGTCTCGCGAAACGGCAAGCAATTTGATAATAATTCGGTTATTGTTCCGGTTAAAGCGGCGCGGGAAATTGTTTCCGTTTTTGGCGATAAGCAAAAAAATATAAAAATATATATAACCAATAATCAAATTACCCTTGATTTAACCGATGAGGGGGACGCGGATTCGCCAAAAATACAATTTACCACACGGTTAATAGAAGGTGATTTTCCGGATTACCAAACAATAATTCCCGTTTCGTATTCGGCGAACGCGGTTTTTTCGAAAAAAGAAATGTTAAGCCAATTAAAACCTGCGGGAATTTTTTCCGGAAAAAACAATGAAATTAATATTAAAGTATCTCCTCAAAAATTAATTATGGGTATTTATAGCCAAACAACAGATATGGGTGCTTATGAGAGTGAATTGAAGTTAAAAAATGCGTCGGGAAAAGATATTTCCATTGTGTTTAATAATCGCTTCTTGGCGGATGGGTTGTCTGTTATTAAAGAAGATGATTGTGTTTTTGATTTTTCAGGAGAAGATAGCCCGAGTGTTTTAAAATCAACCAAAGATTCTGATTTTATTTATATTTTGATGCCGATTAAAAAATATTGAAAATATATAATCATATAAACATTTAAACATTTAATCAAAAAATCATATAATCATATAATTAAAAAATCACGCAAAGCGTGATTTTTTAATTATATGATTGATTAAATGTTTAAATGATTAAATGTTTTACGGGGATGGAAATTTTTCTTTTGGGTAGTTGGGTAATATTTTTTCCATAAAATTGTGAAATATCGGACCGGCGACCACCGAGCCGGGTTCTTTTTTAATTGCTTCGTTGTTGCTGTTTCCCACCCATACGCCGGCCGCTATTGATGGCGTATAGCCGATAATCCAGCCATCTTTATAATCGCTTGTGGTGCCTGTTTTTACCGCGACATTATAATCGGCGAAATGAAGCGGTGAATTAACGCCAAACATATACGCGCGCGCGTTGTTATCGGAAAGTATGCTGCTGATTAAATTGGCGCTTCGCGCGCTTATAACTTTTTGAGGGGTTTTATTATTTTTATAAACCGAAAATCCTTTTGTGTCGGTAATTTTTATGATCGGAGAGGCCGGAACGCGATAGCCTTGATTGGCAAAAACTCCATAGGCTGATGTCATATCAAGAAGAGTTACTTCACCCCCTCCCAAAACCAATGCAAGGCCGTAAAACGATGAAGGATTGTTTAGTGTGGTGATGCCCATTTCTTTTGCTTTCGCGATACTGTCGGATAATCCGGCGAGCGAGTTTAGCACGATAACCGCCGGGATATTTAATGATCCTGCCAGCGCGCGCCGCAATGTAACTTGCCCTTGAAATGTGCCGGTGTAATTTTGTGGGCAATATTCTTCGCCGCCCCATTTGCCGAAACAAGTCGGCACGTCATTGACGATTGTGGTATCGGCGTATCCTTTTTCAAAGGCGGCCGCGTAAACGAAGGGTTTAAAAGAGGATCCCGGCTGGCGCCCCGGAGCCATTATGGCGACATTATATTGCGGATCAAACAAACAATCGATTCCCGGGCGGCAGTCTTTCGGGTATGGCTCGTCATAGTAATTGCCGCTACCCACGGTCATTGCCAGTACTTGCCCTGTTTTTGGGTCAATTGCCGTGAGCGCGCCATTATGGGCGTAATAGGCGCGGTTTGCGTTAACACCTTCGCTTAACGCTGTTTCGGCGGTTTGCTGCATGTTCCAATCAAGCGACGTTATCACCGTTAATCCACTTTCTTCTAAGTATTTTTTGCCGTATTCTTGCTCTAAAATTTGCTTTACCCATAAAGTGAAATAGGGTGCTTTTATTTCAGTTGTTTTTTTTGTGAAAACAACCTCGATATTTTTGGCGCTTTCAACTTCTTCGCCGCTTAAATAGCCGTCCTCAATCGCGCGGTTTAAAACATAATTCTTTCTGTCCATTAATTCGTCAAAATGGTTTGGGTAGTACGACGGGGCTTGAATTAAAGAAATTAAGGTTGCTTGTTGCGCCAAATCAAGCTCGCTGACATGTTTTTTGAAATAATTGATACTGGCTGCGCCGATACCGTAGGTGTTTTGACCGAAGGGAACCTGGTTTAAATACCATTCCAAAACATCATCTTTGGAATAGCGCCGCGTGAGCTCGATTGCCATAACAATTTCCCGGATTTTTCTTTGCGCGGTTTTTTCATTGGTTAAAAATGTTGAGCGAGTGAGTTGCTGGGGGATAGTTGATCCGCCGGTGATTTTGCCGGTTTTGAAATAGGTTAAAAAGGAGCGGGTGATTCCCTCAATATCGATTCCGATATGATTTTCATAAAAATTTTTATCTTCGGCGGCGATCGCCATCTTTTTTAACGATTCGGGAATTTGGTCAAAATCAACCCAGTCGCGCTTTTCTTCGCCGTAGATTTCATAAAGCAATATCGTGCCGGTGCGGTCATAAATTTTGGTTGACTGAATAGTGTTTTTTTCTGAGAATTTTTCCGGCCGCGGCAAGTCGCGCGTATAGTAAACAAACACCGCTCCCGCGGCGGCGGCGCCGACAAGCGTTAAAACGGCGACTATTGCCAAAATCCGGCGAAAAATTTTTAACGGCTTGCTGTTTTTTTTGTTGAGAATTGGTTTAAACTTTGACATTTTGGGTATTTTAATTAAAAATGCTTTATGGGTTTTATTTATTATTGTAAGATGAAATCATATGAAGATAAATGCTGATCCGGAAAAAATAAGCGAATTGCTTTGCCGCGGGGTAAAAATGTTTTTTGAAGAAACCGATTTGAAGAAAAAAATAAAATCGGGCAAACAACTGCGGATAAAGCTGGGGATTGATCCCACCGCGGCGGATTTGCATTTGGGGCACGCGGTGGTTCTGCGCAAGCTGCGCCAATTTCAAGATTTGGGGCATAAGGCGGTGCTGATTATCGGTGATTTTACCACCCTAATCGGCGATCCTTCGGGAAGAACCGCTTCGCGTCCGCAGCTCACCCAGCAACAAATTCGGGATAACATGAAAGATTACATCAATCAAGCGGCAAAAGTGATTGATATTGAAAAAGCCGAAATTCATTATAATAGCGAGTGGTTTGGGCAAAAGCCGATGTCATTTTTAATGGATTTGGCCGGCAGGTTCACCGTGGCGCGCTTAATCGAAAGAGAGGACTTTCAAAAGCGCTTGAAGGCGGGGCTGGATGTGAGTATGTTAGAGCTTTTGTATCCGCTTTTACAAGGGTATGATTCGGTGGCGATTGATGCCGATGTGGAGCTGGGCGGTTATGACCAGTGTTTAAACCTTTTATTTGGCCGAAAGGTTCAGCGCGCTCTTGGCAAGCCCGAACAGAATGTGCTGATGGTGCCGCTGTTGATTGGTATTGACGGTGAAAAGAAAATGTCCAAATCCGTGGGAAATTATGTCGGCTTGGATGAAAAACCCGCAAAAATGTTTGCCAAAACAATGAAGATTTCCGACGATTCAATGTGGGATTATTTTGAGTTGTTAACAGATATTCCACAGGCCGAAGTCGATAATTTAAAAGTGGATGTTAATAAAAAAAGAGTTAATCCTCGCGACGTGAAAATAAAATTGGCGCATAAAATCGTTTCTATTTTTTACAATAAAAAGGAAGTGGATTTTGCCCAAGAAGAATTTGTCCGCGTGGCGCAAGAAGGCAGTTTGCCGTCGGACATTCCCGCCGTTGAAATAAAAGATAAATCGCTTAATATTCCCGATTTGCTGATCGCTTTGGGCGCGGTCAAGTCAAAAGGAGAGGCAAGGAGATTGTGTGATCAGGGCGGCGTAAAAATTGGCGGCGCGGTTAAAAATAATTGGCAAGAAGCGGTGGAAATAAAATCCGGGACGATCGTGCAAATCGGCAAAAGCAAATTTTTCAAAATCAAATGAGTCTCCTTATTTGGGATCGCGCCTTCGGCGTGCTAAACCCTTCTATCGGGTTCGTGCCTCGGCGTACTAAAATCCTCTGCCGGGTTCGTGCCTCGGCGTACTAAAATCCTCTGCCGGGGGCGTTCCTCGGCGTACTCGCCGAGGTGCGCCCCCATGTACTAAATAGTTGTTGATAACCTTGTGGATAAATCGTCAATAATTGTTGAAAACCCATTGAAAAACCGCGCAAAACCCTGTTGAAATAATATTAAAAACCTGTGGATATTTCCGTAGGTTTTGCATTTTTTGTTCTTGCTTTCGTATGGGCGCGGCCTTTATGCCCGCCCAACCATCCTTTTGGCGGTCTTTGCACTCACTCAACCATCCACTCCGTGGGGGCGGTCTTTATGGCCGCCCAAAAATCAACCATCCACTCCGTGGGGGCGGTCTTTATGGCCGCCCAAAAATCAACCATCCACTCCGTAGGGGCGGTCTTTATGGCCGCCCAAAAAGGACAACTGTAAACATTGCCCCTGCAAAAAAACAGGGCGGCCATAAAGGCCGCCCCTACGGAATCAAATTCACAAATTCAAACTGCGGATGAGGTATGTGGCCGCGATGGACAGCGCGTCGGCGGCATCGTCGGGCTTGGGAATTTCTTCCAGCCGCAGAATTTTTTGGATTTCGCGCTGGATGTCTTTTTTGTCGCTTTTCACAAATCCGGTGATCGTTTTTTTCACTTCAATGGGCGTGTAGCGGTAAACCGGCAGGCGCTTTTTTGCCGCGGCCAAAAGAATTACTCCCTGCGCTTGCGACACCGGCACGATGGTTTTGGCGTTTTTGAAAAAGAAAACATTTTCCATCACCAGCGCTTTGGGCTGGTATTGCGTGATCACGCGATTTAAATCCAAGTGGATTTTGTTGAGGCGCTGGGGGAGGATCATATCGGGCACCGTGTCAATGGTGCCGTAGCCGATGCACCGAAGCTTTGAGGCGCGATTTTTAACCGGCGCCACCACGCCAAATCCGGTGGTGGCAAGACCGGGATCAATTCCTAATATAATCATAAAAGCGTGAAGGTTAAAGCGAAAAGCGAAACTCTAAGCACTAAATCCTAAATCCTAAACAAATTCAAAACCCAAATATCCGAATTCAAAACAAAAAACCGCGGATTTGATTTTGAATTTTGAATTTTGATATTTGGATTTGTTTGGGATTTAGGTATTAGGATTTAGGATTTTTGGCGGTATTTCCATTATACTCTCATCTCTCCCGCCCCGCCACCTTGACAAACTATTATTATGTTATCTTTGTTATATGAATAAGAAGGTTGTACTTTCTGGCAACGAGATTAACGATCTTGTTGAGAAGTATGGGGTTAGGGAAATTATCGGGGATCATTTTCCCGAACTTAGTAAGGTGTCCTATGGAGAGGTTTTTTGGGTGGAAGTTTCCAGTGTGGTACCCTTCGATGAATATGCCGAAGGAGTACGAATTGAACTGGTGTTAATATCAAGGAGTGCCTGTTCCTTCACGGGTGAAGATATTTTGACTATTGGCATCTATGATGGTAGTAGCCCTATTCGTCAGGGAGATATACTTTTCCAACTTCCAAACGAGTTCAATGACGAGATAGATAAGTTGGTACGCGATTCGAGGGCGATAAGTGCCCTTGTCGAGCTTGAGGCGGCGCTCTAATAATGCCCCTCTTTTTTTATATAAAATCCTTATACAAAATCCTTGAAATGCGGGGATTTTGAGGAGGGGGAATCCTTGAAATTTGCCAATTTTGAGGATTTTGCTATAATTAAGCGGGAAACACATTAACACAATGCTTAAAGCATCGCCAGATAAACCTATGAAAATTCCCCGTTTCTATGATAATTTAGGCGAATATATAAAACCCAACAAAGCGTTGGTGGTTTATGGTCCGCGGCGCGTGGGCAAGACCACTTTGCTGAATAATTTTTTGGCCGGTTGCGAAATGAAATACCGGCTGGATTCGGGCGATGACATTAAAGTTCGCGAAATTTTATCGTCGCAAGATTTTGATATTTTAAAAAATTATGCCGCGGATTATGAATTGATTGCCATTGATGAAGCGCAGAGAATCCCCAATGTCGGCTATGGCTTGAAAATTTTGGTTGATCAAATCCCCGGCATAAAAATTATCGCCACCGGCTCGTCGTCTTTTGAACTTTCCGGCCAAGTGGGCGAACCGCTCACCGGCCGAAAAAACACTCTTGTCCTTTATCCGGTGGCGCAATTGGAATTGGAAAAAGCCAAATCCCGTTTTGATTTAAAAAGCGAATTGACGCGCTATTTGGTCTTTGGGGGTTATCCAGAGGTTGTCGCGGCATCAAGCGACAAGGAGCGCACCAAAATTTTGCAGGAGATTGTGAATTCTTATTTGCTAAAAGATATTTTGGAAATTGAACAGGTTAAGGGTTCAAAATTGCTTTTGGATCTTTTGCGCTTGGTGGCGTTTCAGGTTGGCGGCGAGGTCTCGCTTTCGGAGTTGGCCGATCGGTTGCAGATTGATTATAAAACCGTGGGGCGCTATTTGGATTTGTTTGAAAAATCTTTCGTGCTTTACAATCTGCGAGGGTTTTCCCGCAATTTGCGCAAAGAGATCACCAAAAAAAGCAAATATTATTTTTATGACAACGGCGTGCGCAACGCGGTGATTTCAAATTTCAACGGCTTGAATCTGCGCGACGACATCGGCGCGTTGTGGAAAAACTTTTTGGTAATCGAGCGGCTTAAAAGAAATTCTTACCGCGAAATTTTTTCCAATAATTATTTTTGGCGCACTTGGGACCAAAAAGAAGTTGATTTTGTGGAAGAGAGGGAGGGAAAACTTTTTGGCTATGAGTTTAAATGGGGAGATAAACTCGCGAATAAATCTAACCGAGATGAATGGTTGGCAACCTATTCGGAGGCATCGCTGGAAAATGTTAATTCAACAAATTATTTTGACTTTATCATTTAAGCCCTCAAAATTTGTGTTGAAGTCAAACTTCAACAGCTTAATCCTTGTGTTGAAGTTTGGCTTCAACACGCTTTTGCGGGCGATTGGCGACGGCGGGGTTGGCAAAAAGTATTACTAAATGGTTGCCCGGCAATATAAAAAGTAATACTATTTTGCGTTTTTGCGGGGAAGTTATAAAGGCCTTCCCCGCGGAATATGAAGTTGCGGGAATGCGGGCGGGCATAAAGCCACGCCCCTACGAATGCGGAATGCGAACGCAAAAAAGCTCCGCGCCGGCGGAGCTTTTATTTTTAAAATTTTGGAATTGTTAAATTTATTTTGAAATTAGAAATTGGGAATTTGTCATTTCCAATTTAATCTTTTAAATTGGAATAAACTTCCTGCACCGAATCGTTGTCGGTGAGTTTTTCGATCAGCTTTTCGTTTTGTTCTTTGATTTTTTCATCGCCTTCAATTTCCTCCTTGGGCAGCCATCCCAATGAAAAAGAGTTCACTTTAAAGCCTTTTTCTTCAAGTGTTTTTTTGACCGCTTCGGTGTTCTCGGGCAGGGCGTGGATCTCCAAAACATCTTCAAACCAATAAATATCCTCGGCGCCGGCTTCAATGGCTTCCATTTCCAGCGTTTCCTTGTCTTGCTTATCCGATTCTTGTTCGGATAATTTGATCATCACCATTCCTTTGCGTTCAAACATCCAGCGGATCGCGCCTTCACCCACCATTTTGCCTCCGTTTTGGTTTAAAATGGTTTTAACGTCATTGACGGCGCGATTTTTATTGTCAGTGATACCTTCAATTAAGAGAGCCGCGTTGCCCGGACCGTAGCCTTCAAAAAGAAAATCGTAAAATATTTCACCTTCTCCGGGACCGCTGGCGCGAGTGATGGCGCGCTCGATGTTGTCCTTGGGCATATTAATGCCTTTGGCTTGGTCCAGGGCCATGCGCAGGCGCGAATTTGTTTCGGGGTTTGCCCCGCCTTCTTTGACGGCCACGGTAATTAGGCGCACCATTTTTGAGAATGCCGCGCCGCGCTTTTGGTCGGCAATTCCTTTCGCGTGGGCGATTGTTTTTGCGTGTGAGTGTCCGGACATAGTGGTAAATTTCCAATTTCCAATTTCCAATTTCCAAAAAGGACGCTTAGAAATTAAAAAGTGGCAAAAATTGTATTATTATAGTAAATGTCTAAAAATTGATTTTACAAAAAATCATCGCAAAATATCATTTTGCGCCGATGGCGCTACCCTACAACAAAAAGTTGTTTTGGTCAATTCCTTGGGAAAGGGGGCTATGGGCTTGACAAAAAAAATGAAGTGCGCTATAATTGATGGGCAAAACAAAATCCGCCATTTTATGGCTTAATTGATATGCGCGTCCCTCCTTCGCCAAGGCTATGGAGGGCGAAGAAAAATCTCGAAATTGGGAGTCTGGAATTTTTTACGATGGGTATCCTGGCTGCGGCTGGAATATACCTCGGGAAATTCTAAAAATTGGGCGCAGAACCAATTTGACTCCCGATTTCGGGATTTTTTATTTCTCCGCCACTCTTTTAACTTCGTCGAGGGTGGTAATTCCTTGGACCACTTTTATCAGTCCGTCTTGATAAAGGGACAACATTCCTTTCTTTTTGACAATTTCCTTTAATCCGGGAACAGTGGGTGATTCCAAAATATAAGCTTGAATCTCATCATCGATTTTAAAGGCTTCATACAGGGCGGTGCGGCCGCGATAGCCCGTGCCGGCGCAATAGTCGCATCCTTTAACGCGCGGAACTTCCAATTGTTCGTTGATTTCGGGCAAAGTGATGCCTCTTTTTGCCAAATCGGGCAAAACCGCGCCCAAACCTTCTTTTATCTCGGTTAATTCCGCCTCCGGCAAAGATCCCCGCGCGCTGCACTTGGGGCACGCGCGGCGCACCAATCGCTGGGCGATTATCATATTGACGGCCGGTCCGATGTTAAAGGCTTTGGCGCCCAAGCTGATCAGGCGGGGGATGGCGCCGACCGCGTCGTTGGTGTGCAGGGTGGAAAAAACCAAATGACCGGTGAGTGCGGCTTGCAAGGCGATGTCCACGGTTTCCAAATCGCGGATTTCACCCACGAGAATTACATCGGGATCTTGGCGCACGATCGCGCGCAATCCGGAAATGAAATCATAGCCTTTGTCGGGCTCCACTTGGGTTTGGGAAATCCCTTCCAAATGGTATTCAATCGGATCCTCAATGGTGACGATTTTAACTTCCGGGCTTTGCAGTTTTTTTAAAAAGGCGTAGAGAGTGGTGGTTTTTCCCGATCCGGTGGGGCCGGTGACGATAATCATGCCGTTGGGGCGGTTTATTTGCTCCAAAAACATATCATAAAGATCTTTGCGCAATCCGGCTTGTTCCAAATCAATCAAATTTTTGGGGTTTAAAATTCTCATTACCACCGAATCGCCGTATTCGGTGGGCAGAATTGAAGCGCGGATTTCCACGGAATTTTCTCCGGCGGCAATGGAAAACCGCCCGTCTTGCGGCCGGTTGCTCACGTTGAGCTTCATTTCCGAAAGCAGTTTGACGCGGGAAATGAGCGTGTCATAAATTTTGCGGTCAAAAGACAGCACATCCTGCAAAACGCCGTCAAGGCGCACCCGTAATTTGGCGTCGTTTTCTTGGCCCTCAATGTGGACGTCCGAAGAATTGAAAACAATGCCTCCGGCCAAAATAATTTCAATTATTTGCGTGACGGTGTTGTTGGGATCGCTTAATTTTTTTTCAATTGCGCCGCGAAACGCCGGCAAGCCGATCAAGTCAACTTTGAGAGAATCGATTAACCCTTGCGGTAAAGTGATTTTTTGAGTGATTTTTTGAGCTGTGGGCATATTTGTGCAAAAATGGAGAATGAAATTGCTGATTTTTTAAAATATCCCACTATCGGTCAAAAGTCAATTTTTTGTCCGCGAAACAATTTTTGTCAAAATCAGCACAATCAAAATTTTATGAAAAGAAAAAGACAAATTTATATTGTTGATTCTCCGGCGCAAACAAAAAAAACGGGGCGGATGCTGGCAAAAGAAATTTTGGCAAACGGCGCGGGAGAAAACGCGCGCGTTTTGGCGTTGTCCGGCGAGCTGGGCGCGGGCAAGACCAATTTTATTCAGGGATTTGCCAAGGGGCTGGGGATTGGGGAAACGATCAGCAGCCCCACCTTTGTGATCGCAAAAATTTATCCTCTGCCGCCCAAAATCGGCTTTGAAAAATTTTATCACATTGACTGCTACCGCCTGAATTCCGCCGCCGATCTAACATTTTTAAACATCAAAGAAATTTTTGCCGATCCCAAAAACATCGCCGCGATTGAGTGGCCGGATATCGCGGCGGAAATTTTGCCTCCGGACGCGACGACAATCAATTTTGAAATTACCGGCAAAAAATCGCGGCGCGTTTCATTTGCTTTTTAATTGTCAAATGGGTTATAATGAAGATATTGAGATTGACTTAAAATGATGTTCAAGAAACAATCGCGGATAATGGCAAATTTGGTCAAATTGCTGGGCGCGTTTTTGGTGTTTTTGTGTTGCCTGGGCGCGGCAAGACCGGCGAACGCCGGCTTTGCCCAAACTGCCGAATCTCTTTCGGCGCGCTTCGCCCGCGGCAATGAAATTTTAATCCAACAAACCATTCCCCAACTCGTCGCGCAAACCCGCGCGGGACTGGCCGATGCTTGGCAGGGCACCATCTGCCTTTTCGGTTTCTGCGAAACCAAAAAGCAAATTCCAAATCCCGAATTACAAACCCCAAACAATACTCAAACCCAAACCCAAAACACTCAAACCCAAAATAATAATATCGGCGGCAATCAAAAAGAAAGCGGCAAAACTTTAGCAACCGATACCGGCGCAAATTATCAAAAGGGTCCGACCCTTTTGAAGTAAAACCCGCTGTCCAATCGGCCGACAGCTCTCTGCTGGCGGCAATTAAAAATCAGCTGGATAATATCTTGGCCAAAATATCGGCCATTCGCCCAACGCCTCCGGCAATTCAAACCGGCACCAACACCGTTATCGTTGATCAAGAGACCAAAGACAAAGTAAATCTCCTTCTGCGCCAGATGGATTCTGACCGCCCCAACTATTCCATTGGCCAGCCGTTTACCCTGCCCGCCGGTTTGAGCGGCGACACGCTAAACATGCCGGCAGTAAATTTGTCATTGATACCAACGGCAACCTCGCAATGCAAGGAAATTTGTCCGCCGCGGCAACCACCATTGCCGGCGCGCTCACCATCACCTCGGGTAATCCCGAGGACGGCAAGGTGCTCACCAGCGATGCCGATGGTTTGGCGACATGGCAAGCGCCCACAGTTTATCTAAGCGATTTGTCCGGTTTTGACACCGACGATTTGGCGGAGGGCGTTTCCAATCTCTATTTCCCGGGCTTTACCGATCTGTTAACCGACTATTCTTTCACCGATAATTCAACCAACTGGAACACCGCCTACGGCTGGGGCGACCATTCTGCCGCCGGTTATTTGACCGGCAATCAAACCATCACTCTGTCCGGCGATATCTCCGGCTCCGGCACTACCGCCATTACCACCGCCATCGGCGCGGGCAAGGTTGCCAACGAGATGCTTGCCGGAAGCATTGCGTCTTCAAAGCTCATCGGCACCGATATTACCACCCTGGGAACAATCGGCACCGGCGCGTGGAACGGCACCGCCATCTCTCCGGCATATGGCGGCACGGGCATTGCCAACAACGCCAACAACACCATCACTTTCACCGGCAATTACTCCTTGGGATTAACCCTTGCCGGCGACACCTCGCTTTCCCTGCCCGCCTCGGGAACGCTAACGGCGCTGGGAAATACTACCACCGGAAGCGGCAGCGTGGTTTTGCAAACCTCGCCGACGCTTATCACCCCCGACTTGGGCG
>CAZRVG010000005.1:0-51485 GCA_964603475.1 uncultured Candidatus Saccharibacteria bacterium
GGGTGAGCCCACTAGCACCTCAAGCTAGCTTGTCTGCCGATTCCAACACCCGGGCATTGGCTCGCCGAAGTTTTAACGAAGGCGGCCGTATTCCGCAAAGCGGAATAGTCAATAGTTTATCGTAAAAGCAATAAAAATCAAGAAGCGGTTAGGCTTCTTGATTTTTCGTTTTTTCTTCCGGTTTGTTTTCGGGTTCTTCCGAAACGGCTTCCGCCTTTGGTTCTTCGGCGGCCGGCTCTTCTTCAATTTCTTCGGGTTCGGCGTTCAGATTCCTTTCCACTCGCCTCAATCTTGCCTTGCGGCCTTTCGCGTCGCGGATGTAATAGATTTTGGCGCGGCGCACTTTTCCGGATTTAACGATCTCAATGCGGTCGATGACGGGGGAATGAAGCGGAAATATTTTTTCCACGCCCACGCCCGAGGCGATTTTGCGCACCGTGATGGCCGCGCCCATTTCATTGCCATGGTTGCGGCACAAAACCAGCCCTTCAAACATCTGGATTTTTTCCTTGTCCTTGTCTTTATATTTTTGATAAACGCGCACGGTATCGCCGGCCTTGATCGGCGGCAATCCTTCGCGCTTGTTTTGTTTTGCAAATTCTTTAATCTTGATATCCATGTTATTAATTCTTATTTGAAGCTTTTGTTGTTGAATTCAAACTTCAACATGCTTGTTGAAATTTGAATTCAACAGATTTGTATCCAACAAGTGATAACTATAAACCAAATTCGCCAAAAAGTCAAAACCGGTGGGCGATACAGGGATTGAACCTGTGGCCTTTTCGATGTCAACGAAACGCGCTACCACTGCGCCAATCGCCCGGCGAGCATTGTTTTTTTGCTCATCAACCCATTTTGTGGGCGTGGATGGGATCGAACCATCGACCTACGACTTATAAGGCCGTTGCTCTAACCACTGAGCTACACGCCCATGGAAGAAGTCCCAAATTCCAAGCACTAAATTCTAAACAAATCCACCCCCCAAAATTTCAAAGATCAAAGCAAGAAGCAGAAAAGCATTCAGTTTTGAAGTTTTGATTTTGATATTTGAATTTGTTTGGAATTTAGGATTTAGAGTTTTGGATTTTAGCATCCTTGATGCCGACCAGTTCTTCGTATTCTTCTTTTTCAACGGTTTCTTTTTCGATCAGTCTTTGCGCGAGTTTTTCCAAAATATCCTTTTTTTCGTTGAGGATTCTTTTGGCGGTGTCTTGGCTTTCTTTGATGATTTTTGAAACTTCATCGTCAATCTTTGACGCGGTTTCGTGGGAATAGTTTGTTCGTGCTTCAAATTCCTGCCCCAAAAACGCCAGCTCTTCTTTTTCGCCGAAAGTAATCGGACCCAGCGGCGACATGCCGTATTCTTTTACCATTTTTCGCGCGATTTTGGAAGCAACTTTCAAGTCGTTGGCCGCGCCGGTCGACGCCTGGCCAAAAATCAGCTGTTCGGCAGTCATCCCGCCCAAAAGCGTGGCAATTTCAGCGATAAACTCATCTTTGGTGCGCAGTTTCTTTTCTTCGATAGGGCTCTTTAAGGTGTAGCCGGCCGCCATACCGCGCGAAATAATGGAAATTTTTCGCACCGGCTCGGTGTCGGGCGAAAAAGATGAAACCAAAGCGTGTCCGGATTCATGATAGGCGGCGATTTTTTTCTCGCTTTTTGACAGAAGGTGGCTTTTCTTTTCCGGCCCAAGCAGAACTTTTTCGATGGATTCCAAAAATTCCGTTTGAAAAATTTGTTTTTTGTTGCGCCGCGCCGCCAAAAGCGCACCTTCATTGACCACGTTCGCGATGTCGGCACCCGAAAAACCCGGAGTGCGTTCGGCGATTTCGCGCAGATTAACGTCTTTTGCCAAAGGCTTTTTGCGGCAGTGGATTGCCAAAATAGCTTCGCGGTCGTTGCTGTCGGGGAGATCCAAAACAATGCGGCGGTCAAACCTTCCCGGGCGCAACAACGCCGCGTCAAGGTGTTCCGGCCGGTTTGTGGCCGCCAAGACAATGATACCTTCGCCGCTTTCAATGCCGTCCATTTCCGCCAGAATTTGATTCAAAGTTTGCTCGCGCTCTTCGTGACCTCCGGTGACTCCCACGCCGCGCGCCTTGCCGATTGAATCGATTTCGTCAATGAAAATTATCGCCCGCTTGCTTTTGTGGGCCTGTTCAAACAAGCTGCGCACTCGGCTGGCGCCGACTCCCACAAACAGTTCAATAAATTCCGAACCGGAAATTGAAAAAAAAGGAACATCGGCCTCGCTGGCAATGGCTTTGGCGAGCAGCGTCTTTCCGGTGCCGGGAAGCCCCATCAATAAAACGCCGCGGGGAATTTTGGCGCCCATCTTTAAATATTTTTCCGGGCGCTTTAAAAAATCAATGATTTCCTGCAATTCCTCTTTTGCCTCTTTTAGTCCCGCGACATCATTGAAGGTGGTTTTTTCTTTTTGCTTGCCGCCCAAGATACGGGTTTTCGCTTTGGTGAAATCAAACGCCTGCATCGCGTTTCCTTTGGCCTGTCGAAATATCATGGCAAAAACAAACAAAATGATCAAAAGCGGCAAGATGCTGTAAATCAGCGGCGCCAGCCAAACCCAAACGCTTGTATCTTCTTTGGATTCAAAGCCCACAGCGGCCAGCTTTTCATGGTCGGCGCCCAAATTAATTAACGTTTGAGAAAGGGAAGAGTCGGTCTCTTTTTTCGCTTTGGCGGTTATTTGGCTATCCGCGGCCTCATTATAGGTGATCGTGAGCGTGTCTCCGGTTACCGCGATATTTTCTATTTTGGATTCGTTGATATCGGCCACAAGCCGGGAAAGAGAAATCTCTCGCGGCGTTTCGGGCTGTTCAACGAATAACGAAAACAAGCCGGCAAGCACGGCCAAAACAAAGACTGCGGCAACAAAATTTTTCAAAAAACCTTTCATTTGAATAAATCAATAAAACCTTATTCTTTTTTGTCGGAATCTCTAATTGACAAGAACACTTTACTGCCGGCAATTTCGATAATCTTGGCGCTTATTTTGTCGCCGATTTTGAAATGATCCGAGAGGTTTTTCGCGCGATTTTCGCCGATTTGCGCCACGGGAATGAGTCCTTCCGCGTTGCCGTTGTCAAAGCGCAGAAAAATGCCGAATTCCATCACTCCCGTTATTTCTCCGTCAACCATTTGCCCGATTTTATATTTTTTGAGTTGTGCTTCTCGCTCTTCCATTTCGGCCATTTTTTCCGAAAGAATAATTTCGCCGGTTTTTGGCTTTAAATTTAATATGCGCACCGAAAGATCCTCGCCGATGAATTTTTGTAATTCTTTTAAAATTTTATCCGGATCACCGCCCACCACTTTGGGATAGTGCTTGCTGGCCAGCTGGGAAACCGGCAGAAATGCCGATAGTCCCGAAACTTTTGCCATCAAGCCTCCTTTGTTGGCGCCGGTAATTTTTATGCCGATTGGCGCGCGTTTTTCATAGTTTTCGCGCAATTCGTCCCAGACCAGCTTGCGCGTGGCGCCGCTTATCGATAATTCAATATATCCTTCCTCGTTCTCCAAGTCTATGATTTTCGCCGCGATGGAATCTCCTTCCTTGATATTTTTCAATCCTTCTTTGCTTTCATAAAATTCCTTGCCGCAAACTATTCCGGTGCCGATCGCGCCCAGATCGATATATAACGAAGAACGTTCTTGGGTAATAACCTTTCCCTTTACAATTTCCCCGGTTCGGGGAGGGTTTATTGTAACAGCGGCGGTGATGTCGCTGTTTTTGTTATTTTCTTTTGTCATAATCGAAAGTTTACAACATTTCTTTTATTTTTTCAAGAGCTTTGGGGGTCTATGCGTTTGTTGAGGTTGACAAATATCGGCGATTGAGCCTATTATCAAGGCAGGCTCGCAAGAGCGCGAGGCGCGCGAAGGGCGCGATCCGAAGGCAAATTTGTCTCGGGCAAACCTCCTCGCTTAAAAGCGGGGTTAAAAACAAAAATTAAATTTTTTGCGCCAAACGCCCATTTTGTCGGAAAAAATGAGATTTTTGAAAAATATTTTTATGGACGACACACAAACAGGAACCCCGGTTGAACCTACAACCACCCCGGAACCGGCGGTAGCCACCCCGGAACCGGCCGCCGCTCCTGAATCTACGGAAGCTCCGGAAGCTCCGGCGCAACCGGCCGAAGAACAGCCGGCCGCGTAAGACAGAGAGTAAAAACATATTGCGCGCAATATGTTTCAACAAATTGGATTCAACCAATTTTTTATTTTACAAATCGTTTATTTTGCAAAACCCGCGGACGGCGAATGGGCGCGCCGTCTGTGGCGCGAAACAAAAATAAACGGCAAATAAGCGGGCGAAAGCCCGCTTTTCGCTTTTTTTCCACCCGTTTTTGAACCCGTAGGAGCGGTCTTTATGCCTACCCGTACCCGTAGGGGCGGGTCTTGTACCCGCCCGCATTTCATAAAGGGGCGGCCATAAAGGCCGCCCCTACGACGCAAAAATTCAAACGCGAATAAATAATATAATAAAGGTAAATTCTCCGTCAGAGGCGGATCCGTCCTTTGGCGGAAAAATTCAAAAATCAAAATGAAAATTTACAGGGGTTCGACCCCTGTAATTTTTTGGGTTGAGGGGAGATGTTATGGGTTTGACAAAAAGTGAGGGGGTATGATACCATATATTTGTATAAAAGTGAGGTATTATATCACCGCGAATTTATGAAATTTAAAAGATTGCAAACCGTTGAAGCCAACATATCGCCCAAGCGAATTTTGGTGATTTACGGCCCGCGCCGGGTGGGCAAGACCACTCTTTTGGAAGCGTATTTAAAAACGCAGAAAGATAAAAAAATCTATTATTCCACCGGCGACGATATTGAACTGCGGGAGATTTTTCGCTCCGAAAACAAAACCAAGATTTTGGATTTTGCCCGGCCATATGAAATTATCGCGTTAGACGAAGCGCAATTTATTCCGTCAATCGGGCGGGGCGCCAAAATGATGATTGACGCGTTTCCCGAAAAAAATATCATTTTGACCGGCTCCTCGTCGCTTTCCATTTCCAATGAAATCGGCGAACCGCTCACCGGCCGGCATTTTTCAATATTGCTTTTGCCGCTGGCGCAAAAAGAAATGGAGGCAAGCTCGTTTGAGCTGGATGTTGAGTTGGAAAAATTTTTGGTCTACGGATCATATCCCGAAGTTTTAAGCGAGCCGAATTTGGAGAAAAAGGCAAAAATTCTCAATGAGTTGGTCTCTTCCTATCTTTTCAAAGACGCGCTGGCGCTGGAGGCGGTGCGATCGCCGGACACTTTGCTGGATGTTGCCAAATGTTTGGCGTTTCAGGTTGGCGGCGAAGTTTCCATCAACGAAGTTGCGCAAACCGCCAAAACCGATGCCAAAACCGCGGCGCGTTATTTGGATTTGCTGGAAAAAATGTTTGTCATCAAAAAAACGCGCGGATTTTCGCGCAATTTGCGCAGTGAAATTTCGCAAAAAGCCAAGTATTATTTTTTGGACAATGGGGTGCGCAACGCGGTGATTTCGCAATTCAACAATTTATCTTTGCGCGACGATGTTGGCCAGCTTTGGGAGAATTTTATTTTTATGGAAATGCAAAAAAGGACATTGATTGAAAGCAAGTTGGAAAATTATTATTTTTGGCGCACGCACACCGGTCAAGAAATAGATATTGTCAAAGAAAGCGCCGGCAAAATTTTTTCCTTTGAGTGCAAATGGCGGGATCGCGGCCAAAAAGCGCCGGAATTGTGGCAAAAAACCTATCCGCAAGCATCGTTTGATATTATCACTCCAGAGAATTACCTGAATTTCTTGCGGTGATTGTTTGCGAACCTCGCGCGCATTTGCGTTTTTGCAGGGACGGGCATTGTGCCCGTCCGCATCCGTAGGGGCGGGTCTTGTACCCGCCCGCATTGGATTCAGGGGTGCGGGCAACCATAAAGGTTGCCCCTACGCGGATACAAATACAAAGGTGAATAACAAAGACAAACACAAGAGCAAAATGCGGGCGGGTACAAGACCCGCCCCTACGGGTGTGGGTGCGGGCGGCCATCCGCCTTCGCAACGCTACGGCGAGACAAGTAAAGGGCGGCCCTACAAAATGTTGGGGAAGTTTGCTAATATGGGGAGTGTATCAAACAAAATATTTATGGAGCAGGATAATAAAAAACGAGAAGAGAAAATAATTGAGTTTTGGAAGGAAAATCAAATTTTTGAAAAATCAGTGAAAAGCCGCCCCTCATTCGCCAAGGCTACGGCGGGCAAAGGACGCGATTTTGTGTTTTATGAGGGACCGCCCACGGCCAATGCCAAACCGGGGATCCACCATGTGGAGACGCGGGTTTTCAAGGATATGGTTTGCCGCTACAAAACGATGCGCGGTTTTCGCGTTCGGCGGCGCGCCGGGTGGGACACGCACGGCTTGCCGGTGGAATTGCAGATTGAAAAAAAACTTGGGTTGAAAAACAAAAAGGAAATTGAGCGATACGGCATTAAAAAATTCAATAAAGAATGCAAAGATTCGGTGTTTGAACAAATCGGCGAATGGCGCGATTTGACTGAGCGCATCGGTTATTGGCTGGATTTGGATAATCCCTATATCACTTACGACCCCCAATATATGGAGTCGGTGTGGTTTATTTTAAAGCGGGCGTGGCAAAAAAAGCTTTTATTCCAGGATTACAAGGTTTTGCCCTATTGCGCGCGATGCGGCACCGGACTTTCCAGCCACGAGGTGGCGCAAGGATATAAAAAAGTGAAAGAAACCTCGGTTTACGTGAAGTTTCGCGTTTTGAACCCCGAAATAAAAAACACTTCGCTTTTGGTTTGGACCACCACGCCATGGACTCTGCCGGCTAATGTGGCTTGCGCGATTAACCCGGATTTGACCTACGTTAAAG
Source organism: uncultured Candidatus Saccharibacteria bacterium (assembly GCA_964603475.1). Taxonomy (GTDB): domain Bacteria; phylum Patescibacteriota; class Minisyncoccia; order Minisyncoccales; family UBA5738; genus UBA5738. The sequence goes on from CAZRVG010000005.1 coordinate 6,901, forward strand.
CCGTCCCCAAAACCGGCGCGGGAGAATCGCTAATTTTGGCCAAAGACAGGTTTGCCGTTTTGTCCGATGATTATCAAATTGTTGAAGAATTGCCCGGGAGCAAGCTAATCGGTTTGCGCTATCAGGCCGTCTATCCGGTTAACGGAGAATCGCAAAAAACAATTTATAAAACTATTGGCGCGGATTTTGTTTCCGCGGTTGATGGATCGGGAATTGTGCATATCGCGCCGGCGTTTGGCGCCGAGGATATGGAGGCGATTCGAAAAGAAAACGAAAAATTGCGCGCAGAAGAGTTGCCCGAATTTCCCGTGATTTTGAATGTTGCCGAGGACGGCGGGTTTATGCTTTCGGTTCCAAAATGGGCGGGAATGTTTGTCAAAGACGCCGATCCGCTGATTGTCGCCGATTTGAAAGAAAGAAGCTTGCTTTTTAAAACCGAAGAGTATGAGCACGACTATCCGTTTTGCTGGCGTTGCAAAACGCCCTTGCTTTACTACTCTAAAAAGAGCTGGTTTATAAAAATGTCGGGCTTGAAAAAGGAATTGCTTGCGAACAATCAAGAAATCAGTTGGGTTCCGGCGCACTTAAAGGAGGGAAGATTCGGCGAATGGTTGCGCGAGGTCAAGAACTGGGCAATATCCCGCGATCGCTATTGGGGCACACCTCTGCCGGTTTGGCGGTGCGAGTGCGGCAACAGCAAAGTATTTGGATCGGTCGGTGATCTGCTCGGCCAAAAATATTCAAATAACCGCTATTTTGTTTTTCGCCACGGCCATTCAATGCGGCAAATAAAAAAAATCGCGTCTTGCTGGCCGGAACCGGAGCCTTTACCGCTCACCGATGAAGGAAAGAGGCAAGTTGAAATTTCGTCCAAAAAACTGATAAAAGAAAAAATTGATTTGGTTGTTTCTTCGGATTTGCTGCGTACCAAAGAAACCGCGCAAATAATTTCGGAGATTACTGGGGCAAAAATTATTTTTGATAAAAGATTGCGTGAAACCAATGCGGGTATTTTTAACGGACAGGATCCCAAAAATTTTTGGGATTATCTGGCGGAACAAAAAAATCGCTTCACCGCCAAGCCGCCCAGGGGAGAGAGCTTGCAGGATATTCGCCGGCGAACATATGAGCTGATTGCTGAAATTGATAAAAAATATGACGGCAAGCGTATTGTTTTTGTGTCGCACGAAATGCCGCTTACAATTTTGGAGTACACATTGAAAGGCGTTGAGTTGCCGCAAATTATTGCAAGCCGCCATTCGGGAAAAATAAAAAAAATCGATACGGGCAAATTTCGCGCGATTGAGTTTAAACAATTGCCGTTTAACGACGATATGCAAATTGACTTACATCGTCCGTTTGTTGATGATATAAATCCGATTTGCGAAAAATGCGGCCAAAAGATGGAGCGGGTGCCCGAGGTTTGCGATTGCTGGCTGGATTCGGGGGCGATGCCCTTTGCCCAGGAATTTTGGCCGCGCCAAAAAAAGCAATCCGAAAACAAGCCGCCGGAGCTTTTTCCCGCAGATTTTATCTGTGAAGCGATTGATCAGACGCGGGGATGGTTCTACACTCTGCTGGCGGTTTCCACAACATTGGGATTTGGCGCGCCGTATAAAAACGTGGTGTCAATGGGGCATGTTTTGGACGAAAAAGGCGAAAAAATGTCCAAGTCGAAAGGCAATGTGGTCAATCCGTGGGAAATGACTGAAAAATACGGCGCGGACGCTCTGCGCTGGTATTTCTACACCGTTAACGACCCGGGCGACTCCAAACTTTATAATGAAAAAGATTTGGATTTGGCGAAAAAGAAATTTTTGCTCACTTTTTGGAATTGTTATGTGTTTTTGAAAACCTACGCGCCAAAAATCAAGCCGCCCAAAACTATCGCGCCCAAAAACATTCTGGATGTTTGGATTGTTTCGCGCTTAAACTCGCTTTTGGACGATGTCGCGGATTTGCTTGAGAAATATGACATTGCCCGCGCGGCCAGGAAAATTGAAGAATTTGCCATCAATGATTTGTCGCTGTGGTATGTGCGCCGTTCGCGCCGAAGATTGCAACAGCCCAAAACCGGCGCGGAATTAAACGAAACCGCCAAAGTTTTTGCCTATGTTCTGGATATTTTGGCCAAAATCTCCGCGCCTTTTGTTCCGTTTTTGGCCGAAGATGTCTGGCAGGGTTTAAATGGCAATAATTTTGCCAAACCCAAATCCGTGCATTTGGAAGAATATCCGCGGACCGACAAAAAATTAATTGATCAAAAGCTTGAAGCGCAAATGGAGAAAGTTCGCGATATTGTGGGGCAAGCGCTGGCTCAACGCGCCAAGCACGGCGTTAAGGTGCGCCGGCCGCTGGCAAAAATGATGCTGGGAGGCAAGATCGCGCTTGGCAAAGAGCTGATTGATTTGCTGGCGCAGGAGGTGAATGTCAAAAAGATTGAGTTTGACGAAAATCTATCCTCCGCTTTGGAGATTGATTGGGAAATTACTCCGGAATTAAAAGAGGAGGGGAATATTCGCGAAATTACGCGCCAAATCCAGCAGTTGCGCAAAACCGCCAAATTTGTCCCCGCGGATAAAATTACCATTTATGTTCAAGCCGGAGAGGAGTTGGAAAAGGCGATTGAAAGAAATCAAGCGATGATTGTCGGAGAAACCAAATCTTTGGGGTTGGAGTTTAAAAAACCGGCAAAAACCGCGGCGGCGATTGACGCCAAAATTGACGGCGCAAATGTTTGGCTGGGGATAAAAAAATGCTAAACTAAAAATACCAAGAAATCAAAATCAAATGATAAATGATAAACAAAATTTAAAAATCAAATTTTAAAACGGAATTTAGTATTCTGTTTTGATTTAAAGTTTAATATTTTGATTCTGTTTAAAATTTAAAATTGAATTTTGATTTTCTAACTCCGTGGAACTTTTAATTTGGTTTATCATATTCGTTATCGCGTCTGCCGCGCTGTTAATGGCGGCGAGATGGATGTTTGCTGCCGCGGGCGGGATTTTTGGCGCGAAAACCGCGCGGCTTTCGCTTCTCGCGCAAGCTTTGCCCGAATTGGCGCTGGCGCTGGCCGCGGTTTCCGCGGGGTACCCCGAAATTGTTATTCCCATCGTGCTGGGATCGTCGCTTGCCCTGGTTTTGTTGGCGGCCGGCATTGCGGCGATCGCGGCGAAAAAATTGGCCGTTCGAGAAGATTGTTCGCGAATTGACGCGCCGCTTTTTGCCGCGGCACTGGCGATTTTTTATTTTTGCGCTCGCGACGGGCAAGTTGTTTTTGGCGAAGGGGTGTTCTTGATGCTTTCTTTTCTTGCGGTTTTGCCGCTGGTGTTCAGGGGCAGGCCGGAAGAATTCGGCCCCCGCGATCTTATATCCCCGGGATTTTTGTTTTCCGGCCGGCGTATTTTTCAAGTCGTGGCCGAGAGGTTTGACTATGACGCCGCTTTGGTTCGCAAAAACGTATATAAATCTTTTTTGGCGGCATTGGCTTCGGTCTTTATTTTGGCGTTTTCCGCGGGGTTTGTTGTTGAATCGCTGGTTAATATCGACGCCATAATTATGTTTCCGGCGGCGGTTTTGTCGGTATCGATTTTGGCGGTCGCGCTTGCTTTGCCCGAAATTTTGACAAGCGTGAAAAATATCCGCCAAAACCGCTACGAACCGGTTTTGGGCAATGTTTTTGCCGGCGCGCTGATTAATATTCTGCTGATTTGCGGCGTTGCGGCGATTTTTTCGCCTTTGAGCGCGGACGGGTTGGTGTTGAATTTGGGTCTGCCGTTTTTAATCGTTGCGGTGGTCTTGTTGACATTATCGTCATTCTCGCGCAAAATTATCATTGAGCAAGGATGGCTTTATGTTATTTTGTACATCCTGTTTTTGGTCAAACTATTTGGCTTGTTTTAAATTTTTAATTACTTTGAATTACGAAATGACTTTTGTTGAAGTCAATTTTCAACAAGTATGTTGAAATTTGACTTCAACAAAGCGTTGATATGAGCGCATTTGTTGAAAATTGACTTTTCAAAAGCCAAAGTCAAATTTCCACAAATGCTAATTTCGTAATTCAAAGTAATTAATAATCAAAAATTATGGGTATTTTAGATTTTCTCGGCGGCGGCAAAAAATCAAATAATGGAAGCGGTGAAAATAAAACTGATTTTAGCGACCTTTACAAACAGCCGCCGCAAACTTCGCGTTTTAGCAACAGCCGCCGAACGGTTGTCGATTCAAAAATTTCTTCATCGGGCGGCTTGGCGAATAAAGAATCGAAATTGGACGCAAAGACATCCAAAGAAAAGGACTATCTTTTTTCCTGCAATCCAAGCATTGAAAAATCAAGGGCGATAAAATACATTGGCGGGAAAGTTCGCGAAAATGAAAAACTGGCCAAGCGCCTGCAATTACATACCGGCGACGGTCTTAAAAAATTTGTTATGAGCGCGACGGGTTCGGGAGGGTATTTTCGGTTGGATGTTGCCAAAAGGGATAAAAAATTCATAGAAGAAGGTAAAATTGAAAAAACAAGCTTTTACCAAAAGGCCACTCCGAACCAGCAAAAAGTTATGAGGCAGGATAGAGATACGCAAAGAGGGTTGGGGAATATCTATCAAGGTATGTTTAAAAAATAATTTTTAAATTTCAAATGAGCAAGTTTGTTAAAATTTTAATTGTTTTTATTCTGATTATGGCCGCGGCCGGCTATGGCTTTTGGCGCAAGAATATTTATTCAAAAGAGGGATTGCGGCTGGAAATAATCGGACCGCAAACGGCGCAATTGGGGCAAGAGGTGGAATATGTCGTCAAATATAAAAACAACGGCGAGTTTCGGCTGGAAAACCCGAATTTGATTTTTATGGCGCCGGATTTTGCGATTAAAGATGATAAAATATATACCAAAGAAATTATTGATTCGGAAAAATTGGGCGGCGCGATTTATCCGGGGGAAGAAAGAAGCTTTTCCTTTAAGTTTCGCATGGTGGGCAAAAGCGGGGACGCTAAAGTCGCCAAAGCCGCGCTTAGCTACCAGCCCAAAAATTTGAGCGCGCGCTACGAATCAAACACCACCTGCACCACGATAATGGAAGACGCGCCTTTGGAGCTGGATATGGATTTATCCTCCACGGTGGAGGCGGACAAAAGCTTTCATTTCAAGATCAATTATCTTTCCAATGTTGATTGGCTTTTAACCGATCTGCGAGTGAATGTTGATTATCCCTTGGGTTATTCGTTTTCCCAGGCCATTCCCCAATCTCTTGATAAAAACGAGTGGATTATTCCGGTGCTGAACAAAAACCAGGCGGGCATTATTGATATTGTCGGCCAGCTTTCCGGCGATTTGGGCGACGGCAAAGTCTTTCGCGCGCGCATCGGGATGTGGAAAGACGGGCAATATGTGCCGCTCAAAGAAATTGAAAAAGGCACCAAAATCGTGAAGCCCACGGTTGCCATCCGGCAGACAATCAACGGCGACGCGAACTACACGGCAAAGCCCGGCGAGTGGCTTCACTACGAAATCTACTACAAGAATATCAGCGATAAGGAGCTCTACAATTTGGTATTGCTGGACAAGCTGGACGGCGATCTTTACGATTTCACTTCGATTAAATCCGACACGGGCAATTTTGAGCAGGGAGACAATTCCATCGTTTTTGACTGGAAGCAAAACAATAAATTGGCTTACCTGTCGGTGATGGAAGAGGGCATGGCCGAATTTTGGATAAAGCTCAAAGAAGACATAAGCCGCCTAAACCAGCCCGAACTCAATAATCGGGTGATGATCGGTCCGGCGCGCGAGGATTTTGCCACCAAGATCAGTTCAAAATTGGAGCTTTCCCAAAAAGTGTTTTATAACGATGAAATTTTTGGCAATACCGGTCCGCTTCCTCCGCGCGCGCAAGAAACAACCACCTACACGATTACATGGCAGGCGAAAAATTATTATTCCAACGTGGCCAATGTTGTTGCCAGCGCGGTTTTGCCGCCGGAATCCCAATTTGTCGGCGGCAAGGTTTTCCCCGAGGATCAAACGGGCTTGCTTGCCTATGACCAGTCGACGCGCCGAATCGTTTGGAATATCGGCGATATGGCCGCCGGGCAGGGGCTGGTTTCCAATCCTCTGAATGTTTCTTTTCAGGTCGCGGTGGCGCCGATGAATTCTCAAATTAACAATGTGGCCGGTATTATCGGCCAGGCAACGATTGGCGGCGATGACGAGTGGACAAAAACATCCATGGAGTCGACCGCGGACGCGCTTGATACCGCTTCGCTTTCCGATATCGCGATTGTTGAGAACGGCGGCATTGTGCAACCCAAATAAATAAAAATATCGAATATCGAATTTCGAAATCCGAAACAATTTTTAAAATTCGAATATTTAATTTTCAAAACAAAATTCCGTTTTGAAATTTTGAAAATTTGATATTGTTTCGATATTCGGATTTCGATATTCGGATTTTATCTTTCGTGGATTATTTACAGAACATTATTTCATTGGCAAAGAGGAGGGGGTTTGTTTTTCCGTCGTCTGAAATATACGGCGGTTTTGCCGCGGTTTATGATTATGGCCATTATGGCACTCTTTTGAAAAACAATATTCGCGACGCGTGGTGGCGGCATATGGTGCAGCTGCGCGACGATGTCGTGGGCTTGGACAGCGCGATTTTTATGCATCCCACGACTTGGCTGGCATCCGGCCATGTGGATAGCTTTGACGATCCGCAGGTGGATTGCAAAAAGTGCAAAGCCCGCTGGCGGGCGGATCACATCTTGGAAGCGTTTGATGTTTCGGCGGACAAACAGCCGTTGGAATTCATCAATGTCGAGCTGGAAAAATTGAGGGAGCAAAAAAAGCTCAAATGCGCCAACTGCGGTTCAACCGATTTGACCGAGGCCAAAAGATTTTCCCTGATGGTTAAATCGAATTTGGGTTCGCCCACCGATGTTTTGAGCGAGGAAAACGTGGTTTATTTGCGGCCGGAAACTTGCGGCGGCATTTATTTGGAATATAAAAACACGCTTGATTCAACGCGCGTTAAGCTTCCCTTTGGCATCGCGCAGACGGGCAAGGCGTTTCGCAACGAGATCGTGGCGCGCCAATTTATTTTCCGCACGCGCGAATTTGAACAAATGGAGATGCAATATTTTTTGCATCCGTCAATGATGGAGCAAAAGTATGAAGAGTGGAAAAAAATTCGCTGGGATTGGTATTTGGAATATAGTATGGATGAAAGCGTTATCCGCTGGTGCAAGCACGAAAAGCTGGCGCACTATGCCAGCCGGGCCTACGATATTGAATATAATTTCAAGGCGTTGGGCGGCTACAAGGAAGTGGAGGGCATTCACGCGCGCGGGGATTGGGATTTGAGCCAACATTCCAAATTCTCCGGGCAGGATTTGAGCTACACCGATCCGCGGACCAAAGAAAAATTTATTCCCCACATTATGGAAACTTCCGTGGGTTTAAACCGCCTGCTGTTTATGTTTTTGGACCACGCGTATACCGAAGAAGATGTCAACGGCGAGAAGCGCACATTGCTCAAATTTGACCGTCGATTGAGCCCGATTAAAGCCGCGATTTTCCCGTTATTGAAAAACAAGCCCGAATTGGCGGCTAAGGCGCGCGAGATTTACAATATGCTAAAACCCGAATTTATGTGCGAGTTTGACGATAACGGCAACATCGGCAAGCGCTACCGCCGTCAAGACGAGATCGGCACGCCCTATTGCGTCACCGTGGACTTTGACTCTCTGGAAAACAACGACGTCACCGTGCGCGACCGCGACACAATGGCGCAAACCCGCGTTAAAATAAATGTGCTGGCCGATTACATCAAGCGCGGGTTAAATTCAAGATGAACCGATAACCGATGAATAATAAATAATCATTGATAAATAATAAATATTAAATGATTATTGATTAGTCGCTATTCAGCAAAACAAGTGGCTCATTTTTTTACCAAATTAAAATCCGATCGCAAGGGATTTACCTTGATCGAGCTTTTGGTGGTGATTGCCATCATCGGCGTGTTATCGGGGATGGTTTTGGTGAGTATGACCGACGTGCGCGCTAAGGCGCGCGACGCGCGACGCAACAGCGACATTACTCAAATCAGAAAAGCACTGGAAATGTATTATGCCGAAAACGAAATTTATCCCAACGCAATCGGATGGAGAAGTAGTAATAACGCGGCCGCGTGGCAAGTATTGGCGACGCCGTTGGCAACATACATTGTTCTTCCTAAAGATCCTGTCAACACGGCTTCGGGGCATGCGTATACTGCTGGCGTTTATACTTATAGTTATTACACGGGAACGGGAACCTATGTTCCAGATTCTTCATACACCCGTCATTGGTATATGTTGGTCGCCAGATTGGAAAAACCCGGCAGCATAATTTCTCCCGGAGTGAAGTTTCCCAATGGTACCTATAATTATTCCGGTACCCTCACAATTGGGATGGTGCAAAAATAATTTTTAAAATTATGGAATCAAATCAAAACAAGCCGGTTGATTTCAGCGGCTATATTCCCAGTATCGGCGACAATAATGCAACGCCACCGCCGGATTTTGAACGGGAGGAGAAAAAAAAGAAAATTCAGCTGGCGATTATTGTCGTTTGTCTGATTTTGGCGGTCGGTTTTTGGGGGTATTATTTTTACCAGCAGAGTGCCAAAAATCGTATGATTGAAACTGACATCATCCCCGCGGAAATGATTCCGGAATAATTTTCAAATGACCGATGACCGATGACCGATAACTGATAAATTATAAATTATAAATGATAGATGATAAATCAGATAAAAAAGGCTTCACTTTAATCGAGCTTTTGGTGGTTATTGCTATTATCGGCGTGTTATCCGGGATGGTTTTGGTGAGTATGTCGGGGGCGCGCGCCAAGGCGCGCGATAGCCGGCGATTAACCGATATGAGACAGATTGTGCTGGCTTTGCAGATGTATCACGTCATGTATGAGAGATACCCTGGATCAACATCTTCTTATGGCGAGAGTGAGGGTGCTTGCGGTGGCTGGGATACATCCACGGTGGATAATGATAGTGATGGAAAGTCGTTTATAGAACCGCTTGTTGATGAGGAGATAATGGGGAAAGTTCCCGGCGATCCCGTTGGCACGGGAACGTGCGGAGGCTATACTTATCGTTATTATCGCTATGGTGCCGGATCAAGCGGATGTGATGCCGCGCGCGGAGCGTTTTTTGTTCTGGGGGTCGTTGACATGGAAACCAGCGGCCGGCCGCATCCGGCCAGTCCCGGATGGAGCTGTCCGAGCAAGAATTGGCAAAATGAATTTGATTGGGTGATCGGTGCTTTTGAAAATTAAATTCCAAAAATTATGGAGATAAAAGAAATGTTAAACAAATCAAGAGAAATTTGGGGCGGGCAAAAATTGGATTTGCCGCAGATTATCGCGCGCATGGGAAAGGTCTTCGGCGACATTTGCAAATACGCGCGAAATTTTGGCGATCTGGGACGTTATCGATATTGAACAAGCCAAAGATTATTTGATCAAGGTTGCTTATACTTTCGGCGCGGTTTTTGTTGTTTTTTCGGCAATCGCGTTGCTCAAAAAATAATTTCAATGAGAGCGTTGAGCAATTATTTTCGTATTACTGGGGATTACATTTTGCACCTATTCCTCCTTTTGAAAAAGAGGTGGCGCGTAATCGCGCCGGAGGATTTAAAATTCAAATCCCTCGCCCTACGGGCACCCATTCGGCGAAATACCTCAGGGCAAGCTTCCCTTTAAAAAAGGGAGAATAATGCGCTACCCCAGTGAATGGTTACTTAACAAGGTCGCACCTCGGCGAGTACGCCGAGGTGCGACCTTGGGATGCGAGCACTCTATTGGCGGGAGCTTTGAACTGATTGGAAGTATTTTTTGAGGGCGAGGCGGAAGGGGCGGTTTTTTCTGGTAAAATGCGGGGTTTTGGCATATACTGAAAAAATCATAATAAGCAGCATGTTGGACAAAGAAATCATTGAAAAAATCAAAAAAATCTGCCAAAAGTATTCGCAAATTCAATTGTTGTATGTTTTTGGTTCGCGAGCCCGCGGCGATGCCGGTCCTTTGAGCGATTATGATTTTGCGGTTTATTTGGACGAAAACGATTCCAAAAAAAGATTTGCGATCAAATTGAGACTGATGAACGATCTGGCGGCTGTGTTAAAAAATGACAATGTTGATTTGGTGGTGCTCAATGACGCGGAAAGTCCGTTTTTGAAATTTGCCGCGATTAAAGATGGAATTTTGATTTTTGAAAAAGGATCAAAAGTGTTGGCGGAAACCGCGATAATGAGCGAGTATTTTGATTTGCGAGAATCGTTTTTGAAATATGATTTTGCGAAATAATTTTTAAATCTATGGTTGACGCGAACGCGATTATAAGAAAAATAAGCGCGGTGAGAAAATACCTCAAACTGCTGGAAGGATACAAAAAATATTCGCGCAAGGAAATTGAATCAAGCGCGATATTGCGCGGATCGGCCGAAAGATATTTATATTTGGCGTGCCAAGCCGCGATTGATCTGGGCGAGGCGGTGATTTCATTTAAAAATTTTCGCAAACCGGGGACATACGCGGAAATTTTTTATATTTTGGGCGAAGAAAAATCGATTTCCAAATCGCTTGAAGAAAAATTGGTTCAAATGGCGCGTTTTCGTAATGTTGTGGCTCATGATTATGAAGATTTGGATTTTGGCATTATTCATCAAGCGATAGTGTCCGATATTGATGATTTGGCTGAATTTGCCAATGTGGCGGAGGAGTATCTCAATTTGTAAAACAATACCAAAACCGCATTGGGCATATCCGATGCGGTTTTGCGGATCGCCCCGCCCTTTATTACGGTCAAATCAGAGATTTGGCGCTAAGGCGGGGGTGAAGTATTTTTTTAGGGCGAGGCGGAATATAATTTTGTTTTTGAGATTGGCTTCCAGAAGGCAAATCCCCTTGTTGGGGAAGCCGTAAGCGACCAGCGTTTTGGCTTTTGCCAGCAAAAGCGCGGGGATTACCAGCAAGTCCTCTTCGCCGTCAACGCACACGTTGGCTTTTTCTTTTATCGCTTGCCGGATTATCTCCCAGCTTTCTTTTTGAATGGTGCCGGCAGGGTTTTTGACATTTAACGAGCAGTTATGCTTTTGCGCGAAGGCTTTGCGCTGAACCAGCTTATCAAAGATTTTGATGTCGGACGGCAAATGGTGGGAACAATAGTCGCCCACGGTGATGACGGTTTTGTATTTGTTTTTTTCAAGAAGTTTTTGGTATTTTTCTTTTATTTCGCTTTCGGTTCCAAAAACGGGCTTCCCCCATATTTTTTGCATATGGCGCCGGTTTTTCTCTGGTAAAATATAGGTTTTTGGCATATAATAGACAATAATTTCCAATATTCAATTTTCAATTTCCATTGAATTTTCAATGTATCATTTTCCAAACAAACGCACTGTCAGTTTGAATAATTGGGAAATGAGCATTTATTGAAAACTGAAAAATGAAAATTGAAAACTGATTTTGTTATTTTACCACAAGATTATGTTTTATGAATGTTCAAAATGCAAGCGCCGCTGGCAATATCCGTTATCCGAATGCCCCTATTGCATGATCGCGCTTGACAAGATGGCAAGCAAGACTGCCAAAGTCAACTCCGTAATGAAAGTTTCCATTCCCACCCTGCTTCATCCGGCCGCGCCCTATTTTGTTTTGCTTTTGGAGGATGAGTTTGGCAATTTGCGGGCGCGCAAATCCGAAAAAGAATATCAAATTGGCGATGAATTGAATTTTGCGCCAAATTCCAACGCGGTGTCGGTGTGGCGAGTTAAATATGACCGGCAAGAAGCGATTGATAAAGCGCTGGAACTAATCGGCGGCGTAAAAATCGAGCCGGATTCAAAAATTGTCATATTACCGACAATTGAGAAAGCCAGCCACAGTTATTTTCGCGACAACACCTCGCCGGAGTTTTTGACCGCGCTTTTGCAGGCTCTTTTGGATAAAGGCGCGAAGATTGAAAATATCATGGTTGGCGGTCAAAGTTTTGGCGATGTTTCCGCGGGAGCAATGGCGCAAAAATCCGGACTGGTTGGCGCGTGCCAAGAATTCGGCATTACTCCGGCGGATTTGGCCGAGGGTGAATTTGAGAAAATTGATAAATTTGAAATTGCCAAAAAAGTTTTGGAGGCGGATCTGGTAATAAATTTGGCGATGGAAAAAATGGGGCGTGCCGCGGCGTGCGATAATATGTTTCGCGTTTTGAAAAAAGAAAATTATCTGGGGCAAAAATATCTGTCTTCCGAGGCGGAAATTGCCGCGGCTTTGGCGCCGGTTTTGGATAAAATGATTGTCATTGGCGAAGCCGAATTTGTTCAGCGGTCAAACAAATTGACAACTTTCGCGGGCTTGGTTTTGGCATCAAAAAATGCCGCAAACTTAGACAGAGTCTTTAACGAAATAACGCAATCATTGAAAGCTCCCGAAATCGTAAAAGACATTGCCCCCGCATCAATCCCCATCGCGGGACGAACAATTAAGGAAGTGCGGTATCGGGCGGAAACCTTTTAATCAATTTTCAATTACCAATTTTCAATTTTCATTGAATTCTCAATTTTTCAATTTTCAAACAGATGTGTTGTTAGTTTGAGCCATTGTTAAAATGAACATTCATTGGAAACTGAAAACTGAAAACTGAAAACTAATTTGATGGCAAATACATTTGAAAACAAGGTGGTTTTGATAACCGGTTCTTCGCAGGGGATCGGCAAGGCGATCGCGAAAAAATTCGCCTCAATGGGCGCCAAAATCGCGCTCAACGACATTGCGCCTCAAGAGGAGCAATTGAAGGCCGTGGGTGAAGAGATGAAAACGGCGGGCGCGGCTGATGCCAAATATTTTTTGGCCGATGTTTCCGATTACGGCCAAGTGGAGAAAATGATGGCCGAGATCCAAAAGGAATTCGGCGGTCTTGATGTTTTGGTGAATAATGCCGGCATTGCCAAAGATAGGACATTGGCAAAAATGACCGTGGAAGAATGGCAAAAAGTGATTGACATCAATTTAACCAGCGTGTTTAATTGCTCCAAGCTGGCATTGCCGATGTTAATCGCGAATCAAGGCAATATCGTGAGCGTGTCGTCGTTTTCGGCGCTGCGGGGCAATTTTGGCCAAACCAACTATACCGCCGCCAAGGCCGGCATTATCGGCTTTACCAAAACATTATCCAAAGAGGTGGGAAAATTCGGCGTGCGGGTTAACGCGGCGGCCCCTGGATTTATTGAATCCAAAATGACCCAAGCGATGCCCGACGAAGTGAAAGTGATGGTGAAAAAGCTCACTTCGCTGGCGCGCACGGGAAAACCCGAAGAAGTAGCCAATGCGATCGCGTTCTTGGCCTCTAATGAAGCAAGCTTTATCACCGGCAATGTGGTGAATGTTGATGGAGGATTGTGGCTTTAAAAGCGTAAAAGTTAAAGCGTAAAGCAAAAAACTTAAAGCAAAAAGCGTGTTGAAGTCAAACTTCAACACGAATTTAGTAAATTCAGATGAAAAAGGTTGTCGATACCATTTTGCAAAAATTAAGCCGGCAGTGCCCGCAAACGTCCTTTGACGCGGGTTTTTGGGACGGCACGGAAAAGCATTATGGCGCCGGTTTTGGGAAATTTAAAATTGTTTTCCGCTCCGAGGCGGTGATTAAAAAAATCTTAAACGGCGGGCCGCTTGCCTTTGGCGAAGGGTATATGGCCGGCGATATTGATGTTGCCGGCGATCTGCAAGCGCTGGCGGGGATGTATGATCGGTGGCGCGAACTTATCGAAGGCGCATCGCTTAAAACCAAAGCGAGGATTTTGTGGCATCGGGCTTTCGCGCGCGGCACAATCGCCGGCGCGAAAAAAAATATCGCGCGTCATTATGACATCGGCAATGATTTCTATTCGCAATGGCTTGATCCGTCAATGACCTATTCTTGCGCTTATTTTAAAAGCGAAGCCGATGATTTGGAGACCGCCCAAATCAACAAATACGAACATATTTGCCGCAAACTGGGCATCAAAGAAGGAGAGTCTTTGGTGGATATCGGCTGCGGCTGGGGGCAAATGATGTTTTTCGCGGCAAAAAAATACGGCGCCGAATGCACGGGCTACACTTTGTCAAAAAACCAGTATGAATATATTTTAAAAAAGGCGAAAGACGAAGGGTTGGAAGAGAAAATAAAAGTGCGCTTTCAAGATTACCGCAAGGCGCAAGGATCGTTTGACAAATTTATTTCCATCGGGATGTTTGAACATGTGGGTAAGCGATACCAAAAAAAGTTTTTTGATATCGCCAAAAAGATCTTAAAGCCCGGCGGGATCGGTCTTTTGCACACGATCGGCAAAAAGGACGAAAAATCCACCGATCCTTGGATTTTGCGCTATATTTTTCCCGGAGGATACATTCCATCGCTGGCGCAAATTGTTTCGGGTATGGCCAAAACCGATCTGATCTATTACGACATTGAAGATTTGCGCCGCCATTACGGCAAAACGCTTGACGCTTGGATTGTCAATTTTGAAAACAACCTGGATCAAATAAAAAAAATAATTACCGCGCAAACCCGCGACGAGAAAAAAACGGAAGTTTTTTGCCGGATGTGGCGGCTTTATTTGAATGCCAGCGCGGCGTCGTTTAAAAACGGAGGCAATCGTTTGTATCAGGTCCTTTTTTCCAACGAAATAAATAATGAATTGCCGCTTACCCGCGATTATATTTATTCGGATTAGGTGATATAATGATCATTGGCGGTTGCGCCGATGCTTTTATTATGATAAAAAACCAAAGTTAAAAACTTTTTAACTTTTAACTTTAAATTTTGACTTTTGACTTTTGAATTTTGACTTAAATCTATGCTTTATAACAAAGAACAAATCAAGGAGATTATTCCCTACAAAGAGCCGTTTTTGTGGGTGGACCAAGTGGAAAAAATTGAGGGGGATGTGATCACGGGCTACAAACAAACCAGTCCCGAAGATGCCTATTTTTCGGGGCATTTTGTTGATTTTCCCATAATGCCCGGAGTTTTGGTGGTGGAAGGGTTGGCGCAAACCGCCACCGTTCTGTTGCGCCAAAAGATCGGCGAAGACCACAAAAGCAAACATCTTTTGGCCTATCAAGTGCGGGGGGCGCAATTTGTCGCGCCGATACTTCCGAAAGATAAAATAAAATACCGCGTCCAGTTGCTGGGATTTTATGAAAATAAAATCGCCAATTTCGTGGGGCAGGCGTCGGTTAACGGAGTTTTAAAATGCGAAGTCCGTTTTTCGGTGGCGGTGATGGAGAAAAGTGAAATGAAAGAAAAATTTTTGGAGCAAAATCCGCAAGGCGAAACGCAAGAAAAAAAGAAGTTTTTTGAATTGCCGCCATTATCAATCGGCAAATGGACGGCAAAATATCCGATCATCCAAGGAGGAATGGCGGTGCGCGTGTCGTTGCACAATTTGGCGGGCAATGTTGCCAAAAACGGCGGCGTGGGGATTGTGGCCATTTCGGGGATGATGGGCGCCGATGAAGTCAAGAGCGAAATTCGCCAAGCGCGCGCGATTGCCGGCCCCGGAGGCGTTATCGGCGTCAACATTATGGGTGTTATCGGCCGTTTTGAAGAATTATTAACCGCGGCGCTGGAAGAGGGGGTTGATTTGGTGATTCAAGGCGCGGGATTTCGTTTGGATACTTTTGATATGGCCAAAAAATATAACACGCCGGTATTTTCCATTGCTTCCAGCGTGAAAGTGGCCAAAAAGGGCGAGGCCGCGGGCGCGGCGGCGATCGTGGTGGAAGGCGAGGCCGCGGGGGGGCATTTGGGATTTCCCTATGGCAAGCCGTTTCGACCCGCCATTGATATTTTAAAAGAGATAAAAGAATCAGGCGTTAAATTGCCGCTAATCGCCGCGGGCGGGGTGTTCACCGGCGAAGATATTGTCAAAATGATGCGCGCCGGCGCCGCGGGCGTGCAAATGGCGACAAGGTTTGTGTCCACCGAAGAATGTGATGCCGACATTAAATTCAAGCAAGCGCATATCAACGCCACAAAAGACGATGTGGTGATCATCCGTTCTCCCGTGGGGCTGCCCGGACGCGCGGTGCGCACGCCGTTTGTGGACAAGGTTTTGGCGGGCACCGCGCCAAAGGCACTGCCCGAAGAGTGTAGGGGGTGCATTGGACCGGTGTGCGACAAAAGCTATTGCATTTTAAAGGCGCTTGAGGCCGCGCGCCGAGGCGATCTGGATAACGGATTGGTTTTTGCCGGTTCCAATGTTTGGCGGGTAAAGGAAATAACCACGGTCAAAAAGCTTATCGATGAATTGGTCGGCGAGGCCAATGCCATCCTCAATAAAGATCCGCTAACCTTATAAATTCAGAGACTTAAAAATCAAAATCAAATGATAAATTTTAAACAAAATCAAAATATTAAACTTTAAATCAAAACAAAATATTGGATTCCGTTTTAAAGTTTGATTTTTAATTTTAATTTTGTTTATCATTGAATTTTTAATTTTGATTTTCGAAAATATGTTCGAGAATAACAAATTAACCAAATTGTTGAGAATAAAATACCCCATTATTCAAGGGGGTATGGCCGGAGTTTCCGAATCCGCTTTAACGGCGGCGGTTTCCCAAGCCGGCGGTATGGGGGTGATCGGTTCGGGATTCGCAAAACCCGAATGGCTCCAAGATGAGATTAAAAAAACCAAAGCATTAACCGACAAACCCTTTGGCGTGAATCTTTTACTGCAAAACCCGGGCGCGCCCGAGCTGATAAAAATTATTATCAAAGAAAAAGTGGCCGCGGTTTGGACCGGCGGCGGCAATCCGGTGCCGATTATGCCTCATTTAAAAGAGGGCGGCGTGAAAGTGATACCGGTGGTGCCCTACGCGCGATTGGCGGCGAAAATGGAGCAATCCGGCGCGGACGCGGTGGTGGTGGAAGGAGCCGAGTCCGGCGGCCATATCGGCGAAAGCACCACAATGTGCTTGGTGCCGCAAGCCGCGGCGGCGGCAAAAAACATTCCCGTGGTTGCCGCGGGCGGGATTTGCGACGGCCGCGCGATGGCCGCGGCATTGATTTTGGGCGCCGACGGCGTGCAGATTGGCACGCGCTTTTTGGCGGCCGCCGAGTGCCAAATTCATGACAGCTACAAACAGGCGGTGATTTCCGCCAAAGACGAGGATATCGCGGTGGTGGCGCGCTTTACCGGCCATCCGGTGCGGATGATTAAAAACAAATTCGTGGAAGCGGTGCGAAAAATTGAAGCCAAAAATCCTTTTCCCGAAGAAATCAAGTCCGAAAGATTTGCCGGCAACAAAGGCGGCGCCAACGCCGATTTGTCGGCGCTGTTGTGCGGCACCTGCGCGGGAAGCATCCGCGAAATCAAAACCTGCCAAGAAATTATTGATGAAATTATCAACGACGCCAAAAAAATCCTTGAATCGGCAAGCTCATTAATGGAATAAATAAAATATGAATAGGTTTGTTTCATTTTTATCGTGGGTGCTGTTGGGGTGGTTTTTTGAGCTTTTTGTGGTAAAAGAAATCATCGGCAAAGAAAATTTTTCCAAAAAGAAAAATTATATTCTGGCGTCAAATCATGTGAGCCATTTGGATTGGATGATCGGCTGTTATCTGTGCGTGCCTCGTAAATACACTTTTATCGGCCAAGTGGATAAAATGACGGGGATCAAGGGAATTTTGCGGGACTTGACCTATTTTTGGGGGTCAACGATCGCGGTTGACCGAAAT
Organism: uncultured Candidatus Saccharibacteria bacterium; assembly: GCA_964603475.1. Lineage (GTDB taxonomy): Bacteria > Patescibacteriota > Minisyncoccia > Minisyncoccales > UBA5738 > UBA5738. The sequence goes on from CAZRVG010000005.1 coordinate 24,684, forward strand.
GACCCCGATTCAAAAAGAAGGGCAGTGATAAAAGCGATTGAGTTTTTGAAGAAGGGATATAATCTGTTTATGTTTCCCGAGGGCACGCGCTCGCGCGACGGCAATTTGCAAATGTTTAAACGGGGGGTGGGAAATCTTTACCTGCAAACCGGCGCGCCCATTCTGCCGGTGGCAATGATTGGCACCTATCAAATGATGCCTCCCGGCGAAAAAATAAAATTGAATCGCTCGGCAAAAGTTATTGTCGGCAAGCCGCTGGAATTCCCTAATGAGCTTGAAGCGGCAAAAAACATTGACAGCAATTCCGACGAATATCTGCGCCTCTGCGAAACCATTGCCAAAAAAGCGGAAGATCAAGTAAGGCGCCTTCTGGCGCAATGACAAATTTCCAATTTCCAATGTCCAATAAATTTAAGAATGCCAGAATTTTAAAATTGGGCATTTTACCATTTGGTCATTTATTGGAAATTAGATATTGGTAATTTTGAAATTTTAATTTATGGATACTTTCATCGCCACAATTTCAAAAATGATATTGGGAAAGCCGATTGAAAAACTGATGATTAAAAAAATCATCGGCCGCGAGAATATTCCCGCGGGCAATTTTATTTTGGCGTCAAACCATTTGAGCCATTCGGATTGGTTTGCCGGCGGCTACATTTGCGCGCCCAAAAAATTCACTTTTGTGGCGCAAGTTGATCAATACACCGGTTTTAAAAAATTGTGGCGAGATATCATTTATTGGTGGGGCGGAGTTGTTCCCATTGACCGCAAAAGCGACGAGTCCAAAAAACAGGCGATGGCGCGGGCGGTGAAAATGCTAAAAAACGGCTATCGAGTGATTATCTATCCCGAAGGCGGCCGCGCCTATGACGGCGTTTTGCGCGAATTCAAGCCCGGGGTGGGGATGATGCATTTGGAAAGCGGCGCGCCGATTTTGCCCGCGGCGATCTCGGGCACGCGCAAAATTATGCCGCCGCACGGCAAAATCAACATCAAAAAAGTGGTGCAAATTAATATCGGCAAGCCGATGGATTTTGCCCAAGAGCGCGAAATTGCCGCCAAGCTGGACAAACATTCCCAAGCCTACCACGGGTTGTGCGCCGATGTGGCCAAGCGAGTTGAGCATGAGGTACGCGCCTTGGCGGCACAAATATAAAATCAAATGATAAATGATAAACAAAATCAAAACTCTAAATTAAAAATCAAAACAACGCGTGGGTCCTGTTTTAAATTTTGATTTTTAATTTAGAGTTTTGTTTAAAATTTGAAATTTATAATTTGATTTTATCATTTGTTTATCATTGAATTTTAAATTTTGATTTTTATTGATTTTCATGGAAATTAAAAAAATACTTATTGCCAATCGGGGAGAGATCGCTTTGCGGGTTATTCGCACTTGCCGCGAAATGGGAATTGAAACCGTGGCGCTGTGCCCCCGCCAAGGATTGGAGAGGAATTTTTTGGAAACATCGCTTGCCGATGAGTTTTATTATTTGGAAGAAAACGGCTCGGCGGGTTATTTAAATCAAAGCAAAATTATTGAAATCGCCAAAAAGGCGAAAGCCGACGCCATTCACCCGGGATATGGTTTTTTGGCCGAAAATTGGCATTTTGCCTTGTTGTGCGAAAAGAGCCGGATAAAGTTTATCGGTCCGCAATGGCGCACTTTGCGCGCTTTTGAGGACAAAATTGAGGCCAAAAAAATCGCGCGCAAAATCGGCGCGCCCACGGTGCCCGCCTCCGATAAGGCGATTAAAAACAAGAAAGATTTGGTCAAATGGGCCGAGCGGATTAAGCCGCCGTTTATCATCAAAGCCCAGCGCGGCGGCGGCGGGATGGGCATCCGCGTGGTCAACGGCCAAATGAATTATGAAGAAATGATGGCGTTGACTTTGGGAGTTCAGCGGCAAATGGCGGGCGCGTTCTCCGATTTTGATTTCTTTTTGGAAAAATATCTGCCGCGGGTCAAGCACATTGAATTTCAAGTTTTGGGCGACGGCAAAAAAGCGGTGCATCTGGGGGAGCGCGAATGTTCCATCCAACGGCGGTTTCAAAAGCTGGTGGAAGAATCGCCTTCGGCGGCGATAGACGATGATTTGCGCGCCAAAATGGGGGCGTGGGCGGTAAAAATCGCCGAAAGCCTGCGCTATGAAGGCGCGGCGACCATTGAGTTTTTGCTTGACGATGACAAAAACTTCTATTTTATGGAAGTAAATCCCCGCATTCAGGTGGAGCATCCGATTACCGAAGCGGTGACCGGCATTGATATTGTGGAACAGCAGATAAAAATCGCGAGAGGGAAAAAGCTTTCTTTTGAGCAGGGTGATATCTATCAAAACGGCTGGGCGATTGAAGTGCGCGTGAACGCCGAAGATCCGCAAAAAAACTTTGTGCCCTCTCCGGGAACGGTGGCAAAATATATCCCGCCGCAAGGGCAGGGGGTTTTTGTGCACAGCTTTTTGCAGGACAGCCAGGAAATTTATCCCCATTTTGATTCGCTCGTCGCCAAAATTATTGCCTATGGCAAAGACCGTGAAACGGCGATTGTTAAATTGAAGCGCGCCCTTTCGGAAACCACGATTGACGGCGTGGCCACCACTTTGCCGTTTTTCAAACTGCTTTTGGAAAAAGAAGAATTTGCCAACGGCAATTTTTATACCAATTACATTGAAAAAAGCGGCATTTTGCGCGAACTGATGCTGATGCCCTATGCGCGGAGGAAAGCGGTTTGCGACCGCAAAGATTTGGAAGAAAAAACAATTGCCGATATCACCCACAAAATCTATCGCGAATTGAAAAGCGCGCAAGAACAGACCGGCGGCAACGGAAACGGAGTTTCAAAATGGGTATTGGCGGAGAGAATATACGAAGAATAATTTTTAATTTGAAATTTGAAATTTTTAAACAATTTTAGAATTTAGAAATTTTTAAACATTTAAACATTAAAACATTAAAAATTGTTTAAAAATTACAAATTACAAATTACAAATTTATCTAATGGAATTTAACTTTTCAAATAACAACAAGGATTATCGGGTGGAGATTGGCGAACAAAACGGCAAGGGAACAAGAATTTGCGTCAACGGCAAGGAGTTTTTTTATTCTCCGCAAGAGGACGGCCAAGCCGCGGCAGTGCCGCAAGCCGCCATTCCCAAAAGAGATTTGTCCAAAAAAGAAATTGCCGCCCCTCTGGCCGGCACAATTTCTGAAGTTGCCGTCAAAGCCGGCGATATCGTCAAAGCCGGCCAAAAACTGCTCACCCTCTCGGCAATGAAAATGGAAAACGAAATCCTCTCCGAAACCGATGGCAAAATCAAAGAAATCAAAGCCGCCCCCAACCAAAAAGTAATGGAAGGCGACATTCTGATCATTCTGGCCTAGCCGACGGATGTATATATTCGATCGCGGCGTCTGGAAAATAGCGAAAAATATGCCAAATTAAGACATATGATTGAAGAAAAACGCAAAACAATTTATGTTTTTATTGATGCGTCTAATCTCTGGCAAGCTCAAAAGGCCAAGGGCAAATTTTTTGATTACGAAAAACTGCTTGATTATTTAAAAAATAAATTTGGCGGCGGCAAAATCAAGGTTTTTTATTACACGGCTTATCCGGCGGATGGGACGCGTTCTTACAGTATTGACAGTAAACATAAATTTTTTACCTTTCTCAAAAAGGGACTGAGGTTTACGGTTATAAAAAAAGAATTAAAAAGAATACATATTGCCGCCGAAAATGGAGACGCAATCAAGGAAAAGGGAAATATGGATGTTGAGATAACAATTGACGCCCTGCATCATCTCAATAAATATGACATTGCCGTGCTGTTTAGCGGTGATGCTGATTTTCTGGCATTAGTCGGCTATTTGAAAAACTGCGGGAAAAAAGTTTATATTTTTTCGTCAAAAAACAACATTTCACAAGAATTGCGAACCGGCGGAAGCGGTTATTTTGACGTGCTTGGAATTGAAACAAATATTTGGGGCCGCGATTTAAAATATCGAAACCGGTGATAATAACAAAACAACCCTCCTCGCGGAAGGTTGTTCTTGGATGTAATACCCTTTCAGTTTTATGGCTAAAACCGAAAGACAATTAATGTATAGCACAATTTAATGCCCGCGGCAATAGATTTTGAATAATTGAAAGTGTGCGATATGATTATGGAGATAAAAGGTTAAAATAAATACCGACGGCAAAATCAAAGAAATCAAAGCCACCCCCGGCCAAAAAGTAATGGAAGGCGACATTCTAATCATCCTGGCCTAGCCGACGGATGTATATACATTTGTATATACATCCAAAATTTGGCAAAAGGCAATGTTCTATTTTTTATGGAAGCCCAAAATAAAAAAATATTGGCGTCAGTGACCGACAAACCCTATTTTTCAGAGGGAAACTTTGTGCTTTACAACGCCGATTGCATAAAAATCCTGGAACAATTTGAATTTTATTGTTGATTACTATGGAATTATTGCTTGATAAAAATATTGCGCAAAGCTATAAAAATCCGGCGCAAAAAGCGCGCGTTTTGACCGAAAATTGGGTTGGCAATTTTGTATTTTGCCCGAATTGCGGATATGCCAAAATGGAAAAATATCCCAACAATAAAGCGGTGCGAGATTTTTATTGTCCGTGTTGCCATGAAGATTATGAATTGAAAAGTAAAAGAAAAGCGATGGGCACAAAAATTGTAGACGGTGATTATGAGAAAATGATAAAAAGAATTACGGGCAATGGCGGTCCAAATTTCTTTTTGTTGAACTATGATTTTAAAAATTTTGCAGTAACAAATTTTTTAGTTATTCCAAAACATTTTTTTGTTCCTCGTATTATAGAAAAACGAAAACCGCTGGCACTAACGGCACAGCGCGCCAATTGGGTGGGTTGCAATATCATAATTAAAGACATCCCGAAATCGGGCAGGATATTTTTTGTTTGCGAAGGGAAGCCGAGACCAAAAAGCGAAGTGCTTGCCGATTGGAAGAAAACTTTATTTTTGAGAGAGGAAAGAGAGATGTCATCGAAAGGTTGGTTGCTTGATGTTATGCGGTGCGTTGATAGAATTGGCAAAAAATCATTTGCTCTTGGCGATATTTATGTTTGTGAAAATGAATTGAAAAAATTACATCCCGGAAATAAGCATATCAAAGATAAAATACGACAACAATTGCAGATTTTACGAGATAAAAATTATTTAGACTTTGTATCGAGAGGTATTTACCGTGTTTATGAATGATGGGTAAAAGTAACCATTCGCTGAGGATTACATTTTGCGCCTATTCCTCCTTTTGAAAAGGAGGTGGCGCGTAATCGCGCCGGAGGATTTTTTAATTCAAAAATTCAAATCCCTCCCCCTAACGGGTACTCCCTTTTCTAAAGGGAGAATAAATACACGGGACACAATCCCCAGTGAATGGTTACGGGTAAAAGGCTTGACAGAGGGATTTTTCCGATCAAGGATCAAGATATGAATATTAGCCGGGCGCTTGCCATTCAAATTCTCAAATACCTTGATAAACATCCGGATTTTTATTTTCCGTTTTTTGTGATGTGCCAAGAGTACTCTCCGGAAGATGATTATTTGCGGGAAAAAACAAAATGCGATAAATTTGTTTTGGACGAATTTATTGACGGCAAAGCGACTGCTTTCAGCGATTGTTTTCGCTTGATTAAAAATTTTCAAATTTGTTCGCGAGAAGCAAAAGATAATTTAAGGCACTTTATTTTTTTGACAGCGGAAGGGTTAACAAAAACGCCGGAAGATATGGATATTGATAATTTGCAAGTTTTAGCAACCTTGGATGGAAAGAACAAGAAAGATGCATTCAGAAAATTTGCTGTAGAGTATGGGCACTTATTAAACGCAAAATTTGATGATGTTATTGTTATGGAATTGGCTGATAAAAAAGAGTATTATTTTTCATTAAAGGACGGTATTTATAGAGGTACATAATAATGCCAGGAAAAATCGCGCCGGTTACGTGATGGAAAATATTGTGGAATTTTTTATTCAAGATTTATTAGGCGCGGTTGGTTCTTAATTGGCGGGGGTCGATAATTATTCAATAATCTAAAAAAATTAAAATATGGGAATGGAAAATTTGATAAAAGAGGGGGGAGAAAAAAAGCGGTTTGAGTTTTGGAACGGAAAGCGGGACGCGCGGGTTTTTAAGTTGATCGCCGCCACTGTGGTTGTTTTTGCTTCGGCGATTATTATCAAGGATGAGATTTTGTGGCAGTTTTCCGATGATGATTTTTTTGAGGATGAATATCTTGAACAAACCGATGAGGGGGAAAGGGGCTGCAATGTGCTTGGCATTGAACTGCGCGGCGAATTGGCAACCTATATTTTGCCGAACAATCCGGACGCGGAATATGATGGGTGCGCTTCCGAAGATATTTTGTATTCAATTGAAACCGCCGAAGAAGACGCCAGCATCAAGGCGATTATTTTGGAGATTGATTCCTATGGCGGCAACCCGGTTGCCGCCGAAGAAGTGGCCGTTGCTTTAAAAAACGCCAAAAAGCCGACCGTGGCTTTAATCCGCGGGGCAGGAGTTTCGGCGGCCTATTTTGCCGCCACGGGCGCGGATATAATCTTTGCTTCCAAAAATTCCGATGTGGGCGGCATCGGGGTCACGATGTCATACCTTGATTATTCGCGCCAAGATCAAGAAGACGGCCTTACCTATAATCAATTGAGTTCGGGCGAATTCAAGGATGCCGGAGATCCCGACAAGCCGTTAACCGCCAAAGAAAGGGACTTGTTGATGCGGGATGTGAACATAATGCACCAAAATTTTGTGGAAGCCGTGGCGCAAAATCGCGATTTGGATATTGAAAAAGTCAAAATTTTAGCCGACGGCGCGACAATGCTGGGCCAAATGGCCCAAGAAAACGGATTGATTGACCAAATCGGCGGCTGGCCCGAAATGCAAAAATACTTAGAGGAAAAAATCGGACAAGATTTGGAAATCTGCTGGTAATTATCTAACTTGTCCGCCTACCCTAATCCAAATGTATAACTAATGTATATACATCCAAATTTTATTTGTTTGTATGAAAGAAAAAAAATATCAAATAATTGAGTTGGGGGAAGTTGTGTCTACCAATGTTGAGGCAAAAAAGCGGGCGGGCGAAGGCGCGGGGGCGTGGACGGTGGTGATGGCCGAAAGACAAACGGGGGGATATGGGCGCAAAGGGGATGTTTGGGCGTCGCCGGAGGGAGGGCTTTATTTTTCGGTGGTTTTGCCGCCAAGCGGTGTCAAGGATTTGCAGATTGCCACGATTTTGGCGGCGTTTTGCGTTGCTAGCGCGATCAAAGAAAAATTCGGCGTTGAACCGATGATAAAATTGCCCAACGATGTTTATCTGGGCGGCAAAAAGATTTGCGGCATATTAACGGAGAATATTATTGCCGGCGAGGTTAAGTCGTCGGTAATTGGCATCGGTGTGAACACCAACATTGAAAAATTCGGCGCGGGTATGGACAAAACCGCCACATCCCTTAAAATTGAATTGGGGCAAGACGTTGACAATTGGGCTCTTTTGGAGCAAATTATAGAGCAGTTGAGGAATATATTTAGAGAAATAAGCCAATAATTTTTAATTTAAAATTTGAAATTTTTAAATGTTTAAACATCTAACATTAAAAATTGTTTGAAAATTAAAAATTAAAAATTACAAATTTAATAAATTATGAGTTTTGAAAAAGAAATCAAGCAATTGAACAAAAATTTGGCGGAGTTGGAAAATTCCGAGTTGATTGAAAAACAGCATCAGAAGGGGAAAATGTCCGCGCGCGAGCGGATTGCCGCGCTTTTAGACGCGGAAACTTTCGTGGAACTGGACGCGCTGGTTGAAACGCGGTTTTCGCAATTGGGGTTGGACAAAAAAAGGGTTGCCGGCGACGCGGTGATTGCCGGTTTTGGCAAAATCAACGGCCGTCCGGTTTGCGTTTATGCCCAGGATTTTTCCAAAATGGGCGGATCTCTGGGAGAAATGCACGGCAAAAAAATTACCAAAGTTATCAACCAAGCGCGCAAAACCGGATGTCCGATAATCGGCATTATCGATTCGGGCGGCGCGCGCATCCAGGAAGGGGTTGCCAGCTTGGACGGCTACGCGGGGATTTTTAACGCCATGGTCAAGGCATCGGGAGTGGTGCCGCAGATTTCGGTGATCGTCGGCCCCTCGGCGGGCGGCGCATGCTACGCTCCCGGACTGTCGGATTTTGTTTTTATGGTGGACAACATCGCGCAAATGTTTATCACGGGTCCCGAAATCATCAAAAAAGTTACCGGCGAAGAGGTGAGTTTTGACGCGCTGGGCGGCACCGGCGCGCACTGCGGCAAATCCGGTTGCGCGCACTTTCGTTTTGCCAATGAGAAAGACTGCTTTGCCGGAGTAAAAAAACTTTTGGGTTATCTGCCGCAAAACAATATTGACGACGCGCCCAAATCAAAAAGCATTTTGGCGGATTTGTTTGAAAAAGAAGACAGCGCCAAAGTTTTGGACATTGTGCCCGATGAGGAAACCAAAGGATATGATATGAAAGCCGTGATTGCCGAAGTTTTTGACAAAAATACGTTTTTTGAGATTCAGCCGGAATTCGCACTCAGCGCGGTGGTGGGTTTGGCGCGCATGGGGGGCAATGTTGTCGGCGTGGCGGCCAACCAGCCCAAAATTATGGCCGGAGTTTTGGATATTGATTCTTCGGATAAAATCGCGCGGTTTGCCCGCTTTTGCGATTCGTTTAACATTCCTTTGGTCAATTTGGTGGATACTTCCGGATATCTGCCCGGCACCGCGCAAGAACACGGCGGAATTATTCGCCACGGCGCCAAGATTCTCTATGCCTATGCCCAGGCCACGGTGCCCAAGATTGCGATAATTTTGCGCAAGGCGTTTGGCGGGGCGTATATTGCCATGGCCAGCCGGCAATTGGGTTATGATCGCGTGATCGCCTGGCCCGGGGCGCAAATCGCGGTGATGGGTCCGCAACAGGCGGCAAAAATCATCTACCATCGGGAAATTGCCGATGCCAAAGAGCCGCAAAAAACCGAAGAAAAAAAAGCCGCCGAGCTGGAGGAATACATCAGCGCGTTTCGCGCGGCCAAACTGGGGCAAGTGGATATGGTGATCAATCCCAAAGACACCCGCGCGGTTTTGGCAAAAACCTTGGAATCGCTTTTAACCAAACGCGAACCCAAAATCGCTCGCAAGCACGGAAACATGCCGCTTTGATAACCATCAAAGCGGAATGACCAATTTCCAATTTTCAATTCCCAAACAAATTCAAAATTCAAAGTTAAAAAACCAAAATGGAACAAACATTAACAAGGCGATGGTTTATTCGTAGTATATTACGAATTGAAGGAGTTTTATTCGTAGTGCGTTACTAATCGTACCGGGAATAGGATGAGAATTATTAAGGAAAAATTCAAGACGGATAAAAATAGCGGGCTTTACTGGGGTAGGGTTTATTTTATTTCCGACAATCGCAAATGGAAAACAAAGATCATTTGGGCGGCGTCTTTCGGGTTTGTGCACCGCTGTTTTGGCGCGGATGATTGGAGCAACGAAGATGTTGGCAAGGTTTTTAACAAATTCATTATGCCGGATCTAAAATCCGTTAAGCTGGATGCTTCCCTGCCAAAGACCATTTGCCGCTCGTTTGCGGATTTGCCGGCGGAAAAAACGGCTTTGGCGGATTATTTGCGCCAAAGAGAAGAAGCCGATCGCCCCGGATGATTAAACATGTTGAAGTCAAACTTCAACAAGCGTGTTGAAGTTTGACTTCAACAACTTTGGCGAGCGATCAAACGAGTAAAATATGAAAATCAAAATTGTTGAAAACAAATATGTAAACGCGCTGTTCATTCTGATGCTTGGATCCGCGATCGCGCATATGGCGTTGCTTTTTTTGTTTGCCGTCATTGATGGCGATTCGCGCTTGTTGAATTATTTCCACATTCTTGATCTTGGCAGGTTGTTTTCAAATATTCCCGGCGGCGCAGCCGGCGATGTTTTTTCTTGGGCGGTGATGGCCGGCATTTATGCCGTGATTTTGAAGTTTAACAAAGAGGATTGAACGGCATATGAAGAAAAAAATTATTATTGTTTCAATGAAGGCGGGATTCGGCCATTTGCGCGCCGGCCAGGCGCTTGCCGATTATGCCGCCGACTGCCTGCCCGATATTTCAACGATTCATTTGGACGCGGGCGATATCGCGCCGCCGCTGGCAAGGCTTTTTAACCAAACAATGTATGAAACTATGGTGCGGGAGTTTCCCGGGCTTTGGGGCAGGGCATATGACGCGTTTGACCATCGCTTGCCCGCGCGGGCGCTGCGCCATATCAGCAGATTGCAGGCGCCTTTTTGCCGCAAGTTAATCGGGCATATAGTTTCCCAAAAGCCCGACGCGGTGATTTTCACCTATGTTGGCGTTGCCCAGTTGTTGGCGCCTTCTTGCCGCCGCCGGATGGAAAACGCGAAACTTGCCATGGTGGTCACCGATTATCACGGTCATTCTTTGTATAACGTTCCGGCGGTAGATTGGTTCTTTGTGGCTGATGATTTTGTCGGCCGCGATCTCGCGATTGCCGGAGTGGACGGTTCAAAAATCAAAATAACCGGCATTCCGGTAAAAAAGAATTTTTACGCGGATTACAATCAACAAAAAACAAAAAGGAAATTGGGTCTTGACCAAAATTTAAAAACCGCGCTGTTTGTGAGCCGCTTGGACAAAAGCTTTATTTTGCCGGCGCTAAAGGGGATTTTGTCGCGCGGGCGGCCGTTGAACTTGATTATGGTTTGCGGCGGCAATGCCGCGCTGTATAAAAAAATAAGAAAAGAAATTCCCATGCAGTGCGTGAATTTTAAATTGCTCAATTGGACCAATCGACTTGACCAATATATGAAAGCCGCCGATGTTGTGATAAGCAAGCCCGGAGGGCTGACGATTTCCGAATGTTTGGCACTGGGGAAAAGGATTATTATGATTGATCCCATCCCCGGCCAGGAAGAGCGCAACGCCGAATTTGTTATTCGGCGCGGATACGGCCAAATGGCTTATGACGATCAGGAAATTGCCGCGGCGACGGATGAATATTTGCACGTTGCCCCAAAAGATTTTTCATTGACGCGCCTAAACGCTTGCGATGAAATTTTTAAAACCTTTCAATAATTTGGCGGATATTATATAATTTCTTAAAGGTCGGCAAAGTAAGTTGTTCATATAATTTGTCAATAATATTATGAAACTTAATTGGCTCGACATTACGGCTCTCGTTTTGGTGATTGTTGGCGGTTTGAATTGGGGGCTGGTGGGATTATTTGATTATAATTTGGTACAATCGCTTTTCGGCGGCATGTCCGCGATCGAAAAGATTGTTTATGATTTGGTGGGTTTGGCCGCGATCTACGCGGCAATGATTGTTCCCAAGTTAAACCGCGCTTAGGCGGCGCGAGCGAACAAAACAAAAACAGCATCGGCCGATGCTGTTTTTGTTTTGTTCGGGGTTGAAAACAGATTCAGCAGTTTTTTCGTTCCAGCAGGCGGATGCCGGTTTTAAAAATTTTGCCGTCGCGCATCACCGCCGCGGGAATTTCATCGCCGATTTTGCAATCTTGCAAAATGTCGGTGAGCAACTGATCGCGAGATATTTTTTGGCCGGCAAATTCCAAAATGATATCATATTCCTTCAGGCCGGCCAAATCCGCGGCGCTGCCCGCGATAACCGCCGGTTCGCCGAATGTCTCGCGCACGATCAGCGCGCCGTAATCAACCGGCAATTTATTCGCCAGCGATATTTCGGGATTTAATATCACGTAGCGAATGCCCATAAACGGGCGTTTCAGCTTGCCGTATTTCAAAACTTCATCGAGCATTTTTTTGGCGTAATTGATGGGAATGGCAAATCCGAGATTTTGCGCGCCCATTACCATCGCCGTGTTGATGCCCATGGCTTGCGACTTCATATTCACCAGCGGCCCGCCCGAGTTTCCTGGGTTAATGGCCGCGTCGGTTTGAATCAGCCCGCGCAAGCTCGTTTCCTGCATATTATTGCCGCCGTACGCGGTGATTTTTCGGCTCAATCCCGAAACAATGCCCGCCGAAAGCGTGTCGTCAAATTCGCCCATGGGATTGCCCACGGCCAGCACGTCTTCGCCCAATTGAATCCCCGCCGAATCGCCCATTTTCAGGCAGGGAAGTTTTTTCTGCGCGTTGATTTTTAAAATTGCCACATCCGTGAGGGGATCTTTGGCCAGCACCGCGCATTCATATTTGTGATCCGGATCGATAATCGCCGTGTAGCTGGCGTCGGCATCATCGACCACGTGCGAACAGGTAAAAATATAACCGTCGGGAGAAATGATAAATCCCGAACCGCCGCCGACTTTGGTTTTTTCCTGCGGGTTGTTAATTTTGGGCACCACGGTTTGTTGATCTCCCAGAGGCACAAAATAAAACCCTTCCACGCGGGAAACATCCTTGGAAACCACAATCGTGATCACCGCCGGGCAAACTTTTTTTGCCACCGAAACAATCGGAGAAACATATTTTGAAACCATAATAATTTTTCAGTTTTGTAATTTATCTGCCATTTTATCATCTTTTTTGGTTGCCAACAAGCGCGATTTTTGCTAAACTTTGAAAGCGTAAAGTAAAAAGCGCAAAGCAAAAAGCGCAAAGTGCGAAACTGAATTTTCTATTAACGATTAACGATTTCGCCTTCGGCGAAATTTGCCCCCGTAGTTTAATGGACAAAACAAGAGACTCCTAAGCTTTAGCTCCGGGTTCGATTCCTGGCGGGGGCACCAACTAGTGCTAATTCAAGTGACCGAGAGAGGTTGCTTGAAAAGCAACTGAAAAACCACCTTGGGTCCGAATCCCAACTCCCCCAACACACACTTTGTGTCGGCATGGCGGAATGGCAGACGCAACTGTTTATCAAACAGAGAGCTGTATGGATTTGAATCCCGTTACCGAAAGTTTTTGCCAAGAATTTTCGATAGAGGGATTTTTTGCAAAGAATGCAAAAACCATCGAAAGATTTCTTACTACCCCGATTTTAATATTTATGTTGATAAACAGAAAAATGACCGATAAAAACAATCCCGGAATTTTTGAAATACTCGCTTGAAATACAAAAAAATCGGCCATGGCTATCCGCACATCTACCGACTTTTTATATCCCAATCATAGCTTTTCACAACGGTTTGTCAAGGGAATGATCGCGGGAAAACAACCTCAAAAATATTTTACTACCCCAATTTTGAAAAGTATAATGAAAGTAAGGGAGAAAGGTCGGAATTTTATTAAAAAATCAAGAAATTTTATGAAAAATGGAAAATTAACAATTGAAGAAATCAAAAAAGCAGAGATTGCAATCCAGCATATTTTTGCTTCATTGAATAAGAAAATTACTATATTTCCGTCATTTGTTGATAGAAAATATGGCAGAAGTAAGTCAGATAATTTTTATTTTTGCGTAGCAATCGGTGAAGAAAAAACAATATCCGTATTCTCAAATATGGATACATTAGTTTTAGATATTTCCAATATTGCATCTCAAATTTGCAAAGAGTTGGATATTAAAGAAAATGATTCGATATATGATTTTATACGCGACGGGAATAAAGCGCGTTACGACAAAATTGAAGAATTTTTAAAAACAATTAAATAAATTTTATGGAAAATAGTCAATTAATAAAAGAATTTAACCCGATAGGGGAATGGCTTATATTTGGAATGGGATATTCGGAAATTTCATTAATCGCGTGCGAGGAAATGATAAGAAGCGCGGTGGATGGGAAAATCAAGAAAGATTTTTTATATATACCAACGATATACAACATTAAGCATGCGATGGAAATATTTGAAAAACTTATTTTGCTCATTATTGACGATAAAGATTGTTTAGGTAAAAATGATTGGACGCATGATATCAGTGGGCTTTTTATAAAATTGGAAAATAAAATTGATTTTGAAAAAATGGAAAGACACTATGCGAAAAAATCGGGTGTTTATTACTTAACCGAAGTTGATGCCATGAAGAAAACAATTGCCGAATGTTATGATTTGGTAGAAAAATATTATCATTTATTGTTTTTAGTAGAAAAAATCGGGCCTGATTTTTTGATTGAAGACAAAAAAAATACAGCGTTTAGATATCCGGAAAATATTTTATTGATAAAACCTAAATATCTAAAAGTATTAGAAAAAATAAAAATTGAAGACATAGAAGAGATAAAAAAAGATGTTGCTAAATTGATTAAATTTTGGGATATCGGGTTAGATATAGGAAGTTATTTATATGATGATGGGTATAAAGAGAAATCGAATAAAAAATCAAATAAAAAATGAGAAAATAGAAATTTTGACGGTTGGAGTATGCAAAATGTTGGTAATATTGCGGATGAACAATTGTTTGTTCCGTAATCTAAAGAGGGTGTTTTAAATAATAACTTTGACGAACATAATCATATGGAAAAGAGCGAGCAAAACAAGCAGGTGGTTTCTAAGCAGAGGGTTAGGGACCATGGGGAGGTGTTTACTCAAGAGAGGGAGGTAAACGCGATGCTTGATTTGGTTCGCGGCGAAACGGAAAGGATTGAGTCGCGGTTTTTGGAACCGGCTTGCGGAACGGGAAATTTTTTGGTGCTGATATCGGAAAGGAAACAATGGATTGTTTAAAAAACACGGATTGAAAATTTTGATAAATATTTGATTGAAAAAACAGGATAAAAATGATAATCTCAATAAAAATGTGTTCATGAAAAACCGACAAAGAAAAATGAAAAAAAAGAAAAAAATCAAGGAAACAAAGAGAAGAAATGTTGTTTGCGTCAAAAAAACAAACAACTATCTAGAAGGTCCTTTTATCGTTAAGGAGGCAGGGCGGAGTTATGGTGAAAATTCGAAATCAGCTAGTCTGGGAAAAGGTAATCGCTACTCAGTCGTTTCGTTGTTTTCGGGATGTGGCGGTTTGGATTTGGGATTTATCGGTGGATTTAAATTTTTGGACAAAAATTATTCTTCCAATGAATTTGAGATTATTTGGGCCAATGATATTGACGAATCTTCGTGCCAAACTTTCGCGAATTATTTCAAGCAGGATATTGTTTGCGGTGACATCACTCAAATACTTAGCGGTAAGTATTCGACGAAATTATTCGATAAAAAAATTCCCGAAAAGGCGGATATTGTTTTAGGCGGATTTCCATGCCAAGACTTTAGCCACGCCGGGAAGCGTAAGGGATTTAATAGCAAGCGAGGGGTGCTATATCAGAGCATGGCGGAAGTCATTAAGAGAACTCGGCCATTATTATTCGTCGGTGAAAACGTAAGAGGCCTTTTAACAATGGATAATGGTGAAGCCATAAAAACGATCATCAAAGATTTCGAGAAACTTGGTTATTATGTGCGCTATAAATTATTAACCGCTGCAGATTACGGTGTGCCTCAGATGAGGCAGAGAGTTGTTATTGTCGGCACGAGGAAAGACAAACTTCCTCCATTCGAACATCCCGATCCAATTTTAAATCAAGATAACTGGGTTTCATTAAAAGAAGCTATTGGAGATTTAGAGAATGTCAAAGAAGGCGATAGTCCGAATCATTTTTGGTCAAAGGCGAAAAGAAACAATGGGCAAGGCAATACCATCGTTTCAGCCGATAAGCCTGGCCCTACCATGAGAACGGAGCACCACGGTAATATAGAATATCATTGGAACGGTAAAAGAAGACTATCGGCCAGAGAAGCGGCTAGAATTCAATCGTTTCCCGATGATTTTATATTCTATCCTTCCACGTCCGAAGCTTATAAACAAATAGGAAACGCGGTGCCGCCGGTATTAGCGTGGAATGTCGCTACGGCAATCGAAAAATTTTTAAATAAAAATTTAGAATCATGATTTACGTTGAAAAATCCGACATTGAGGAAAAAGATTTTATCAATCTGCTTGAGAATTCAAAAAGATCAATGATGGATCGATTAATGAAGCAAAAGGCGATCACTCCAGCGGCCTTTGAAACGGTTGTTTTCGAAAACATGCGCGAGGCGGCGAAAAATACTATTTTTGACGGCACGATCAAAGAAGCTAAAGATTTTGAATTTCCCGACATTATCGCTAATGGATATTTTGGCGTTGAAGTAAAGATGACGACGGGAAATCATTGGACATCAACAGGTAACAGCGTTCTTGAATCATCAAGGGTCGAAGAGGTAAAAAGAATTTACATAATGTTTGGAAAATTCGGCGGAGCGATAGAAATTAAATATCGGCTTTATCAAGAATGTCTATCCGAAGTAACGGTAACGCACTATCCACGTTATAGGATAAACATGAACTTGCCAAACGGTAAATCAATTTTTGATAAAATGGGCGTTGGTTACGATGAATTAAGAAAAGACCCAAACCCCGTCAAAACAATAAGAAATTATTATCGAGCGCAATTAAAAGATGGCGAAGAATTATGGTGGATCGACCAAGATGAAATGGAAAAAGCGGTTAGTCCGATAATTAAACCTTTCCGCCATTTAAGCGACGAAGAAAAAGAAAATTTTATAGTGGAGTCAATGATTTTATTCCCCGAACTATTTGGCAATAGCCAAACTAAATTCGAACGACCAGCCGCTTATCTTATATCGGAATATAACGCTGTTTCCGCCAATATTAGAGATTTATTCACGGCGGGTGGAAAAATGGAAATAAAAATTAATGGCAAAAAATTTCTTATTCCTCAATTAGGTTATCAAATGTTTATTAGGGCGAAAACGATCAAAGAAAAAATCAAAACAATGGATGATGGAAAAATTTCTTATTATTGGCGAAATGAAATTACGGGAAAAGATAGAATTAATGAGTGGAAAAAAATGCTTGACGCTAAATTCCTTTTGATCAAACCTAACGTTGCGGCTTCCGCTATTTTTGACGCCGGAGCATGAAAAAAACTAACAACTATTTAAATCGAGATTTTAAGAAAATAAGAAGCGAAGATTCACTCACGAAGGAGAAACGATCCACGCTGATGTCAAAAATTCGTTCCAAGGAAACAAAATTCGAGAAAAATTTTATTAAAATTTTAAAGGAAGGCACTAAAAAGAAATTTTTAACGAACGTCGTAACGATAAAAGGAAAGCCGGATATAGTTTTTAATAACGATAGAATTGTTATTTTTCTTGATAGCGATTTTTGGCATGGATGGCAATATCCAAAATGGAAACATTTATTAAAAAATGATTTTTGGAGGAATAAGATAGAAAAAAATAGACTAAGGGATAAGCGGACGACTATTTTTTTAAGGAAAAACGGCTGGAAAGTTCTAAGATTTTGGGAACACGAAATTAAAAAAGACATTGATAAAACGATAAATAAAGTTATTAGATGTTTGAAAATTAAACGGCTTTAAAAAAGTTACCGGTTTGACCCAAAAAGATTTTGAATTGCTTGTGAGCTTGGGCGTTTTCAACAAAGCCTTGATGAACGACGCAGTTTATAAATTCAAACGCTATGAAGACGCCAGCTTGGCCTACGCGGGCATCAACAAGCACGAAGGCGAAGACATTGGCCTTTTCGACACGGTCATCACCCCCAAAGACTACGGCCAAGCCTTTGAAAATGAGCCTGCCGGATAAAAACTCTTTTTATGATTGGTTTAAAATCGAATTATTAAAGCCAAAAAATATGTATAAACCAATCGTTTTCATTTTTGGTCCATCCGGAGTAGGAAAATCTTTTTATTCTAATTTGATCAAAAATGAATACGAGTATCTATTTTTGAAAATTGATACTGATAATAACGGCAAAAATACTTTTGCGGCGCACGGTTTTCCCCCAGAATGGGATAAGGATTTTTTAAAAGTAGAGTTTAAATATTTTTTGGATGAGCTAAAAAAGCGTTACGAAGTTGAAAATAATGGGATTATTGTTTCATTTCCAACCACATACAGGTTCACGCGAGAGAATCTTAACGATTTAATGAAGCTGGGCGTAATTCCTATTTTGTTGTGGGGCACGGAAGAAAATTGCAAACGAGCTGCTATAAATCGTATAGAGAAAAAAGGCGGGAAATTTAACGAGAGTCGTTATGACGAAAGAAATTCGCAGACATTCAAGCTTTACAGACAATCCCAATACGATATTTTTCGATTGGAAGCATTTAAGAATGAGAAAGGCAGTCGTTTTTTAAGAGAAGAAATAAAAACACAGATTAATGATTTTATATTTAAAATTCAGCAAATAGTAAACGCACAAGAATAATTTTAATAGAAATATTCATGGATAAAATAGACAAATGTAAAAATTGTTTACGGGAAAAAATATTTGCGAAGGGTTATTGTTATGATTGCTACGCAATTATTTTTAAAATTGAAAAAGCTAAACAAGGAGATTTCCCTGAAGAAGTGCAGGGGCTATTCTCCGTCCATGATCATAATTGCGAAGAAATAAAAAAAGATTATTTTTACCAATTAGAACATAGGCTCAATGTTATCAGGGATGCATATGTTTCGAGGGATGATATTAAAGCTATTGATCTTGAATATCGGATTAATGAGGCCTTTTTATTGTTCAGCAAAGATAAAAAATCTGGGACAGTTAATATTGAAATAGATTCTTGTTTGCAAGATGAAAAATCAAAAGATTATGTTTGCAAATTATTCAGCCGTATGATTTTATTGAAGCGATTTAAAATTGATTATGGGCGGTTGCGCGATGTGGCAAAGAGTTAATTTTGCGCTAAAATGAATTTACAATAGGTTTAATTTATGATCACGCAGGATGAATTCAAAATTCTTTTGGGATACAAAAAGAAATTCAAGACCGATGATTTGATTGATTTGCACACGCCCCGATGGGAAAGGGATATTGTTTCAGTTGAAAGCAATGATACATTCGTTCTTAATTATCACCACGGCATAATCAATTTCCAGAAGTATACTTTTAACAATAGGCATCCCTTTATCGTCCTTTTAAGATTTGACTCAATGGGCACGCATACAAACCCCGATAGCGATGGCAAAAGTTTTTGCGGACCACACGTTCATATTTATCGCGAAGGATTCGGCGACAAGATCGCGTTTCCGGTTTCAGAAATCGGCTTGGATGAAAATAATTTAAAAAGGGAAGCGGTTTTGCCTGTTTTCTTGAGATATTGCAACATTCAAAATCATCCGCCGGTAAGCTCGGCTTATCAGCCAACTTTATTTTCAAAATAATGCCTGTCCCAGACTGCCAAAAAATAATAGATCAGTACATAAAATGGATCAAGGATAATACCTCCATCAGAACTGCCAAGGAGGATGGTTTTTGCGAAATTACCACACCGTTTTTGGATCGGCACAACGATCATTTGGAAATTTATGTTACCAAAAAAGAAGATAAAATTATTTTAAGCGACGATGGGTATATCCTTTCGGACTTGACGGCATCAGGAGTTGAGATAAACACCGATCGCAAGCAAACGATTTTTAAAATGGCTTTGAATGGTTTTGGCGTAAAAATCGGCGAAAACAACCAACTTTGCATTGAGGCCAATATGAACAATGTTGGCCAAAAGAAGCATTATTTGTTGCAAGCAATGCTGGCGATAAACGATATGTTCGTTTTGTCGCGGGAAAATATTTATTCTTTGTTCAAAGATGAAGTGGAGAAATTTTTTAAAACCAAAGAAATTATTTATGCAAAAGACATTAAACTCACCGGCAAAACCGGTTTTGACCATAATATTGATTTCTTGGTTGCTCGCACGAAAACAAGGCCGGAGAGGTTGATTAAAACTATCAACACGCCTAAAAAAGACCAAGTGATGGCTTCGATATTTTCGTTTACCGATATTGCCGTAATGCGCGAAAGCAAAACCTCGAATTATGTAATTTATAACGATACCGATAATTCAATATCGGCGGACGCCCTGTCGGCGTTGAATAATTACGGGATAAAGAACATTCCTTGGTCGCAAAAGCATAGATGCCAAGAAGAATTCAGCCTTGTTTGATTTTTTCTTCTCTGATCGAATTCGCTTTTTCGTATTTCCCTTTAAAACTTCGGTTCCATGCCGAGGCGGTGTGCCAAAATAGTGAATGAGCAATGAGTTGATGAGTGAGGAGAAAGGTTGCAAAATTGGTAATTTGTTGTAATATGTCAGTTGTCAACGGGCCTGTAGTATAGTGGTATCACGCCTCCATGGCATGGAGGTAATCGGGGTCCGATTCCCCGCAGGTCCACAGAGCGGCAGACCGCCTCAACGGCGGTTTTTGTTTTGGCAAAATTTTGGCGTTGGATTGGTGTTGAGTTGGCGTTGAAGTCAAACTTCAACGTCCGTGGGGCGTGATATTTTTATCTTGTGGTTAAGATAAAAATTATTATTTTATCTTATAACCTGTGGAAAAGTGTGGACGAGTGTGGACGGAGGCGGGTTTATGTGTTTTTTGGTGTAATGTTGCGGGATTTTGGGGCGGTTGCCGAACAGAAAAAGATTTGTTAAGATAAAAAAAGATAAAATAATGGATATGGTTGAGAAATTGGGGAAAAAAGTTCGCAGCCGCGCCTACCCGGCTTTGCCGCTGGGGGCGGCAATTGACGCGGCAAAACAAATTTATGATGATTTGGGGATCGGGCCGCATTCGCGCGAGGCATTATCGCGCGGGCTTGGCTATGCCGGATTTTGCGGCGCGGCGTCGCCCAAAATCGGCGCGTTGGCGCAATTTTCGCTTTTGTCGCGCCAAAGCGGCCGCTATTCAATCACCGAGAGCGCCCGCGCGATTTTTAAATATCCGGCGGCGGGCGCGGCGGCGAATATTGCCCAAGCCGCGCTTTGCCCCGCGCTTTATCGCGCGCTGGCCGCGCGGTTTGCCGGCGAATCCCTGCCCAAGAATTTGGCTTTGCTGTTGATTTCGGACTACGGCATCGCCAAAAAGGCCGCTCCCGACGCGGCGATGAATTTTGCCAAAACGATGGAATTTGCCGGCCTTTTTGA
Source organism: uncultured Candidatus Saccharibacteria bacterium (assembly GCA_964603475.1). Taxonomy (GTDB): domain Bacteria; phylum Patescibacteriota; class Minisyncoccia; order Minisyncoccales; family UBA5738; genus UBA5738. The sequence continues at coordinate 45,677 of CAZRVG010000005.1, forward strand.
AAGCGGGCGGGTGGTCTTGCCCGAAAATATGCCGTCAAAAGCCAATGTTGAATTGCCGTCCGCGCGCGAAGGTGAAAGTTTGGATGATGATACTGTTATTGATGATTTTGAAAATAAAAAAACCGCCGACGAGCGACGCGAAGGAGAAAAAATCAAAGTGAACCTTGATTCGGGAATTACGATAATGTTCCCCCAAAAATTTTCCTCGCGCCTTGCCCTGGGCGAGTTTGCCGCGGATCTGAAAAACTTGAATTCCAAAGCCGCGTTTGATTGACAAATCCCAATGTTTTATTTTTGCGCGAGGTTTATGGTTAGAATTTTTTTTGGATTTTTGGTATTGTGGAAGTGATGAAGAACAGAAAAAATGCAAAATGGTTTTTGGGAATAATATTGATTTGCGGGCTGGGGTTTGCCGCGCCGGCGAGCGCGCATTTGCCGCGGCTGGAACGAGGGAATGTTGAAATCAAAGTTGAAAAGCCGGAGATTTCCAAGGCCTATTACGGCTGGCTGGAAGGCAAGCCGGCGGTTTATTCAATTGATTCAAAAAAACCGTTTTTGCTCTACGCCGGCCTGCTTTCTCCGCGAGTGGAGAACGGCCGCATGGATTATTCGGCAACGATTTACAAAGACGGCGAATTGTTCGCCCAAGTGCCAGCCGATGATTCTTTTTGGCTGATTAACTACGAGCCGTTTGGCAACGATTATTATGCCGAAGGCCCCGAGTATGAACAAGAGGTTTTGGCCGGAAAATACGAGATTGAAGTTTTTAACTCCGGCAATCGCGGCAATTATGTTTTAGCGATCGGCAAAACCGAAAATCTGTCGGCGGGGGAATTTTTGCGCACATTGTTTGTTTTGCCTTCCGTCAAGGAAGAATTTTTTGGCAAGCCGTGGTGGGAAGCCTATAACAATCTTGTGGGATTGTTCACCTTGATCATTTTGGCAGTTGTTTCAACCGCGCTTTATTTTATCGTTTCGTTTATCAGAAACAAAAGATTAAAAAGCAAATTGGATGAGCAATATCGCAAATTGCCTGCGCGTTGAAGTCAAACTTCAACAAGCATGTTGAAGTTTGACTTCAACACTTTTTGAGATGGCATCATTTTCAATGGCCAAACAAAATACAAAAATAATCGGAACGAAGGGGGAGAAGATCGCGGCTAATTATTTGCAAAGCCGGGGATATAAAATTCTGGATCAAAATTTCTTTTTGCGCGCTTCGGGCGGGCCCAAAATCGCCGAAGTGGATATTATCGCCAAAAAGGGCGATGTTTTTGTTTTCGTGGAAGTGAAAACTATCAAGGCAAATGCAAAATATCTGGCGCAGGATAAAGTGAATATGGTGAAAAAATGGAAAATCGCCAAAGCCGCGGAGCTGTGGCTGATAAAAAATAAAGTGCCGTTAAATGTCAAATGGCAAATTGATGTGATTGCCGTGGAGCTTTTGCCCGACGATCGTCCAAAAGTCTTTGTCAAAATCCTCGGCCCCAAAAATAAACTTTCCCACTTTGAAAATGTGAGCCGCTATTGACAAGGGGTTGAAAGGTGGTATTTTAAATTTATGGATTATATTCCATAAATTTAAATTTTGGCAAAAATTGCCCCATTTATGCTTAAAATCAAACGTTATTTGGAAGAAAAAATTTTGAAAAACCTTGATAAAAGGAAAATTTTAATTATCTACGGGCCTCGCCAGGCCGGCAAAACCACGCTGGCAAAAGTGATTTTGGCCAAATATAAAAACAGCCTTTATCTAAACGGCGACTTAATTGATGATCGCGGCTGCCTTGGCGAACCGTCGCGCGCGATGGTGGAGCAATTTAAAAATTACGATCTTTTGGTGATTGACGAAGCGCAAAGAATTGAAGATATCGGCATCAAATTGAAAGTGATTTTTGACACTTTGCCGAATCTCAAGATTTTGGCCACCGGATCATCGGCGTTTGAACTTTCCAATATCATCAATGAGCCGTTAACCGGCCGTTATTTCGCGTTCACGATGTATCCGATTTCTTTTGCCGAAGCTCAAAGCGCCGGCAAATTTGATCTTGGGAAAAATTTGGTTTATGGGTCATATCCGGAAGTGGTGACATCGCCGGATAGGGAAACCAAAGAGGCAATTGTTAAAAACATCGCGTCAAACTATCTCTTCAAAGATGTTTTGAATATTGAATACATCAGAAACACTCGTTCGCTGGAAGGATTGTTAAAATTGGTGGCGCTGCAAGTCGGCGGGCAGGTTTCCACCACCGAGATTGCCCAGATGCTTAATCTTGATGCCAAAACGGTTTTGAATTATTTGGATATTCTGCACAAGCTCCACATTATTTTTCCCTTGTCTCCTTATTTTTCCAATAAGCGTAAATCAATTTCCAAGATGAAGAAATATTATTTTTTTGATTTGGGGATTAGAAACGCGTTGGCAGGCGATTTTTCTCCAACGAACAAGAGAAGCGATATCGGCCAGCTTTGGGAAAATTTTTGCCTAGTTGAGCGAATGAAGAGAAATGATGCGCTGTCGCGCTACCCAGAATATTATTTTTGGCGCTCCTATCAGCAAGATGAAATAGATCTCATTGAAGGCGAAAATCGGGTTTTATCCGGTTTTGAATTTAAATGGAACAAAAAACCGACTTTACCCAAAATTCAAAAAATATTCGCCGAAGATTTGGGCGGCCAAGGCGATTTGCAAGTCATATCAAAAAATAATTTTGCGCCATTTTTGGAAGTATGATTGTGCCGGATGTTTTTGGTTAAATACAAACTTTCCCACTTTGAAAATGTGAGCCGCTATTGAAAAATGTTTTTCAGTTTGGCAAGGGTTCGGAAGGCGTGGTCAAGGGCTTTGGAGAGGAAAGGTTCGGGGGCGCCGGCGATTTTGCCGGTTTTTTGCTTGATTGATTCAATCACTTGCGCGGCGGTTAAATCGGGCGAATAATCCAATGGCAATTCCAGCCGGACCTTGCCGATGAAGCGGTTGGCAAAATGCGCGTCTGATCCGGCGGTGAACGGCAAATTGTGTTTTAGCGCGAAATTTCGCGCGGTTTTGTTTCCGGCGAAAACCGAAGCGTTGCACGCTTCAACGCCGTCAAACTGCCCCAAATAGTTTTTTAAATCATCTTTGAAATTGCACCACAAGCCGAAAGGGTGGGCGATGACCGCCAGCCCTCCCTGCTCTTTGATTTTTTTTAAAACTTCATCGGCGGGCAGGTGATCGGGGATTTGCTCCTTGATGTTTAGCGCCAGAATGTCGCCTTGTTTTGATTTAACCTCCTCGGAGATGATCACCAAAATCGGCAGATTGTTTTTTCGCGCGTAATCGCGCGCTTCAACAGAACCGCGGGTGTTGCCATGATCGGCGATAGCAACGCAATGAATATCGCGCGCCAACGCCAAATCAACAATCCTTTTGGGATCGGCCAAACTATCAAATGAATATTTGCTGTGTATGTGTAAATCACACTTTAACATGGGTTTTTAAAAGATTATAGTATTGGAAATTCTACCATAAAGTAGTAAAGTAGCATAATGGAAGAGGTTATTTTTATTATTTCGTGCCTGTACTTTTTCTTGCCGGCGTATTTTGCCAATATGACGCCGCCTTTGGCGCGCAACGCCGGGTTGTTTCCAAAACTGGCGTTTCCGGTTGATTTTGGCAAGAGCTGGCGGGGAAAGCGGATATTCGGCGACCATAAAACTTGGCGCGGCGTTGCCAGCGCGTTGATTGTGGGGATGGCAATCGCCCTGTTGCAATGGTGGCTTTACAAATTTGGTTGGGCGATGGAGCTTTCGCTTTTGGATTACAAATCGGTTAATTTGTGGTTTTTTTCCTTGCTTTTTGCCGGCGGCGCGGTTTGCGGCGATCTTGCCGCGGCGTTTGTCAAGCGGCGGTTGGACTTGCCGCCCGGCGCGCCGTTTATGCCTTGGGACCAAACCAATTATGTGATCGGCAGTTTTGTTTTTTTGGGTGTCTATGTGGGGAGATATTTAACCGGCGATCTGCTGGTGTGGGGAACAATTTTTGTGATGACTTTCTTTGTGCATATTTTATTCAATCGTTTTGGCTATGATATCGGTCTGCACAAGGCAAAATGGTAGAAATCATTTAATCATTTAATCATATAAGCATTTAATCATTAAGTCGTTAAAAAATGTATGATTATTGGGGTTACCGGGGCAACAGGGGCGGGAAAGGATACTCTTGCGCGGTATTTGATGGAAAGCAAGGGATTTTTTCACATTTCGCTTTCGGATATTATCCGCGAAGAAGCGGCAGCGCGAGGAGTGGAATTAACTCGCCGCAATTTGCAGGATTTGGGCAATCAAATGAGGCGAAAATACGGAACCGGAGTTTTTTCTCAAAAAGCGTTGGCAAGAATTAAGCGCGAGCGAAGTTATGTTATCACCAGCATCAGAAATCCGGGTGAAGCTGAAGTTTTGCGGCAAAGCGCCGGGTTTGTTCTGTGGGCGGTGGACGCGCCGCAAGAGAAAAGATTTTTGAGAATTTCTAAACGCTTGCGAAGGAAAGAAAACGAACCGATTACTTTCGCGAATTTCAAAAAATCCGAGGCGCGTGAATTGGCACCGGCCGATAAATCAAAACAGCAGCTTATTCAATGTGTCAAAACCGCCGATTTTATTATCGTCAATGATGCCGATCTCCCGTCATTCTATGAAAAAATAGAAAAACTTCTAACCCGCGCGAAATAATATCACAATTATATTTGCCAAGCGGGTTTTGTTTTTGCTATAATAAATTCATAGAATTTAGGCTATGACGCAACTAAAAAAACACGGGCAAAAATCGGGGAATTTAGCCAAATTTCTGGGCGCGTTTTTGGTGTTTTTGTGTTGCCTTGCCCTGCCAAAACCGGCAAGCGCGGGAGTTGTTGAAGATGCCCAAGATCTCTATGCGCGCTTCGCGCGCGGCAATGAAATTTTAATCGGGCAAACCATCCCCCAATTTGCCGCGCAAACCCGTGCGGGACTGGCCGACGCTTGGCAAAGCACCATCTGCCTTTTCGGCATCAACTGCCCGACAAATAATAATTTATCAATAATAACTGATAATCCCACCGATCAATTATCAACAACAAACAATAACTCCGACAACAATCAAAATAGCCAAGAGCTTTTAGATGGTCCGACCCTTTTTGAAAAAGGGTCCGACCCTTTTGAAGTATTAATCGGCGGCTTGAAAAATACCGCGCGCGTGCTGGAAAGCACCGGCGCAAAGATCGCGGAGATGGGCAATGGCGCGGCCGCCGCCGGCGCAAGCGCTGTTTACGCGATCGGCGCGCAATCCTCCGCGGTTGCCGATGCCGCGGTTATGTCTCCCTTCCGAGTCGGCAAAGCGGCGGTTGATTTTTCCGATAACTTGGGCATTGGCACCAAGCGATTGGGCGGCGATGTTGCGTCCAGTATTCTTTTTGTCGCCGATTCGCTTTCAAAGGGCGGGCAAGAAACTTTGGAAAAAATTGGCGCGGCAATTGATGAAGCCGGCGTGATTTTAAATACTGTCGCCAACATCAGCGCGGATAATTTGGCGGTTGAATTTGGCGCGGTCTCAAAAAACATTGGCGCTTTTAATACCGATCTAATCGGCGGCTTGAAAAATACCGCGCGCGCGTTGGAAAGCACCGGCGCAAAGATCGCGGAGATGGGCAATGGCGCGGCCGGCGCCGGCGCGAACGCTGTTTACGCGATCGGCGGGCAATCCTCCGCGGTTGCCGATGCCGCGATTATGTCTCCCTGCCGAGTCGGCAAAGCGGCGGTTGATTTTTCCGATAACTTGGGCATTGGCACCAAG
>CAZRVG010000006.1:0-48841 GCA_964603475.1 uncultured Candidatus Saccharibacteria bacterium
CGCAATCGCTGGGGACTTTCACCGCGCCGGCTTGCGTTTTGGGCGCGTCCGATGAAAAGGATATCTTTCAAGATGTGATGGGAGTTTCCACCGGGGTTTTGGGCGAGATGACCGACGAAGAAATCGCGCGATTTATGGCCGATTTGCAAGCAAAAAATCAAAATTCGGACAGCGATCGGGCTGGCAATAAAATTGTTGCCGCGGGCATTGTTTCCACCACGCTTGCCGCGCCGGTTTTGGAAGTGCGAAATTCTTCTCAAAATTCCGAGCCTGCCGGCTATGCTGCGTTTGCCGTGTTTGCAATCTTGGCGATGGCGCTTGTCGCTCGATTTTTGGCAAAACGCCTTAATCCTTGAAATCCCCGCCAAAATCCGCGCCGAATTTTGCCTCCCCGAACTCATCACCCCTCCCCAAAACCCCAAAAACTAAGCATTAAAGATTAAAAACAGAGACAACCCCTCCGGATTGCCTCTGTTTTATTTTCCCCCGCCTTCAACCAATTTTCCCACAAATTTTGCGGTCGCAAAAAATGTGAGAAAATCTCCGCAAAAATTGACAGAAACAAAACTTCATGTTAATAAATACCTATGCCCGTATTTATATACATGGAGGGGAGTGTAAATATGCATGGAATAAAAAATACTTCGCAGGTCAGAGGAGAGTCTGCTTGTGCCGTTTCCGATCCGGTTCGTTGCATGTCGTGTGACTTCAGGGAAGGTTGCCCGACTCGCAATATCCAATAACTCAAGTTTTGGCGTGGCCGCGCGATATCACGGCCACGCCCTCATTTTAAATTCTTGCAGATATGATTTTAATTGCCGAATTTTTGTTTACATCTGGTGAGGTTTGACCTCACCAGAAAAATAAGATTAAAAATCTGGTGAGGTTTGACCTCACCAGATTTTTTGAGGGGTTTTACCAGATCATTCGATGTTCTCCTTCTTGCCGTTTTTCAATTGCTATTTTGCCTAAAACTTTTTTAAATCCTCCTTTTGCCATTACCGATTCCATCAATTTTTCATACTCTTCCTTGGTTTTGGGCAAGCTAAATTCGCTTTGCGCGATTTCCCGATCAAGAATTTCAAAATTGCGATATCCCAGAGTTTCCCCCAACCCTGAAAACGGATTATCAATTACCATGTCAAGATTCGGCTTATTTTGCGCGGTTAACGGGTTATCCAGCCGTTCTAACGCGTTTAACACTTGGATATAGGCATCAACATATTGCAGATATTCAGAAGTGTTTATCGTGCGCGCGTGATATGATCCTTGAAATACTTTGCCGCTTTCTCCATATTTGTCATTATTATACATTGTGAATCCGCCGCCGAGTTTACGCATAAATTCGGTAATTCCTCCGGGAATTATTTCGCGCAAGAGCAGGTGATAGTGATTGTCTGCCAAATAATAGGCGATAATGGAAACAATCGGTCTTTGTTCATTTTCATTATCCGGCCACTCAAAAATTCCGGATCTGGTGAGGTTTGACCTCACCAGATTATTGTCGGATTTAAGAAACATAAAATAGGAGCGAATTAAATATTGCGCGGGGGTTTTGTCGTTATAAAAACGAAGACAAGTTAAAAATCGCCAGCGATCATTTTCATCGCGAACGATGTTCATTTTTCGGTTGCCTCGGTTAAAAACATGCACAAAATCTCCCGCGCCAAAAGGTTCCTTCCTCATTTTTATTTTCTGTAATTATTTTTAATGAATTCCATATTTAATTCTACCAAAATTAATCTGGTGAGGTCAAACCTCACCAGAAAAATAAGATTAAAAATCTGGTGAGGTTTGACCTCACCAGACCCTAATCAAGTGGTTTACCGGTTTGACGGGTTTTTGCCGCCGATTAACGACACGGCGCGTTCCGCCGGATCGACAAGTGTTTTTAAAGCTAAAAGCACCGTACCGGTGAAATTACAACTCAAAGACCATAACGGCAATATCGTGCAGGCAAAAAATTTGCCGGTTTGGATTTTGCCAACCCAAGCCGTGCCGACTTCGGCGCCGATTGACGAAGTTGAAGTCAAATTTCAACATGCTTCCCTCGCCATACTCGGGACAAGTTGTTGAAAATTGACTTCAACAAAAAAAAGAGCAAGGTTGGTTTAACCTTGCTAAATCCCAAGCGCCCTTTTGAGGATGCTTCTTGCTTCACCAATTTTTTCCGGGTTAATCAGGTAAAAAATTTCAGAGTCTTCTTTTTTACCCTTCTTCACGATTAGCTCCTCTTGTTCTACCCAGAAAATAAGCACATCAGCGGTTTTGACTAAAACATCGGATGGCTTTCTATTCTTGTCGCGACGAAGAGTATCTTTATGGCAAACTTCGTCTACCAACTTTCCCATTCTGATGCCGCTTTTCCCCGCTTCAAGTACAGCCTCAAGTACATCAAAAGCGATATCTTCATCAATATTTACCTCATTTACTTTTCTCGTGCTAACCACCTGTTCTTAAACAAACATAGTTTTTGGTTAATGTCAATTAAAGCTAAAAGCGGTTGACCTTGGGTAATTTTTTATGTAGGATGGGCGTAATAATGAGATGTTATGAAGAACCTTGCGGATTTTATAAGAAAAGCGTTTTCGCCCAATGGCCCATACCGCACGCCCGCGTTTTTGTTTTTAATTTTAGCCGCGATGCTTTTGGTGGTATTTTCTTTGGGTGTGATGATAAATTCGGGAGACTGGCAGAAAGCCGTGCCGCGCTTTGGCGATTTGGTGACTTCTCCGGCAATTAAAAATTTAACAATAAACAAGCAAGCCGGACAGGAGGAGCAATCTCAAAATGAGCATATTGCAGAGAAAGAAACGGCGGCGGAACAGGAAATTGAGCCTGTCAATTCGGTTGGCGAGATAAAAGAAGACTCCGATTTTGTTGCCGCGGCGCCAAGCCGTCCGGCCACGGCGCCTGATTCTGACCGCGCGGATATAATTGTTATTCCGGCAATTGGCATTACCGCGCCGCTGATAAGTCCGCCCGACAATACCAACGCGGCGGAATTGAAGGCGCTATTGGACGATGGGGCGATAATTTATCCCGATTCAGTGTCTTTTGGCAAGGACGGACAAACCATCGTGCTAGGACACAGCGCGCCGCCCAATTGGCCCGAGATTAAGCACGACACAATTTTTTCCCGAATCGCGGAGCTGAATTTCAACGATAAAATTATCGCGGTTTATAATGATAGGACATACACTTATTCGGTGAAGCATAGCGAGATCGTCGCCAAAGGCGCCGATATTCCAAAGATGGAAAATACGAATAACGAGTTGGTGTTGGTTACCTGTTGGCCGCCGGGCCGCGATTTGAAACGCATCATCGTTCAAGCGGAGCTTGATTCGGTTGATTGATTTTGTGTTATAATGGAATTGTTGAAATAAATAAAAAATATAATTATGCAAAATAAAATTATTGTTTTTATTCTGGGGGCGATAGTTGCGGTTGGTATTGTCTTTTTTGCCGTCAATCAAAAAAGCGTCGCGCCGGATACCGCGATCCCCGAAAAAGAACAGGAAATCAAAAACCAAAACCAACCCGCCGGCAATAATTTTAGCGGAACAATATTGGACTTAATGAACAAATCGCAATCTTCAAAATGCGTTGCCAAATTTGATATGGATGACCAAACCCATGAGCAGACGATCTATTTTGACGGACAAAATAAAAAAATCCGCTTTGAAATAGAAATGAATGTTGACGGCAGGCAAAATAACGTGTTTGCGATTGTTAAAGACGGATGGGAGTATATGTGGAACGAAGGCGATTTGTCCGAAATGGGCAACATGGGAATGAAATTGAAATTTGACGATTTGCAACAGGCGAACCAAAACGATGAAACGGATTCAGCCGCGCAAACCGGCGGCGTGGATATTGATCAGATAATGCAATTTTCCTGCTCGCCGTGGGTGGTTGATTCTTCCGCCTTTGATTCACCCGCGAATATTGAATTTACCGATATCACCGCCCAAACCCAGCAATTTATCGAGGCGGCCCCGCAAGATGCTTGCGAGATCTGTGACATGATGCCCTCCGAAGACCTCAAAGCTCAATGCCGCCAAGCTAACTGCGCCGAATAACCCCTTCATTTTATCAAGCTCTTAATTGCTAATCGGGCGTTGTTTTGTTAAAATTAAGATACTAAATAAAAAAATGGCGGAGCAAAACAATCAAAACAATAAGAGTAACGGTTCGGTTGACTACCGCGAGCTGGTGGAATTTTTTGGCGGGCAGTTTGACAAGATACATCAAGAGTTTGATAAAATGAACGCGAAAATTGATATGATTATTGAAACCAAGGCCGATAAGGCCGACACTGCCGCAAAAGATGATATTGATCGGGTGCTGGCGCGCATCGCGATGACCAACACCAAAATTGACGATTATCGGGCGGAGCAAATTGCGACACAGAGGCAAGTTGGCAAGCACGAAAAATGGCATTTTGCCGTAGCACCGCCTTCGATAATCTTCGGCGGTCGAAGCAAAAAAGTCGGCGTCAAACTTCCGACCGAATAACCGATTTTGAATGTATTTACAAATGTATATACATCCGATTTCCGAATTTAATTAACCCCGCGGGCTCCGCCCGCTTTTTGTTTGAATGTTGCATATTTTTATTTGGAAATTGAATCATTGAAAATTCAATGAAAATTGAAAATTCCGCGGCATTAACTTATCCACAATTTAGCACGCGCGAATGGTGTTGACATTGGTTTGGTAATCTGCTAGGCTTTCTATGTTAGAGAGAATAATAAACAAATGTTGACCAACGATACACACAAACAAATCAAATGAAGCGAACAGTTTTCTGCAACTTTGCGTTTCAGAAAACTGCTTCAAAGCGGTTTTTTTGTTGCCCGATTTCAGGACGATTGAGAGGCTAGAACGTTGAAAATTGAATAGTTAGTTATATTGCCGGTAAATAATTACATCGAGATTTATCGGCAATTCCAAGTCTTTTTTAAAACAATTATAATTTCAAGAATTTGGCGGCGCAAAAATTCACGTCAGCGGTGGCGAAAAATTTTGCCCAACCGGCAAATTCAAAAAATTGAAGTTATTAATTGCTAGCCAAGGTTAATTTTATAGGCGGATGGTGGATGCCTTGGGACTGGGAGGCGATGAAGGACGTAGTATGCCTGCGATAAGCTTGGGGGAGGTGGCCAACAACCTTTGATCCCGAGATTTCCGAATGGGGAAACCCTTTCCGGCGTTGAACCGGAAAATCCCGCGGCGTAAGCCGGGGAAGCGAACCTGCGGAAGGGAAACATCTCAGTACGCAGAGGAAAAGAAAAAAAGCTCCGCTTTGCGGAGAATATTCTCTTAGTAGCGGCGAGCGAAAAGAGAGGAGCTCAAACCCGTTTGTATTTCTCCCGTGCTTGATAGTTATCGTAACTTTATCTTTGTTAAGGATTAAAGATTAACGATTAATGATTATTCGGTACGGGTGAAATACAGGCGGGGGTTGTAAGATGAAGATATTCCTTGCCATCGGTAAGGACAAAGCCTAACAATATGCAATTTGGTTAGCCCAAGCACCATGGAAAGGGGCGCCACAGCGGGTAATAGCCCCGTAAGCGAAAACCATTGCAAGCTTTGAGTCTTTATTCTTGAGTACCACGGGAAACGACAGTCCTGTGGGAAGCCGGCGGGACTATACCGCCAAAGCTAAATACTACCCAGTCACCGATAGTGAACAAGTACCGTGAGGGAAAGGTGAAAAGCAGCCCGGTGAGGGCGGTGAAATAGATCCTGAAACCATCACGCTTACAAAGACTCGGAGTACCCCCTTAATTTTGCGCAATTATTTGTTAAATATTGCCGGTTTAAGGCAGGGTAGCGAAAATTTTTCGTTGCTTCTTAGTTTTAATAACGAAGCTTTAAATATAGCTCCGGCGTAAAATTAAGGGGGTATGACGGGGTGCTTTTTGTAGAACGAGCCAACGAGTTTAATTTATCAGCAGTCTAAGCGTCTCTGACGCGGAGGCACAGGGAAACCAAGTCTTAATAGGGCGAACTATATGCTGATAGGTTAAGACCCGAAGCCGAGGCGAGCTTGCCATGGCCAGGTTGAACCCCTCCGAAACGAGGGGAGAGGACCGAACCGGTTGACTGTGCAAAATCTTCGGATGAGCTGTGGTAAGAAGTGAAAAGCTAATCGAGCTCGGTAATAGCTGGTTCTCTCCGATATAACTTTAGGGTTAGCGTCCTGCGTTAGTATTTTCGGGGGTAGAGCACTGACAGAAATATCGCGGGGAAACTCAGGTATTTCCATCAAACTCCGAATACCGGAAATATTGCAGGGCAGTAAGACTGTGGGCGCTAAGGTCCATGGTCGTGAGGGGAAAAGCCCAGATCTTAGTCTAAGGTCCCCAAATTAAGCTAAGTGCAAGGTAAGGAAGTGAGATTCCTCTGATAGCTAGGAGGTTAGCTCAGAAGCAGCTATCCTTTAAAAAGTGCGTAACAGCTTACTAGCTAAGGAATTTTGCGCCGTAAATACACGGGGCTCAAGCTTAATACCGAAGACAAGGGTTTCCCGCATTTATGCGGGGAGCGGTAGGAGAGCGTTCCCAATGCGGCGAAGCCGAACCGTAAGGTTTGGTGGAGCGTTGGGAAGTGAGAATGTTGGCATGAGTAACCGCAATGCGGGTGAGATCCCCGCACACCGAAAATCCAAGGTTTCCTTAACAATGGTGATCAGTTAAGGGTTAGGCGGTCCTAAGGCGAAGCCGAGAGGTGCAGTCGATGGACATCCGGTTAATATTCCGGACCTCCCGTTTCTTGCCAAGAAAGCGACGGAGCTTAGTAATTTGAGCGGGTTATTGGATTCCCGTTGACAACTCGAATCCTGCGTTACGCGAGGAAATTCTAATTTTTGTTTTAAATTTTAAACATTTGAATTTTGAATTTGTTTAGGATTTAGTGCTTAGAGTTTAGGATTTTCGCGCGTAGCGCGGGGCCAGGGTTGAAGAGATATCTCCCGCAAGGGAGGTAGATTCAAATGAGCAAGCTTCCCAGAAAAGCCTTTCAAGGGTATTCAAGAAGGGGGAACCGTACCGTAAACCGACACAGGTGGATTGGCTTAATAGTGCCAAGGTGAACGGATGAAAGTTCGTGAAGGAACTAGGCAAACAAGTAGGCGTAACTTCGGGATATGCCTTCCCCCTCCTAATTTTGCACTTTTAATTTATTGCGCAAACATCTAAAAAACATATGAGCAAGAATTTAGAAGAGCAAGGTTTGAAAGCTATATTATGGAGCAAAGCTCCAGTGCAAAATTAGGAGGGGGCGCAGCTAAAGAATCTCAGGCGACTGTTTATCAAAAACACAGGTCCCTGCTAAACTCGTAAGAGGATGTATAGGGGCTGAGACCTGACCAGTGCCCGTGTGTCAAAGCTGGCGGTGTGCCGAGGCGCAAGCCGAAGTATGCTAACCGGCCCAAGCTACGGGTGAACGTCCGCGGTAACTCTGACCGTGTTAAAGTAGCGTAATCCCTTGTCGCGTAAGTTGCGACCCGCATGAAAGGTATAACGATCTGAGAACTGTCTCCACGAATTATCCGGTGAAAATGTAATGGAAGTGAAGATACTTCCTACCTGCGGCTAGACGGAAAGACCCCGGGAGCTTTACTGCAGGGTGATATTGGGTTTTGGATTTTGATGCGTAGCATAGTGGTGAGGCGTTGAGATCTCGTTTTCGGACGGGGTGGAGCCGACAGTGAAATAGCCATCTTCAATATTCATCATCCTAATCCTAAGGGTGACAGTGTCACTTGGGCAGTTTAAGTGGGGCGCTTGCCTCCTAAAAAGTAACGGAGGCGTTTAAAGGTCAGCTAAGCGCGGATGGAAATCGCGCGTGTCGTGTAAAGGCAAAAGCTGGCTTGACTGCAAGGCGGATATGCCGCGCAGGCGCGAAAGCGGAACTTAGTGAACCGATGCTGGTTATTAGAATCGGCAGAGATCATCAGACAAAAGTTACCCCGGGGATAACAGGCTGGTACGGCCCACGAGTCCATATCAACGGCCGTGTTCGGCACCTCGATGTCGGCTCATCATAGCGCGGGGGTGGAGAAGCTCCCAAGCGTCCGGCTGTTCGCCGGTTAAAATGGTACGTGAGCTGGGTTCAGACCGTCGCGAGACAGGTCGGTCCCTATCTACCGCAGGCGTTTGAGTTTTGAGGAGAGTCGTCCCTAGTACGAGAGGACCGGGATGAACTGACCTCTGGTGTGCCAGTTGTTCCGCCAGGAGCATCGCTGGGTAGCTAAGTCGGGAACGGATAAGAACTGAAAGCATCTAAGTTCGAAGCCAACTCCAAGATTAGAACTCTCAGTTTCCTTCGAGAACAGGAGGTTGATAGGCTGCAGGTGTAAGCGCCGCAAGGCGTTCAGCCGAGCAGTACTAATAAACGATTAAAACGCCTTCGGCTAGCAATTAATGATTTTAGAATTGTTGGAGGGTATGTTGAAGTCAAACTTCAACAAGCGTGTTGAAGTTTGACTTCAACGCTTCGACAATGGAATTGTTTTGAAAAGACGAGAAAATATAACTGACAAAAAATTGCAAAAACGGCTCAGTTTGAGGTTTTTGCAAGGAGACTATACCGGAAGTGCTCCACCTGTTCCCATCCCGAACACAGAAGTGAAATCTTCCAAGGCCGATGATAGTCCTTTGGGCGAAAGTAGGTAGTCTTCTTACAAAAACCTCAAGCAATTGAGCCGTTTTTTCGTTATTACATCTGTTGCACAAATTTCGATGCTCGGTTTTGAAACCATGTATCAAAAAAATATTGGAGTTAACCAAAAACCGCGGGGTCAAATCCGCGGCTTTTGGTTTGATTATCTAAATTCTACCATTCGCCTTCGTCCATATCGTCGCGAGCGCCCATGTCGTCGCCTTCGTCCATATCGTCATCGTCCTCGTCGATGTCATCGTCGCCCACAACGTCGCCGTCGTAATCTTCGGCTTCGTTCATCGCGATCGCGGTTTTTATTGTATCGTCGATCATTATTAATAGTTATAGAGTCGCGCGGCTTTTGCCGCGGAAGAAAAGATATTTTTAAAAAATATCCCGACCTTTTATTTGTTTTTTTGTCAACACATTTTCATATATTATCCATACAAAAAAGTTTGTCAAGGGCAAATATCCACAGGCCGCAAATCGGGCGGAATTATTTGTTTAAAAGAACAAATTATGCTTCAACTTACGCGTTTTTTATCTTCGGGGTTTAAAAATTTATTGGATTTGCTATGCTTAACTATCTGCCGCGATAATGGTTGTTTTTTTGGAAAAATATGAAGATTTCTTTTGGGAAAAATTTTACTTTGGCGGCGGCGCTTTTTGTCGCTGTCGCGGCGATATTGGCTTTTAATATCCCTTCGATTAACTCCGCTTTCAAAAACGCGGCCTATTCGGCGTTAAATCCCGTTCAAAAAAACCTGTGGCTGGCTTCAGTCGGCACCCGCGATTTTTTTGTATCTTTGGGCAAGGCCGGTTCGCTTGGCGATGAAAATCGGCGGTTAAAGGAGCAAATCGGCGCGGCGCAGGCGCAAATTGCCGCGGCGCAAAACATAAAAAAAGAAAATGAATTTTTACGCCAGGCTCTCAATTTGGGACTGGAAAAAGATTTTGATTTAAAATTGGCGCAAATTGCCGGTAAAAGCGTTGATGGCGATATTTTGATAATTAACAAGGGATCCAAAGATATGGTGCAGGCCGGTATGGCGGTGATTACCGCGCGAAAAGGACTCGCGGGCAAGATCGCCAAAACTTATGATAATTTTTCGGAAGTGGCCATGATAACAAGCGAGGGTTTTTCTTTCGATGTCAAAATCGCCGGAGAAGTTGATGGATTATTAAAAGGTTTGGGCGGCGGTGAGGCCGCGATTGATTTGATTTCCAAGGATGCCGAGCTGAAAGTCGGGGATTCAATAACCGCCGGCAGTTTGGGCGGCATTTTTCCCGAAGGGCTTTTAATCGGAACCGTCAAAGCGATTCATGAAAGCGACGCAAAAACTTTTCAATCGGTTGAAATTTCGCCGGCATTCGAAACCGCGGAAGCACGGCAAGTTTTTGTCGCCGCGGGAAAGGATCCGATGGCGTCTCAAATCGGCTCGGTATTTTTGAATTCGCATTAAATATGGTCAAAACCCGCGCAATCCCGATAATATTTTTGATCGCCGCCGTTTTTTGCCAAATAACCGTTGCGCCGCATATTGCCGGGTTTCTCGGTGTTTGGCTTGAATGGATAAATTTTTGCGCGCTGGCAACTGTCATCATCGCTTTCTTTGAACGAAAAAGCGGCAGACTGGGATGGGCGGCGGCCGGAGTGAGCGGATTGTTTTTGGATCTGTATTCTCAAAAATTTTTCGGGTTTTGGATTATTGTTTTGGCAATAATCGTCGCGTTGATTAAATTTGTCTTCAAAAAATATGTTCGAGTTCCTTCATTTTGGTAAAAAAAACAAAAACATCAAAATTATTTGCCGCCGCCGCGAAGATATCGAGCCGCATGAAATTTTTTATGATCATCTGGCAAACTCGGAGAAAAAATCTTCGGATGCCGCGGAAAATAAATTTGAAATCGCTTTATCCAAAAAATCTCTTGTTTTGCCTCTCATTTTGGCCGGTTTGTTTTTTTTGGCGGTAATTTTTCGCGTAGCTCAATGGCAAATTATTGAAGGCGCCAATCTTGCCGAAAGCGCCCGGCAAAACAAATATATTTTTAATAAAATCCAATCCGACCGGGGAATAATCTACGATTCCAATCTTGTGCCGCTGGTGCAAAATATTTCCACTTTTGATTTGCAATGCCTCGGCGAAAAAATGCCCCAAGGAACCGAACGGGAAAAAATTATCGAAAGTTTGGCGGCAATCACCGATGCAAATCGCGACGATTTAAAAAACGCGATTGCGGCAAATAAAATTCCCACCGTGGAAAATTTGAACCATCGCGCTCTGATTGTTTTGGAAGCGCGCTTGCAGGATTTTTCCGGGTGCGCGATTGAAGAACGGCCGATAAGAAAATACGTTCAAGGCGCGGGAACATCGCATTTATTGGGATATTTGGGGAAAATCAGTTCCGAAGAATGGCAAACTTCTTCAGAAATTTATTCAATCAATGATTATATTGGCCGCCAGGGATTAGAAAAATCATACGAAACGGTATTGCGCAAAGATCCTGGCAAAATGCAGATTGAGCGGGATGCTTTGGGTAATATTGTTTCCCGCCAAATCGCTCAAAATCCGGAGTCCGGCGATAATATTCGCTTGTGGCTTGATTACAACTTGCAAAAAAAACTTTACGAAGCAATGGCGCGCCAATTTGAAACGATTGGGTTGAAAAAGGGGGCCGCCGTGGCGATAAACCCCAAAACCGGCGGAATAATGGCCTTGGTTTCGCTTCCGGACTACGACAATAATATTTTTACCGTGGGAAATTCGCAAGAAGTACAAGCGCTTTTTAAAAACAAAAGCGAGCCGCTTTTCAACCGTGCGATTTCCGGACGATATCTAACCGGTTCCACAATCAAGCCGTTTATCGCCGCCGCGGCGCTGCAAGAGGGGATAATTGCCGCCGATAAAAATATCAATTGCCAAGGCAGAATATCGGTTCAAAACCAATATAATCCCGAAATTGTTTATCACTACAACGACAACCATGTTCACGGCCAAACAAATATGTATAAAGCAATTGCCGAATCCTGCAACGTATATTTTTACACCATCGGCGGCGGTTATGAAAATCAGGACGGATTGGGACCCACGCGTATTAAAAAATATCTTGATTTATTTGGCTGGGAAGAGGCAACCGGAATTGATCTGCCCGGGGAAATCGCCGGATTTGTGCCCGATCCGGCGTGGAAAAAAGAAAGGTTTGCCGGTACGCAAGACCAGAACTGGACCGATGGCAACACCTATTGGCTTTCCATCGGCCAGGAATTTATCGGCATTACGCCCATTGAAGTTGCCAATGCCTACGCGGCAATCGCTAACGGCGGCACGCTCTATCAGCCGCAAATGGTAAAAACGATTATTGATAACAATAAAAACGCCATTGAAGAAAAAACACCCGAAATAATCCGCGAAAACTTCATTGATGCCGATAATTTGACCGCGGTGCGCGAGGGAATGCGCCACGCCGTCAATGGCGCGGGCGCGCCGCTGGCATCGGCGTTGACGCTCAACCAATTGGAAGTTCCCATGGGAGCCAAAACAGGGACGGCACAATTGGGGAGATCAATTGACGGCAAAGACTTATTAAACGCCTGGGTGGCGGCATTCGCGCCCTACGACGATCCGCAAATCGTTTTGCTGGTAATGGCCGAAGAAGCCCGCGAAGGCACCGTCGCCGTCCTGCCCGTCGCCAAAGAAGTCCTGGGCTGGTATTTTGAACCCAAAGACGAAAACGGCACTCGCCCCTCCGAATTACCGGCGGCGGATGCCGCGACCTGCGAGTCCATTCCCGAAGAACTTCAATCAGCAACCATCCCCAAAAACGAAGAATAAAATCTGGTGAGGTCAAACCTCACCAGATTTTTAAACGGGATTTTGTGGTGAGGTTTGACCTCACCAGATTTTTTTGTATAAAAAAAAGGGGATAGCCTACCATTTGCAGGTGGCACAAAACCCACTGCAAATAGCACCTAACCCATTAAACATTAACCCAATGAATGTTCCGATTCCTCTCATAATGCCATTGTATAATAATAATAATTTGTCAAGGTTGGCGGGGAGAGGGAAATGAGGTATAATGATAAATTCAAATAAGGATAAAATACAATTTGACGAGGTCGCACCTTGCCGATTACGGCAAGGAACGACCTCAAATGCAAAATACAATGGCTAATATTGAGGAGCTTCGGAATGAGAGGTTGAAAAAATTGAGGAATTTGGAGAGTGCGGGCATTTGGCCCTATCCGGGAGAAACAAAACGGACGCACGCTATCAGCGCGGCGCTTTTGGATTGGGACAAGCTGGAAAAGTCCGAGAAGGAATTTGTTATCGCCGGGCGCTTGCGCTCAACGCGGGGGCACGGGGGAATGCTGTTTTGCGATATTGCCGACGGCACAGGAAAAATGCAGGTGCTGTTGAAAAAAGACGGGCTGGGGGAAAAATCTTATCAATTTTTTGTTGACAATTTTGACATCGGCGATTTTGTGGAAATTCGCGGCATTGCGTTTGCCACCAAGCGGGGGGAAAAAACGATTCAAGCCGCGGATTACAAAATGCTTGCCAAAAGCTTGCGTCCTTTGCCGGACAAGTGGCATGGCCTGCAAGACACCGAAGAGCGCTACCGCAAGCGCTATTTGGATTTGATTTTCAATGACGATATTCGCAAGAAGTTTGTCGCGCGCACCGAGATTATCAAGCTTATCCGAAAATTTTTGGACGAAAAAGGTTTTTTGGAGGTGGAAACCCCGACCCTGCAAACAATCTATGGCGGGGCGGCGGCAAAACCCTTTAAAACGCATATCAATTCTTTTGATATGGATGTGTTTTTGCGCATTTCGCCGGAGCTGTTTTTGAAGCGGCTTTTGGCGGGCGGATTTGAAAAGGTGTATGAGATCGGCAAATGCTTTCGCAACGAGGGGGTGGACAAACAGCACAATCCGGATTTCACGATGCTGGAATTCTATTGGGCCTATGCCGATTACAAAGATTTGATGCAAATGACCGAAGAGATGCTGGAGATGGTTTTGAAAAATATTTTGGGCAAAACCGCGCTAACCTATCAAGGGCAAGAAATTGACTTTGCCCTTCCCTGGCCGAGAATTGAATTTGCTGATTTGTTAAAAAAGCACACCGGCATTGATTATTGGGATTTAAACCGCGACAGCTTGGCAAAAAAGGCGCAAGAATTGGGTGTGGAAATTGGCAAGGGCGCGGGCAAGGCCGAAATCGCCGACGAAATTTATAAAAAATACTGCCGCCCGAAAGTTATCCAGCCGACCTTTTTAATCCATTATCCGGTTGAATGCAAGCCGTTGGCCAAACAGCTCAAAAAAGATTCGCCCGTGCTTGCCAATTTTCAATTGATTGTTAACGGATTTGAAGTGGTAAACGCGTTTTCCGAACAAAACAATCCCATTGAACAGGCGGCGCGGCTCAAAGAACAGGAAGAGATGTTTAAACATGGCTTTGAAGAAGCGCAAAGAACCGATACCGACTTTATTGAAGCCCTGGAACACGGCATGCCTCCGGCGGCGGGCTTCGGCATGGGCATTGACCGGCTTGCCGCGCTTTTAACCGATTCCAATGCTCTGCGCGAAGTGATATTGTTTCCCCTGATGAAACCCAAACAATAAAAAAAATTTCCAATTACCAATTTTCAGTTTTCATTGAATTTTCAATGTTGCAATAAGCCAAACAAATACAATCACGTATTTTGTTTGAAAATTGATACATTGCAACATTCATTGAAAACTGAAAACTGAAAACTGAAAATTTGCGTAAGTATGTTGGATATTAAATTCATTCGCCAAAACAGAAAAATTGTTGAAGACGCCTGCAAGAAGAAAAACGTCAAATGCGATATTGGCAAACTGCTTGATTTGGACGAAAAACGGGTTAAAGCGATACAAGAGGTTGAGGCCGTGGCCGCCGAAAAAAACAAGGCATCAAAAGCGATACCGCTTGCCAAAGATGAAATGGAGCGCGGCGCGATCATCAAGGCAATGAAAGCGTTGGATGAAAATACCGGCAATTTGGAAAAAAAAGCCAAAGATATGGAAAAAGAGTTCCACCAAATGATGCTGGAAATTCCCAATATTCCTTCCGAAGATTCTCCCGTGGGCGATGACGATTCGCAAAATGTTGAGGTTTCAAAATGGGGCAAAATTCCCAAATTTGATTTTGAAATCAAAGACCATATCCAGTTGGGCAAAGATTTGGATTTAATTGACATTGAAGCCGGGGTTAAGACCAGCGGTTTTCGCGGTTATTATCTCAAAAACGAAGCGGTATTTTTGCACTTCGCGGTTTTTTGGCACGCGCTGAATTTAATGCGCGAAAAAGGGTTCACGATTTTTGTGCCGCCCACGATTTTGCGCGAATTCGCGTTCGTGGGATCGGGACATTTTCCCGCGGGCAAAGATGAACTCTATCAAATCGGAAACCCGGGCAAGCTGGAAAGCGGCGAAGATGTTGCCGAGCCGCTATATCTGACCGGCACGGCCGAGCCGTCGCTTTTGGCCTATCACGCCGGAAAAATTTTAAACGAAAAAGATCTGCCGGTTAAAATGTGCGGCATTTCGCAGTGTTATCGCTCCGAAGTGGGCAGTTACGGCAAGGACACGCGAGGATTATATCGCTTGCACGAATTTATGAAAGTGGAGCAAGTGGTAATTTGCAAAAACGATAACAAAGAATCCGATCAATGGCTGGAAACAATGCGCGAAATTTCGCAAGAGATATTAAAAGACTTGGAGTTGCCGCATCGGATTTTGGCGATCTGCACCGGCGATATGGGAATTGGCAAGCGCAAAATGTATGACATTGAAACATGGATGCCGTCCCGCGCCGCCTATGGCGAAACCCACAGCGATTCCAATTTAACCGATTGGCAGTCGCGCCGCTTGAGCACCCGCTATCGCGACAAAGACGGCAATATCCAATATCCGCATATGCTAAACAACACGGTGGTGGCCAGCCCCCGCATCTTGATCGCCATTCTGGAAAACTACCAGCAAAAAGACGGCTCGGTAGCCATTCCCAAAGTTCTGCAACCCTACCTTGGCGGTATTGAAAAAATAACCCCGAAAAAGTAGATCTTAGAAGTTTTCAGTTTTCAATTTATCAATTTTCAAACAAAATACATGTATGCATCTGTTTGACTCATTGGAACATTGAAAATTCAATGAAAACTGAAAACTGATAATTGAAAATTATTTTTCGTTTTTATTTGGTATGATAAAACGAGTATTGGTTTTTGGCACATTTGACGGCCTCCACCCCGGACACATAAACTTTTTCCAACAGGCAAAAGCACTGGGCGATTATCTGATTGCCGTGGCGGCGCGCGACATCACTGTCAATGAGGTTAAAGGCCGCTTTCCCAAGCGAAGCGAATTGTTGCGCCTCAAAGCCGTCAAGCAATGCAAATTGGTGGACGAGGCCACCTTGGGGAACTTCGGCAACCCCTATGCCATCATAAAAAAAACCGCCCCCGACATCATCGCCCTGGGCTACGACCAAAACTCATTTTCCGCCAACCTCCCCGAATTTATAAAAAAAGAAAATCTCAAAATCGAGATCATCCGCTTGAAGCCGTATTGCCCCGAGAGCTATAAATCTAGTTTAATGAAATAAAAGGAGCTGTTTATGATCTCAATAATTTACCAAGATATTCTCCAAGGCAGGCACATATTCCTGCAAGCAACATAAATCCTCCCAAAAGATCCCAAGGTTTTGGTACTTGAATAGCAAGTAGCGTCAATCCCAAAAGAGCTATTATTATTGGGGCTTTGTGATATTGTGCCATAGAATAATGCTACTTGATAATCAATATTTTTTCAAGAATGGAAGAGAAAAAAGTTATCATTAACCAACTATCAATAAATTATAAAACTTTTGGCGGCGGAAACGTGAAGTCGGTTTTGATTTTGCACGGATGGGGGGTTGGGTCGGATTCGTGGGTAGAAGAAGCGGTTTTATTGGCGCAAGGTGGATATAAAGTTATTGTGCCGGATATGCCGGGGTTTGGGAAAAGCGAGGTGCCAAAAGAGCCGTGGGGGGTTGATGATTATGTTGATTGGGCGCGAGATTTTGTTGGCGAGTTGAAGTTGGAGCGGTTTGTTTTGATGGGACATTCTTTTGGGGGGCAGGTGGCAGTAAAGTTTTGCGCGGCAAATCCCGATGGGGTTGATGGGCTGGTTTTGTGCGCCGCCGCGGTGATTCGCAAGCCGCGCTTGGGATCGCGCCAGCTTTTGGCAAAATATCTGGCAAAGACAAAAGTTATCTTCCAAAATATTCCATTTGGAATATATCCGGTTCTGCGCAAGATTGTTTATCGCATTTCCGGCACGCGGGATTATTCGCAACTGCAAGGCGTGATGGCGCAAACCTTTTTGAATGTGGTTGCCGAAAGCGCGCTTGATTCGGCAAAACAAATCAAAACGCCGACATTGATTGTTTGGGGCGATAAAGATCGCGAAACCCCGATAGAGGACGCTTATGAAATAAATAAAGCGATTACCGATTCGCGAATGGAAATAATCGCCGGCGCGGGACACAAACTTCACCGCACCCACACCCAAATTCTTGCCGAAAAAATAACAGATTTTTTGAAATGATAGTAATTCGGCAAGAAAATTTTTCAGTTTTCAATTTATCAATTTTCAAACAAAATACATGTCTGCATCTGTTTGACTCATTGAAACATTGAAAATTCAATGAAAACTGAAAACTGATAATTGAAAATTATTTTTATGGATTTCTGGGCTTATCCTTTTCTAATTTGGTATCTGGCGATGTTTTTCTTTTGGATGGCGGCGATGCACCGGCAGATTTTGTTTTGGCTCTATTTGTGGCAGTTAAAGGAATACCATTGGGGAAGGTTTTTGGCGCATTTTGAAACCCAAAAAGGCAAAAGCATATTTTTAAACCCGCTTTTTTTGGGAAAAATAGCTATCTTGTTATTTGTTATCGGCTATTATTATTTCGCCCATCAAATCGGATTGATTATCGGGCTGGCGTTGCTGTTGTATTTGTTGCAGGGGCTGCGAGCGTTTTGGGGAATTGCCGCAAGAAATTTATCGCACCCGGAAATCACGCAAAAATCAACTGTTTTAATCGGCGCGGCGCACTTGGTTGTTTTTGGGGTTGGTTTTGCGATTTTTGGCCTTCTCTTGGGCGAGATGAGCTTGGTTCATTTTGCCATTGCCGCGTTTTGCCTGCTGGCAATTGATATTCTAATGCCGTTGATAGTTTCTTTGGTGGTTTTGGGATTGCAGCCAATCACGATTTGGAAAAAGAACAAAATCATCAATCAAGCGCGCGCGATTATTGAAAAACGGCCGGATTTATTGGTGATCGGCATCACCGGCAGTTATGGCAAAAGCGGCGTCAAAGAATTGTTGGCGCGTATTTTGGTAAAAAAATATAAAGTTTTAAAAACCCAAGCCAACCAAAACACGGAAATGGGCGTAGCGCAAACTATCATTAATCGCTTAAAACCCGAGCACCAAATTTTTGTTTGCGAAATGGGCGCGGTACACAAGGGAAAAATCGCGCAAATCGCAAGCATCGCCAAACCCAAAATCGGCATTTTGACCGGCATTAACCAACAGCATTTGGGAGTGTTTGGCGATCAGCAAAACATCATTGATGCCAAATTTGAGCTTTTGGAATCACTGCCCCAAAACGGCGCCGCAATTTTAAATTGCAACAGCAAATTTGTCCGCGATAATTTTGATTCGCAAAGACAAAAAATAAAATCCAAAAAAATAATTTTTGCGGGCAAGGATATTTTTGCCTCGGATATTAAAGCAGGAATAAACGGCTTATCGTTTAATCTCAATTATCACGATCAAAAAATCGGTATCAACACCAACGCGCGAGGCGCGTGGATGGCCGACACGATAATACTATCAATCGCCGTCGCCATTGCCGCGGGCATGGAATTGACCAATATTATCCAAATCATCAACCAAACCGACTTTGCCCCCCTCAACCTTAGAATTGTCGAGGTGTCACCTAGACAAGTGTGTCTAGGTGACACCTCGACACGCTTGCCACATTTAACGGTCATTGATTCCACCTATTCGGCAAATCCCAACGGGGTGATGGCGCATTTGGATTATTTGAAATTGTGGCCGCAAAAAAAAGCGATAATTATGCCGTGTTTGATTGAATTGGGGAGCGAGTCAAAAAAAATCCATTTTGAGATCGGCAAAAAAATCGCCGAAATTTGCGATCTGGCAATTATCGCCGCCAAAGACCGCTTCGGCGAAATAAAAAAAGGCGCGCTGTCCGCCGGAATGGATGCCAACAATATCGTATTTTGCGACAACCCCAAAAAAATCACCCAAATATTAAAAAACCGCCTCTCCGCCGGCGATGTAGTGTTGCTCGAAGGCCGCCTCCCCCAAGAAATTATTGATATTTTAAAATAAAAGAGAAGCAGTGAATCATATCACCGCTTAAAGGCATTGTAAATGCGCTGGAAAGAATATTCCATCGCCGTGTAAGCAATCGTAAACGCGACAACTAAAGTCAGAATGGTTCCGACGATCAGAAGAGCCTTCTCATAGTTTGTTACATCAGCGACGGCGATGTCGATTACAAAGAGCTCCACTAGTGTCCATACTATCAATAATGTTGCAAGATAGCAAAGATGGGGAGCCGCCTCTTTCTTCATGCATTAATGATATACCATTAATATAATTTTGTCAAGGGTTTAAGATGGGGGAGTTTGGGGTATAATGAAAAATTATGAGAAATCCGTTTTGGCCGATATCAATATCGCTCTCTCCTAATGTCCAGCCCGATGATGTCAAATTGGCGCTTTCTTTGCTGTTTGGCAAATATGTCGAGGTGTCACCTAGACAAGCATGTCTAGGTGACACCTCGACAACCTCGACAATTGAGGTCAAACCTCACCAGATTTTGGAGCGAAAGTTTGCGGAGTATTTGGGCGTGAGGGGCGCGCGTTCGTTTAATAGCGGGCGGAGCGCGTTGATGGCGATATTGGCGGGGTTGGAGCTGGAACGCGGCTCGCAGGTGCTTTTGCAGGCGTTCACGTGCAACGCGGCGGCTAATCCCATTCTTTGGTCGGGGTTGGAACCGGTATATGTGGATTGCGATGATAATTACAATCTCTCGCCCGACGATTTAAAAAATAAAATCACGCCAAAATCGCGCGCGGTAATGATTCAGCACACATTCGGTGTTCCCGCGGATATTGACGCGATTCAGAAAGTTTGCGAGAAACACAATTTGATTTTGATTGAAGATTGCGCACATTCTTTGGGCGCGAAATATCACGGCCGCCGAATCGGCACTTTTGGCAAGGCGGCATTTTTTTCTTTTTCGCGGGATAAAATAATTTCCTGTGTCTATGGCGGAATGGCGGCGACCAATGACTCTGATTTGGCAAAAAAAATCGCTGCGTTTCAAGAAAAAGCGGGGAATCCAAGCGATTGGTGGACATTTCAACAATTGCTTCACCCGATATTGATGGATAAAATCATTTTGCCGACATATTCCATTTTGGGAAAGCATCTGCTGGTGCTTTTTCAATGCCTGCATATTTTATCAAAAGCGATTCATTGGAAAGAAAAACGTGGAATGCGGCCGGATTATTTTCCCAAAAGATTGCCCGACAAGCTGGCAGTTTTGGCGCTTCATCAATTTGCAAAACTGGAAAAATTTAACAACCATCGCCGCAAGCTGGCCAAATTTTACCGAAAAGAATTGTCAAATTGCATAAACTGCGCGAGTCTGACCCGCGCCGAAGAAAAAAACTTGCGTGGGTTAGACCCACGCAAAAATGGCGGGTTTGTTTTGCCCGACGAGTTGCCGAATACTTTGCCGGCATATTTGCGGTTTTCCATTCGGCATGATAACGCCAAAAATATAATAAAAAAAGCGTGGCGCAAAAACCTGCTTTTGGGTGATTGGTATCGCACCCCCGTGGACCCCTTTGACACCAAACCCGAAACCATCGGCTACAAAAAAGGAACCTGCCCCAACGCCGAAAAATTTGCCGGCAAAATGATCAATCTTCCCACGCACACAAATATTTCCGAAAGCGAAGCAAAAAAAATAATCTCGTTCTTAAATCCTAAATCCTAAATCTCAAATCAAAATGATAACTCGCGAGATTAACAATAAACAAGAATGGAATAGCATCTTGCAGAAATGTCAAGAAAAAACATTTTTAAGCTCATGGGAATGGGGGGGGTTTTGGGTGGGACAGGGGAATAAGATTAAGCGGCTGGGGGTTGGGGATAAGTCGGGGTTGATTGCGATTGTGTTAGCGGTTAAAATAAAGGCGAAGCGAGGCACGTATATTTTAATCCAGCATGGTCCAAACATAATTTCCGCCGAATTAAGCAAAAAACAAAAAATTCTTGGAGAATTATTTTTTGAGTTGGCAAAATGGGGTAAAACCGAAGGCGCGGCCTTTATCCGCTGGGCGCCGTTATTGGAAAGAAATGATGAGAATGAAAAGCTGATTAATAATTTGTCTGCTTTGGGTTTTAAGTTTTTACATTCCCCCTTTCATGCCAATGCTTATGAAGCGACGTGGAAACTGGATATCACGCCACCCGAAGATGGTTTAATGAAGGCGATGCGCAAGACCACCCGTTATCTGATCCGGCAAGGAATGAAAAATCCGGATATTGAAATTCAGAAAAGCGACAATCCTGCTCTGATTGAAATATATAGCCGGCTGAATGAGGCAGTGGCGCAAAGGCAAAAATTCGCGGCTTTCAAAAAGGATTATATCAAGAAAGAATTTGAAACTTTTGCCAATGATGGACAGGCAATGTGGTTTATCGGCCGCTACAAGGGCCGGCGGGCCGCGGCGGCATTGATAATTTTTTGGCAGGGAATCGGTTTCTATCATCAAGCGGCATCTTTGGGAGAATTTGCCAAGTATTCCATTCCGTACCTGTTGCAATGGGAAGCGATAAAAGAAGCCAAGAAAAGGGGATGCAAGCTATATGATTTCTGGGGATACACCGATCCAAAAAAATACCCCAAGCATCCATGGGCGGGACCAACGCTGTTTAAAATGGGATTTGGCGGACGAGCGCATGAGTATATTAAAACAAGGGATTTACCGCTGTCGTGGAGATATTGGCCGATTTATTTGTTTGAGAAGGTTAGAAAATTAAGGAGAGGACTCTAATTTTCAGTTTTCAGTTTTCAGTTTTCAATGAATTTTCATTGATTCAATTTTCAAACAAAGGCTTGCATTGATTTGATTATTGAAAAATGGCCATTTATTGAAAACTGCCAATTGAAAACCATTGATTGTTTCTGATGGTTCGTAGAAGATATAAAAAACCGCATCGGGCACGAAGGAAAAAACCGATTTACGCCAAGCCTTTGTTTTGGAAGTCGCTTGTTTTGCTCTCTTTGGCGTCGGGAACGGTTTGGCTGGTTTGCTTTTCGCCGATTTTGGAGATTAAAGAAATTGAAGTTGCCGGCGCGGAAAAAATCAACGATTATGATTACCTTAAAGTAATCGAAGGCCAGGCAAATAAAAAAATCGCTTTGTTTGATTCCAAAAGCATTTTGCTTTTTAATATCGACCAAGTCAAAAAAGATTTGTTGGCACGCTTTCCCCAGGCCGAAAGCGTTAAAATAGAAAGGGAGTTTCCGTCCAAAATTATCGCTTCAGTACAGGAAAGGCGGGCAACGGCGGCGCTAAACAACGGCGGCCGGCTTTATTTGATTGACAGCGAAGGTATTGCTTTTGAAAATTTTCACGAAGAGAAGGGATTAATAGAAATCACAAATGGCGAAAAAAATATCTCTCTCGGAGAACAAGCTATCGACAAAGATATTCTTGGCGCGATTTTGAGAATGAAAAGCGAAATTGTCGCAACCGCGAATATCAATCTTGTATCGGCGGCAATCGCCACACCGGAGAGAATCAATTTGCTCACCGATAAAGGCTGGTATATTTATTTCAACCCATTAAAAGATATCACCGATCAAGCCTTTAAGCTGGTTTCGGTGATGGAAGATGATGTTTTTGAACAAAAAAAAGGCAATCTGGAATATATTGACGTGCGCTTTACTCGCGTATATTTAAAGCAAAAAGAGGAAAATCAATCAATTCCCGCAGGCGAAGCCGATACTGAAACAATAACCGAAGCCGAACCGGAAACACAAGCGCAAACCGAATAATGTATATGTGTCGGTTAATTCAAAAGCCAAAAATTTAATTTAAAAAACCGGGCAATACCGGTTTTTGTTTATTTAATTTTGTAGATAAAAATGGAATTGCCGATCTTAAAAATCGGCGGCTCATGGGCATCAAGCCAATCATATTTGTTTGTTGGCTGATCGTAGTCTTTGCCGGCTTTGGCGCGCTGTCCCATCATTTGATTCGTCGAAACGGCAAAATAACTTCCCGAAGGGATTTGCGAATTGTCCATATCGCTGTTCCACGGAATGTATTTATCGCCCAGATAATATGACGGATCGCCGCCGCCGAAATAATCCAAATATATTTTATCAATCGGCGTCCAATCTTTGGGAGGTATTGTCGCGTTATCGGCAACGCAATGATTATATTTTTCAATCCATTGATCCAATCGTTTCAAATCCTGCCCCCAGTCCAAATTGGAGTCCACCGCGATTTTATATCCATTTTCCGCGCCTCCCGCAAGCTCATTGTAATAGGCCAAATAATGCGGAAATATTAATAACGAAGATAAGATAAACCATCCCAGCAAAATTCCCAGCGCGATTTTGGCGTATTTTTTTAATTTTGGCGAAAGAATTTTCATCATTGCGGCAAGTCCGGCAACTACCAAAAGGTAAGCGAGCGCGAAAGTCGGCAATATATGGCGCAGGCCGATGTTTAAACTGCCAATCAAACTTGCCGCCCAATAAATCGCCAAAAATACCGCCATGGCGAAAAATTCATAATTTTGCAAAATCACGTCTTTCGTTTTCGCAAATAAGTTTTGCCAAATTTTATTTTTAATCAAAACGAATATACCCCAACCCAGCGCAATCAGCGACATTATGTGAAAGGCGAGGGGAATTTTGAATAAATACAAAAGAGGAAAGTAGTCCGCCCGGCCTCCCGAGGAGACTTGCCCCATAAAATAAGTGGTGTTGCCGGTGCCGGTGCGGTTGGCGGCCATATTCAGCCCCAAAAAATATTGCGCCAAAGGCCGCAAAAGCGGCGGTTTTGCCATTTCAATATTAATGTTTTGCATCCAAATCGGAAGGCTTGTGGTTTCCAAAACCGTTTTGGTGTCGTTTAGCTGTTTTTCGCGCGGATAATTGGCAATATGAAGGGCGTAAATCGGATAGACGACAAAAAACATGCCGATTAACGCCGCGGCAATTGATTTGCCGCAATACATCCACAGCAGATTTAACTTGTTTTCTTTTTGTAAGAGCGTCCAAACAATTGTGATTATCGCAAAGAAGGGAACCAGCAAAATCAGGGAAAACTTGATCAGCATCGCCGCGCCGAATGCCAACCCCGCCAATATGATATTTTTCCATCGCGGATTTTTTAAAAATTCAATCCAAAAATAAGTTGCCAGCAACACGCCAAAACTCGCACCTACATCAGTGGTCACCAAGCGGCCGTGCGCCAAAAAATTGGGGCAAAACGCGAACAACGCCAGCAAAAACAGCGCCCCGCCGCCGCCCAGCAATTTGCGCCCCCAAAAAAATAAAAACGCGCCCATCGCCAGCAAAAGCAAAATCGGTCCAACGCGCGAAAAAAGCATTATTTGATCCGGATTATTGCCCGAATGATAGAGCAATTGATTGCCAAAATCAAACTGCGTCCACCATGGATGAGGCGCGGAATTGTCCCAATATTCGCTTGTCGGAAAATTGAGGCTTAAAAACATCAGCGACAAGCCCGCCAAGTCTTTTACCAGCGGCGGGTGCTCGGGGTTTAGGCGATAATCTTGATTATTCCAATAGGAATAGCCGGCGCCGATATGCGCCACTTCGTCAAAAGTGAGCGTGTCATCGGCGATACTCGCAAACGCCATAACGCCCATGGCGGCCAAAATTATTGCCGCCAAAATATTTGTCAAACGATTAGACATAAATTTTTTTAAGTTACGGAAATTTTTGTGTTGAAGTTATGTTGAAGTCAAACTTCAACAGCTTTAACTTGGTGTTGAAGTTTGACTTCAACACGGTTTAGTTGGTTAAAAATGCGCGAAAATTTTGGCCGGTGGCCAATTCTCTGTAATCGGGGAAACGTTGTTTGAAATTATTGATATCTTGCGAATTATTAATCATAAACAAAACAACCGCTTTTTCATCCGCCGATATGCTTTCAATGTGTTCGGGCCAAATCAAGCGGATGGGATCGTCGTTTTCATCTTTTGCCATTGCCGCCAGCTGGACCGATCGCGCCGGCAGATCGCCGCCATACATTACCGCAACCTTTTCAAATCCCGCGGGAGCGTTATCGGTCAAAAATTCCCCCATTCGCGCCAGTTCAAAAGTAAACGCGCGCGCGGTTTCGGGACGACTTGCCCAATCGCCAAAATAACGCCAGATCGGCATTATTCCGGAAAACAACAAAATTATCGCGGTGATCGCGGCAACCGATTTTTTGGAAGGTATCTTTTCTTTTAATTTCTCAAAAAGAAAATTGCCCCCCAATCCGGCTAGAATAAATACCGCAGGGATAACACCGATGGCGCGCAAACAATGGGGCATGCCTTCGTAGGTGAGCATCGCCGGCAAAATCATTGCCCAAAACCAAATAAAAAGCACGGCATTGGGCAACAAAGCGTTCCAATTCTTGCTTTGCCAAAAGCTCTTGATGTTTTTTGCCAAAACCCACCACCCGGCCAAAAACATCAGCCCCACCGGCCAAAAAAGCTGGGGATCCCCGGAATAATTATGCCGCCAATTGGGATCGCCATAAATATTGAACATTCCCAGATGCCGCCAAAAGCTTTCAATAAAGGCATTGAGCGGATGCGGCTGGCCAAACACCGAAACCGCACCGGTGCGCCCGAAAAACTGGTCCATATGGCCGTTTACAAAATAAAGGCCGATGGGGAGGGCGACAATAAAGGTTGTCGCCAGCATTATCGCCGCGTTGGCGAAAAAGTTTTTTAAACAGCCTTCTTTTCGAGTTTTGAGCCGCCAAAAAAACAGCGCCGCGGCCAATATCAAAACCGATAAGCGAAAGGTGGTGTAAGTGTAGAATCCCAAACCAAAAAATATGCCGGCGCCGATTTGCGGCCAAACATTTTTTTTGCGAATTCCCAAAAACAAAAAATAAAACGCCAAACACAAAACCAGCGGCAAAAGAATCGCGCGAAAATCAATGCGCGAAAAATTGATATGCCAAAACGAAGTCGCGCAGAAAAACGCCGCCATCAGCGCCGCATTCCGTTTTCTAAACATTTCCCGCGCCAAAAGATAAACCGCCAAAACCGTCAGAATGCCGATGATCGCCGGCGCGATCCGAAAAGAAAAAATTGATACGCCCAAAAAACTAAAAGATAGGCTATTAAGCCACATCATCAGCCCCTCGCGCCCCTGGTTTTCGGGATAAAAAAGCTTGCCAGGCTCTTCAATCGCCTGCATTCCGTTTATCGCCTCATCCGGCCATATCCCCGGCGGGATTGAATCCAAATCCCAAACTCGCGCAAACACGGCAATTACCATTATGACCAATAAAAAAAGAATTTCTTTGATTTTTTCCATAACTAAGAGATTGTTAAACCGCCAACGCGCATCATCGCGTGCGCCATTTATTGATTATAGCATTTTGCCGGCACTCAAAACCACCCTTGACAAAAACCCTTTTTCATGCTTGATAGAGATTAGAGGTGATGCAAGATGAAAAAACTCATCTTATTGTTTGTGCTTGCCGTTCTAATAACGGGAGCAATGGCAGGTCTTGAAATAGAAGCTCCCGATGTGGGCTATGTAATCGCCATCGACTCCCTAAATACCACCAAACCAGCACATATTCATAATATCTTGGTACGAGACAATGGGTATGCAGATTTTGGTTTTTGGGGAGAGTGGGATAGTAACACAGGAATACTTCTTTTTGTCAATGGGAAATTGGCAGGAGAGATAACTATTCCTGCGCGGTCGTGGATATATGCTTATAAAGGCAAAGTGCCAATAAATAATGTGAGCATATATAGCACGGAAGGAGAACTAATTCAGGAAGTAATCTTTAACCATCCTCTTGAATCCGGATGGGTAGCCAAAAATTATTACTATCCAACCCAATGGATAGTTGAGTACAACATGAGCGGTTGATCATAATCGCTCCTCTTTTTTGCGCGCATAATCTTGACAGGTAGGAATAAAAGTGGTATAATCAAGCCAGAAAATGGTGAAAAGAATGAAAGATATTTTTAGACAAATCGGTTTTGGATGTATAGCAGTAATACTGCTTTCATCATTACCGAATATGGATAATTTGAAATTTTGGGAAGCAGATGATGCTCCCGAGATTTCAGAGATCATTGAAGCGGCCGAAACAGCGATGATGCCAGAAGAAATATTCTTTGACGACTGGCAAGTAACCGGTCATAAAAAGAATGGCGACTTCTGGCAGGAAATGGGATATATCATCATCCCGAGCGACGAGATAAGTGCTCCCGCCGATGAAAAGTGGTGGGAGGATGGCAAGAAGAGCAAGCATCATTCGGTGGACATATCTGCCACCGGACCGATGCCGGCAGAACCCGTTCCCGCGATCACGGAAACGAAAGTGGAAAAGCTGGTATTTGACAAACTTGCCGAAGCACCGGCCATACCTATGGTATCGGCGCCGGCAACAGTCAAAGGCGGAATCGTTCCAACCCCGCCGGCGGATCTGAAAGATAATCGGAAAGCTTCCGAGGATTCAGGGGCACCCGAGTGGATGGACTACCCTGAGAGTAGCGGCAAGTTCAATCTTGGCTCGCTGCCCCCAGAAAGTTCGGGGACTCCACCATGGATGGATCCCGTGGATTCTCTTGACGACAAGAGAACTACCGCGGGAAAACATCCCGAATGGATGAAGCCAACTCTCGAGTACTTACCCACTCGAAGTTGGACAGCTTAATAGCGGTGAGCGTGTTTCCAAATCGGAACCACCCTCCCGCCCTTTTTTTATACAAACGGGGGAGAAGTTGTGCTATGATGGGGTTGTGTAAAAAATAAAATTCTTTGCGTGATGTTTGAAAAAATTTTTATTGTTATCGGGGTTGTTTTGCTGGCGGCGGTGTCAATGGCGGCGGTCTTTGAGCTTTCGGGGAACAAGATGGAGCAAAAGGACACGGTCACGATTTTGCGCGGACAAAACGCGGTGCAAATTGCCAATGAACTAAAAGCCGAAGGCTACATTGATAGCAAGATTGTTTTTTTATATGAAGTTTTAAAAAGCGGAAATTGGAAGAATTTGAAAGCCGGCGAATATGATTTTAAAGGCGGCGGCATTGCCGAAATTATTGATAAGCTGGTCAATGCCAAAACCGCGGCAAAAATTTTGGCCATCATTCCCGGATGGACAATCAACGACATTGCAAAATTCATTCAAGCCGAAAAACTTTTTGGCGATGAAAATTTCAAAAACGCGATAAGCGGCAAAAACATCACGGAATTGAAAGGCGAATTTGAAATTTTGACCACTCTGCCGGCAGGCGCGGATTTGGAAGGATATTTGTTTCCCGACACCTACCAAATCGCCAAAGAAACAAGCGCGCAAGATTTGACGCGCGCGATTTTGAAAAATTTTGAAAAAAAATACTCGGCGATAAGCCGCGCCAATTCCCAAAGCCGCAATATTCACGAAATAATCATTATGGCGTCAATGCTGGAAAAAGAAGTTATATCTTTGGAAGACAAAAAAATCGTCGCCGGAATTCTATACAAACGCTTGCAAGCAAAAATGCCCTTGCAAGTTGACAGCACTCTGCTTTATTCCAAATCCGGCAATTTGAAAGCCATCAACAAAGAAATTGATTCTCCCTACAATACCTATAAATATGCCGGCATGCCCGCCGGTCCCATTTGCAACCCGGGAATTGAAAGCATTGAAGCGGCGATTGAACCGATCGAAACGCCCCATTGGTACTATCTTTCCGCCCCCGACGGCGCCACCATCTTTGCCAAAACCTACAACGAACACCTGCAAAACATCGCCCAACACTTAACAGAATAAATACAATAATCCAATCCCCGCGCTAAGCGGGGATTTTTAATTTGACAAATGAGGTGATTTGGCATAAATAAAAAGATAATAAAATATAAATGTCCGTAGGACGCAAGAAGGCTTTATTGATGTCCGGTTAATTTTCCTCCCTAACCGGACATCAATAAAGCCTTCTTTTTCTAGGGGTTGCATTGATAGGTCAAAATTGCTATCATCTATTAACGCCGCGCCGAAGTGGGCTTTTTCCATAAACGCGTCGGTGCGAAGGTCGACAAAAAAATGCCAAGCGCAATACCAAAACAAAACGCTTTGAATCGCGAAATTCAAAGCGGACGATAATTAAACATTATGACAATTAAAAACAAGATTGCTTCGTTGCTGCCGATTGTTGCCGTCGGATTGCTCTTGGGAGGAAACGCGTGCGCCGACGGCACGGCGACAGAATTGCCGCAAGCGCAAACCGCCGCCGCGCAAATTGAGCAAATTGAACAAAAGATTGCCGAGTTAACCGCGCAGATAGAAACACAGCAAGCGCCGGCACCGGTAATGGGATTCATTTTTTATGATTTGACTCAAGCCGATTTGGATCGCGTCGGAACCGAAGTCAGCCGAATCGCCGGAGAGGTTGCGCGGGTTAAAATCGAGGTCGAAATTTTTGCGGTTTTGCGGGAAATCAAAGTCAAGACCGCGGCCATCGCCGCGCAAATCCCATCGGGCGCAAAAATATCAACGCCTTCTGTGTTTGAACCGGTTCAAACGCCGGCAAAGCCGTTGGCCGCCGATAGCGCAAATCAAGAAATTGAAAATAAAATCGCAGTCATTAAGCAGCAAATCGACGAATTGACTCAAGAGCTGAAGATCCAGAAAATTATTGAACAAGGACAACCGGAAGCCCAAGCCGAAGAAGGAGGGAATCTAATCATCGAGGAAGTTCAAGATTTGGAGCAAGAAACTCAAACTCCGATCGTGATCGAATCGGCGCCGAAAACCGAAAAAACAACCCCGTCCGGAGAAGGGGGTTTTTGGCAATCGGTAGGCGATTTTTTAAAAAAGATTTTTACTTTTTAACCGTTTATTCAGAGTGCCGCGCCGCCTGAACGACAAACACAAAACTCAACAAAAAAACGCGTTTGGCAGATCGCGTTTTTTTGTTGCCGCGCCGCGGCTTTTGCCAAAGAATATAAATGTGTGGTAAAGTCAAGTATGGAATAATTGCAAGCTCAATTCAAAAATATGTTTTTGCAAAATTTTACGGAATTAAAGTCCCGAATGTGTTCATTTTTTTTGCCTTGCGAAGAAAACGGTTATCGCGCGCGAATTTTTAGCGGAAATTTTCTGATATTTTTTTTGATCGCGATCGCGGCCGTGAAATTGGAGTTTGCCTTTTTCCTTTATTCGTTTCCGAATAATCCGTTCTATGCCGACATAACCCGCACCGCGCTTGTTGAGATGGCAAACGCCGAGCGCGCCAAGCAAAATCTTCCCGAACTGGCGGAAAACGCACTATTGAACCAAGCCGCGTATATGAAAGCGCTGGATATGGCAACAAGCGGTTATTTTAACCACATCAGCCCCGCTGGAATAAATCCTTGGCATTGGTTTTCCCAAGCCGGATATGACTACAAATATGCCGGCGAAAATTTGGCAATCGGTTTTATCGATTCAAAAGAGGTTCAAGACGCGTGGGTGGCTTCGCCGACACACAAAGCCAACATTGTGAACGGCAAGTATAAGGAAATCGGCATCGCGGTTCTGAAAGCGAGTTTTCAAGGCAATCCGGCAACAATCGTGGTGCAAATGTTTGGTGCAAAATCTTCATCCCCCCAAACGGGAAAAACGGCTTTATCAACATCAATTACCAAAGGTGCTTCTTTTGGTCAAGATCAAAATCAAGCATCTTCAAATGTCACTTTGGACACAAAAAATGTTTTGGGAATTTCCACGGCGGCCAACCCGCAGCAAAATTCCATTCCGTTTAAGATGGCTTGGTTTTTCTCGCAGAAGTTTTTTAGCGTGATACAGTTTTTTATTTATGCTTCTCTGGCATTTATTACTTTACTGCTGGCGGTCAATTTCGCGCTGAAAGCGGATTTCAATCACGCGGATCTTTTGCTCAAAGCCGCGGGATTCGCGGCGGTTATGCTTATTTTCGGCCTGCTGGACCACAGTTTAATCGCCGCGCTCCTGCCCCGAACAATATAAAAAGTTGTGCAAGGTTTCACCTTGCAAGCTTGCAGGGTGAAACCTTGCACAATTATGGCAAAAAAAAGAAAGCGAAAAACGATAATTCAAGAATTGGAGCGGTTTTGGCCGCTCTTTCTCCTGTTAGGATTTTATCTCTTGTTTTTGCTGTTTTGGAACAATCTTTCGTGGATTGCCAGCCCCAATGTTTGGCAAGGTTATTTATCAGACGCATTTCCAAGCGTTTTTCCCCGACCATATGTTTTGGTTAAAAAAGACCCGTCTTTGATTTCGGGAACTCCAAAAATCGACAACCAACTGCAAATCAAATCCGCGGCAAACGACGCAACAAATCCACAACAAAGCGACAGGCCGCGCAAGGATATATTAACCATTCCCAGAATAAACATCACCGCGCCGATAATTACCGCGGCCACCGATGACTCGAAAGTTATCACTGGTCTTCTGGATTCGGGCGTAGTGATCTATCCCGGGTCGGTGCCGTTCGGCCAAACCGGCCAAACCGTCATTCTTGGACACAGCGCGCCCGAAGGCTGGCCAAAAATAAAATACGAATGGGTGTTCTCAAAATTAAACGATCTGGAAGAAGGGGATATGGTGGTGGTCACCTACAACTTTGAAACCCGCTACTATGAAGTGGCGGGTAAAAGCGTGGTCATGCCGCAAAGCGGCGTGCCAAAAGCCACGGTGGAAGGCAACTCCCTGATGCTGGTTTCCTGCTGGCCGCCGGGCAAAGATCTCAAACGCATCGCCGTGGAAGCCCAAATTATGCGCTAACCTTAATAAAACAACTCAAAAAAACCGCCTCTTCATAGGGCGGTTCTTTAAGATTAACAGGCAACCCATGGCACCCGCCTTATTAGTGATAGGACATTAAAATAGATGGAACATAGGACACAAATCTTGACAAATTATAATTAATCTGATATAATGTGGATAACCAATTATAATAAACTAAAACATGAATAAAACCATACAATTTTTGTTTGCAGCAAGCTTTGCTTTAATTTTCAGTTTTATTTTTACGGGCGATGCCTTGGCGGCTTGCGTTACCGGTAGCTGGGTCAACATTGCGGGCGATGGCGTGGCGGCAACCGCCAATGTCACCAACAGTGCCAGTTGCGCCGCTCAGCAAGTAAGTATGTGTTCCTATCGGGTTTATATCCGTCCCAATGGTGCGGGTTGGTTGAGCACGCAAACTCTGTTTGATTCGCAAACTGTCACGGTCCAACCGGGCCAGACTATAACCATGTCGGTTGATACCGACAATTGCATGAACCAAGTGGACGCTTTCACTGCGGCCTCATGCCCCGTTTTTACCAGTGATAAATATTCGGGTTCCGACATATTTCTTGGTAAAATGACCACATATCAGGATCTTTTGTGCACCAAGTGCACCGACAAATGCGTCCTTGATGATCACGAATGTTCCGGATCTTCGGGGCGAACATGTTTAATGGGTAATGATGGATGCACTTATTGGGAAGAATACCAATCCTGCGATGCGCAATGCTTCTCCTGCGGCGATACTCGGTGTGAATGCGGCGAAACAAAAGATTCTTGTCCGCAGGACTGCGGCTATCATGCGCCGACAGTTGGTTTGAATTATACCGGCAATGTAACTTGCAACCAAAAAGCCACTTTGCAATGGACGTCAACCAACGCAACCGAATGCTCCGCTTCCGGATCATGGTCGGGAAGTAAAGCAATTTCCGGTTCGGAGCAAGTGGGCAATTTCACCGGATCAAGAACTTATAATATCGCTTGTAGCGGTAGCGGCGGAAGCGTGTCCGACAGCGTAACGATTTACGGCACCGCCGATGATTTGGATGTGGATGCCGGTCCGGACAAATATATTGATGCCGGCGAATCGGTGCGTTTGGACGGCTCGGTGGACGGGGATTATGACTATCTCCACTGGTCTTGCACCGGCGGCAGTTTATCCGATTACGATATTTTGCGGCCGACTTACCGCGCGCCCTACGATTATGATTATGACTATTCCCGCGCCTACACGTGCACTTTAACCGCGCGCAACGAATGCGGTTCGGATTCGGACACAATGAGAGTTCACGTGGAATATGACGGCGGCGATCGGGATTTTGACGTTTCTTTGATCGCGCGGCCGAAATCCGATTGCGCCCCGCTTTACGATGTGGATATGATCGCCACGGTTTCCAATTGGCGCGATTATGATTATGACTATGATTACGATTTCGGCGACAGTTATTACCGCCGCGATCGCGAATTTACCTATTATTTTGACTGTGAAAATGATGGTTCATGGGACAAAACCATTACCACCAACGACACTTCCTACACCGCGGTTAATCTGTGCGATTATCGTAATGCGGGCTCCTACACCGCGCGAGTGCGCGTGGAGAGGGGAAACCGCACCGCCACGGACACCGAGATTGTCCGCGCTGAATCTTGCGGCATTACTCAAATCGGCAACGTGAGTATCACAAAAACCGTAAACAATGTAAGTACGGGGACGGGTTATCAAGGCACGGTGACTGCCAGTCCGTTGAATACCGTTTCTTACAGGATCGTGATTACCGGAACCTCCGGAACCGCTACCAACGTGACGGTTAGCGACGCGATTCCTTCCGGCATTACCAATGTGCGCGATGTTCAAGTGGACGGATATTCCACCGGCGGCAATATTACTTCGGGCATCAGCTTGGGAACAATAACTTCCGGACAAACCAAAACCATCACCTATAACGCCACGGTGGCCAATGAAACGAGTTTCGTTTATGGACAAACCACTCTCAACAACGTGGCCACGGTCACTGTGGACGGCAAATCCGCCAATTCCAGCGCCGCGGTGCAAGTGTACCGCCGCGCGGTGATGGGAGCCACAACAATTTCCACAGGCATCGGCAGTGATACGATTATCGCTTTGGAAATCGCTCTGCTGGCGGCGATCGCCTGCCTTGTCTGGGTGGCAAACCGAACATTCAATATTAAAAGAGTTTTTGCCAAATAAAAACCCAATATAAAAAGCTAATAAAATCCGGCGAGTTGACCTCGCCGGATTTTTGTTTTCCCAAATTCCCACATTTTCTGCGGTCGCAAAAAATGTGGGAATTTTATTTTCCGCGCCGCCCTTGACAAAATCCTAAAAATATGCTTAACTGAAAGAACTTAGCTCTTAAAATGAGGTGAATGGTGATGAGATTGAAACTGCTGGTAGCAGTTATGATATGTTTCCTCGCGCTTTGTTGCGCGGGCGGTATGGCTAGGGATCCCATAGTCTTGGGAGATGTGGCCAGAGGAGATTCTTCCTCTGTTCGCGAAGCCCAACTAGGACAGTCCGCTCTTCCACAGATTATGGAAGAAGGATGGGCAAACCCGTCGGGAACATGGGAAGTGATAACGGAGACAACGGAGACGGTGGAAGAAGCTCATGCAGTACAGGCATGGGAATTGCAAACATGGCAAGTCAACGAAATTGTTGAAATGACTCATGGATGCACTAGTTGCCAGCAACAATCCGGATATAACGCCGGATGCGGTTCGTGGCAACCAACCCCCACCCCTACCGTTTCAACTATGACAGTATGTTTAGCAAGTGTTCAAAGAAACGGCATGGGGGCAGACGGAATGCAACTCTATTATGATGTCGGATTGGTAAACGTCTTAATGGAGACTGCTTTCAGTGCCGTTTTCGGACAGACTCTAACCAATATCCCAACTGCCTACGAAAAGGATCCAACGATGCAACATATTGCTTTTGCCCCACCGGCAGTGATACATTCAATCTCCAATGCCGGTCTTGATATGCAAGGATTGGCAAGCCGGGGGATTGCGGCCACCGCATGCGCAGAGCGAAACGGTCAGACAATTGCCATAGCTGTTGCCGGATCCGGACCAACCGTTTCTAAGGATAACCAGATCCTTGACACTCAGTGGGTCATCGTTGTTGATACGCAGGGACATCAGGAAGACCTTTTCTTCACGAGAGTCGGGGCTGAATTCTGGCAAATCGATATCCGATGTTGAGGTGCTTGCAAAGTACCTCATTTTATTTTAGAATAGGACACAAGGTCATTTTTGCTTGACAAAAATTAAATAGTGTGATAGAATTTTATCATTAAGATAATCAAAAAATATGTGTAAAAATTTCAAGTTTTATTTGGCTTTTGCCATATTAATTACAAGCGTTTGTGCGTTAACAATAACTCCGTTAGCGACTTTTGGATTCACTCCAAGTTATGCTGGCGGTTCCACAAGCTCTGGCGGATCGACTAACTCAAGTTCATATACTCCAAGCTACTCAACAAATTCGAGTAGCTATACGCCGTCGTCTTCGACAAATTCCAGTTCATATACTCCAAGCTACTCAACAAATTCGAGTAGCTATACGCCGTCCTACTCCACAAATTCAAGCTCGTACACTCCGAGTTATTCAACCAATTCTAGTAGCTACACGCCGTCGTCTTCGACAAATTCAAGCTCGTATAATTGTACCTCGGCGTCTTGTTATTCTTCGTATTCCTCATATTCTTCCTCAAAAAAGAGCTCCACAAGCACCACATACGCGGTTTATACACCGCCGTCTTGTACCAACGAGTGTTCGGTCAACGGACAGCGGGTTTGCATTGGCAATGGTTGGAGGCAATGTGGAAATTATGACAGCGACTCTTGCTTGGAATGGGGAAACATTACCCAATGCGGTTGGAATCAAACCTGTTCCAACGGACAATGTATTTCCACTTGCACCAATGAATGTTCGGTGTCCGGCCAGCGCGTTTGCGATGGCAACGGGTGGAAGCAGTGTGGTAATTATGATTCCGACTCTTGTTTGGAATGGGGAAACATTACCCAATGCGGTTGGAATCAAACTTGTTCCAATGGTTCCTGTATTGACACTTGCCAAAACGAATGCACATTAAACCAACATCAGTGTTCGGGCAATTCAGGCCGGACATGCTTGCAAAACAATCAAGGATGCACCTATTGGGGAAACTACCAATCATGCGATTCGCAATGTTATTCCTGCGGCGATGGCCGTTGTGAATGTGGCGAAACCAGATCATCTTGCCCGCAAGACTGCGGCTATAACACTCCCACGGTTAATCTTGATTATTATGGCGAAGTGGAGTGCGGCCAAAAAGCCACTCTGCATTGGACATCAAACAACGCGGATTCTTGCTCCGCTTCCGGATCATGGTCGGGAAGCAAGTCAACTTCCGGATCGGAACAGGTGGGCAATTTCACCGGATCAAGAACTTTCACCCTCACTTGCACGGGGAGCGGCGGAAGCGCGTCCGACAGCGTGACGATTTACGGCACCGCCGATGACTTGGATGTGGATGCCGGTCCGGACAAATATATTGATGCCGGCGAATCGGTGCGATTGGACGGATCAGTGGATGGCAATTATGACTATGTTCGCTGGTCATGCACCGGCGGCAGTTTATCCGATTACGATATTTTGCGGCCGACTTACCGCGCACCCTACGATTATGATTATGACTATTCCCGCACTTACACCTGCACGCTCACCGCGCGCAACGAATGCGGTTCAGACTCGGACACTATGACAGTCCGCGTGGAATATGACGGCGACGATCGCGACTTTGATGTGGCATTGATCGCCCGTCCCAAATCGGACTGCGCGCCTCTCTATGATGTTGATTTAATCGCCACAGTTTCCAACTGGCGCGATTATGATTATGACTATGATTATTATGGCGACAGTTATTACCGCCGCGATCAAGAATTCACTTATTATTTCGATTGTGAAAATGATGGTTCATGGGACAAAACCGTAACCACCGACAACACTTCCTACACCGCGTTAAACCTTTGCGATTATCATAATGTCGGTTCCTACACCGCCAGAGTGCGCGTGGAGAGAGGAAGCCGCACCGCCACGGACACCGAGATCGTCCGCGCCGAATCTTGCGGCGTTACTCAAATCGGCAATGTGAGTATCACCAAAACCGTAAACAATGTGAGCACGGGCACCGGCTATCAAGGCACGGTGACTGCCAATCCGTTGAATACCGTTTCTTACAGGATCGTGATTACCGGAACATCCGGAACCGCCGCCAACGTGACGGTTAGCGACGCGATTCCTTCCGGCATTACCAATGTGCGCGATGTTCAAGTGGACGGATATTCCACCGGCGGCAATATTACTTCGGGCATCAGCTTGGGAACAATAACTTCCGGACAAACCAAAACCATCACCTATAACGCCACGGTGGCCAATGAAACGAGTTTCGTTTATGGACAAACCACTCTCAACAACGTGGCCACGGTCACTGTGGACGGCAAATCCGCCAATTCCAGCGCCGCGGTGCAAGTGTACCGCCGCGCGGTGATGGGCGCCACCACAATTTCCACCGGCATTGGAAGTGATACGATTATCGCTTTGGGAATCGCTCTGTTGGCGGCAATCGCCTGCCTTGTCTGGGTGGCAAAAGACAACATCGCCGCGATATTCAAGCCCAAAAAGCAAGCATACGAATATTGATTGATTATTCAGCTATCCAACAAAAACTCCCGCTCCCGGGAGTTTTTGTTTTTCGCAAAGCTTGCTTGAATTTTTTAAAAAATAAGGTAGAATTACTTTGTTTGGGCAATTAGCTCAGTGGCAGAGCGTTCCGTTCACATCGGAAAGGCCACAGGTTCAAATCCTGTATTGCCCACACTATAAAAACCAAAATATCCAATTACCAATTTCCAATAAATGTCATAATTTTAAAATTTAGAAATTTTGAAATTTATTTTGGCATTGGAAATTAGAAATTTTGAAATTTCAATTATGTCATTTGATCCCAACAAAACCACAAAACTGCTTTTCACTTGCCTTGATTGGAGGCTGCATCCGGCAATCGTTGATTATTTTGCCAAAGAAGATATCGCTTGCGATATGTGTATCACCGCCGGGTCGTTAAAGGGTTTGCTTGATCCGGCAACGCAAGATTTTTTTCTAAAACAGATTGAAACTTCAAAAAATCTGCACCACTGCCAAGAGGTTATTTTGACCATGCATATGGATTGCGGCGCCTACGGGGGATCGGCGGCGTTTGACGGCGTGGAAGAAGAGATCGCTTGTTACAAAAACGAATTAAAGCGCGCTAAACAAACAATCGGCGCGAAATTTTCCGATCTGACAATAACCACATGGATGATTAATCTGAAAAATCAAGAAGGGAAGTGGCAAATCAATCCCCAAACGGTTAATTTATAAAAAAATTTCTTATGCCCAATATCAATAATACAAAGACCGTTTTGTATTCCTGGGGCGTACTCACCAACACCATTATCGGCATCGGTATGTTCGCTTTGCCGTATTCGGCGATGAAAGTCGGTGTGCCCGCCGCGCTTTTTTATTTGGCGGCGCTGGCGCTTGTCGCCGCCGCGATACACATTATGTTCGCCCGCGTATCGCTGAAAACTCCCGACTACAAGCGCCTGGTGGGATTTTGCCGCATCCATTTGGGCAGATGGGCGCAATATGTCGCCGGCGCGACGGCGATTGTCGGATTTTTGGGATCGCTTTTGGCTTATATTATTATTGGCGGACGGTTTCTTCATGAGTTTTTGTCTCCCGCGATTGGCGCTCCCGAAATTTTTTGCTGCATCGCCTACGCGATTGCCGGCGCGGCATTTGTTTATT
This sequence comes from uncultured Candidatus Saccharibacteria bacterium, assembly GCA_964603475.1. Classification (GTDB taxonomy): domain Bacteria; phylum Patescibacteriota; class Minisyncoccia; order Minisyncoccales; family UBA5738; genus UBA5738. The sequence continues at coordinate 38,681 of CAZRVG010000006.1, forward strand.
GGGGGATAAACATAGCCGCCAAAATCGAGTTTTGGGGCCTGGCGCTTTTTTTCTTAATCCTGGTGATTCTGACAACCAAAGGCGCGCCGCTGGTAAGCGGGCAAAACCTATTTCTGTTCACCGGAACCGCAAGCGATTTTTTCTTTCCTTACGGACCGATGCTGTTCGCGTTTTGGGGCACTTCGTCAATTCCGGAAATCGAAGAAATAATGGCGCGCAACGGCAGTAAAAAATTTTTTAACAAAGTAATTGTCTGGTCGTTGGGTACGGCTTTTTTGGCATATGCGGCTTTCATTGTTCTGGTTGCCGGAGTGAGCGGCGCGCAAACCACCCAAGACGCGCTGGTGGGGCTGCAAAGCGTTTTGGGACAAAAAACATCATCAATGCTTTTCTTTTTCGGATTTATCACCAGTTTCACTTCCTTTGTTATCACCGGTATCGCTTTGAGGAAAATCCTGTCCTATGATTTGAAAATCAACAAAAAAATCGCATGGGCGGCGGTATCTTTTATTCCTTTGTTGCTATTTTTGAGCGGGTTAAATGATTTTATGCTTTTATTTTCCCTGATTGGCGGAATTCTATTGGCCATTGACGGAATTTTAATTATCCTAATGTATAAAAAAATTTTTCCGGAAAAGAAATTCATCGCCTACCCCATGCTCCTGCTGCTTGGCGCCGGAATCATATATGAAATTATTTACAATCTGATATAATGGAATTGCCGAGTGAAAAAATACCATATAAAACCTCATGATTTGGTACTTTCTGTTTTTTGTCATTTGTTGCGCCGCGCTTTACTTTGCCGGCGATTGGGTGGTGGGCGGATTGTCGCGTATCGCCAAGTTTTTGGGCTGGAAGGAATTCGTGGTCGCTTTTTTTGTTATGGCGCTGGCCGCCAGCTTGCCAAATTTGTTTTTGGCGATTATGGCGGTAATCAACGGCGTGCCCGAGCTTGCCTTGGGCGATGTAATGGGCGGCAACGTGGTGGATATGACTTTGGCGGTAGCTCTGGCGGCGTTTTTTTCAAAAAAGGGGATTGACGCCAAAAGCCGGACCGTGCAAACCAGTATTATCTTCACCTTCATCGCCGCGGTTCTGCCGCTGATGCTTTTGCTGGATAATAATCTTTCCCGAGTTGACGGCGCAATATTGCTGTTGCTTTTCTTTGTCTATGTTTATTGGCTGCTTTCCAAAAAAGAGCGTTTTAAAGTTATTTACAACGGTCATCCCGTTCCCATTGCCAAACAGCTTGACCGTTTTTTGGGCGATTTGGCAAAAATTATCGCCGGCATAACAGTGATGATGATCGTGGCGCAGGCAATAATTTATTTGGCCGAAGGCTTTTCCGAAAGCTTTGCAATCTCTCTTCCTTTGATCGGAATTTTGGTTGTGGGTCTGGGAAATTCTTTCCCCGAGATTTATTTTGGCATTATTTCAGCCCGCGCCGGCAAAACGAGAATGCTTTTGGGAGATATTATGGGCGCGATTATTATGCCCAGCACTTTGGTTTTGGGAACAGTGGCGATGATCTCTCCGTTTCATATCAACGGCCTGACGATGTTTGCCGCCGCGCGCTATTTTTTACTGGTCGCCGCAACAGTCTTTTATGTTTGCGTTAAAACCGGCCAGCGAGTGAGCAAAAAAGAAGCGTTTGTTCTTCTGTTTGTCTACATCAGTTTTCTGATTACCGAAATTTTAGCCAAATGATTTAAAATGCAAGATTTAAGGTTTATCATTTTTTGTTTTTGATTTAATCTCTTGGATTTGCGAGTGGATTTGCGCGGCGCGTTCAAATTGCAGGTTCCGGCGCGCCAAGTCCAACTTGGCGGCCAGTTCTTTTTGATATTCTTTAATAAATTCGTCTTGCGGCATTTTTTCCTCTTTTTTGTCGCGCGCCGACAGCGTTTCTTTGATTTCTTTGTAAATTATTTCGGGCTTGATGTCGTGTTTTTTATTATACGCTTTTTGAATCTCGCGGCGGCGGTTCGTTTCTTTTATGGCGCGGCGCATTGAGCCGGTGGTCTTGTCGGCATACATAATTACTTTTCCTTGCGGATGACGGCTGGCGCGCCCCATAATCTGCACCAAAGAAGTTTCGTCGCGCAAAAATCCTTCTTTGTCGGCATCAAAAATTACAATCAAAGAAACTTCCGGTAAATCCAACCCTTCGCGCAAAAGATTTATACCCACCAAAACATCAAACTTCCCCTTGCGCAAATCCGCCAAAATTTTAGGACGCATCAAAGTTTTAATCTCCGAATGAAGATATTCGGCTTTAATATGATGAGTTTTTAAATGGTCGGCGACAGCCTCAGCCAGCCTTTTGGTAATTGTCAGGCACAACACCCGCTGGCCGCCGATAATTTTTGCCTCAATTTCTTTTATCGCGTCGTTAATTTGATTTTCCGTTGATCGAATATCAATTTCGGGATCCAGCAGGTAAGTGGGGCGCACGATTTGCTCGGCGATTTGCTTTGAAGCCTTTTTCTCATAATCGCCGGGGGTGGCCGAAACAAAAACCGCTTGGTTGGCTTTTTTTAAAAATTCGTTGTATTTTAACGGCCGGTTGTCGATTGCCGAAGGCAGGCGAAACCCGTAGTTTATTAACGGTTGTTTGCGCGCGAAATCGCCGGCTTGCATGCCGTGAATTTGCGGCACGGTAATGTGGGATTCGTCAATCATTATCAAATAATCGTCGGGGAAATAGTCCAAAAGAGTGTAGGGAGCCGAATCGGGCTTTCTAAAATCCAAATGGCGCGAATAATTTTCAATGCCGCGGCACCAGCCGGTTTCGCGGATAAGAGAGATATCATATTCCGTGCGGCGGCGGATGCGTTCGGCCTCCACTAGTTTTTCGTGTTTTTTGAAAAACTTCACACGACCTTCCATTTCCGCTTGAATGTTTTTTATCGCGACTTCAGTTTTGTCCGGATCGGCAGTCCAAAATTTTGCCGGCCACAAATCGGCCTCGCTTGCCGGTTCAAATTTTCCAAACGGCGCCGGGCTTTTGGCAATGCTTTTGATATATCCGCCGACAATTTCAATGCGGTTGATAACCTCCGCGCCGGCAAGCCACACATCCACAAAATTCATCCGCTTGCGAAACCGCCCGCGCAACAACTCATAATCATTTCTTTCATACTGCAAATCCAGCAGGCGCGAAAATAATTGCTCAAAAGTCATCGGATCGCCGGTTTTGGCGATAAACCGCTCGCGCAAATAGGTTTGCGGCGATCCCAAATTATAAATGCACGAAACCGACGCCACAATAATCGCGTCGCGCCGGCTCAAAACATTTTGCACCGCCTCGTGGCGCAAGCGATCAATTTCCTCATTTATCTTGGAATCCTTCTCAATATAGGTGTCAGTGGCAGGAATATACGCTTCAGGCTGGTAATAATCATAATAAGACACAAAATAACCCACCGCGTTATTGGGAAAAAATCCCTTAAATTCCTCGTATAACTGCGCCGCCAACGTCTTATTGGGTGAAATCACCAGCGTCGGACGGTTGGTTTTTTCGATCACTTTTGCCATCGTATAGGTCTTGCCCGAACCGGTAACCCCCAAAAGCGTCTGAAATCCAAAACCGCGCGCCACCCCCTCCCTCAATTTCTCAATCGCTTGCCCCTGATCTCCCCGCGGTTCAAACTTGGAAATAATTTTCAGTTTTTCCCGCCTTTGGCGGGATCCCGCTCTGGCGGGACAATTTTCAGTTTTCATTGAATTTTCAGTTTACAATTTTCAAAAAATCCTTGACATTTTTCAAATTTATAGTTAGTAGATTATTGGTGATAATATTATGAATTTTTGCAAAGAAGGAAGAGATCCTAAAAAAGGCGATATCATTGTTCAGATAGACGGCAGAAAATTTTATGGCGCTTTCTCCGTTTTGCTCTATGTTATTAAAGCATATACACAAGATGGAAAGTTGCGCATTGAAGTTTCTGACTTTTTAGGGAAAATATTTCTTTTACCTCCTTGTAGGGGCCATAATTTTGCCCCAGGTAAATGGGAGATTATTAATTAACTCTCCTCTTTTATTTTTTTGATAACATTGATTCTTATTTGCTTATTATATCCAATGGCGAAGCGGTGGGATTCGTCGCGCACATTTATAAAAATGTGCGCGATTTCTTTTGGCAGTTTGGATAATTGCGCGTAATTCTTTGAAAATTTGCTGAACAGCTTACCATCCGAATCGCCGATTTTTGCCAGCGCGATTGTCGGGATATCAATATTTTTCGCGGCTTTCAATTGGCCTTTGCCGCCGTCAATCAAAATCAGATCGGGGAGCGTCCATTCTTTATGCTTCATCCGGCGTTTTAAAATCTCGGCCAGCGAAGCCACGTCATTTTGCCCCTCCACGGTTTTAATTCTAAACTTTCGATACTCGTTCTTATTCGCTTTACCGTTTTCAAACACCGCCATTGACCCAGTCGCCAATGCCCCCTGTAAATTCGAAACATCATACCCCTCCACCCTAATCTTGCGCGGGTCAGACCCACGCATTTTTTTTGCGTGGGTCTGACCCGCGCAACCCAAGTAATAATTGCCCTGATAGATGGACAGCAAAACGCGCAACAGCGCCATCATCTCATTATAATTTTTCTTCGCCTTATTGGTTTTGTTCACGCAGGGCGCCAAGCACAGCCCCAAATCACAGTAAAGACAAGGCTCTTTTCTCAAATTTCGACAAGTGCGAAAAGGAATCGCCTTGCGAATTTCCTTCAAAAACTCCTTAACTTCCCGCCCGGACACAAACGGCCCAAAAATCTGGTGAGGTTTGACCTCACCAGATTTTGAACCGGAATTTCTGGCGAGGTTTGACCTCACCAGATTTGGTTGGTGAGTGAGGTGAATGCGGGAAAAATTATCATCAGATAAGGCGATGTAAAAATAGTTTTTGTCGTCTTTCCATTCCGCGTTCCAGCGGGGTTGGAGTTTTTTGATGAATTGCTGTTCCAGCAGAAGGGCTTCTTTTTCGTTTGAAGTTTGAATGAAATCAATATCGGCGATTTGCGAAATAAAATCAAAGTTGTGCTGGTCGGGTTTTTGAAAATGGTTTTTTACCCGCTTTTTCAGGTTCTTCGCCTTGCCAACATAAATAACCCGCTCCTCCGCGTTTTTAAAAAAATACACTCCCGCCCCGTCGGGCAAATTATCCCCGCGTTTAGCGGAATCCCGCTCCGGCGGGACAGCTTTATTTTTCAAAACCCCATCCATCTTTTCAACCTATCACAACGGCGGGACTTTTCAAGATTTGATTTTGGGGGTATAATGAATACTCGATTTCAATTAACAATTATCAGTTTTCAGTTTTCATTGAATTCTCAATTATCATTTTAACAAACATAAAATTCGGCTTTTTGTTTGGAAATTGCGCAATTGCCTCATTCATTGAAAACTGCTAATTGAAAACTGAAAACTAATGGATTCGGATTTCATAGAGCTTTCGGGCGTCAAGGTTCACAATTTGAAAAATATTGATGTCAAGATCCCCAAAAATAAATTGGTGGCAATTTGCGGTATTTCGGGATCGGGCAAATCGTCTTTGGCGTTTGACACCATTTTTCAGGAAGGCCAGCGGCGATATTTGGAAAGTTTGTCGTCATACGCGCGGCAGTTTTTGGGCGGGTTGAAAAAGCCCGACGTGGAAAAAATTGCCGGCCTATCGCCCACGATCGCGGTGAACCAAAAAACCGTTTCTTCAAATCCGCGCTCCACCGTGGGCACATTAACGGAAATTTATGACTATTTGCGCTTGCTTTTCGCCCACATCGGCGTTGCTCATTGCCCCAAGTGCGGCAAGCCGGTGACCGCGCAAACGCCAAACCACATCGCGCAAAAAATCTATGATGCCGCGCTAATAAAGGAAATTACCGTCATCGCGCCGATAGTAAGCAGCAAGAAAGGCGCCCACGCGGGCGTGCTGGAAGAAATTTATCGCGCCGGCTGGCCCAAAATTATTATTGACAGCATCACTTATTCATCAGACGAAGCGAAAGATAAAATTTTGGATAAAAACAAAGCCCACGTCATCGGCGTGCCGATTGATGTGTTTGATTTGCGAAGGTATGTTAATAACCCGCCTTCGTCCCGCTACGGCGGGACTACGGCGAGGCAAAGAAAAAGGCTCTCCAAAAGCGAACAAGAAGCATTGGCGACAAAAAAGAAAAAGACGGAAAATATCCTAAAAGAAGAAAAAGAAAGAATTTTGGCCGCGGTGAAAAAAGCTTTGGAGATGGGCAAAGGAAAAATTATTGCCGACAAGCCCTACTCTGCGCGTTTTTCCTGCCCGGACTGCGATATTTCTCTGCCCGATATTGAGCCCAAAATGTTTTCGTTTAACAGCCCTTACGGCGCGTGCAAAACCTGCCAAGGATTGGGCAAGCTGGCAAAAATCAACAAATCCTTGATTTTAAATCCGCGCCTTTCGCTTAACCAAGGCGCGATTTTGCCTTGGTTTTCATTGGGACGATGGTCATTGCGTACGCTGGGCGTACCCCATCAAAAATGGTCATTGCAAAACTTGGCCGATACCGAAGGATTTTCTCTTGATGAGCCCTTCCAAAATTTGCCCGAACATATCCAAGAATTAGTGCTTTATGGGAATAAATCTCATAGAGACTATGAGGGCGTGATTCCAAGAATGGAACGCGCGTGGCGCGAAACCACATCGGAATATTTGCGCGGGGAAATTGCCAAATATATGTCCGAAATTGAGTGTTCGGCTTGCGGCGGCGCCCGCCTGTCGCCCGAATCGCTGGCGGTCAAAATTGAACAAAAAAGCGTTTATGATGTGAGCTCGATGCCCGTTAAAGAGGAAATTGAATTTTTCAAGCAACTGCAAAGCAATCTGCCCCAAAAACAAAAAGAGGTCGCGCAGTCATTATTAAATGAAATCTGCAAGCGTTTAAACTTTTTGGTTGAAGTGGGAGTTGACTACATCAATCTTTCCCGCGACGCCACCACTTTATCGGTGGGGGAAAATCAGCGCATCCGGTTGGCCTGCCAGCTGGGGTCGGCGCTTTCGGGGGTGATTTATGTGTTGGACGAGCCCACCGTGGGACTGCATCAACGAGATGTTGACCGCCTGATCGGCGCCCTGCAAAAACTGCGCGAATTAAAAAACACGGTAATTGTGGTGGAGCATGACGAACAAGTGATCCGCGCCAGCGATTGGGTGATTGAAATCGGCGCCGGCGCGGGCAAAAACGGCGGCAAGGTGGTTTTTGAGGGCACGCCAAAACAGCTTTTGCGGGCAAACACGCTCACCGGAAAATATCTGTCGGGCAGAATGTCAATTTCAACGGGATTTAAGAAAAAAGAAGTGAGTCCGCGCACTTTGTGGATGGAGCTTGCGGGCGCCAAAGAATTTACCCTCAAAGATGTTGATTTAAAAATTCCGCTGGGAAAACTAACCGCGGTTTGCGGCGTTTCGGGATCGGGGAAAAGCACGCTGGTAATTGACACTCTGGCGGCAATTCTTTTGCGCGACATTATGCGCGCCCGCACCGTGCCCGGAGAATACAACGCCCTAACCGGCATTGATAGAATCAATAAAACCGTATTGGTGGATCAAAGCCCCATCGGCAAAACGCCACGATCCAATCCGGCGACCTACACCGGAGTATTTAATTATATCCGCGAGCTATACACCCGCACTCGCGACGCGCAAATGCGAGGATTCACGCCGGGGCACTTTTCATTTAACACGCAAAAGGGAAGATGCCCGGTTTGCGCCGGAGAAGGCTGGCAAAAAGTGGAAATGTATTTTTTGCCCGATATCTATGTGGAATGCGAGGCCTGCCAAGGAAAACGGTTCACCAATGAAGTTTTGGCGGTCAAATACCGCGACAAAAGCATTGCCGATGTTTTGGAGATGAGCATTGACGAAGCAAAAAACTTTTTTAGCGACATTCCGCCCATACACGACAAAATGCGGCTGTTATCCGACATCGGTTTGGGCTACTTGCAATTGGGGCAGTCCGCGCCCAGCCTATCGGGCGGGGAGGCACAAAGAGTGAAGCTGTCCACCGAACTCGCCAAGCGCGACACCGGCAGAACGATTTATATTTTAGACGAACCCACCGTGGGTCTGCATTTTGACGACGCCAAAAAATTATTGATAATCCTGCGGCGACTGGTGGAAAAAGGCAACACCGTGCTGGTGATTGAACACAATCTTGATTTCATCAAGGAAGCCGACTGGGCGATTGAACTGGGCCCCGATGGCGGCCGCAAAGGCGGCAAAATCATCTTCACCGGCACCCCCGAATCTCTAGCCAAAGCCCGCACCCCCACCACCAAATTCCTCAAATAATAATCATTAAACCGCCAGATCTTGAATAACGGATCGCTAACCCACAGGTTAATGCCCGGTGAGGTTAAGGTCTGGTGAGGTCAAACCTCACCAGATTAATTTATTGATTTTTTGGGAGGGCGGGCGTAAGATTGGTTTATGAGTAAAGAACTGAAAAATTACGCGTTTATTGATGCTTCAAATTTAATTTACGGCGTGTGGAAATTTGAAGGCTGGAAGGTGGACTGCAAGAAATTGATCAAATATCTCAAAGAAAGATATGGAATGCAAGAACTTTATTATTATGCCGGAATTTATCGCGACAACGCCAAACAAAAAGAGTTTTATAGAAAACTCAAAGATTTCGGCTACTCGTTAAAATTAAAAGAAGTTAGTTTATACCCTCAGCCGGACGGCACCGTTGTCAGAAAAGCAAACTGCGATGTTGATTTGACTTTCGACGCAATGCGCTGTTTTGATGATATTAAAAAGGCAATGTTTTTGACCGGCGATGGCGATTTTTACCCTTTAATGAAGCACTTCATTGAAAACGGCATAGAAACCTCCATTATATCTTCCGGAAAAAGAACATCAAGAAAAATAAAGCAGTTGCTAGGCAGTAAATTTATTGATATCCGCGGATTAAAAAATCTTTTGGAATTCAAAAACAGCAAAAGAGGACTCGATTGACGAATCCTCTTTATGTTTTACAATTCCATTGTAGCAATCCGTTTAATCTTGTCAAGAGTTTATGGAAACAATTACTATTATACTTTTTGGGGCGGTGATTTTGGCGCTGGGACTGCAGACTTGGGTTTTGTTGCGCAAACAGAAAGGGGATGGGGAGTCGCCGAAAAATGACGCGGCAATGGCGATGTTGCAGCAGCAGTTAAATCAGGTGTCGCAAACGCTGGATGCCAAGCTTGCCGAATCCAATCGCGCGATGCAGCAGCAGTTTGGACAGAGTTTTAAGGTAATTGCCGATGTCACGCAAAAGCTCACGGAACTGGACAGCACCAACAAGCAGGTGGTGGGTTTTGCCCAGCAATTGCAGTCATTGGAAAATATTCTCAAAAACCCGAAACAGCGGGGGATTTTGGGCGAATATTATTTAGAAACCGTGCTGAAAAACGTTTTGCCGCCGCAGTCGTTTCAAATGCAATACAAATTCAAGAACGGCGAGATCGTGGACGCGGCGGTGTTCGTGAAAGACAAGGTCATTCCCATTGATTCCAAATTTTCGCTGGAAAACTACAACAAAATCGTCAATGAAAAAGACGAAAACCGCAAAAAAGAACTGGAAAAACTTTTCAAGGCGGATTTGAAAAACCGCATTGACGAAACCTCAAAATATATCCGCCCCAACGAAGGCACCATGGAATTCGCGTTAATGTTCATTCCTTCCGAAGGCATTTATTATGATTTGCTCATCAACGAAGTGGGCGCGGTGAAAGTGAACACGCGCGACCTGATTGAATACGCGTTCGCGCAAAAGCGGGTGATTATCGTTTCGCCCACAAACTTTTTGGCCTATCTGCAAACCGTTTTGCAAGGTCTGCGCGCCCTGCAAATTGAGGAATCAACCAAAGAAATCCGCCAGCGCGTGGAAATGCTGGGCAAACATTTGGCAGCCTACAATGACTACCTATCGCGCTTAGGAGGTCATCTGGCGACTTCGGTGAATACCTATAACGCCGCTTACAAAGAATTCGGCAAAATAGACAAAGACATTTTGAAAATCACCGACAACGATCGCGACAAACTGGAAGTGAAACAGATTGATAAACCAAGTGTTGAATAATTTTCAGTTTTCAATTTTCAATTTTCATTGAATTAACAATGAACCAATTATCAAA
>CAZRVG010000007.1:0-39408 GCA_964603475.1 uncultured Candidatus Saccharibacteria bacterium
ATTAAAACGGGAAAATCTTCGCGATCATATGGATGATTTTGAACTTATCTTTACTATGCTTGGCGAACGCTCAACTGCGGAAATTCATAAGACCGAAAATTCCAAAGGAGTTTCAAAGCTAAAAAAGGATGCTAACCGCGGGGGAAGAATTGCGGGCATCGCCAAAGATCAGCTGGAAAAAGAAATTGGCCGGCCGGTGGTATCAAAGAAAAATTTTCTGCTGAAGAAAAATTCTAAACGAATAAATTAAACTATGAGCGAAGCCAAGCAAATATTGGATTCAATAATAAATGAGTTTTCAACTGAAAAATTCAATCTTTTTTTTCGCAGAAAAACGCAAGGCAAGTTCCGTGAAATAAATCAAAGCTATCAGCAATATGATGATAGTGATTTTAAAAACGGCGCAAAATTAGGTGAAGCTGAATTTGGAGATGAAAAACTGCTTGTTTGCGCCTTTGCGGCGCAAACAAGTCTTTCACAGAGAAGCGGGAAAAAAGCCCAATACCAAAAAGCCAAAAATATTTTAAGGTTGCCGCAAAATCAAATCTATTCTGCCGGAATTTTTGTTTTTTATGATCAAAGGGGTAATTTTCGTTTTTCTCTTGTTTATGCGGAAAGCATGGGTGCCAGAAGACAATGGAATCACTTTAAGAGATTCACTTATTTTGTCAGCCGGGAATTTACCAATAAAACTTTTTTGCAACGAATCGGCGACGGCGATTTTTCCACGCTTGCCAAAATTAAAGAGGCGTTTTCAGTTGAGAAAGTCACCAAAGAATTTTATCGGGATATTGCCAACTGGTATTTTTGGGCAGTTTCATGTTGCCAATTTCCCAAGGACGCGGAAAAAGCGCCGGATGGAAAAGATAATATCTCCGTCATCCGTTTGATCACCAGATTGATTTTTATTTGGTTTATGCGAGAACAAGGGCTTATTGGCAAAGGTTTATTTGCCAAGCAACAAATTGAAAATGTTTTAAAAAATTTAGATGATAATGAATCAAGTTATTACAAGGCGATTTTACAAAATTTGTTTTTTGCGACCTTGAGCGCGAAAAAAGAAAATAGGGATTTTAGAAGTGAAATAAGGGGCTATAAAGGTAAAAATCCCGATCAGGGGAACGATAATGTTTATCGGCATCAAAAATTATTTAAAGATCCAAAGAAATTGAAAGAGTATTTTGGCAGCATCCCGTTTTTGAATGGCGGATTATTTGAATGTTTGGATGATCGCAAAAATGATTTTTATGTTGATGGTTTTACTGAAAGTAAAAGAGACAATCAGCCAAAAGTTCCCAATCTGTTATTTTTCGGCGCGGAGCAACAAGTTGATTTGAATAAAGCTTACGGTACCAAAAATAAAACATACAAAGTGCGGGGCTTATTGGATATTTTATCGTCTTTTAATTTCACGATTGACGAGAACTCGCCGGATGACGCCGATATCGCGCTTGATCCGGAGCTTTTGGGGCGAGTTTTTGAAAATCTGCTTGCCAGCTTCAATCCCGAAACTTCCACCACCGCCCGCAAAGCCACCGGCAGTTATTACACTCCGCGCGAAATTGTGGATTATATGGTTGCCGAATCCTTGAAAGCATACTTTAAGATACATTTGTCCGATATTGAAAAAATTGACGAAAAACTGGAACAGCTCTTTTCAAACGAACCTCTTGACAATCCTTTTGATGAAAAGCAATCAAGAAAACTGGTTGAACTCATTGAAAGCGTAAAGATCGTTGATCCGGCGGTCGGCTCCGGCGCTTTTCCTATGGGCGCTCTCAACAAGCTGGTGTTTATCTTAAACAAGGTTGATCCGGGAAATAAACTCTGGAAAGAAGCGCAATTAAAAGCAACAGAAGCAATTCCTGATGTCAATGTCCGCAATAAAATAAGAAAAGAGATTGACAATTATTTTGGCACTAAACAGCCGGATTACTGGCGGAAATTATATCTGATTCAAAATTGCATTTATGGCGTGGATATCCAGCAAATCGCGGTAGAAATTACTAAGTTAAGATTTTTTATTTCACTTTTAGTTGATGAAGATAAAGACGATATTCAGCCTTTGCCAAACTTGGATTTTAAAATTATGCAAGGCAATAGTTTATTGGAAGAATATGAAGGCATTAAACTTTTTGACGAGAAACTTTTGGAAGATCAAGAGCCATTGCAAAAGCAAATCGAAGAAACCAAAAACAAACAATCAAAACTACAAAGTGAGTATCTTTTCTTGCATACCAAAAATCAATTAACAAAAACAAGACAAGCGGAACTGAACAATGAACTGAAAAATTTAGCAAAACAGTTAAAGAAATTAACTCAGCCGAAAAAAGAGGGAGAAGTTGCCGGGCTTTTTGACGCCCAAGATGAAGCTAACCGGAAAAGGGAAACTCTTAAAAAACTGCACAAAGAATTTTTTGAAGCCAGCGGCAAAAAAGATAAAGATGATATCAGAGGGCAGATTCATAAAATTGAATGGGAATTGATAGAAGCTACCTTGGGGAAAGAAAACAAATTATCCAAACTTAAAGATCTAGAAAAATTTAAAAAATCAAAAAACCGCCCATTCTTCTTGTGGAAGCTCTATTTCGCGGAGGTTTTTGAAAAAGGCGGATTTGACATTGTGATTGCCAATCCGCCCTATGTTCGCGCTGATGATCCGAGCATGAAAGAACTGCGTTCTTTAATAATGAAATCAAAACATTTTGAAACTCTTTGGGAAAAATGGGACTTATATGTGGCTTTTGTTGAAAAAGGATTTAAGCTCTTAAAAACAAAAGGTGTTATGGAATACATTATTCCGGATGCTTATATGGCCTCTAAATATGCCCAAAAATCTCATGAATATTTTCTTTCAAACGCAAAAATTAATCGGATAAATTTTTTAAACGATATAAAAGTATTTGAAGCTGGTGTAAAAAACATAATTATTGAATATCAAAAAGAAAATAATTGCGATGATGCTTCGATTAAAATTAAGCACTCTCCAGCTTTTACGGATTTTACTTTTTTGCCAACCAAGAAACAAAATGAACTTGGTGAATTTGCCTTTAAAATAGATAATGAGGAGCAAAAAGTCGGCAATTTACAAAATACTTTGCATTGGGGCGAAATTTTTTATGTTAGTTATGGACTAAGGCCAAGTAGTGATGAAAGATTTTATAAGGGTGAATTTAAAAAAGAAGATTTAATATCTGATATTTTGGATGATTTACACCCCAAAAAGTATATTGAAGGAAAATGGATTAACAAATATTCTATTGAACAAATAAAATTTTTAGAATGGGATACAAAAAGAAGTCCTTCCAAATTAGTTAGACCAACTTTTCCTGAATTATATGAGCCAGAAAAAATAATGATGGGAGGAATGACTGGTGCAATAATTGATAACAGCGGATTGATTTGTAATCATAGTATTACGGTTTCTGTTTTGTGGAAAAATTTACACGGAGTTGAAAATAAAAGCATAGCGGGGAGTATTAAAAAAGACTTTAAAATAAAAGATATTGGTCAATTTAGGAAAAAACTTGAAGAAAATTCTTTAGAATTTGATTTAAAATATTTATTGGCAATATTAAATTCAAAATTGGGCAATTTTTATCTCAGTCAAGTGCGTCGCAGTCAACTCGGATTTTATCCGGATGATTTGAAAAAACTCCCAATAAAAAAAATCTCAAAAAACGACCAGCAACCCTTCATCACCCTCGTTGACAAAATCCTCGCCATTGCCAAACCCGCTGATTATTTGCAAAATCCGGATAAGCAGGCGAGGGTGAAGGAATATGAAAAGCGGATTGATGAGCTGGTTTATAAACTCTATGAGTTGACGCCGGAAGAAATCGCGATTGTGGAGAGTTCATCAAAAAAATAATGGCTGATGCGCGCGGCAAAATTAATCAATTGGAGTCAGCCGATCATTTTGACGAATTAAATAGACGCAAGAGATCAAGCGGATGCCCTCTGCCACTCAATCAAATGTATAACTTTTTGACATTGTTATTGACAAATAATTTTACATCGCCTACTATCTAAATTAGAGAGGTTGAATTTGCTTGATAAAAACCAAATCGTAAAAATGGATTATAAAAAGTATTTAACAGATTGAATCAATAATAAACACTCCGACAAAGATTGTGAAGACAAGCTCCAAATCAATCTAAAATCTAACATCTAACATTTGCAATTTCTATTATGCTTTCAAAATTTATTCAACAATTACGGAAAAAGCACAATTTGACGCAGGGGTTTTTGGCGTCCAAGATTGGAGTGTCTCGCCCAACTTATATGCAAATTGAGCAAGGCGGGCGGGATTTAACCATTACCGAAGCCCAAAAACTTGCGGATATTTTTGGTATTCCTTTTGATATTTTTTTGCGGGGCAAAGAAGGCGCGAAGATTGTCATAGAAGTAAAAAGCGGCAAAAAACAGATTAAAAAAGAAGAACCGGAAATAAGAATAAGCGTGCCTCAAGAGAAGGTGGATAAATTCCGCCAAATTTTGCTTTATGTGTTGAAAAAAGTCGGCGGAAAGCCGAATGTTGGAATGACTGTTTTGTATAAGTTGATTTATTTTATTGATTTTGATTATTATGAAAAATATGAAAATCAGTTGATGGGTTTGGTATATTTAAAAAATCATCATGGGCCAACGCCGAGATTATTTGAAGATCTTATCAGCGATATGATCCAAGTGGGCGATGTGGAAGTTGCTAAAAGTAAGTTTTATCAATATCCCCAAACAAAATACTTAGTCAATCCGGCCGTTGAACCGGATTTGAGTATTTTGAACGGAACGGAGCAGGAGCATATTGACTGGGAACTGCAACGGCTTTCTGACTTAACGGCAAGTCAACTAACAGATTTATCACATAAAGATGTTCCGTGGATAAGTGCGGAAAACGGCAAACCGCTTGACTATGAGTCGGTATTTTATCGCACGCCCGAAACATCAGTACGCGAATATGACGACACCGACGAAGATTGAATACAATGCGAATAATTCTTTTTGGAAAGATCTCAAATATCTCCTCAAAAAATATCAAACGCTTGATCACGATTTAGAAACCGCCAAACGCGATGCCATAGAACTATATCATCTCAAGCACATAAATAACCGAAGTATTTTTCCAATACAAGGTTTTTGCACGGAGACGATACAAATTTGTAAAATCAAAAAATTTGCCTGCAAAGCGCTGAAGGGGCGAGGTGCAAAAAGCGGGATTAGAGTTATATACGCTTTTCATTGCCAAAGTTATAAAGTTGAATTTATTGAGATATATTTCAAAGGAAATAAAGAAAATGAAGATAGAGATAGGATCAAGGAGTATTTAAAAAATTTTTAAGGCGGCGGCAGGGCAAAAATTCTTTCCCCCTCTTTTTTGCCTGCGGGCATTTTGTCGAAAAATTTTCAATACCCTCCGCGTATCAAAAAACCAACAAATTGTTGGTTTTTTGGTTGGTTTGAGGTAGAATCAATTCAAAGGAGTAAAATCAAATTATGTTTCAAGAAACTTTGGAAACATTTCAAAATCCCGAAAAAAGTATTACTGAAAGGAATCTTGGATATATTGCCGAAAAATTGGGCGGGGAAATCAGCGATAAGGAAATCAAGGATTTATTAAAAAAAATTGAAAATTCAGGCGGAGAAGAAACAATAGAAGAAATAAGAAAAATCGGGCGAATGTTTTTGTTATGCAACAGCCCTCTTCAAGAATTGCCGGTCGGTAAGTATGTCATTGAGGTTGCCAAAGGAAATATAACATCTTTTTTGCAGATATCCCAAGATATTTCAGGTTGGGAAAATAGAGCAAATCCTAACATTGATTCAATTAAATACTAATAATAACCAATAAAATTATGGAAGAACAAAAAATAGCAACAGAATCAATGGAGGAGAAGATAAAAAAGGAGATGGGAGCGTCCGGCGCGGTTCAAAACGCGGAGGTCAAAAAATCCGCGGGCAAGGGGAAAAACACGGGGATGGCGATTGTGGCCTATATCGTGTTTTTCATCCCTCTGCTCACCGAAGACAAAAACGATCCGTTCGTGAAGTTTCACGTCAAGCAGGGGCTGGCGTTGTTTGTGGCATGGATTGCGGTGAGTTTTGTGAGCATGATACCTTTCATCGGCTGGACGCTTTCGCCGGTATTGAGCTTGGGGATGCTGGCGTTAATGGGAGCTGGCATCTATCACGCCTACAAAGGAGAACAAAAATCTTTGCCGCTCATCGGCAAATTTGGCGACAGCTTTAAAATTTAACATTTTCAAAATATGAAAAAATTCAGCCGGTTTCTTTTGGCTTGCGTGGTTATTTTGGCGGCACTGGGCACTTTTTTTGCCGTGAAAAACCGCGACTCTCTGTCCAAAATCGAGATGCCCGAAATTGAGATAATCAACAAAAAGGACAAAGTCGAAAGCACGGTGGTCTTTTCCGATATTGAGGGCGCCAAAACCACAAAAGTCTCCATGGTTTCAGTCGCGCAAGTCGATGATTTTTACAACATCAACGCCGAATATCCGCAAATTGAGAGCGCCGGCAAGGAATTTAACGAAAAAATCTATTTGCTGATTAAAAGCAAAATAGACGAGTTCAAAAACGAATCCCGAGCGAATTGGCAAGCGCGTCTGGCCACGATGCCCGAAGGCGAGGCAAAACCGGAAACTCCCGATCAACCGTTTGATTTCATCGCCGCTTGGGATTTGATGCGGTTGGGCCCGCGATATGCCGGCTTTACGATTGAAATTTATTATTTTGCCGGCGGGGCGCATGGAATCAGCGAAATTTATGCCTTTAACTATGATTTGGGGGGAGAAAAAGAAATCACTATTGCTGATTTTTTGGGCTCCGACGAAGAACTGCAAAAATTGGCGGCAATGGCAAATGAAAAAGCGGCCGAACAGCTAAAAATCGCGGGACTTGAACAAAATGATATTTTGGATGAAATGATTTCTTCGGGCACCGCGCCCGAAGCAAGCAATTACCGCAATTTTGTTTTTGGCGGAAATGTTTTGAAAATTTATTTTGAAAAATATCAAGTTGCGCCCGGATCCGCGGGGACGATTGTTTTGGAATTTTATAAAAATGAGCTTGAACAAAACGAAATATTTTCCGATTATTTCAATTGACCATCATATATAGATAAGCGGTGTGTTAATTATGGCGTTTTTTTTGTATAGTATAAGTATATAAAGACGAAGAGACGGCTGATCTCCGGTTTTTAACTACGTAATTACTATTTTTTTTGATGAAGTTCGTGCCGATGAAAATTTTGATGTTCGGCTGGGAATTTCCGCCGCATAATTCCGGCGGTTTGGGAGTGGCTTGCCAGGGATTGGCGGGCGGGTTGGTGTCGCTGGGCGCGGAGATTGTTTTTGTTTTACCCAAAAAAATCGACTGCCGCCAAAAAAATTGCGAGTTTGTTTTTGCCGATGAAGAAAAAGAAATCAAAAAAATTGAAATTAATTCCCCTCTATCGCCATATTTAAACGCCAAAAGCTATGAGGACATAATTCAAGGGTTGGGTGATTTTGGAATTTACCGCCGCGATTTGATTGCCGAAGTTTTGCGTTATTCGCGGCAGGCGGAAATAATTGCCTCGCGGCTTGCCGGCAATTTTGATGTGATTCACTGCCATGATTGGCTCAGTCTGCCCGCGGGTCTGGCGGCAAAAAAAGTGTCGCGCAAGCCCTTGGTGTTTCACGTTCATGCCACTGAATATGATCGGGTGGGGGCAGACGGGTTAAATCACGACATTTGCGTGATTGAAAAGCAGGGGATGGAGGCTGCTGACGCGGTGGCTGCGGTGAGCGATTATACCCGTCGCCGCATTATTGATTGCTATGGCGCAGACGTGGAAAAAATAAAAGTCGTGCCCAATGCCGTTAACCACGGCGAGTATTCCGCGGACACTTTTGATGATTTTTTGCGGCTGAAAAAAAACGGCAAAAAAATCGTGCTTTTTGTGGGCCGTTTAACTTTTCAAAAAGGTCCGGATTATTTTTTGGCGGCGGCAAAAAAAGTTGTCGCGGCCGATAAAGATGCGATTTTCGTGTTTTCCGGCTCCGGCGACATGGAGCGCTGGCTGATTGAAGAATCCGCGCGCGCGGGGATGGCTGATAAGGTCATTTTTTCCGGATTTTTGCGCGGCACGGATTTGAAGCGGCTTTACAAAGCGGCCGATTTATATGTGATGCCGTCGGTTTCCGAACCCTTTGGCTTGACTTCTCTTGAAGCGCTTGCCAGCGGCACACCCATATTGATTTCGCGGCAATCGGGCGCGGGAGAAATGGTGGCGCATTGCCTGAAAGTTGATTTTTGGGATACCGATCAAATGGCGGCAAAAATTCTGGCGGCATTGCGCTATAATGAACTGGGCGAAGAATTGAGGCGAAACGGGCTGGCCGAAGTTAAAAAATTTGACTGGATCGACTCGGCCAAAAAATGCATGAACATCTACCGCCAAATCCTTACTGCGTAAAATAATTTTCAATTATCAGTTATCAGTTTTCAATAAATTTTCAATGTTTCAATGTATCAAACCAATACTAATGCTAATTCGTATTTTGTTTGGAAATTGAAAATTGGAAATTGAAAATTGCGAAGCGAGCCTATGCCTCCTATTTGTTTGTATCTTCACACTCATCAGCCGCGGCGGTTGAAAAAATTTTCGGTCTTCGATATTGGCGCGCACAATGATTATTTCGACCATGACGCCAACCGGCTAATTTTGGACAAAGTGGCCAAAAAAAGCTATTTGCCGGCTAATCGAATGTTTTTGGATTTGATGCGCGAATCGCGCGGACGCTTTAAAATCAGCTTGAGCGTCACCGGTGTTTTGCTGGAACAATTGGAGGCGGAATTTCCCGAGGTTTTGCAAAGCTTCAAAGATTTGGTTGATACCGGGTGTTGTGAAATGATTTCGGAAACCTATTATCATTCGCTGGCTTCGGTTTATTCGCGCTCCGAATTTGAATTTCAGGTTTTAAAACAGCAAAAAACGATCAAAAAAATTTTTGGAATTGAACCGAAATTTTTTCGAAACACGGAATTGGTGTATAATAATAATATCGCCGATATTGTGAGCGAAATGGGATTTTTGGGAATGCTGGCCGAGGGCTGGGATGATATATTGGGCTGGCGGTCGCCAAACTTTTTATACAAGGCCAAGGGGAGTCCGTTGCGCTTGCTGGTGCGCAACTACAAGCTAAGTGACGACGTGGGGTTTCGATTTTCCAATCGCGAATGGAAAGAATGGCCGCTTACCGCGCAAAAGTATGCTGAATGGATAAATTTGCTCAATATTGATTCGAAAGCGCAAACGCTAAACCTTTTTATGGATTATGAAACGTTTGGCGAGCACCAGTGGGAGGAGACCGGGATTTTTGAATTTTTCAAAGATTTTTGCCGGAGGGCGCTTGACCATCCGCGAAATAAATTTACCACGCCCTCGCGGCTGGCCGATGAAATGGAGCCGGCCGGAGAACTTGATTTTTGGCGCTTGGTTTCGTGGGCGGATATGGAAAGAGATTTGAGCGCGTGGACGGGCAACAAAATGCAGCAGGCGGCGCTGGAAAAAATTTACGCGCTGGAGGGCAAAATAGTTGAGATCGGCGATGAGGAATTAACCGATATTTGGCGCAAACTGCAAACCAGCGATCATTTCTATTATATGTGCACCAAGTGGTTTTCCGACGGCGACGTGCACAAATATTTCAATCCCTACGAAAGCCCCTATGAATCGTTTATCGCGTTTATGAACATCTACAATGATTTGAAAATTAAAGTTGACAATCTTTTAAAAGAAAAAGCAAAGGTCGCATCATAAAAAATCAAAATTGAAAAATCAAAATGTAAAATGACAATTTAAAATTATAAAATCAAAATTCCGCAAGGGATTTTAGCTTAATTTTGACTTTTGATTTTTACATTTTTAACTTGAAACATGGTTTCAAAGACAACCGCAAAAACAAAAAGAATATCGTTAGCCGGCGATGTTGAGCCGGAAAAGGCGTTTTGGTCCAGCGACGGCCGGGTTTTTAAAAATCTGAAAGAATTGGCCGCGGCGCTGGAAAAAATGGACGGCAAGGTGTGGGATTTTCATGTGACTTGTGAGAAAAACGATTTTGCCAATTGGATAGAAGAAGTTTTCGGGCAAAAGCAATTGGGAGCGGCAATTCGCAAAGTGAAAAATCCAAAGACTGCCGCAAGGCGCGTGAAAAGCAAGCTTGAAGCGCCCAAATTTTGGTCATTTTTGATGTAATTGATTTGATCGCAAAAATTTTTTATGACAAAAGCAAAAAAAACATTGCGCGAGCCGCAAGCAGATTTGTTGTTGGAAATCTCTTGGGAAGTTTGCAATAAAATCGGCGGAATCAACACGGTTTTGGCCACAAAAGCCGCGCAAATGGTCAAACGCTATCATAAAGGGTATATATTGGTTGGTCCTTATTTTCCCAAAGCCGCCAAACATCAATTCGAAGAATTCTCTCCCAAAGGGTGGCTAAAAGATGCCTTTGACAATCTAAAGGCACAGGGAATTTTTTGCCACTGCGGAAAATGGCTTATTGCCGGCGAGCCGTTTGTTGTTTTAATTGATTTTCAATCTCTTTGGCCCAACATCAACCAATATAAATGGGAATTGTGGAACGATCACAAAATCGATTCGATGGAATCGGGGTTTGAGTTTGACGAACCGGTGGTTTGGGGATACGCGGCGGGCAAATTGGCCGAGCAAATCGCCTTGCGGTCGTCAAAAAAAACAGTCGTCCATTGCCACGAATGGCTTGCCGGCGTTGCCCTGCTGTTTGCCAAAAAAAATTATCAAAAAATCGGAACGGTTTTTACCACGCACGCGACAACCTTGGGAAGAAGCATGGCGTATGACGGGATTGATTTTTATTCAAACATTCAAAACATTGATCCTTGCCAAGAAGCCTATGTCCATCATGTCCAGGCAAAGCATTTGTTGGAAAAGGCCGCCGCGAACACAAGCGATGTTTTCACCACGGTAAGCGAAATCACCGGTATTGAATGCCGGCATTTCTTGGGGAGGGCGCCCGATTTGTTCTTGCCCAACGGGCTTGACGCGGGCGGATATTTGAGTTTTGAGGAAGCGGCCATCAAGCATCGTCTTCAGCGCGGGCGAATTCGCGAATTTTTGTTTTATAATTTTTTTGGACATTACACTTTTGATTTGGACGACACGCTGTTTTATTTTTTAATGGCGCGCTATGAATTTCGCGCCAAGGGAATTGATTCTTTTATCAATGCGCTGTCAGTTGCCAATGAGAAATTAAAAAAGCAAAAAAGCAAAAAAACCATTGTCGCGTTTTTTTGGGTGCCGGCAAAAACCAAAGGCATCCATCCCGATTTGACGGAAAGTCGCGGCAATTATTTTGACGTCAAGGAATTTATTGAAGAAAATTCCGGCGGGCTTGTTGAAAGGTTCACCTATTCGCTTTTCGCGCGAAAAGATTTGAAAAGTTCGGATATTTTTGACGAAGAGCCTCATCGCGAACTTGAATTGCGCCTCAAAAAAATGCGCCGCGCCGGCTTGCCCTTGATTTGCACTCACGAATTGGAATATCGCGACGATCAGATATTAAAGGCCTTTGCCGATGCCGGCCTGGATAATAAAGAAGAAGACCGCGTGAAAGTTGTTTTTTATCCGGCCTATCTGACGGGTACCGACAAAATCTTGAACCTGACGATGCAAGAAGCGATACAGGGATGCCATCTGGGAGTTTTTCCTTCCTATTATGAGCCTTGGGGCTACACGCCCTTGGAGGCGGCCGCCGAAGGGGTGCCCGCGATTACCAGCGATTCAAGCGGCTTGGGGCGGTTTTTGAAAACGATGTCTCGCGATGAGCAGAACCCGGGAATTTTTGTTTTGGATAATTTTGGAAAAGATAAAAAGGAAATTGGAAAACAGCTGGCCGATATACTCTATGATTTTGCGGTGATGCCGCGCTATCAGCGGGTGGAAAACAAAATCAACGCCCGCGATTTGGTGAATTGCTTTGATTGGGAAAATCTGGTTGACAACTACGTGGCGGCGCACAACCTCGCCCTAAAAAAATCAAAATCAAATTATAAATGATAAATTATAAACAAAATTTTAATTTCAAAATCAAATTTTAAAATAAAATACCATAATATCTATTTTGATTTATGATTTTAAATTTTGATTTGGTTTGACATTTATCATTGGATTTATTATTTTTTGTGGATATTATTCATAATCTCGTAAAATTTAATTCACTGCGCAAAAATGTTCAAGGCGGCGAGGCTTCGCTGATGCTGGCCGGCGGCGGAAGTTATTTGTGGATGGGAAGAAATTCCGCCAGCCGCTATCAGGGCTGGTTTTTTGAATCGGGTAAAGGCTTGGTAAAAATCATTGACAATATTTATGCAAAAAACGCGGGCGGGTTTTTGGCGCTGGAAAATAATTTTTGGCGGGCAAAAAGAATTTGGCAAAACAATGTTGAAAATTTTTTACTGTTGGGATCGGATTGTTTGAGCTACGAAATCAACAATCCCGCGGAAATTGAATTTTTTTTGGATGTTAAAGAAACCTATAAAAATCCGGAGTTTGGGCGGCATTATTCGGTTTGGCAAGAGAATGATTTGCTGATGATAAATTATCGGCAAGAAAAAGATTTTTGCCTGCCCGAAATTTTTGCGGCGGTTTGCGGCGATATGGGCGATATCCAAATTAAAAACAAGTGGATTTGCCGCGAATACGCTTTTGACAAAAAGCGGGATTCAAAACCTTTTAAAGGATGGGTATTTTTGCCGGCGGCTGTTTTTGCGTCAAAATTGATTTTTGTTGTTGGCACGGACAAGAAAAAAACAATGGCGCGGGCAAGGGAAATTTGGCGAAATTATGAAAAAATAAAAAAGGAAAAGCAAAGATCAATCCATGCACCGTCAATCTTCTTCGCGCCGGTGTTTGCCAGCGAAAACGAGAAGGAAAATTTGATGGCGCGAAATTGCGCGCGAAACGCGATAAATTCGCTTTTGTGCGCGCCAAACTCCAAGCCGGCATTGCGCGCGGGATTGCCCTGGTTTTTTCAAATCTGGCAAAGGGACGAGGCAATATCCCTGGCCGGGCTGGCAATTTTTGATTGGCAGTCCGCGCGAGAAATTTTTTGGCGGCAAATTGATGAATTGAAAAATAACGATTATCGTTTTAATACCGCCGACGGCATTGGCTGGCTGTTTCTTGCGGTCGGTGAATTTGTAAAACAAAATAAATTTAATCAAAAAGAAAAAAGAGAAGTTTTTGATTGCCTGCGAAAATCAATTGATTATCTTCTGGAAAATAACACCCAAAACGATTTGGCGATAAATGATGATTGCCAAAAAACATGGATGGATAGCCTAAACCGATCCGGCGCGGCGATTGAAATTCAAGCGTTGAGATTGAATATGTATTCATTGGCGGCTCGATTGGCAAATAACAAAAAAGAGAAGGGGTATTACGCGGGATTAAAAAAAGATTTAAAAGAAAAAATTTGTCAAAAGTTTTTGAACAAATTTCAATTGGCCGATAAATTTGATGTTGATAATAATCTTGCCGATTTTACCGCTCGCCCCAATATATTTTTGGCCGCCTATATCTATCCGGGTTTGTTTTCAAAATCCGAATGGGCAAAAATCTTTGATTGGGCGTTGCCAAAATTATGGCTTGATTGGGGAGGTTTGAGCACAATTGATAAAAACGATCCGCGCTTTTGCGCCAATGATACCGGCGAAGATCCCAAATCCTACCACAACGGCGATAGCTGGTTTTGGATAAACAACATCGCCGCCATTGTTTTGGCGCGAACCGACTACCAAAAATTTGAAGAATATATTGAAAAAATATTCAACGCAAGCAAAAATGACATATTATGGCACGGCGCCATCGGTTATGCCTCCGAAATCAGCTCGGCCCAAAATTACGAACCCCGCGGCTGCCCCAACCAAGCTTGGAGCGCGTCCGCCTTTTTGCAATTATTCCGCGAGTTAAGAAAATAAAATGATAAAAAATCAATGGTATGTGATTAGCGGGGGACCGTCGAGCGGCAAGACCACGCTTATCAATGAATTGGCGGCAAGGGGATATAAAACCGCGGGCGAGGCGGCGCGGTTTTTAATTGAACAAAAAATCGGGGAAGGCAAATCGGTTGAGGATATTCAAAACACGAATGAATTTCAAAAAGAGGTTTTGGATTTGCAGTTGCGAAACGAAAAAAACGCGCCCAAAGATAAAATTGTGTTTTTTGATCGCGCCATTCCCGATGGCTTGGCGTATTGCCAATTCCAAAAACTGAATGTGCCCGAATACGCAAGTTTGGATTTGCGCGGCCGCTACAAAAAGATATTTTTTTGCCAACAATTATCCGTTGATAAAGACGGCATTCGTATTGAAAGCGATAAATCCGCGCGCGAATTGAGCCGTCTTATTTGGCAAGCCTATGATGATTTGGGGTATGAGATTATCAACCTTCCCGCCGCCCCCACCCCCGATAACCGCATCAAAACCGTCATCTCCGAAATCAAGAATCATAAATTTGGGGAGGTTTGACCTTTTAGATGCCCGATGAGGTCAATCCTCAACAAATTTATACAAAAGGAAACATCGATTAGTCCAAATTTTGACAAAATTATAAAACGGGCATAATATCAAAATACAATTAAATATTGCCAAGAGGCGATTGGCGCGGCTACCAACCGCGCTATCCGATATTAAATCGGATAATCAAAAGATCTAAGTTTTTGCGGCAAAAAAGAGATGTTTTGAGTTTGCGGAATAATCCTTTGATAAGCTCAAGACGAGTTAGGTGGAACCGCGGGAGCAAAAAACCTCGCCCTAATGCTGAATTGAATAATTTAGCGTTGGGGCGAGGTTTTTGTAAATGTCAAAATCCCCAATTTTTTAAAATGGGTCGGACCCTTTTTAAAATGGGTCGGACCCTTCAAATAAAATTTTTAAAAATAAAAAATTATGAATAAACAATACGATATTGAAGTTGCGCGTCATTCGCTGGCGCATATGTTGGCCGCGGCGGTTAAAGGCGTGTACCCGGATGTCAAATTCGGTATGGGGCCGGCGATTGTTGACGGGTTCTATTATGATTTTGATTTGGGCGAGAATAAATTGTCGCCCGATGATTTGCCCAAAATTGAGGCAAAAATGAAAGAGATTATCGCCTCGGGGGTTGGGTTTGAAAAAAAGGAAGTTTCCATTGATGAGGCAAAAGAAATTTTTGCCGATCAGCCATACAAGTTGGAAATTGTTGATGATTTGCGAAAAGAAGGCGAGGAAAAAGTTTTGGTTTACCAAAGCGGCGATTTTTTTGATTTGTGCAAAGGGCCTCATGCGGGAAGTTCAAGAGATTTGCCCGCGGATGGTTTGAAGCTAACCAAAATTGCCGGCGCTTACTGGAAAGGTGATGAAAAAAATCCGATGCTCACGCGCGTTTATGGCGTTGCGTTTGCGAACAAAAAAGGACTTGAAGAATATCTCAAGCAATTACAAGAGGCTCAAAAGCGCGATCATCGCAAACTGGGCAAAGAATTTGATTTGTTTCATATTGATGAGGATGCCGGTTTGGGCTTGGTTTTGTGGCATCCCAAAGGCGCGTTATTGTGGAGGCTATTTGAGGATTTTTGGTATGACCAGCACTTGAAAAACGGTTATGATTTGGTGCGGTCTCCCCATATCGGCAGCCGCAAATTGTGGGAAAAATCCGGTCATTGGGGATTTTATTCGGAAAGTATGTATCCGCCCATGGAAGCGGGGCAATCATTGGAAGATCAAAAACTGCAAAAGAAAGTTGCCGAATCCGAGCAATACCTGCTCAAACCCATGAATTGTCCGTTTCACGTGCAAATCTACAAAAACAATTTACATTCATATCGCGAATTGCCGATGAGATGGGCCGAAGTTGCCACGGTGTATCGGTTTGAAAAAAAAGGAGAGCTTTCGGGTTTGACGCGAGTGCGGGGATTTACCCAAGATGACGCGCATATTATTTGCCGCAAAGACCAAGCCAAATCGGAATTGATGCGCGTGATTGACTTTATTGAATTTATGTATGGGGCGTTTGGTTTTCCGATGGAATCGGTGAATGTTTATTTATCCCTGCGCGATCCGCAAAACAAAGAAAAATACGCGGGTAATGATGAGGGATGGGAATTCACGGAAAGCGTTTTGCGCGATGTTGCCAAAGAGAAAAAATTAAATTTCAAAGAAGAGCAAGGCGAGGCGGCGTTTTACGGCCCCAAGCTGGATTTCAAGATCAAAGATGTTTTGGGGCGCGAGTGGCAATGTTCCACCTTGCAGTTTGACTTTAATTTGCCCCAACGATTTGATATGACATTTACCAACCAAAAAGGCGAGCAAGAGCGGCCGTGTATGCTGCATCGCGCGCTATTCGGTTCCTTTGAAAGATTTATCGGGCTTTTAATTGAGCACTATGCCGGCGCGTTTCCGGTGTGGCTATCGCCGGTGCAAGTGAAAATTTTATCGGTGGGCGAAAAACATGTTGAATATTGCCAAAAGCTTGCCGATGAATTCAGATCAAGCGGCATTCGCGCGGAAGTTGATTCCGCCGACGAAACATTAGGCAATAAAATCCGCAAAGCCGCGTCCGAAAAAATTCCCTACACCTTGGTGATAGGAGATAAAGAAATAGAAAATGATATTTTGGCCGTTCGCGACCGCGGCGCCAAATCTGCCCGTTCAATCTCCAAAAGCGATTTTATCTCCGAAATCCTTGCCAAAACCCAATCTCGTAATTGAGCAAAACCAAAATTGATAAATAAATGACGGATATTCCAACATTCTTGAGAATGTGAGAATGTCGGTAAAAACGGGATGGTAAATTGCAAATAACGATATTCTGGTATTCTGCAGAATACCAGAATATCGTAGATGCGTTTATATGTCATATATTCCATATGGAATATATGGTCAGAATGAAAGACAATAAAAAAATAGGAAAAATGATATGCATAAAAAGGGGGTATTAAAAAATTTGCCGGCGGGCGGAGGGTGTTTGGCGGGAATTAATTTGCCCAAAGAGAGCGGGTTTTATTCGGAAAAAATGGAGGTTTCTTTTGAGCGGGCGGATTTGCGCGAATTGCCTGGACCGTTGCATACCCACAATAAAATGGATGAGCTGGTGATTGTGTTGCGCGGCAGATTTGTTGTTGAAATGGACGGCGAGCAATTGGAAATCAATCAAGGAGAGTATGTTTTCAAAAACGCGGGTTCTCCGGGCAGGGCGATTGCCGCGGATTTCGAGACAGAAATTTTGATTGTCAAATCGCCGTCGGTTGCCGGCGATGTTTCGATAATTGGTTGATGAATGTATATACATATGTATATACATTCAAAAATTAAAAAATTCCGCGCGACTGCGGAATTTTTTATTCATGGTTATAAATCAAGGTGCCGGTGCCATGTCCGATGTTTGGTTTTTCGCGTGCGAATGCTTCCTCTTGGCCGTCGGGGATTTGGGGCAGGGTGTGTTCAAAAATAAATTTGGCGTCGCCCTGCGTCATATTGGTGCAACCCGCGGACTGCGGTATGCCGAATTTGTCGTGCCAGTAGGTGCCGTGGATCGCGTAATCGTAATTGTAATACATTATCCATGGAATGTTCTTTAAATGATAGCGATAGGTGTGCAGAGGCGGTCCGCCTTGCATTTCGCCTTTTTTGAGCTTATACCAAATTCGGTAAAGTCCTGTTTGGGTGGGGTTTTCTTCCCGTCCCGGCGCGATATAAGTGGCAAATATCGGCCGGTCATATTCAAAAAACGTGAGGATTTTTTTTGTTAAATCAACATCAATCCAATTCTCATTTTCCTTGACACCTTCGGGAACGGCAAAATCGTTGGGTGGCTCGGGTTGCGTTATCGGGGTAATAAAATCCGAAAATATATACGCGCCGGCATACATCCCGCCGTCAATCTGATACCAAAGATTTTTTCCGTTTATCCATTCGCCATAGACCTCTTTAATCACTTTAACGCGGTTGGCGCTGGAAAACGACCCTAATTTATCGGAAGTTATTGCCACTCCCTTGCGCACATTGACTCCGTCAGCGTTGATTTGCCCCCACCAGCCCAGATATTTAAAACGGTTGTTTCCCAATGCTGCGGCGCTGGGAATTTGCGCCATAAACGACCAGGAGCTCGCGCTGGCGAAATTATTTTCGTCGGCGATGATCGCTTTTACGGAATATTCTTTTTCGTTTTCCAATTCTGCCGCAAAAGAAAAAATGTATTGACTTGAATTCTTTTTTTCGATATCAAATTCAACGGGATTGCCGTTTAAAAATACCGCCGCGCCTTTTAAGGGATTATCAAGATTTGCCTCAAAGCTTATCGCGCGCGGCGCCGGAAATATGGCGGAATTGTCGGGCGGGTTTTGCTTTGATATCTGCGGATAACCGTCTTTGGCGGTTGGAATAATGATTTCGGCGATTGCATTGTTGGTATTCACTTTTGCCGGCAAATAAGCTCCCTTGCGGTATATTTCCATTGTCAATTGATTGTCTTCAATTCTATAATCAATTGATTCAATCAAGGGGCTGCCGATGATTTTTTCATAGTCCAATTCACCGCTTATTTTTTTTACATCCTCAAAAATAATTAAGGTTTTCGCTTGGTCGAAAATTTCTTCCGTTCGATATTCGGGCATATTGATTTGCGCCGGTTCTGCCGGAGAGAATTTTAACCGGATGCGATTTTCGCATTCGGACAAGCAGTCATAACCCGCGATTCGCGCGGCGTATGATTTGGGGCGGGCAGGAACTTCGGTTTCAAAATTTTGCGGGAGAGGAAGCATCATCCACCAAATTGCGGCGAAAACCAAAAAAACGCCGATGGTCAAAACCCCGAATTTCCATTTCCACGTGGCGCGATATTTCAGTTCAATTATTTTGTCGCGCACTTTAATAGCGTATTTTTTGGGCATAATAGCAAATTCAATATTGCAATCGCAGACAGGCGCGATTAAATTATCATACCAGCAAACCCTTTTTACTCAAAACCCCGCCTTGGCGGGGGTTTGAGCATGAGAATAAAGAAAAAAGCGCAAAACGCATTTTTCTTTACAATAATGGCGTCTTCCGAACCTCCCGGCTCAAAAGTTTCGCACGAGTTTTATTATATTCCGCCCAATATCGTTGTCAATTTGATTTTTTTAACGATTTGTTGCATAATCAGAATCGTTTAAAAATAAAAAATGAAGGTATTTTTTGATCGGACAAAATATAAATTATTGATGTAGCAAAACAGGGTCAACTCGTGAAAACGGGCTTTTTTGGAGTAATACCCTGTTTTTTGTTTGGGAAAACGGGTCAAAAAATATGAATAACGAATCAAAAATCAAAGTATCAAAACATATCGTATCAAAAAGGGGCGCATCTGGAAGCGATCCGCTTTTGATTGTCAAAGACGTTGCCAAATCCTATGGCAAAGAAGACTTGTTTCAATCGGCGCGTATGCGCGTTTTGCCGCGGGAACGGATCGCGATTGTGGGTGCCAATGGCATCGGTAAAAGCACCTTGCTTAAAATTATCATCGGCGTTGAAGATTGCGACGAAGGCTCTTGCCAATTGCATAAAAACGCGGTTATCGGCTATTTGCCGCAAGAAACCCATTGGGATTCGCTTGTCAATTCGGTTTTTGACGAAATACATTCGGCGGATCGCAAAATGAAGCAAATGATGGAGCACAAAAACGATTATGAAAAAAGAGAAGCTGAGGGAGTGTTAAAAGAAGACGAGATTAGAGATTATTTTAAGCTGTTGGAAAATTACAAAGCTGTTGACGGTTATCGGCGCGAAGGGCTGATTGAACGTCTGCTTTTGGATTTTGGTTTTGCCAAAGATTCATGGCAACGCGCCGTGGGGAGCTTGAGCGGCGGCGAGCGAACCAAGCTGGCGCTGGCAAAAACAATGCTGGCTAACCCCAATCTTATTATTTTGGACGAACCCACCAATCATTTGGATATTGAAACCTGCGAGTGGCTGGAAGAATTTTTAATTCATCGCAATATCGCGGTTATTTGCGTGTCGCACGATCGTTATTTTTTGGACAAGGTTTGCCAAAAAACTTATGAATTAACCAAGAACGGGATTGAAAAATATCAATGCGGTTATTCGGATTATGTGGTGGAAAAAGCTGCGCGTTGGGCGGCGTTGGAAAAAAGATATAAAATCCAGCAAAAATATTTGAAAGAACAGCAATCCTATATCGACCGTTTTCGCTATAAAGCCACCAAAGCCGCCGGCGTGCAAAGCCGGATTAAAATGCTGGATAAAATTGAAAAGATAGAACCGCCCAAAGAAGAAGCGCAAGACATTAGAATTAAATTGGACGCAGGGACAAAACTTTGCCGCAGTGTTTTAAAAATCGACAACATTTCCATCGGCCCGCAAAATTTGCCGTTATTTTCTCTTGACGGGAGACTGGAAGTTGAGTGGGGCGATAAAGTTGGCATTATCGGCAATAACGGCCAAGGGAAATCAACGTTTTTGAAAACGATAATCGGGCAAATGCCGCTGCTGAAAGGAAAGATCGCGGTTGATGACCGCGCCCAAATCGGGTATTATGCGCAGGCGCATGAAGATCTTGATCCGCAAAAGATTTTGCTAGACGAAGTGGCGTCAAAAACAATAGAAACCGAAGAACGGGTGCGCGCGGTTTTGGGGGCGTTGCTTTTTGAGCCGTTTGAGGTGGAAAAGAAAAAAATCGCCGACCTCTCCGGAGGCGAGCGGGCGCGCGCGGCGCTGGCCGAACTGATTTTGCAAAATTTCAATTTTTTGCTTTTGGACGAACCCACCAATCATTTGGATTTGCCCTCAAAAGAAGTGATCACCAAAGTTTTCAAAGATTACAAAGGCACGATCATCTTGGTTTCGCACGATCGCTACATCCTCAATGAAGTTTGCGATCACATCTGGGAAGTCAAAGACGGCAAATTGCAAAGCTACATCGGCAACTACGACGACTACCGCTACCATCTCGCCCATTCGTAGGCAGTTATAAAAGTGCGGCAAGGTTTCACTTTGCCGCACTTTTTTGTTTGTTGTGCAGTTGGGATGGTTCGCCCCGCAGTAGAAATTCGGCGCGCTAAAGCACAGGTTCAAAAAGCCCAATTTACACTGCGGGACATGCCCGAAGGGTGGAATAAAAATATGGCAAGGTTTTTGCAAATGGAGTGAAATATTGCGGGGGCGGGGTTGTAGTAGAGAATGCGACCCGGGCGAGCAGTTGTAATTCAATAATCAAAAAATAAATATGAAAAAATTATCAAGGAAAAATATTGTTGCCGCGGCGATTATGATATTTTGCGCGGCTATGGTGGCGGGAGTTGGTGCGGTCTATGCCGATGAAGTTGTTGGCAAGGACAATTCGATGAGTAATTTAATAACCTCTATCGCGCAAAAATTTAATTTAAACGAAGCCGATGTGCGGGCGGTGTTTGACCAGCATCGCGAGCAAATGGAAGCGCGGCGCGAGCAAAATCGCGAGCAGATGGAAACCAAGCGGCAGGAGCAATTTGAAAGTCGTTTGAGCGAGGCGGTTGCGCAGGGCAAATTGACGCAAGCGCAGGCGAACGCGATTGCCGCCAAGCGCGCGGAATTGCAAGCGCAAATGAAAACACTGCGTCAGTCGCGGCAAGCCGAAATGGATAATATGAAAAATATGACGCAAGAAGAACGCAAGGCGGCGATGGAAGAGCAAAAAACAAAAATAAAAGCGCAAATATCCGCATTAAAGCAATGGGCGGCCGATAACGGTATTCCCGAAGAATATTTGCCGATGGCCGGTATGGGATTTATGTCCGGCGGGCATGGCTGCGGGGGAGGATTTGGCGCGCGCGAGTAGCAAGACAAAATGCAAAATGCCGGAGGTTTGACCTTCGGCATTTTTTGTATAAAGCAAGTAATCTGGTATAATGAATCGTAGAAAAATAAATAAAGGTCGGAAGACAAAACAAAAATTTAAAATTTAAAATAAAAAATAAAATGGAAAATCAAAATAACATTTGCAATATATGCGGATGCCAAGGCGGATTCGCGCGGCTGGTAATGGGGGCGCTGGCGGTTGCGTTGGTTGCCTATGTCGCGGCGCTGGCGGTAAACTCAATCAAAGAAAATAAATATATCGGGCGCGCCACGCAAATCCAAAGCACGATTTCAGTTTCCGGCGAAGGGGAAGTTTATAAAACTCCGGATTTGGCGGTGATGAATTTTTCGGTGGTGAGCGAAGCCAAAACCGTGGCCGAAGCGATGGAGGACAACACCAAGAAAATGAACGCGATCATTGACGTAACCAAAAGCTTGGGGGTGGAAGAAAAAGATCTGCAGACAACAAATTACCGGATCAACCCCCGCTATGATTATGTAAAAACCACTTCGTCGATTTTGCGTCCGACAACAGCCGAATTGGTGATTGAAGACGAAGAATATTATTATCCTTCGGGCAAGCGGGTTCTTTCCGGGTATGATGTAACGCAGACTTTGACAGTTAAAGTGAGAGAAGAAAATATGGAAAAGATCGGCACGATTATCAACGAGGTAGCCGCGGCCGGAGCCAATCAAGTCGGCGATTTGCAATTCACCTTGGATGATCCGGATGCCGCGCAAGCCGAAGCGCGCGAAAAAGCGATTGAAGAAGCCAAAAGCAAAGCCGGCAAATTGGCCGAGCAATTAGGCGTGAAGCTGGTGAGAATTATTAATTACAACGATAGCCGGTATTATCCGGTGTCGCAAATAAACTACGCGGCCAAGGATATGGCAGCCGGTATGGGCGGAGCCGCCGAATCGGCGCCAACCATTCAAACCGGCGAAAACAAAATCACGGTGAGCGTGAATATCTCCTACGAGATAGAATAGCAAAAAAACAAAAAACCGCTTTCATTTACGTTGAGGTGGTTTTTTGTTAGGATGATGGCAATATGAAAAACGAAAAAATAATTTATGATGTGGCGGTGATCGGGGGCGGGCCGGCGGGGATGATGGCCGCGATTTCTGCGGCAAAGAATGGAGCGAGAACCGTTTTGATTGAGAAAAACAAATCTTTGGGTAAAAAATTGCTTTTGACCGGAGGGGGGCGGTGCAATTTATGCAACGCCGAATTTGATTTGCGCGAGTTGGCGGCCAATTACGGCAAAAACGGGTCATTTTTATTCCATTCATTTTCCGAGTTCGGTCCAAAAGAAACGGTTAAGTTTTTCAGTGATTTGGGAATAAAAACTGTCATTGAAAACAAGCAAAGATTGTTTCCCAAAAGCGGTCGGGCGCAAGAGGTTTTGGACGTCTTGACGCGTACCCTTGAAGAGAGCGGCGTTGAGGTTGTCTTGGGAGAGAAAGTTGCCAATATAAAAAAAGATGATGGCGCGATAGGAAAGCTTTTTCTTGCCGGGCGCGAAATTGTTGCCAAAAATTATATTCTTGCCACCGGCGGTAAATCCTATCCGCAAACCGGATCAACCGGAGACGGATATGAATGGGCGCATCGCCTGGGGCATCGGATTGAAAAATTATCTCCCGCGCTGGTTCCGATAACGATTAAAGAGGCATGGCCGAAAAAATTGGCGGGAACAGGTTTCCCCGATGTTAAGATTAAAATAGCGCAGATCGGGAAAAAAATTGCCGCGGCGCGCGGGGAAATTCTTTTCGCGCATTTTGGATTGACCGGCCCGGCGATCTTGAATATGAGCGGTTTGGCGGCGTTATTTTTGAAAAGCGGTCCGGCCGATATTTTTATCGACATTTTGCCGGATAAAAATGCTGGAGTTTTAGAGCAAGAAATTCTGAAAGATTTTTCGCAAAATCCAAATCGCGCGGCAAAGCATTGCCTGGCGCGGTACGCGTCTTTAAATTTTGTTCAGGCATTATTGGAGCAAGCCGGCATTGACGCCGAGAAAACCTGCAATAATATCAACAAAAAAGAGCGGCGCTTGATCGTCGGCGCGCTAAAAAGTGTTGGGCTGTCGGCGGTCGGAACATTGGGGCTTGAAGCCGGAATGGTGACGGCCGGAGGCGTTGATGTTTCGCAAATTGACGATAAAACCATGCGCTCAAAAATTATTGCCAACCTTTATTTTGCCGGAGAAATCATCAATGTCCACGGCTCGACTGGCGGCTTCAATCTTCTGCAATCCTGGTCCACCGGCCATCTTGCCGGCACCTCCGCAAGCGCATTTTGTGGATGGGCGGGCGGTTGAATAAAAAATAAAAAGCGGTAGGATTAAACTATTAAACAAAATTTATGGAGAATTATTTGACGCCCGAGGGGTTGGAAAAATTAAAAAAGGAATTGGATGATTTGGAAAACGTGAAAAAAAAAGAGCTTGCCGAGAAGCTGAATTATGCCATATCTTTCGGCGATTTGCGCGAGAATGCGGCATATCATCAGGCAAAGGAACAGCAGGGATTTTTGGAAGGGCGCATCGCGGAATTGAAAGCCATTATCGGCGGCGCGAAAATTATTGATCGCCGCGATTCGGATTCGGTGCAAATCGGCGCCACCGTGGTTTTGGCTTCCGGAGAAATTACCGAGGAATACCAAATTGTCGGGCACGACGAGGCGGATGTTTTTAGCGGAAAAATTTCCCACAGATCGCCGCTGGGAGAAGCCGTTTTTGGAAAAAGTGTCGGGTGTCTGGTGCGCTTGAAAACTCCAAACGGATTGATTGAATATAAAATAATGCAAATAAAATGAAGTTTTGCGCCTTTAACCGAATCAATCAAGCCGCCGATTAAGGCGGTTTTCTTGCGTCTTTGGGCGGTATTGTGATAAAATGGCATTGTAAATAATTCAAATAATATGGAGGAACAATTATTAAATTATATTGAGCAGGAATTAAAAAGGGGTGTTGCCAGGCCGGCGATCAAAAAAGCGCTGCTTGATGTCGGCTGGAAGCTTGCTTTAATAGAAGAAGCGTTTGGCGCGGTGCAATCAAAAGCCGCCGCTCCGGCGCCATTTGCGGAAACACCGCAAAACGGCCAAGGGCAAATGAAAAGTTTTGATGATCAAGAAAGCGAAAGCAATGGTATTGCCCAAGAAGCGCGGCCGGGAAAGGGGAAGTCAATGCTTGTCGCGGGAGCTGTTTTTGCGATTATTATCATCGGTTTCGCGCTGGCGGTGGCTTATCTGGATTCCCAAGACTCCTCTTGGGGCGCGGGAGACGCGGGCGATATGGGCGCCAATATCCAAAATCAGGGCGAGCAAAAACCTTCCAATGATTTGTCGGCGCAAGAAGAAATGTTATCGGCGGATGGAAGCGAAACGGCGGCAATTATTGAATCCGAGAGCGCCGGCGATCTCGCTTTTGGCGACGGAGCAACCGCGCTTGTTGATGTCAACGATAAAGGCGAGGCCGGTACTACCGTCGAAGAAGGCGCCACAGGAGATGACCGGCGCAAGGCGGATATGAAGCAATTGTTTGACGCGCAAAAATCGTGGTTCGCGGCCAACGGCCAATATTACACTTGCGGTTTGCGCGGCGGCGATTGCGGAGGCAGGCCATATGGCTATCCGGCGCAAATCGGCGAATATCTGGCTTCTATGCCGCAGGATCCTTTATATGACGCGACACAGGCGGTTTGCGGGCAAAGCTATGTTTATTGCGGCCTGAATAACGCGTCTTATCCGCATTTTTTCTGCTACTATGCCAAGCTTGAAGGCGGCGGATATTACACGGCGTCGCACGCGGGTAATTTTTCGCGCAGTACTCCACCCAAAATTTTTGAAGAATGCGCGGTTGCCGACTGATTTGATTTTTGTTTTAATTTGAAATAAATTAAAAGCCGTAATGTAATAAACAAATTACGGCTTTTGTTTAATTGAGCGGGCGTAAATTATTATGAATGAAATCAAAGATGAAGTAATCGCGCGGCGGGTGCAGGATGGCCGAATTGATGATTTTAGCTTATTGATGAATCGCTACGAAAAAAAGATTACTCGCTACGGAAAAAAATTTCTTTATCATCCCGACGATATTAAAGATATCGTGCAGGAGATTTTTACGAAAGCCTATGTTAATATCAGAAGTTTTGACGCAACGCGCAAATTTTCTCCATGGATTTATCGCATCGCGCACAACGAGTTTGTCAACGCGTTAAAAAAGAAAAAATCGGAAAAAATATCTTTTATTGATTTTGATATGTTTTTTCCCCATCCGGCGGCCAAAGAATCGGCGGACGGCGATGTTGACCGCGCGGATTTGCGGCGACTGCTGGACGATCATATCGGTAAAATGCCGGCAAAATACCGCGAACCGCTGGTATTGTATTATTTCGAAGAATTGAGCTATCGCGAGATTGCCGATGTTCTGCGTTTGCCGGTTTCCACGGTGGGAATTCGCCTTCAAAGAGGGAAAAGAATACTCAAGAAAGCGATGGACAAGGATCCGCGCCATAATAATTGAAAAATATGAACGAGCAAAACGAAAAAACACAAGATGAGCGAAACAAAGAAGGGTTGAGCAAAAAAATTATTTTGGCGGCCAAGCGTGGCGAATTGAGAATGCGGCCAAAATGGCATTTTGTTTTGCGTGCGGGATTGTGGATCACGGGGATTGCCGCGGCGGTTTTGGCGACGCTTTACTTTTTGAGCTTGTTTTTATTCATTACCCGCGAGACCGGAATTTGGATGGCGCCGATGTTTGGCTGGCGAGGAGTGTTTGTGTTTTTGTCGTCGCTTCCTTGGCTGATTATTTTATCAATACTTATTTTTGTTTTAATTTTGGAAATTTTGGTGCGTCGTTACGCTTTTGCCTATCGTTTGCCGCTTCTTTATTCGGCTTTCGCGATCCTGCTGGCGGTTTTTGCCGGCGGTCTTTTGCTGGCGCAAACGCCTTTGCACCAAATCTTGTCTAACTGCCCTTCGCCGAGAGACTTGCGCGACAAAAAAGATTTGCCCGTCCAGCCGCCCTGCGGGACCGGAGTTTACCGTGATTTGGCTCCCCGCCGCTTTAACGATTTTCATTATGGAGTGATTGATAGCTTTGACGGCGATAACTTTATAATTCTAAACCGCCATCAAGAAAAAATTCTGGTAGTTGTCGGCAAAAAAACGCGCCTGCCGCTGGGGGCTCAGTTTGAAGCCGGCGACGCGGTGGTGGTGATCGGCGAACACCGCGGCGGTCAAGTGGAAGCCTTCGGTGTCGGAGGGTTGGACTATTGAAGCGTTAAAATGCCGCAAAAGCGGTAATTAAAAAAATGGCAAATATAATTAAAGCAATCAAAAACCACAAAAAAATATCCTTCATTTTAATCGTTATTTTGGGAATTGCCGGATATTTTTTTCTAAAACCTTCAAGCAGTGATGAAATGATCACGGTGTATAATTACGGCACGGCCGAAATCGGCACAGTGATGCAATCTGTGTCGGGAGCGGGGCAGATTTCTCCGGCTCGAAAATCGGACTTGAAATCAAAAGCCGGCGGATTGGTTTTGGCGGTCAATGTTTCCGCGGGTGATGCGGTTAAATCTGGTGATGTAATTGCCCGTATTGACGACTCCGATGCCCAAGCGGATATTGAAGACGCGCGCGACGTGCTGGAAAGCGCGCAACTTTCTTTGGAAGAGCTAAATGAACCTCCCGACGAGTTGTCGCTGATGCAGGCACAAAATGCCTTGGAAAAGGCAAAAGAGGCGCTTGCCGATGATAAGGAGGGTCTGATTAAAAGCTATGAGGACGGGTTTGACGCGGTGGCAAGCGCGTTTGCCGATTTGCCGTCAATCGTGGCCGGATTGCAAAATATGGTTGCCGGCGCCAGCACTTATGTGACGCAATCCAACTCCACCTATATTGATTATTATTCCGATGCTATTAAGGGCTACGATTCGCAAGCGGCGCAAATGGCCTCTAACGTGGCGGGTGCTTATCAGCAGGCAAAAGCGCGATATGATGCCAATTTCCACGTCTATAAACTGATGGACCGCGACTCGGTCGCTCATGATGAGATTGAGGATATTATCAATCAGACCTACGCGACCTCGCAAACCATTGCCGAAGCACTGAAAAATACCAATGTTTTAATTCAGCGCTATAAGGATGTTTTAACCGATAGAAACTTGGTTCCGCAGACATTTGCCGACAATCATCTTGATTCATTGGCCGGCTATACTTCAAGAAATAATTCGCATGTAAGTTCGCTGTATTTGGCGAGGCAAAGCATTATAAGCGCGCAAAAGGCAATTGACGATGACGAATACACGATAGCCGAAAAAACAAAATCGCTGGAAAACCTCATCGCCGCGCCCGACGAGCTTGATTTAAGATCGGCTAAGCTGGCGGTGGAGCAAAAAGAAAGGGCGCTTGACGATGTGATTGAAGAATTAGAGAATCACACGATTCGCGCCCCTTTTGACGGAATCATAGCTTCTGTTGATATTGAAAGCGGGGACGAGATTTCTTCGGGAGCCGCCGCGGCGACAATTATTGCCGAAAATCAGATTGCCACGGTCACGCTCAACGAGATTGATATTGCCAAAGTTAAAATTGGTCAAAAAGCTGCTTTAACATTTTCGGCGATTGAAGACCTATCAATGACGGGCAAGGTGATTGAAGTGAGTGCTTTGGGATCGGTGAGTCAGGGGGTGGTGAGCTATGATGTTACCATCGCGCTTGATACTGCTAACGAACAAGTCAAATCAGGAATGAGCATTTCGGCGACAATTATCACCGATATTCGGCAAAATGTTTTGACGGTGCCGCTAACCGCTATCAAAAGCGATATGCAAAAAAATTCGTATGTTTTAGTTCCAAACGGCGAAGGCAACAAACAACAGGCGGTAACTACAGGGTTGTCCGACGATGAATATGTTGAAATTATCGAAGGGCTTTCCGAAGGCGACCAAATTGTGGTTTCTTCATCGAAGCAAAACACCAACAAATCATCAGCCAGCACACTGCCTTCGAGGCGAAGCGGTTCTTTCTTCAATATGGGCGGCATGGGCGGATCGATGCGGCAATAAGTTAAAAGTAAGAATTTAAAAGTCAAAAGTGAAATTCAGAAGTAAGATTCAAAATTTTTTAACTTTTTGGTTATAATTTTGACTTTTGAATTTTGGCTTATTTTTATGATTGAGTGTAAAGATATTGTAAAAATTTATAAAACCGGGGATATCGAAACTAAGGTTTTGAAAAATATTTCTTTTTCTGTCGAAACCGGAGAGTTTCTGGCGATTATCGGGCCTTCGGGGTCGGGAAAGTCAACGTTGATGCATATTTTGGGCATGCTGGATACTCCCACAAGCGGAGACTACTTTTTGGACGGGAAAAATGTTGCCAAATATTCAGATGACGAATTGGCCGAGATCAGGAAGGCTAAAATTGGATTTGTGTTTCAATCATTTAACCTTTTGCCGCGCACCACGGTTTTGAATAATGTTTGCTTGCCTTTGGTTTATGCCGGTGTTGACAAAGAAGAGCGCGAAAAGCGCGGCAAAAAAGTTTTATCTCTCGCCGGATTGGAAGAAAGATATTACGGCTACCATACCAACCAGCTTTCTGGAGGACAGATGCAGCGAGCGGCGATCGCGCGCGCGCTGATTAATGATCCGGCGATAATTTTTGCCGATGAGCCCACGGGAAATTTGGACACCAAAACCGGCCAAATTGTGATGGAAACATTTCAAGAGCTCAATAAAAACCACGGGCACACGATTATTTTAATCACCCACGAGCAGGATGTTGCCGAATACGCCCGGCGTATTATTACCGTGCGCGACGGCCAAATTGTTAGCGACGAGCACAACGGGCACAGGGCGGTTGAGATTCTTAAAAGAAAGTCCAAAGTATAATTTGAAATAATTTTTATGAAGTTTAACGATTTGTTGGAACAAACATTTTCATCTTTGCTTGCCAATAAGGCGCGTTCGGGGCTTACGGTTTTGGGTATTGTTATCGGTATCGCTTCGGTAATTACCATGGTTTCCATCGGCCAGGGCGCGTCGGGGACCATCACGTCCAGTATTGAATCTTTGGGGTCAAATTTATTGGTTGTTATGCCCGGTATGCAGCGCGGCGTGGGGCAGCAAGTGAGTTCCGGGCGGGGAAGCGCGCAAACGCTCACATTAGAAGATGCTCAGGCAATACAGGAACAGGTTTATGGAGTTGAAAATATCGCGCCGCTTTATTCAACTCGCTTGCAGGTTGCCGCTACGGGAACAAATACAAATACCACGGTGAGCGGCACGACTGCGGCTTATTCAATGGTGCGTAATGTTGCCGTGGAAACCGGAATTTTTATTACCGATGAACATGATTTGGCCAAATCAAAAGTGGCGGTCCTGGGACCCACAACTGTTGAAGATTTATTTGGTGAAGAAGTAATATCGGAAGATGTGCTTGGCCAAAAAATCAGAATTAACAATATTGAATTTAAAATTATCGGTATCACGGCGGCTAAAGGGGGGTCGGGATTTAACGATCAAGATGATGTTATTTATGTGCCTCTTGGCACCGCCCTTCACTATTTTGCCGGAAATGACAAGGTGAGCAATATCAGCGTGCAAGGCGAATCTCAAAAAATACTGGATCAAGTCGAAGCTGATATTACTGCTTTGCTTTTAGAGCGGCACAAAATTACCGATGAAGCGTCGGCGGATTTTCAAATTATGAATCAGGCCGATATCGTGGAAAGCGCGTCGTCCATTGCCGGTACGCTCACAATTCTTTTAGCGTCCATTGCGGGTATCTCGCTTTTGGTGGGCGGAATTGGCATTATGAATATGATGCTCACCACGGTTACCGAGCGCACTCGGGAAATCGGGTTGCGCAAAGCCGTTGGCGCCAAGAAGAACGATATTACCGTCCAATTTTTGGCCGAGGCGGTGACGCTCACATTTATCGGCGGGATTATCGGCGTGGCGCTGGGGTGGCTGGCTAGTTTGGCGGTTTCGCATTTTGGCGGCACGGCCACGCAAATTTCGTTGCTGTCGGTTTTGTTGGCATTTGGCGTTTCGGCGGCAATCGGTATAATTTTCGGCTATTATCCGGCGTGGCGCGCGGCAAAATTGGATCCGATCACGGCACTTCGATATGAATAAAAAATAAATATATTAAATTCCAAGCACCAAGCACTAAATACCAAATAAATTCCAATATTCAAAACTCAAATTTTAAATATTGAGATTTAAATATTGAATATTATTTGGAGTTTGAGATTTGGTTCTTGGAAATTATTGTTTTTATGAACAAAAACATTATTGTTGTTTTGTTAGCGGTTTTGGTTGTTGGGGGAGGGGCGTTTTTTGCCGGAATGGAATATGGCAAAAAGCAAAACGCGCAAGCATTGTCGTTTGGAAAGAATTTCCAAGGAATGTCCGCCGCCGGACAAACTTCGAGCGGCACGCGCGCCAATCGCAACGGCGCGGGCATGGTGA
Source organism: uncultured Candidatus Saccharibacteria bacterium (assembly GCA_964603475.1). GTDB lineage: Bacteria > Patescibacteriota > Minisyncoccia > Minisyncoccales > UBA5738 > UBA5738. The sequence continues at coordinate 31,406 of CAZRVG010000007.1, forward strand.
GCGGCGAGATTGTCAGCGCCGATGATACCAGTATTACCGTTAGTGTTGCGGATGGCGGCTCAAAAATAGTTTTTTTCTCCGAAAAAACTTCAATCGGCAACTTTGTTGACGCGGCCGCCGATGATTTGACGGCGGGCAAAAATATTGTGGCAACAGGAACCGCCAACAGCGACGGCAGCATTGTCGCCGCCAACATCCAAATCGGTGCGCCGGCGCGGCAAGGCGGAATGCCGATGCCCGGCGCCCCGGCCGATAACGAAAAACAAGAAGATCCCGCCATCCAGCCGGCAATGTAAAACCCGACCCAAGACCTCCAAGGCGCGGCATTTATGCCGCGCCTTTCGTTTAAATCCAGCTTGGTGTTGACAATTATATCCAATAAGATATAATGACCCTATTATGGATGGCATAAATTATGAACATCGTTTATTATTATGATCCGGATTTAAAATTCTGTCCTGTAAAGCAATATTTAAGCCATTTGAATTTTGGTGTTGCCAAAGATGTGGTGTTGCTTGCGACCATTGACAGCAAAATTATTTTTTTGAGCCGTCAAAAAAATCATCCGCATCCGCCAATTTCCAAGTCGTTGCATAATTATAATTTTTTTGAAATCAGGCACAGAAAAAACAAAAATATCCTTATCAGAGTAATTTATTTTTGCTGTGAAGGGAAAATGGTTTTATTAAATGCTTTTGAAAAACCAGATAATTATAATTCACAAAAGATAAAGAAAGATATTGGAAAGATTCTTGATATAAGCGCAAATTATCGCCAAAAATATTTAAAAAATAAAAATCTTTATGAAGATTACAAATAAGAAAAATATTGATCCCATTGCCGAAGCCAAGAAAAACAAGCATTTTAAAAGATATTCCGACGAGGCCGATGTGAAAATCAGATTTGCCAACGCGGTTTATAATGCCAGAATCAAAAAAGGGATGAGCCAGCAGGAATTGGCAAAAAGGGCGCAAACTACGCAAAAAAGAATATCAAATATAGAAAACGCGGATATTGATTTGGGTATGGGCGCGATTTATCGAATATCGCAAGCTCTTTGCTTTGATTCAAAAATATTGGCCGATATTTTCGGATGCGATTTTACTCCTTTGCAACCTCAATCACCCGGGGTTAAAAGCCAACGATTTCGGGAATCTGTATTTTGTAGCGAAAATTAATGGAGGTGAAAATTTTCGCGAAGCCGATCGTTGCAAATTTAGAATTGACAAAGCATAAATTATGGCGGGAAAATCATCCAATAAAAATCTGCAATTTTGTTGACACGGCCGCGGATGACTTGATTGGAGGCAAAACCATAATGGCAACGGGAACCGCCAACAGCGACGGCAGCATCGTTGCCGCCAACATCCAAATCGGCGCGCCGGCGCGGCAAGGCGGAATGCCGATGCCCGGCGCCCCGGCCGATAACGAAAAACAAGAAGACCACGCCATTCAGCCGGCAATGTAAAACCCGACCCAAAACCTCCAAGGCGCGGCGAAATGCCGCGCCTTTGTGTAAAGTTTAATCCGTTTGGTCAATTGAAAAATGATCGCAAAAAGGGTAAGGTGTATGTAAACAGAGTTATAAACCGATATGAATCTTTCGGACAACGAAAAACGGGATATTATAAAATTTATTGAGGCGGGAAAGCCGTTGCCGGACAAATACCGGTTTTTGTTGTTTGAAGACAAGCGCGAGGTGGAATTGGTGTGGAACGGAAAAACAAACGAAGTCGCCAATGTGGTTTTGCCATTCCAAACCATTGAGCAGGTTGATGAGCCGCGTAGCGAAAAGGAAATTAAAATGCAAAAGTCGCTTTTTGATATAGATCCGCGCGGGCGGCAATTGAAGGGATGGACGAACAAACTGATCTGGGGCGACAACAAACTGATTCTTTCCAGCCTGAAAAACGGCCCTCTGCGGGAAGAAATTGAAAAGCAGGGCGGTGTCAAATTGATTTATATTGATCCGCCGTTTGATGTGGGCGCGGATTTTTCAATGAACATTGAAATAGGAAACGAAGAATTCACCAAAAAACCAAATGTTTTGGAGGAATTGGCCTATCGCGACACATGGGGCAAGGGCGCGGATAGTTTTATCGCCATGATTTACGAACGCCTTTCGTTGATGCGCGATTTGCTGGCTGATGATGGCAGTATTTATGTCCATTGCGATTGGAGAGTTGCTTCTTATATTAAAATAGTTCTCGATGAAATTTTTGATGAAAAAAACTTCCAAAATGAAATAGTTGTGCATTATACAGCAGTTGGGTTAAAAGCACTTTCAAAAAAATTTCATCAAAACACAGAGTCAGTTTTTTATTATGCGGTCAGGAAAGGAAATCACATTTGGAATCCAGTTTATGAAAAAATTGAAGATCCGTCAAAATATAGAACAGCAAGTAAACATCAGTGGAATGCGGAATTGGGTAAAGCAGAACGCTTGCGTGACGATAACGGGAAAATTATTTATTTTGAAGTTACAGAAAATAAGGCGGATAATTTTATTGAGGTGCCTGCATTGCGTGGCGATTTAAAATTAGGGTATCCAACGCAGAAACATGAAAAATTGCTTGAAAGAATTATCAAGGCCAGCTCAAATGAAAATGATATTGTGGCGGATTTTTTTTGCGGGTCGGGGACGACGCTGGCGGTGGCGGAGAAATTGGGGCGGAAATGGATCGGGTCGGATTTGGGAAAATTCGCGATTCATACCACGCGCAAACGGATGATTGGAGTCCAGCGGCAATTAAAAAACGACGGCAAGGATTTTCGCGCATTTGAGATTTTAAATTTAGGAAAATACGAACGCCAGCATTATATCGGCGTAAATCCAAATTTGCGCGACGAAGAAAAACAAGCGCAAATCGCCCAGCGAGAAAAGGATTTTGTCGCGCTGGTTTTGGGGGCATACAAAGCTGAAGCGTTTGACGGATTCAGAACATTCCACGGCAAGAAAAGCTCGCGGCTGGTTGCCATAGGGCCGATAAACCTGCCGGTGTCGCGGCTGTTTGTTGAAGAAGTTATCAATGAATGCTTAGAAAAGAAAATTACCAAAGCCGATATTCTCGCGTTTGAGTTTGAAATGGGGCTATTTCCAAATATTCAAGAGGAGGCAAAAAGCAAAGGGGTTGATCTGGCATTAAAATACATTCCGCGCGATGTGTTTGACAAACGGGCGATTGAGAAAAACCAAGTGGTATTTCACGATGTTTCTTATATCGAAGTCAAACCCCGCTTCGCTAAAGCTACGAGGGCCAAGGCCGATTTAGTTTCGATTGAGCTCACCGATTTTTCGGTTTTCTATAATCAGGACTCAATTAAAGAGGTTGAGGAAAATTTAAAAAACGGCGGCAAAAAACTGATCGTTGAAAACGGTCAGATTATCAAAGTTTCTAAAGATAAAGACGGCATAATCGAAAAAGAAAATTTAACCAAAGAATGGACCGACTGGATTGATTACTGGGCGGTGGATTTTGATTTTGAAAGTAAAAAAGAAATAATCCGGGTGTCGAAAAAAGAATCAATACAGCCAAAACTTGACGGTTCGGCAGATCCGCATCAAGTAAAACTGCCCGAATTTGAGGAAGTTTGGACTGGCGACTATGTGTTTGAAAATGAATGGCAATCTTTTCGCACAAAAAAAGACCGCAGTCTTGAATTAATAAGCGTCGCCAAAGAAATGCCCGCGGGAGAGCATAAAGTGGCGATCAAGGTCGTCGATATTTTTGGCAACGACACGATGAAGATAATTGAAGTAAAAATATAAGTTTATGAATAAAATAATAATAAAACATATCATTGAAATTAAACTTTTTAGGAGAATGTTTGCCTTTTCAGATTTTCATGGTGAGCTAACAGATTTTTTTATAAAGAAATTAGGCGTAGATAAGATTCGTTCTATTGTGGATGGAAACAGGATAGATGTTGCAACAAACGATCTCAAAAAAGTTTTTTTTGCAAGTTACGAAAATTTTGGCTTACAAATGGAGGGGGCGAGTTCTTTTAGTGAACCAATTAACGAAGTAAATAAATTTCTTGAATCATTAGAGTCTTTTGGCAAATATAAATTCGATTCGGTAAGTCGAATCGGTGTAAAATCTTTAGTTTTTTGCCATGTAAAAGATAAAAATTTAGATGATATCAAGGAAATATATAGGAAAAAAATTTTTATCAATCAAAAAGTAATGGAAGAAAAAATGAACGCAGAGCTATATGATTTTGGTTATTCTTTTGATATAAAAAACAAACAGGGAATTGCTAATATTCAAACGGGACCAGCAACAAAAGAAGAAACTATTAAAAAATTTTTTGGGGGAAATAGTTGTTATGAAGAATTTAGCAAAGGAAATGGATTGTTTTTTTCAATTGATTTTGGGAAAAACGAAAAAAAAGACAATATGTTAATGGACAGTTTGAAAGAAGAAGTTGCCGATAGTTTTGAAAATATAGAAAAAATATTTAATGGTTTTCTGAATTATTTTGAAATCAACGAAGATGGAAAATGATCAAACAAAAGGTTCAAATATAGGGGCGAATGGTTTTATAACTGCCGAATCTGGAGCAACCAAAGAAACGAAATCAATAGATGATGTTGGGGGCGATGCTCACGGTTTGAGATATATACCAACGCTTATAAAATCGCTAGAAGACCATTTTTCTTTTTCGGTTTTGTTTTTGAGCGTTATTGGATATATAGTTATTGCGGCGTTTGGGCAGATGAATAGTTTATGGAAGTTTTTTGGCTATTTGTTTTTTTTGGTAACATTATTATTTTTTTATAAATATAAATCATTAGAAATAAAGGATGTAATTAAAAAAATTAACAAGTTTTTTCTAGTTGGTTTTTTCTTGCTTTTGTTGATTATCATATTTTTACTTTCAATGTATTTTTATAAATGCGATTTAAGAAATATATTGCTCGAAATCATAATTTTTTTGGATAGATTTTAATAAAATATATGGCCGCCGCAATTAAATTAAATTTTTATTCCATTTTAAAATTTATAAAATTAAATTTATGAACAGAATTCCCGTAAATTCATCAAATATTCATTCTATTGGTTACGACGATCGATCGTTAATTATGGAAGTTGAATTTACTTCGGGCGATGTTTATCGCTACTTTGGCATACCGGAATATTTATACCGGCAATTTTCAAACGCTTCATCGCATGGCCAATTTTTAAACGATAATATCAGATATAATTACCGCTATCAAAAAGTCAGTTAATCTATGTTTATCCCAAAAACTGAAAAAATTGAAAAAATTGCCGCTGATTATCCAAGAATTATCGAAAAACTTGGAAAAATTTTTGATAAAAAAACGCGGGTTTATATCGATTACGCTAATGTTCGGCCGTGGAGCGAAAAGCTTGGTTGGCATATTGATTTAAAGCGGCTTAAACAGTTGCTTGATTCTTTTGATACAATCGAAGCAATCAATTTTTATAATGGTTATTTAGCGGGTGATGAGAGGTCTGAAAATGAAAAAATGGTTGCAGAAAATAATAAATATATTTTGCGGACAAAACCGGTCAAAATAATGAAATTTCCGATAAATGCATCAAGTATTCCAGCTGACTCAACAGCGTTGGTAAAACAATTTATCAAACGGTCTTTGTTAAAAAAATATGATATTGGAACCATTGAACTATTGAATGAACGATTTAGGGGTATGAATAAAAAAGGTGAATATGTCATTGAAGATATGAAGTGCAATTTTGATGTTGAAATCGGTATCGATATGCTGCTTGATTGTGAACATGACAATGCAGATACCTTTGTACTATGGAGTGGAGATAGCGATTTTGCCGATCCAATCAAGAGGTTGTTGGCTGCAGGTAAGCAGGTTTTCTTATTCGCAACGGTTAGAAGAATTGCAAGCGAGTTAAATGATTTAAACGAAATAAAAGAAAACGGTTTACATATATTCGATATTGCGGATTTGAAAGAATTTATTTGCTGGGCGCGAGAATCGTCATATAAGCGCACAAAAGACCCCGTTGCCGAGGCCTCTTAGCTATAAAGTCAGTGATCTTGCGATCAATTACAGCTTATCATAGCAAAAATTGAAGTCAAGGGGTTTGTCTATAAATCATCGATTTAATAAACTTATGGCATTACATAAAGATTTTCCAACTTCGCCTTACGAAATTCTTGACCCGGCTATCCGGTGGTTTCCGGCTGACGAAAATTTGCGCGACAAGGGTTATGAAAAACTTTTGCCGCCGCTGGTTGCCGAGCTTCGCAAGAAAGTTACCGCTTGGCGCGCGGCTGGTTATGAAGGCGCAAGCGTTACCAGCAGGGCATTGCTTAACTGGTGGTTTTTGACGGATCATCCGATTGAGAATAAAAATGGCGAATTGTCGCTTTTTAGATATTATTTTGCCCAGCGCGAAGCGGTGGAAACTGTGATTTGGCTTTATGAGGTTGCTAAATCCAGAGATAAATACGATCTGATTCGTTATGATAGTTCCGGCGCGGTTTCCGCGGGAATGTTTGATGAAGATTGGACGCGGTATGTGATTAAAATGGCAACTGGCGCGGGCAAAACCAAGGTTTTGAGCTTGATGTTGGCGTGGAGTTATTTTCATAAACTATATGAAGAAAATTCTGATCTCGCGCGCAATTTTTTGATCATTACACCAAACATTATCGTGCTTGATCGTATCCGCAGCGATTTTGACGGATTAAAAATTTTCTTTGCCGACCCGATATTGCCGGATAACGGATATTGCGGCCAAAACTGGCGCGATGATTTTCAATTAACATTGCATATCCAGGACGAAATTGGAATGGTAAGAGAAACCGGAAATATTTTTCTAACGAATATACATCGCGTTTATGAAGGCGCGACCGAAACATCCAGCTTTGCCGATCGGGATACCGCGGATTATTTCTTGGGCAAAAAACCCGCGGGCGCGACCAATGAATCAAAACTCGATCTCGGCGATATTGTCCGCAATGTTGATGAATTGGTAATTTTAAACGATGAAGCCCACCATATCCACGATTCGCGTCTGGCGTGGTTTAAATCCGTGGGCGATATTCACAATCGGCTAAAAATGAAGGGTGGCGCGTTATCGTTGCAAATAGATGTTACGGCAACGCCAAAACACAACAACGGCTCGATTTTTGTGCAAACCGTAAGCGATTATCCGCTGGTTGAGGCCATACATCAAAATGTGGTTAAACATCCGGTATTGCCCGATTCGGCCAGCCGCGCCAAACTTCAAGAGCATAAATCGTCAAACTATACCGAAAAATATAAAGATTACATCCATCTTGGTTATTTGGAATGGCAAAAGGTTTATGAGGAGCACAAAAAGCTTGGCAAAAAAGCGGTGTTGTTTGTGATGACTGATGACACGAAAAACTGCGATGATGTGGCTCAATACCTTGAAAATACCTATCAGGATTTGAGGGGGGCGGTTTTGGTAATTCACACGAAAAACAACGGAGAAATTTCCGAAAGCGCGAGAGGGAAGAAGGAAGAAGAATTAAAAGAATTGCGTCAAGCCGCCAATGCGATTGATTCGATGGAAATTCCGTATAAAGTCATTGTTTCGGTATTGATGTTAAAAGAGGGATGGGATGTTCGCAATGTAACGACAATTGTGGGGCTTCGCGCTTATGCGGCCCAAAGCAATATCTTGCCGGAACAAACGCTTGGCCGTGGTTTGCGGCGAATGTATTGCGACCCGGAATTGCCGGAGTTTGTCAGCGTTGTTGGAACGGATGCGTTTATGGATTTTGTGGAATCTATCAAAAGCGAGGGTGTTGAACTCGAACATCGCAAGATGGGCGAAGGTTCCGGGCCAAAATCGCCCATTGTGATTGAAATTGATCGGGAAAACCTAAAAAAAGATATCGAGCAATTAGACATTGAAATTCCGGTTTTAACGCCGCGTATTTACCGAGAGTACAAGAATCTTTCGGAATTGGTTTGTCAAGTACCCATTTTTTAGACAATTATTCTCTTCTGAGTTTTTGTTGAATTG
>CAZRVG010000008.1:0-39145 GCA_964603475.1 uncultured Candidatus Saccharibacteria bacterium
TCCATCGCAAGCGAAATTTCAACGCCGGACGTTTCGGCCACCAGCACTGCCGAGCGATAATGGAGAATGAGAGTATATGCCGCGGTATATACTTGATTGCGGGGACTCGCTTGTGGAGTTTGAGACGGCGCGTCATTTATGCTTTCATTTGACAATGAGTTTTTTGTTTGCGAAAATGAATAAAAGGAAATTAAATATTTTGCAATTAAAAACGCAATAAAAAAATTGCACTAAAATTGCCGCGTGATTTTTTGCGCGGTTTAAAAAATATGAATAAAGAACTTGTTGATTATATCAAGCAGCAAACCGAGATTAACATTTCAAGAAACGAGATCACGGATATTTTGTTGCAGCAAGGATGGCATCAATCCGAGATTGACGAGGCGTTCGCGCAAGCCGGCGCGGCCGATGGCGGCGAGGCGATTTTCGGCAAGGAATTTGACGCCGGTCCGGAGCAAGGCAACGGCGGAGGTGCGGGAAAAAAAGCGCTTTTGTTTGTTTTGCCGATTGCGGCAGTGTTGTTGCTGGCCGCCGGCGCGATGATATTCATCTCACAACAGAATTCGCCGAATTCCCAAAATGAACCGACTGAAACTCCGACGGCCGTCGAAGAAAATTCGGCGCCGGCAAATGCTGTTGTTGAAGATCAGCCGCAAGAAACAGTTGTCGCCGGTCAAAATCAAGCTGATCCCGTGCTTTTGGCCGAAATCGCCAAATTGGAAAAAAGCATTGTGCCTCCGGCCGGCTGGACCGGCCGCCAGGGAACCGTGAGCTATCGTCCTCTGGCCGTGTTTTTCAAGCCGGTTTGGGAAAAAGATGCCGCCGGGGAAAATATTTTCAACGAAAACATCAATATTTTGCGCGATATCTTATCCTCAAGCGAGGAGGAATATCTTGCCAAGGCAAAAACCGCCCTGCAATCGAATATTGAAAATTATAAAATTATTTCCGACCGAAAAGTGAGCTTGAAGGACGGCACGCAAGCCACTTTGATCGGCGGATCTTTTACTCAAAACGGCACGGCGATGAAAAATATGCAGCTTTACGCGGTCAAGGGAAGCGATATCTATATCATCACCGGCGTGACTTTGGCGGAAAATTGGGACGCGGAAAAAGATATGATCGGCGAAGCGGTGTTGTCGTTTGCCTTTCCCGAAAATTAATTTCTGAGAATATTATTTAAAATTCCCCGTTTTCCGCGGGGACTTTTACTATTTGTGCCCCCACTTTAACTTTTTCGCTTTAAACTTTAAACTTTCTATATGCCCTACAAAAACGATGTTTCTGACTTGCTCAAATTCGCGGCCGGAATTTTGACAACCACGGCGTTTTTCGCGGCGGCGGCTCTTTTTGGATATTTGGCGATTAACAATCAATTGGGCGATGAACTGCGATTTTTGCAAGCCAAGGTTTCAGAAGTCTTAAAAATTATCAAAGGCTTGCTTGGGCAATAATTAAAGTTGGCCAAGGTCGCACCTTGCCGATTACAGCAAGGAACGACCTTTTAAAAATTTTATGAAGACTGTCTATATTATCGGAGTTGGGGGAAGGACGGGGGCGATGTTTGCCCGGGAATTGCAGGGCGCTTGCAATGTTGTCGGCGTGGGTCTTGCCGATGAGATTGAAAAAATCAAATCGCGAAAAATAAAAATCGTCCGCGGCAATGGCGCGCCCGCGGCTTTGGATGCAAAAACCATAGTTTCTGAAGATTTTGGCATAACGATTAAAAGCAATCCGCCGGATTTTTTGTGTGTGGCCGCGCGCAATCCGGTGGATAAAGTCGTTGAATTTTACTACCGTCATTTTGCCGATGCGAAAAATGTGCCGGCGTTGATTTTGTCGCAGAACGGATTGTCGGCAATTGAGGACGCGCGGAGAGGACTGCAAAAGGCATTAGGACAAGACGCGGACAAGGTGCAAATTATTCGCGTCAGCTTGATTAATGGAATTGATTTGGAGGTAAAAGCCGCCTCCGCCAGTGTTTCGGCGGGACAAGATGGGACATCAATCATTAAATATAAACTGCCGATCAAGCTGGGGTTTGGCGCGGCGGGCGAAGATTCAAAATCAAAATGTAAAGTTGACAAGGTCGCACCTTGCCGATTACAGCAAGGAACGACCTTGGGGGAAGGTGAAGCCTTGCACAAGCAAGGAACGACCTTGGGAGGTGTTGGCAATTTGAAAAAAGTTTTTGATAAGGCGGGCATTGAGGCGCGGGAATTTCGCGCGAAAGAAGTTTTGGCGATGGAGAATGCCAAATTGTTTTTGAATTTAATCGGTATGGCGTGCGCCGTGGAAGGCGTTGATGTTGGCGCGGGATGGCAAAATAAAGAGATTTTCAAAAAAGAGATTGCAATGCTCAAAGAATTTGCCGCGGCCGTAAAAAAAAGCGGCGGCGGGTTCGCGGATAATTTGGGCGGCTATCCGGTGAAATTATTTGCCAGTTTAGTTTTTTTGCCGATTTGGCTTTTGTCGCCCTTTCGCGGTTTTTTTGCCAAAGTTATTGCCAAAGGCAGAAACCGCCCCAAAGACTTGTCGGAAATTGATTATTATAACGGGGAAGTGGTGCGGTTGGGCAAGCGCGGGGGGGCGGCAACGCCAATCAATAGGGAAATAATTCAAAAGTCAAAAGAATCAAAATCAAATTATAAATGATAAATTATAAACAAAATTCTAAATCCAAAATCAAATTTTAAAACGAAATCCGGCATTTTGTTTTGTTTTAAAATTTAAAGTTTTGATTTTGTTTAACATTTAACATTGGATTTTAGATTTTGATTTTTAAATTGAGTTATTCACAATTGACTTTTGATTTCGCATTTGCGAAAATGAAGTAATGAGTTTTCAATTTGTAATTTTTAAATAATAAAATATGGAAATAAAAAATTTCACGCGAAAGATATTTCAAATCCGCCCCAAAACCCTCGCGGCAATTTTCGCTTGCCTTGTGGTATTTTTGGCTGTTGTTGCCTGGGACAGGCTAGGGAATGAATTATTGGTTGACGCGAAGCCGTTGCCAGCGGATAGTTTTTCACATGACTATAGTATGTGTGTTCAGAAATATGCCGGTTGCAGCGACTATGGATCATATTTTTATACTTGTGGGGCAGGGACGAATATTGAATCTCCTTCGTTTGATGGCATGATCTACAGATGTAGCGGTAGTAGGTGGGAATATGATTTTACGCTTGACGCAGAATATAGTGAATGTAAATGTAAATCAAATCCTTGTGCTTATACCTTTTATAATGCGGATGGAACGGTGAATACGAATATTGGCAAGGGATCATCTGCTTGCGGGAGTTCTTCTTCGGACGCGCCGGCGGCGGAAGCGGGCGGGGCGTGTAGCGGGGGGGACGCGAAGTGGGGGGCGGTGAGCGAAAACTGCGGAGAGAATCAGTATTGCTTTGGCGGGGTTTGCGATTATGGGTGCCCGATTGCGGAAAACGATGACGATGATAGCATCGCGAATGATAAATTCGTGAAACTTGGCGACACAACTTGTAAGAAACCCAGCTATTTATCGGCGGACGGAGTGTATCAATGCACGCATAAAACGGGTCAAAGCGTGGATTTGCGCAAGGGCGACGGCAATTCCGGGGGGAGCGGGCCGACATCCTCATATTACGGCTTGGATTTGGTGGAAGTGTGCTATTCCGGATGCAGTAACGGGGCGTGCGTCAATAAAAATACATGTTTGGATATGGCCGGAAGCATTGAGAACGCCTTTGGGGTTTATAATGACGGAGTGAGAAGCATTGCAGCAAACGGAAGCTGTGCCGGAGTTGTCGAGATTGAATCTCGATCTGACGCAGACACTTGCTATAATAATTTAAAAACCAAAGCCAAGAATACGTTAATGAATATTTCAAACAAGGATAGTATCATTACAGTCTTTGAAATGATGGTTGGCAGCAAGTCGGTCAATGGGTATAAATTATTCACCGCCAAATCGGGAACGATGCCGAAAGTCTCATCTCTTACCCAACAGGATATTCTTTGCGCTTATAATTCGGATTTGGGCAAATTTGCGGGAGTTGAAACGATTTGCGGGGGCAATAGCGGCAAATTGAGAATTAACAATTTGGAAAATCGCAAATGCGCCGCCCAAAATTCATCAAAGATGTCTTCTCCGTTTCAGGGATACAGTTATGGATGTGAAAAGCTGGGATCTTGCTATGTCTATAGCTGGCTTTTAAACTGGGGCGTGGAAGAATGTTCTTCAACGGAGAAAGATATATTCACTCAATCGGATTATTTCAAGTATGACAAGAACGGATATCCTTTTGATGGGTGGGGAATGGGGAGCGAGAGCGGATGCGAATATGTTTCCTATGCTTCATTGGCATTGGGCGATTCTGAAAATTCGAAAAACAAAAATTTGAATTATTATTATGAAAATAAAACTTTCACCGGTTTTTGCTCAAATAGCAGTGGCGCAAGCATAGATGCCAGCGCTTTGGGAACTTGCACCGCCTATGTTGGCGAGCCGGAAACAACGCCCGAAACCGAAGAGGCGGCAATAATTTCGTATGAAATTGATCAAACCGGAGGCGGGCAAATTGAGCACACGGTGGTCGCTACGGGGGTTGACAGCTGCGTTATTCCAAAGGATTATTTCCAAAAAGTGAACACGTCCGTGAAAAATACGGTGCAAAAAGCTTTGCAGTTTGTTGGCGCAAACCAGCAGACGGGCGAAAAAACATTCAAGTTGCCCGAAGATGTGAGCAATTTGTTTGACAGCGGAGAAGATTCGATACAGATTGGTTGTACGGTTGTTTGCGGCGATCAGCAACAAGAATCGAACACCGTGCAAGAAAGCGACACTGTGACAGTTTATCGAATGGAAATCTCCAATGAGCAGCCGAATAAATGTTTGCACAATAATGTGTGGTATTCTGCGGGGCAATCCATTTGCGATGGCAACAATTCAAAGACATGCACAAAAGATCAGAAGCAAAGCGGAGATATTTCCTATGCCGGATGGGTTGATAAAGGATGCGAATCAGGCTGCGATCCAAGCACCGGCAAATGCGCGTGTTGGAGTTCAAGCGAAGGCAGATATTATGTTTTTGGCGAATACAAGTGCGGTAATTGCGCCTATGAGGGAAGCTCGGCGATTCAATCAGGGTCTTGTTTTTGCGATAAAGGCGCTGGTTGGGTGTTAAAAGAAGAATGCTCTTTGTCTGAATGTGATGGACATATCGGCAGGTGCGAGGCTGGCGTTATTTGTTCGGCGTCAAATCCTCAATCTTGTTCTTCGGCGACGGGCGAGCAAGATTGTGCGGTTTGCGGCGCGGGATGGGTGTGTCAAAAGAAAACAACCGATGTCGCGGTATCTTTTCTTGGTTTTAACGCCAATGTGAGTATCGGCGGTGACTATATTTGCGTGCCGGGCGGCGGGGAGAAAGAAGGCGGGGAGTGTAAATTGAGCAGTAAAATTAATGTGGGGACTCCGAATTTTCGCTATACCGGGTGCGACGGGGCCTACGTGAAATTCACTTTGAACAACAGCGGCGACTGTTCCAAGGGTATTACTTGTGAAGTTTTTGATGATTATAATGGCGGGACGACGCCAGCCGATCTGCAATCAAATATTCTGCCCGCGACCACAACATCCAATTGGTCGGCTTGCGTGCCGATCCAGTCAAGATATGACGGTTCGCAGGGAGGCTCATCGGCAAATATACCCGACAAGATTAATTTTAGCGTTAAATGCTATTCAAACGACGGCGAGAGCGAATCGGCTGGCGCTAAAACTTGCGATAATCTGTTTAAAGAAGAGGATAAGCAAAAGCAAGAAGAGGAACAAAAGTCCAAGGAGGGGGGAGCTTGCGAGAACGATGACGACTGCCAGAGCGGATTGGTTTGCGTGGAAGGAGAGTGTGTCACCGAAGAAGACGCGCGAAAAAAAGAAAAGGAGAATAATACCGCGCCGCAGGTGAATATTTCTTCGCCTACAGGGACGATTGAAGCCAAAACAACGGAATTGAGGGTTTCCACCGACATTGCCGCCAACTGCAAATATATGCTGGGGCGGGACGGATCGTTTAACGATTTTAACAGCGGCGGAATGACCATGGGCGGATCGGGCGGCACGTCGCACACCGCCACTTTGAGCAATTTGACCAACGACAGCGCGCAAAACTGCAAATATGACCACACGGTGACGGTGATGTGCAAAAATTCAAAAGCTTCGGCGGACGCGGCCGGGGCGGTGGGATCGGCACAGACAAGTTTTTCGGTGGACTTGTCAAAAAATGAAGAGTTCGCGCCGGTGGTTTCGAGCAATACGGATGATGAATTTTCCATTCCCAATCCGGTTTTGAAGGCCATTACCGATCGCCCCGCGGATTGCCGTTATAAAGAAGGCGGTAGTTTTAATTTTCAATCGGGCAAGCCGTTTGAAACTACGGGAGACTATAATCACAACACGCAGCTGGATAATTTGGAAAATGACGATTATACCTATTATGTTGTCTGCCGCGACAAAGAAACTTGCGCGGTCAATTCTTCGGGAACGGAAATTGAATTTACCGTTGATTTGTCTCAAAATCCCGAATACGCGCCGGTGATTGTGAGCACCACGCCCGAGATTCAGACAATTGCCAATCCGGTGCTTTCAATTACTACCGATCGGCCGGCAATCTGCCAATATAAACAAGATTACACTTTTGCCTATGACGGAGGCACGCAATTTGCCAATGACGGCGAATATGCTCATTCAGCGCCGTTGGCCGATTTGGATGATGGAGAATACACTTTTTATGTTGCCTGCAAAGATAAGGCCACGGATGCGGCAAAAACATTGGAAACAGCGATTGTCACCACATTGGATCGGGATGGCGATGCCAACGCGCCGGTGATTTCCAACACCACGCCGGCCAGCCAGAATACCAGCAGCCCCGCGCTATCGGTGATTACCAATATACCGGCGATTTGCCAATATAAAGAAGGCGCGGACTTTGAATATGGGCAGGGCACGCAGTTTACTATTGACGGCGGCACGGGACATAGCGCGATTTTTGCCAATGTGCCCGATGGCACCTACACCTATTATGTGGTTTGCCAAGATCCGGCAACCGGCGCGGCAAACTCGCCCGGAGCGCAAATAATGTTTACCGTTAGCGCCGCTTCGGAGATTTGCGCTGATTTATCATCAAACGACAAGCAAAACGACAAGGATCGCGACTATGATTATGACGATGCCGATTCGGAATATCTGTGGCGTTCGGTGGAGACGGGAACGCGCGAGAAATTCACCGAGGTTGATTGGCACGCGGGCTATCAATTTTCCGTTGAAGAAGACGGTTACGCGACGAGTTTGTGCGGCTACTTTGAATATGGTCAGACAAATCGCGTGAGTTTGTATAACGGTTCCTATGATGAAATTGCCTATGCGGATGTTGATGGCGAGGATGGCTGGAATTGCGTTAACATTACTCCCGCGCAGGTAAAAGCCGACAGGCGCTATTATGTAATCGCACGAGTTCAAAACGCGCCGATATATTTTGAATACCGTTCGGGGTTATTGCCGCGCGACAACGAAAACGCGACCGTTGAGTCGGGCATCCGCCAAATTGCCGACGATGATTTTGGCAATAACATCAAAAAATATGATTATATGATCTTTGGCTTGGTGGACGTGATGATCAAATCCGCCGAAGAAAGCAGCGCCGGTCCCGAAATCAGCTCGGCTGAGCCCAACGAAGAGACGACCGAAAGCGATACCAAAATTTCGCTGGAAACCGACATTGACGCCGCCTGCAAATTTGATCGCGACGATGTTGACTATGCGGATATGAAATATACCTTTGGCAAAACCGGCCAAACACAGCACGAACAAAAGATTTGTGATTTAGACGACGGCATGTTCACCTGGTTTATGCGGTGCAAGGGTGCAAACGGCACCAACAACGCCTCAACCATGATTCGTTTTGAGGTGGAAGACTGAAAGTAAGGCAAAAGTCAAAAGGCAAAAGTCAAAAGTTTAAGTGATAAGTGAAAAGTTGGATACGGATTACATTGCGATGCTTCAAGCATTGCCAAACGGCAAACGGGAGGTCAATCCTCGGTGCGATCGCGGAGGTTTGGCCTCGCTGTTTGCGATGCTGGCGCGCGATAAGCGAATTTTAAAATCAGTTTTTACGCGTCCGAAAATTGAATTTAGAATTTGCGCGATATTATATTGAATATTAATCAGATAAAGAAAATTTTTAAAAAATAATTATATGTCCAATTTATTTAAGAAAAATTTGTTAATTGTTGTTTTAAATTTAATTTTAGTAATGTCTTTTATGCCATTAGAAAAAATATTTGCTTTTGGCGTGATAGCGGGTGGGGAGCAGGTTAACACGGCCCCCTATATGACAGGGATTCCTGGTGGAATTGATTTATTTGGCGGCGGCGGCGGTACCGGTGGAGGGGGCGGCTTGAGCATAGAGGATTTAATAGCGATTAAATTGGCCATTGTCGACCAATATTTCCAGGAGGGGAATATTGATTTTGAAGCCGCTTTGATAAAATATGGTGGAGAGGGTCTTATTGAAAGGATGCAAGCAACTACGCCAAAATATCAAGAATTCATAGATTATATGAATGATTCCGAAAATGCAAGAGTCGTTCGTGAGAATGTCGATACTTTGATACCCGTAGAAACAAATTCTGCATTACCACCCGATGAAATGTTGCCGGGAGAAAACGAAACAGTGAATTGGAATATGCAAACAGCTTCGGGAACATCAGCAATATATTCCAAAGATTATTATATGAGTATGGGATACGACGAAGAGGCGGCGCAGAAATTAGCGGATAATTATGCCAATAATCAAACAACATATGGTGGAACCCCGCTTCCGACCGGTGGAAGTACGGCACCGAATTATGACGCCGCCGAAACATTAATTAATGATTATAAATCCAACGGGGGAACATTGGATCCGAACGGAAAACAAAAATTATATGATCGTTTAGGAGTTTATGGGTTCACTTATTCGGAAGAAACAGGGCAATTATATGAAACAACGGGGTTGGTTAAAAACACCGATGGGACAATAAATTGGTCAAAATCAAAAGTGGCAACTGGGGGCAGTTCGTTTTATGATGCTAATAGCAATTTGTGGTGGGCGACCGAAGGCGCATGCCTAAACGGATTTATGGAAGGAGTTCCCACTGTTTCAGGCGCCCCTGCCGGCGGTTATGGGATTCCCGAAGAAGATGAAGATGATTCAGAAGATTCTTCGACAACAAGCGGGACGGCGAATGTGGTGTGTACTTCATATACTTATGGCGAGTGGGGGGCGTGCGGGGGCGGGGTGCAGGCAAGATCGATTTTGCACCAATATCCTTCGGGGTGCAGCGACACGTCTTCGGCGGTGCTCACGCAAAACTGCACCATGCCGTCCAATGCTTGTACTTCCTACACGTACAGCGGCTGGTCGGCGTGCGGGGGCGGGGTCCAAAGCCGCACGATAGCCAATCAGTATCCAACCGGCTGCACCGACACGTCTTCGGCGGTGTTGACGCAAAACTGCACCATGCCGGCCAATGCCTGCACTTCCTACACGTACAGCAATTGGAGCGTGTGTGTCGGCGGGACGCAGACTCGAACGATTTTGACCAAATCGCCTTCCGGATGCACTGACACCGCCTCAGCGGTTTTCACCCAATCGTGCGTTGCGCCCGAATCGCCGATTGTCACCAATGCCACAAACGCGGTGCACTATATTTCCAATCCGATATTATCGGTGATCACCGATCGCCCGTCAGTCTGTCAATACAATGAAAACGGCGGGTTTACCTATCCCGCGGGCACGACTTTTGACACTACCGGATTTTATAACCATAATGCCCAATTGCCGAGTTTGCCAAATGGCGCCAAAACTTATTATGTTGTTTGCAAAGACAATGCCACCGGCGGTATCAGTGATGCGTTAAAAATTGAATTTACGATTGATGTCAACACTGCGCCGAGCATCATGAGCGTTACTCCCGCCACTCAAACCGGAAGCAGCCCGATATTGGGGGTGACCACTGACGTTCCGGCGATTTGCCAATACAAGCAAGGCGCTGATTTTACCTATGGCGCGGGATTCGCCCTGCCGGCCAAAGATGAAGGCAAATACGCCCACGAGATTTCGATTTCTTCTTTTGCCGATAATAATTATGTTTTTTACGTGGTTTGCAAGAATATTGGCACCGCGGCGGTTTCCGCTTCGGAACAAATTTCCACTTTGCTTGATCGAAGCAACAGCAATCCCTCGGCGCCGGTGATTACCAATAAAACCAACTCTTATCAAACCGTAAACAATCCAGTTTTGTCGGTTGATACTAATAAAGCCGCGATTTGCCAATACAGTCAAGCAATTTTTACCTATGGCAACGGCACGCAATTTGCGGTTACGGGCACCACCGGCCACAGCGCTCAATTGTTTAATCTCGCCAACGGCCAGCATGCCTATTATGTTATCTGTCAAGCGATTGAAAACGGGATTGCCAGCGATTCGGGCTACCAGATTATTTTTAATGTTAATGCCGGCACAAGCCAAAATTGCGCTAATTTATCATCAAATGATCGCCTAAACGACAATAATCGTTCTCAAACCGGCGTGAATCAAGATTCTTTATATATGTGGCAATCCATGGAAACGGGGGCCAGAGAAAGTTTTTCCAACGTTGATTGGTACGCGGGCTATCAATTCACCGTTGAAAGCGACGGCCAAATTACCGAATTGTGCGGCTATTTTGAGGACGGCACAACCAACAAAGTTTCGCTCTATAACGGATCGTATGTTGAGCTTGCCGGCGCTGAAATCACCGGCAACGGAGGGTGGGAGTGCGCGCCGGTGGCTTCCGCCGAGGTGGTTGCCGACGGCCGATACTATATTATCGCCCGCGTGAAGGACAACCCGATTTATTTTGAATACAAGTCGGGAATGTTGCCGCGCCAATCCGGCAAAGCGATAATTGAAGCGGGTATTCGCCAAACGATTATTGATGGAGTTTTCAAAACCGATATAATTAAATATGATTATATGGTGTTTGGCTTGGTGGATGCCAAAATCAGCTTTGTTGACGAATATTTAACCGGCCCGCAAATAACTTCAACTTATCCGTCCGGCACGATTTATGATTCTTCAACGGATATTGGGGCGCAAACCGAAGATAACGCCGTTTGCCGTTTTAGCCGCGACGATGTTGATTACGCGGATATGAGCTATACGTTTGCTGCCGCAAGCAACGGTGCCTTGCGTCAAAAAGTTTGTGATTTGGAAAACGGAACGCACACCTTCTATGTGCGGTGCAAAAACGCCTCGGGTGTTGAAAATAATCGGTCGACGGTTATCCAATTTGAGGTTTCACGCTAAAATTATTCAATATTAAAATTCAGCCGTATAATAATTATTTTATTAGGGGTCTAACCGCTCGCGAGTACGCGAGGGATAGACCCCGTAAAACCGCCTATGCAAAAAAACACTAACAAAAAAATAGACATTGTGGCACGAGTATTGATGTTTATCGTTGCGGTTTTGTTTTGCCAAAATGTTTGCGCCGCCGGTCCGGTGCTGATGAATGTCAATCCCCAAGGCACGGTTACCAATGCCAATAACGTGAAAATTACTTTGGATACCGAGGATTTGGCGCGTTGCCGCTATTCAACGTCCGACACGAGCTACAACAGCATGGGCGATAATTTGGAAACGCCCGACGGTCTTTACCATTATGCGGTTTTGGGGTCGTTGAGCGAGGGATCATATGTTTATTATGTGCGTTGCAAGGATTTTGAGGGGAATACAAATGCTTCAAGCGTTGAGGTGAGTTTCAAGGTGGGGGATATCGGCTGTATTGGCAATAATTGTCCCGTCACGCCGCCGGCGGCGACCGGCGACAATACGCCGCCGGCGCTTTCCGGTTTATTGCCGACCGGCACGACATACAGCGGTTATGTGGTGCTTTCGGTGACCACCAATGAGGCGGCGGCTTGTCGTTATAGCTGGTATGACAAGGCTTATGATTCGATGACTTTGCAATTTACCACTTCCGACAAGCTTTATCACACCACCACCGCGTCGCTGGCAAACTATGGTTATTACAATTACTACGTGCGCTGCAAAGATGAATCCGGCAATATCAACCAAACGGCGGGACGCATCACTTTTACTTATAAAACAACCTACACCTACACTCCGCCGGCAACTCCGGCCGATACCGCGCCGCCGGTAATATCGGGGCTTTCGCCTTCGGGATTGGTGAAAAACAAAGAAGCTACCCTTTCGCTTTCAACAAACGAAGCCGCCACTTGCAAATATGGCACCAGTGATCTTGATTATGATCTTTTATCAAACAATTTTGACGGTTCGGGAACTAGCCACAGCGTTGATATAACTTTGGACGCGCCCGGAGATTACACTTATTATGTGCGTTGTGAAGACGGTGAGGGAAACCAGAATTCAAGCTCCGAAACGATCGCTTTTACCTATTTAACGCCCGAGGGTCCCAAAATTTACGGGATTCAGCCGGAGGGCGTGATTTATCAAGATTTAGTGGCGTTGATTGTGAATACCGAAGAATCGGCCGCCTGCCGCTGGTCGGAGTTTGATGTTGATTTCGATCAAATGGGAGATTTTTTTGACACCAGCGACGGATTATTGCACCAGGCCGCGGTTGATTTGGGAGATTACGGACGTTATGCCTACTACGTGCGCTGTGCCGATGACGACGGCAACATCAACAAAATGGCGCAGGTGATTAATTTTGAATATGAAAACCCCGATCCCGAAGAGATTGCCCCCGAAATTGAGGAAGAAAACGCGCCCCAGGAAATTGTTTGCGAGCAAATTCAGGTGGGATCCAAAAACGGAGAATGTGATCCGACGGTTGATTGCCTTTGCGATCCCGATTGCCCCGTTGAAGGCGAAGATGCGGACGCGGATTGTGCCGGGGTTGAATTGTCGTCCGGGGGCGGCGGCTGGATGGCGGTACTTTTCATCGCGCTGATTTTGCTGGTGGTGATTATTATTATCATCATCATTATGAAGAAACGCTCCGCCGAGGATGAAGAAGATGTGGAATTGCCGTAATCGGTCATGGCCGATAACTGATAGTAAATAGTTGATAGTTTAAAAGCGCGCTCAAAGAGCGCGTTTTTTGTTGAAGTTAATTTTCAACGGCTTGTCCCGAGTGTGGCGAGGGAAGCGCGTTGAAATTTGACTTTAACAAAGTGTTGATAATGTTTCTATGACAGGTTGTAGGAGATTTTTTTAATCTTGTAAATTATTTTTTCGTGATTATCAATGGCGACGCGGTCGCCGATTTTCTTTCCCAGCAAGACTTTGCCCACCGGCGACTCATCGGAGATCATCCCTTGATCGGGGTTGGCTTCCAGTGTGCCCACGATGGTAAGCTCGTTTGGCTTGCCGTTGATATCCACCAGAATTGTGGCGCCCAGTTCCACGGTGTTTCGGCCGCTTTTTGGGGATTGCTCAATTAAGCACGCGTTTTTGAGAATTTTTTCCATTTCCGACAATTTGATATCCAGAAGCCCCAAATCCTCTTGAAGCGCGATTAATTCAGGATTTACTTCTTCGGAGTGGGCGACAACCGGCGCTTCGCCTTTGGTTTTGGCGAGTTTTATGCTTTTTAAATGTTCGTATTCTTTTTTAATTTTTTCGAGACCAAGCCGTGTCAAATAAAAACTTTTTTCTTTTGTCATTGCTTTTATCGTCCCGGGCGGTTTTGCCGCTGCCAGTCTTGCGGCAAAGCCGATTTGAGGCCGTCTTTTTTTATCTTTTATACATTCTATTGCGCCCGTATTTTTTTGTCAATTTGTGTTCACATGCAATCATATAATCATATAATCATATAATCATTTAATCATTTAAACGCGCCCTTCGGGTGTGTTTTTTGCGTCAGTGCCTGTATGATTATATGTTTAAATGATTAAATGTTTTATAATGATTATATGAATGAAGAAATTGCCAAAATTTTTAATGAAATCGCCGATATTCTTGACGCTCAAGAGGTTGATTTCAAGCCTTTCGCTTATCGCAAGGCGGCCCGTTCGCTTGGCGATTTGCAGGCCGACGCGGCTGATATTTACGGACAAGGGGGATTGAAAGCGGTGGAGAGCATTCCCGGCGTGGGTAAAAGTATCGGCGAAAAAATTGAAGAGTATGTTTTGCGCGGTCGAATCGCCGAATATGACCGTTTAAAAAGTACTCTGCCGGCTAATTTTGGCGAAATTGCCGCGGTGGAGGGGTTGGGGCCAAAGCGTGCCAAGATTTTATATGAAAAATTGGGAATCAAGGATTTGGCGGATTTGGAAGCCGCGGCAAGGGAAAATAAAATCGCGGGGCTTTTCGGCTTTGGCAAAAAATCCGAAGTTAATATTTTAAAAAGCGTTGAATTTAAAAAACGGTCTCGGGGCCGTTTTTTGCTGTCCGAAGTTTTGCCGGCGGCTTTGGACGTTAAAGATCGGATAAAGTCTTTTTCCGGATCGGCGCGCGTGGAAATTGCCGGTTCTTTGCGCCGGCGCAAAGAAACCATCGGCGATATTGATCTTCTGGCGGCGGTCGCCGGCGGCCCCGGCGGCGCGAAGGCCGCCGAGTTGATGGATTTTTTCACCGGCTTGCCGGAAGTCGAAAAAGTTTGGGCCAAAGGCCGCACCAAATCCTCGGTGAGAACGCGCGCCGGTTTTAATATGGATTTGCGTGTGGTGCCGGCCGAGTCGTTTGGCGCGGCGTGGCAGTATTTCACCGGCTCCAAGGATCATAATATCGTTTTGCGCCGTTTTGCAAAAGAAAAGGGTCTCAAGCTTTCCGAATACGGCTTGTTCAAAGGCGAAAAGAGTGTTGCCGGTACCGAGGAAAAAAATATTTATGAAAAACTGGGGATGCGGTGGATTTGCCCGGAATTGCGGGAGAATCGGGGCGAAATCGAGGCCGCGCTGAAAAGCGATTTGCCGGCCGTTATCGCATACGGCAGTTTGCGCGGAGATTTGCATTGCCATTCGGATTGGGATGGCGGAAAGGATTCAATTGAAGCGATTGCCGCCGCCGGGCGGGCGATGAGATATGAATATATTGGCATTGCCGATCACACCAAATTTTTGAAGATTGAAAACGGCTTAGATGAAGAGCGCTTGGCGCGGCGCAATAAAGAAATTGACAAATTGAATAAAAAAGGAGAAAAAATTGTCATTTTAAAGGGATGTGAAGCTAATATTTTAAGTGATGGCTCCATTGATATTGACAACGCCGCGCTGGCGGATTTGGATTTTTCCATCGCCGGCGTCCACTCGTCTTTGAAAATGAGCAAGAAGGAAATGACAAAACGGATAATTACGGCTATAAACAATCCTTATGTCGATATTATCGCTCATCCGACGGGGCGGCTGATCAAAAAGCGGCCGGAATGTGAAATTGATTTTGACGCGGTTTGCGCCGCGGCGGCCAAAACCGGCACGATTTTGGAAATCAACGCCCATCCGGACAGATTGGATTTAAACGATCGCCACATTCGCGCCGCCGCGATGAGAGGTGTGAAAATGATTATCAATACCGATGCCCATCGGGTTTCGCATTTGCGGTTTGCCGAATTCGGCGTCGCGCAAGCGCGCCGCGGCTGGGCGCGGGCTGATAATATTATCAACACTCGGCCATGGGGGGAAGCGAAAGCCTTCTTGAAAAGAAATAAAAAAAGAGTAAATTAAACATTATGAAAACAGAAATTTCCGCCGGCGCGGTGGTGTTCAGAAAGGAAAATGGCCAAATCAATTATCTGCTTTTGCGGTATCCGGCGGTCTGTCATCGTTCGGGAGCCGATTATTGGGATTATGTAAAAGGCCATTTGGAAGACGGGGAAAGCGAGATGGAAACGGTTATCCGCGAAGCGGATGAAGAAACCGGCCTTAAAGACTTGGAATTTGTCGAAGGATTTTGTGCGCGAATGGAGTATTTTTTCACTTTTGAAGGGCACAAGATATTCAAAATCGTTAAATTTTATCTGGCAAAAACCAACACGAAAACAATTGTTCTATCCCACGAGCACAATGATTTTGTTTGGCTGCCCTATGAGGAGGCATATAAGGCGCTGTCGTTTGGCAATGCCAAAGAAGTGCTGAAGAAAGCCAACGACTTTTTGCAAAAAGTAAATCCTAAATCCTAAATTTAGGATTTTGACCATCTATGATAAAAAATAAAAGAACGCGAGGGTTGGTGTTGTTCTCCGGCGGACTGGACTCCATTTTGGCGGCAAAGATTTTGCAAGAGCAAAAAATAGAAATAACTCCGCTATGTTTTGAGAGCTATTTTTTTTCCTGCGATAGCGCGCGAAGCGCGGCCAAGCTCAACGGATTAAAATTGCGTGTTGAAAATATTTCCGAAGAACATTTAAAGATTGTTAAAAATCCGCGCTACGGCCGCGGCGCGGCGGCAAATCCCTGCATTGATTGCCATTTGCTAATGCTCAAAACCGCCAAGCGGATTATGGATAAAGAAGGGTTTGATTTTATCGCCACGGGCGAGGTGATGGGACAGCGTCCGATGTCGCAGAACCGGCAATCGCTGGAAATAATCGATCGCCAAAGCGGGCTGGCCGGTGAAATTCTGCGGCCGTTATCGGCAAAGCTGATGGCGCCCGCTGTTGCCGAAACCGAAGGATTGGTTAATCGGGACGCGCTATATGGCCTATCTGGGCGTTCTCGCCAAGGCCAGTTGGAATTGGCAAAAAAATTTGGCGTTAAAAATATTCCGCAACCCGGCGGCGGCTGTATTTTGACCGATTCCGATTACGGCCGTCGGCTGAAAGAATTAGTAATAAATTACCCTGATTTTGGCGGCGATGACGCGCAGATTTTGCGTTTTGGCCGGGTTGCGTGGGAAAATAACTTACTCATTGTTATTGCCCGCGATGAAAACGATTGCCGTCAATTGGAGGCGGCGGCAAAAAAAGGCGATTGGCTTTTTATGCCGCAAAACTTTTCCGGCCCTACCGTCCTCATCCGTCAATTCGGCAAAAAAATTGGTCAAGGTGAAACCTTGACCAATTCCGACAAGATAAAACAGATGGGGCGGGAATATGTTCTGCGCCACTCCAAAAAACTCCCTCCCTCCCCCAAAATCTCGACGACCGATATTCGCTAGATTTTTCAATATAGTTTCGCGTTTGGCTGAAAAGTATACCAACGAAGGTGATTTAATCGTTGATCCTTTCGGCGGGTGTGGAACAACGCTTGTTGAATCATTAGTTGGATGGTTAGTTGATTTGCAATTTCCATAATTTTTCAAAATGCTTAAAATTCCAGTTCGACGAGGCTGAATGTATTATTTTATCCTAGCGAAGAAATCTGTCAAGTCGTTGACAAGTTATTAAATATTGACAAGATTTTGAGACAAAGATAAGATCAAGATATAAAGCAAAGCTATGCATATTATTCAGCAGAAAATTTTGGATTTGGCGCGGGAGCGCAATATCGCGGGGTTTACTTTGCGAAAAATCGGCGAATTAATTGGCGTGCCGAATAGCCCGCAGAAAATAAAACACCATTTGAACCAGCTGTTAGGAAGAGGGCTTTTGTTATCTCGCGCCGATGGCAAGGAATTACGGGCGGTGGCGCAAGGTTTGGATAAAAAGTCCAAGATCATCTCTCTGCCGATTATCGGCTCGGCCAACTGCGGAGAGGCTTTGATGTTCGCGGATGAACAAATAGAAGGTTATTTAAAAATAACTCCGCATATATTGCCGCGCGAATTGGCGGGGCGCGTTAATGACCTATATATTTTAAAAGCGGTTGGCAATTCAATGAACCGGGCAAGCGTGAACGGCAAGAATATTGAAAATGGCGACTATGTTTTAATTGATAAAATCGCGATCGCGCCGAGGAGCGGTGAATATGTGGTTTCTGTGATTGACGGATTGTCAAATATCAAGAAATATTTTTTTGATGCCAACAACAAACAAATAATCTTGTCATCGGAATCAATGCAAGATATTCCGCCGATTTATATTCACGAATCGGATGCGGATGATTATTTGGTTTGCGGCAAAGTCATTGATGTTTTTAAGCAACCGGACGAGGAATCGTTGTGGCAAGATGCCGCGGGGTTTGATGCGATCAAAGACCTTGAACCATTGTCGTGTGAAGAATTGGAATATTATAAAAACCTATGAGTTGCGGCATGTTGTCCGGTGATATTTATTTGGTCTATTTTACGCCGAGCATCGGACATGAGTTTCGCGGCGATCGACCGGCGGTTATTATCCAATCAAACAAGCAATTAGCTAAAACCAATCTTGTCACTGTGATGCCGCTTACTTCAAAAATTGACAAATTGCATAATGATGATATTTTTATCGGGAAAAATGCCGCAAATAAATTATTTTCCGATTCATTGATTAAGGTGCATAATATTGAATCATTCGACCGTTCTCGTTTTTCAATCAAAATTGGTGTTGCAGGAACGGAGATAATGGGGCAAATTAAAAAATATCTTTTAAAGCATTTTGGATTAACTTGACCGATTTAACTATTGATCAAAGCTCATAAACTCATAAACTACTTTTCGGTGCGGGCAAAGCAGATGCCGATAACTTCGGCGGCGCCGGATCGGCGCAAAACTTTGGCACATTCTTCCATCGTGGCGCCGGTGGTAACCACATCGTCAATTAGAAATATATTTTTTTGCCTAAAAATATTTTTATCCGCAACCGCGAACGCGCCGCGTAAGTTGCCCATTCTTTGCGACTGTGTCAGTTTGGCTTGATTCTCCGTTTCACGGATTTTTATCAGGCAGTTATCAACCATCGGAATTTGCCATATTTTTGCCATATTTTTGGCGATTTCCTGCGCTTGATTAAACCCCCGCCGCCGGAGGTTCTTTTTGAAAAGAGGCACGGCAGTAAGAATGCAGCCGTTGGTGTTCTTGCCGCACAAAGAAAAATGGCCGGCGATAATTTCGGCCGCCGGAATTGCCAGTTCTTTGGCAAACGGCTTGTATTTGAGGCCGTGGATCAGTTTTTGCGCGAATTTGTTTTCATAGACGCAGGCCGAATAAATATCATCAAGATATTTTTTTGAGCAATCATACCGGTGGACGGGGGAAACATCCATCAATTCGCGGCAATCAGAGCAAAGAGAAGCGCCGTATTTTTGGCAAAAAAAACAGCGTTTCGGGAAAAATAATTCTTTGGCGGCGCGTCCAAATGTTTTCCACATATTGCAGTTTGTTTTATTCGCGGTTATGATACAATAACAGCATAGCATGTAATTTCTAATTTCTAATTTCTAATTTCTAAATAAATTCAAAATTAAAACTTCAAAATCGGCAATGGTGTTTTGGATTTGAGAGTTTGGAGCTTTGAATTTGTTTGGGGTTTAGAGTTTTGGATTTAGAGCTTACGCCCTGTGTTGTCAAAATTATTCACGAAAAAATTTTTGGGAATCGATATCGGCACTTCTTCGGTTAAAATTGCCGAAATTGAAAAATCCGGCGATTCTTTTTCCTTGTCGAATTACGGTTATATTGATTTCAAGTCCGTTGAAGGCGTTTCTTCCCCTCTTTCAAAAAAAGCGATCACGGCGCTGTCTTCCGATGAAATTGTCGAGGTGATTCAAGCGGTGTTGTCGGAAGCCAAAATAAAAACCAGAGAATGCGCGTTTTCAATCGCCGACTTTCTAACTTTTTTTACCGCTTTTTCCCTGCCCCAAATGACCGAAAAAGAATTGAGCGAAGCGGTAATGTTTGAGGCGCGCCAGCACATTCCCTTGCCGATGGACAGCGTTACCGTGGATTGGCAGAAAGTCGGGCAGCAAAACGGCGAATCCAAAAAAGTGGAAATTACCGTGGAGGCGATACCCAATGAAATAATCGCCCAATACAAAGAAATCGCCCAAAAAGCGAATCTGCAGATTATTTTAATGGAAGCCGAGGCGTTCGGATTGGCCCAGGTATTAATCGGCAAGGACGAGGAGCGGCCGGTTTGCTTGGTTGATATCGGCTTTCAGAGTACGGTTTGCAGCTTGGTACATAAAAATATTTTGCGTTATTCGCACAGTTTTGACCGGGGGCAAAATTATTTGATGCGGGAATTTTTCAAGTCTTTGCCGATTGACAGGCAAACTGCCCGCCGATTTGAAGAAAAATACGGGTTGGAATTTATCGCCTTTGCCGAGCCGGAAATCAAAGATAATGTGGGAAACATATTGCGTGATTCGATGTCTCCAATTTTAAAAGAAATTGAAATGGCAATCAATGATTTTGGCCATTGTCTGGGCGCGGACATCGGCAAAATTATTATTTCCGGAGGTGTCGTCGCGGTTCCGGAAGTTAAGGGACAATTCGACAGTTATTTTCAAAAAAAAGTTGAGATTGCAGATCCGTTCAAAGAAATTAAATATCCGCCGGCGATTGAGGCGGAAATAAAATCAATGGCTCCCATGTACGCGGTGGCGGTGGGAATGGCGCGCCGCGCGTTTGAATTCAAAAATAGGCCGAAATAATCAAAATACCAAAATTACTTTTTTGTCGCAAATGCAATTATTCGGCCGTCATGGATTAAAATCGGTAAAATTTAAAAAAATATATGATCAATGTGGCACCCAAAAAACAGGGAATCTTTTTGGAAAATATGGTTTTTTACGTATCGCTGCTGTTGTTGGCGCTGGCTGTCGGCGGCTTTTTTTACGCGCGCCATTTGGCGGCGCAAGAGAGTGAACGCCTTGCCGGCCTTTCAATGCAAATGGCGAAAATGAAAAGCGAGGAACAAAAAGATTTGGAGGGCAAAATTAAAGTCGCGCGCCAAAAATTGGAAGATTTTTCCAAGATCGCGTCCCAGCGCCGATCAGCGGCGAATTTTTTCAACAAATTCGAAGTTCTGGTTCCGGAAAAAATTTATTTTTCGCAATGCAATCTTGATTTGGAAAAAATGTCGGCGTCTTTGTCCGGACACAGCAAAACCTTTCAGGACGTGGGAAGGCAAATTATGCTGTTTGAATCCGCGGACAGCGTTTTGGAAAGCGCCAATCTTCTCAAATCGGCTATTAATGACGACGGCATCGTTGATTTTGAAGCGGGCATCGCTTTAAAGTTGGAAACGGTTGCTGTTGAGCAATAAACTATGTCAAGAAATTATTTGGAGGCTTTTGTAATATTGTCGGCGGCCTTTGCTCTTGGTTTTTTCTTAGTACTGCCAAAATATCAAGAAGCGCAGATGATTGGAGCGCAGGCCGAAGAAAAAATTGTTGAGATTCAAAAACGAACCGATTATTATGACGCGCTTGTCGCGATTGCCGATCAGCTGGATCAATGCGCTGAAAGCTATAAAAAAATCGAAACCGCTTTGCCCGATAATCCGGATGCCTCCGCGCTGATGAGTTTTGCGCAGGCCGCGGCGATGCAATCCGGATTGGCGGTAAAAAATATCAGCTATTCTCAAAGCGGATCGAGCAGCAGCTCTTTGCCGGCGGCCGGACGGGATTCAT
The DNA here is from genome assembly GCA_964603475.1 of uncultured Candidatus Saccharibacteria bacterium. GTDB lineage: Bacteria > Patescibacteriota > Minisyncoccia > Minisyncoccales > UBA5738 > UBA5738. Next base: position 21,479 of record CAZRVG010000008.1, read on the forward strand.
CGGAAAAAACCGCGAGCTTGCTTTTGCGGGAATACGGGGTTGATATCGGATTGTCGGGAAATTATGAAAGTTTGAAAAATTTTTTACAGATCGTTGAAAAGTCAAGCCGCTTGATAAAGGTAAAATCGATTAATCTGCAATCGAAAGAAAAAGACAATGGAGAAAATCAGGATATGGAAATTGCGGCGGCGCCAAAAAATGATTCGGCCGGCCAAGACGATCAAATCATTGATTACGAAATAAAATTATCCGCTCATTATTATGAATAATGAGAGCGTTGAACAATTATTTTCGCAACGAAATTTTCAGCTTTCGAGCGAGAAAAATGAGGAAGGAGAAGGCATACTTGGCTTAAAGTCTGCCGCCGACTGACGAATTTTTCGCAGCCGAAAGATGGAAATTGCAGTAGAAAATAATTGTTCAACGCTCTCAAATATATAAAATTAATTTTATGGCGATTATTTTTGAAGAAAAAAGCAATTTGGGCAAGAACATCGTTATTTTAATTTTTGTGATTGCCTTGCTGGCCGCCGGAGGCTTTTGGCTTTGGAATTTTTTGCAAACAAGCGAGATTGAAATTTCCGATGCGCCGGCAATGCCCGCGGGAATTAACTTGGAAGTTTTGCAAGATCCGAATCTGGCGTCTTTGGAGGTGTTCCCTGAAATTACTCCGATGAAAATTGATTTCACTAATCGCAATCCTTTTGTTGAATATGTACCTGCCGATAAAGATTCGGGCGGCGAAGAATAGTTTCGGCAAAAAGATTGTTTATACGCGGGATGCCGTTTTTAATCAAACAACTTGTTGACAATAAAACCATTAGCCATGACCAGGCGTTGGCGGTTGAAACCGAGTTAAAAAATAATCCTGAAAAAGGAGAAGAGGAAATTCTTATCGCGCGCGGATTTATCGAAGAGGAGGAGTTGTTTGGGCTAAAAGCGCAAGTTTTGGGAATTCCCTTTGTTGCCGAACCTCCCGAAAATTTTTCTCTGGAAATTTTACAGATAATTCCCGAGGAAACCGCCAAATTTTACCGGATGATTCCTTTGAGTCGAAAAAAGAACGAGGTTTCAATCGGCATGGTTGCTCCCGAGGATTTAAAGGCGCAGGAAGCGCTTAAGTTTTTGGCGCGCAAAAATGAATTTTCTTATCAGGTTTTTTTGGTCACGCCGCGGATTTTTAACGTAATTTTAGCCAAATATCGCGATTTAAAAAAAGAAGTGAGCAGGGCTTTGGAGCAGTATCAAGAAGAGGAAACCCAGACCACTTCGACCCGCAAGCCGCAAGAAAACGTTATTTCTTCGGTGGAAAACGCGCCGATTGCCAAAATTGTTAATGTAATCATTCGCAACGCGATTGACGGAAAAGCTTCGGATATACACATTGAGCCGGGACGTAAAAAATTGCGCGTGCGGTTCCGGGTGATGGGGCAGCTTTATTCCTCAATTTTTTTACCGCTTAATATCGCGAGCGCGGTGCTGGCGCGCATCAAAATCATGTCAAATATGAAGATTGACGAAAATCGCGTGCCTCAGGACGGGCGTTTTTCTTCAAACATCAATGGCAAAAGCATTGATTTTCGCGTGTCCACTTTACCCACGGCGCTTGGAGAAAAAGTGGTGATGAGAATTTTGGACCCGGAGGCCAATTATCAAACATTTGAAGATTTGGGTCTGGATGGCAGAAATCTCAAATTGGTGGAAAAAGCGATTGAGGAGCCGTTTGGATTGATTTTGGTGACCGGACCCACCGGATCGGGTAAAAGTACCACGCTTTACGCTGTATTGCAAAAAATAAACAGCGAAAAAATAAACATAATCAGCTTGGAAGATCCGGTGGAATATTTTTGCGAGGGAGTCAATCAGTCACAGGTGAGGCCGGAAATCGGATTTGATTTTGCCTCCGGGCTGCGCAGTATTTTGCGTCAGGACCCGGACGTGATTATGGTTGGCGAGGTACGTGATGAAGAAACGGCATTGTTGACGATTCATTCGGCGCTTACCGGCCATTTGGTGCTTTCAACTTTGCACACCAACGATTCGCTGGGCGTGGTGCCTCGCTTGGTTGACTTAAAAATTCAATCTTATTTGATTCCCTCCACTTTGATCTTGGCGCTGGCGCAGCGCTTGGTGCGCCGGCTTTGTCCCGATTGCAAAAAAAAAGTGGCCGCGACAGGTTATTTGAAAGAAAAAATTATTGCCGAGTTCAATGAAATTCCCGAAGAGTCTCGCGGGGGCGTGAAATTATCGGAGCCAATTTATATTTGGGAGCCGCAGGGATGTCCCAAATGCGCCCGGCAAGGCTTTTCAGGAAGAGTCGGGATTTTTGAAACCCTTGAAATGACTCCGGAGTTGGGAGAAATTGTTTTAAAGAATCTTTCCGAAAAAGCTTTAAACGCCGAAGGCAAGCGCCAAGGACTGATAACGATGCGCCAAGATGGAATTTTGAAAGCGCTGAAAGGAACGACTACAATTGAGGAAGTTTTGAAGGCCACCGAGGAAGATATTAGCGCGGTGATTGTTGATAAAAAAAACTGAATGTGGATTACTTTCAGTTTGGATTATAATTAAGCGGAGTAAAAATTGCGTATTTATTTGGAAATGAGCTATAATAAAATAAAGTAAAAAAAATATAACGTGAAGCTGTCAAATGAAAGTTCAAAGAAATAATAATTTCAAAATTATGGCGCAAAAATCAGACCAAGACGATCAAAAAAACAAGCGGCTGCTTGTGGTGGAAGACGACCCCTTTTTGTCGGACATATACAACACCAAATTAAAGCAGGCGGGGTTTGCCGTGGACTTGGCGATGACCGGCGAGGAGTGCGTGCAAAAGCTTTCCGGCGGAGAATACGATCTGATGGTGTTAGACATTGTCTTGCCCCAATTGGACGGCTGGGAAGTTTTGGGGCGCGTGAAAGAGATGCGCGCCAAAACTTCCGAGGCGCAAATCAATCGGATGAAAATCATAATTCTTTCAAATTTGGGGCAAAAAGAAGAGATAAAAAAAGGACTTGATTTGGGCGCCGACGGCTTTATGATTAAAGCGCACTTTACCCCGGGAGAAGTTGCCCAAGAAATAGAAAAAGCCCTAAACGCCAAAAATTAAAATAAAATTATAAATGATAAACAAATAACAAAATCAAAATTATGAATTTAAAATCAAAATAAAATACAGAATTCCGTTTTGAATTTTGATTTTGAATTTTGATTTTGTTTACCATTAAATTTTGAATTTTGATTTAAAATATGGATTATTCTCAAACATTACAAAAATATCTTGGCATCACCGTGGAGAAAAACGCTTCGGATTTGCATATTTCCGCGGGGTATCCGCCAATCATTCGCATTAACGGCGAATTATGGGCGATTCCCAAAGAACCGGTAATTACCGCGCGCGACAGCCAAGGCTTGGTGCTTGCCCTTATGACCCCCGAACAGCAAAATCAGTTTTTAAAATTCAAAGAGATTGACTTTTCTTATACCTTTCAAGAAAAGGAGCGTTTTCGCGTCAACGCTTTTTTTCAGAAGGGTTGCGTGTCGGCGGCGTTGCGCTTGGTTCCCAATAAAATTCGCACGATCCAAGAACTCAATTTGCCTCCCGTGATGCAAAAATTTATTGAAGCCGAACAAGGCTTTGCCTTAATCACCGGACCGGCATCCCACGGAAAGTCAACGACGCTGGCGGCGTTTATCGACGCGATCAATCATTCGCGTTGCGATCATATTATAACCATCGAGGATCCGATTGAATATTTATTCGCCCCCGACGCGTCGGTGATCGAGCAGAGGGAGCTCAATACGGACACCTATTCTTTTTCCATGGCGTTGAGGTCTGTTTTTCGCCAGGATCCGAATGTAATTATGATTGGCGAGATGCGCGACGCGGAAACAATCAGCACCGCCCTTACGGCGGCCGAAACCGGCCATTTGGTTTTTGCGACTCTGCACACCAATTCGGCGGCGCAAAGCATTCATCGCGTGGTTGATTCTTTCCCCGCCGAACAACAAGCGCAGGTGCGCGCCCAGCTTTCTTCTTCTTTGTTGGGGATCGTTTCCCAGCGCTTGCTTCCTTCGCGAAAAAGCGGGATGGTGCCGGCTTGCGAGGTCCTTTTCAATAATTTCGCGGTGGGCAATTTGATTCGTGAAAACAAAATTCACGAAATTCCTTTAACCATTGAGACTTGCTCAAAAGACGGAATGATTTCATTAAACAGATCGCTGGCGAATTTGGTCAAAAGCGGAGATATCGAGTTGCAAAAAGCGATGTCTTGTTCGTTAAACCCCCAGGAGTTGGAAGCTCTCATCTAAAAAATTCCAAACAATAAACTCTAAACTCAAAACAAGTTCAAAATCCAAAAATTAAAATTCAAAACAAGAGCGTAAAATTATGCAGTTTTGATATTTGGATTTTGACATTTGAATTTGTTTAGGATTTAGAAATTAGGATTTAGAATTTTAATATGAAGTTTATTTATCAAGCTCGAACAAAAGACGGGCGGGTGAAGTCGGGATCGATCCAGGCCGCGTCCAGCCAGGCGGCGGCGGAAATTTTGCGCAATGACGGGCTTTTTATCACTTTTTTGAAAAGCGAAAATAAAGGGGTTTTGGGGCAAATCCGTATTTTTGAGGGCGTATCCAATAAAGATGTCGCGGTTTTTTCGCGCCAGCTGGCGGTGATGTTTCGCGCCAACGTGCCCCTTGTGGAAGCACTGCGCGTGATTGGCGGCCAGCTTTCAAATCAAAGCTTTCGAGAAAAAATCATAAAAATTTCCCAAATGGTTGAAGCGGGGTCTCCGCTTTCGGCGGCGTTATCCAAATACCCGGATATTTTTTCGGGATTTTTTGTCGCGATGGTCAATGCCGGCGAGGTGTCGGGCAACCTTTCCGAACAGTTTAATTATTTGGCCGATTATCTGGAAAAACAATATTATTTGTCGGGAAAAGTGAAGGGCGCGATGGTGTATCCGGCGGTTATTATCGCGGTGATGTTTGCCGTGCTTTTTCTTTTGAGCTATTTTGTGATGCCCAACTTGACAAGCATGCTCACCGGCACGGAAATGGAACTGCCGCCGCTCACGCAATTTGTTATCGCCGCCACCGATTTTATTCGGGGCTTTGGCGGCTTGGTGGTGCTTTTCGCGACAATTACAATAGTGATTGTGACGATACGGTTTTCCCGCACCGCGCTTGGCAAGGAATTTTTTGATAATCTCGCTTTGCGTTTGCCGGTTTTTCGCAATCTTTTGAGGATGCTTTATGTGAGCCGTTTTGCCGATAATCTGTCCACCTTGATCGCTGGGGGCATTCCGATTACGCGCGCGCTGGACATTACCGGGATGATTGTGGGCAACAATGTTTACCGCCGCGCGATCGCGAAAACTTCCGAGGGGGTGCGCAAAGGGAAAACGGTTTCCGCGTCGCTTTTTGAATATCAGGAGCTGTTTCCGGCAATGTTTTGCCAAATGATTTTGGTGGGCGAACAAACCGGATCGCTGGACAAAAGCTTGCTGGTGATGGTCAATTTTTATGAAAAAGAAGCCGAAAGGGCGATTGACGGCATGCTGGTTCTAATCGAGCCCGCGCTGATCATCGTTTTGGGTTTGCTGGTGGGCGGCGTGGTCGCCTCGGTGATGATTCCGCTGTATCAATCAATGGGTAGCGTGTAGTCATAGCTGTGATAGGTTTCGTCTTGCAAGTTTGCATAACTTTGCAAGGTTTCACCTTGCAAGCTTGCAAGGTGAAACCTTGCGCAATCGTACAACAAATATGAAAATGCGTAGAAAAAGCCAAGGGTTTACGTTAATTGAATTATTGGTGGTAGTTGCCATTATCGGGATTTTGGCGGGGTTGATCGCGGTTTCCACGGGTAATTCGCGCGTTCGTGCGCGCGACTCGCGCCGTTTGGCGGATTTGCGGCAAATTCCTTCGGCGCAAGAATTTATTATGAACGATGATGGGAGTTACGTTCAATCCGAACTTTTAGTGGGAGAGATTCCGGCGGCGGTCAACGCCGCGGGCAAGCAGTATTTGGCAGGACTGACTGATCCAGTTAACGACGCGGTCTACAAATATGTCTGGATTGCCAATAATGCGTCTTGCGGGGCGATACCGGTGGGAAAATATTATTGCGCGCTGGCAAAAATGGCCGAGACGGGAGATTGCGCGGCCGGAGAAACTCGTTATTTTGTGGTGAACAATAAAGGTGCCAAAGAAATTTGCGCCAGCACCGATTATGTGTTAAATCCGCCCGCCTGCGCCCAATGCCTGGCATTTTAACCAATGCGGATTGCGTATATTGAAGTTTAACTTCAATATATAGCGCTTGCAAAATGTTAGCCGGTTGCGGTATAATGCGGTTATATGTTAAAATTAAAAAGGTCGACATCTTGGTTTTTTGGTTTTTATTTTTAAATTTAAATTAAGTAAATAAAAAAAATGCAATTAAAGAAAAACACGGGTTTTACTCTTATTGAATTGTTGGTGGTGATTGCCATCATCGGTATTTTGGCGGGAATGGTTTTGGTGTCAATGACCGGCGCGCGCCAAAAAGCGCGGGACGCGAAACGCATGTCGGATATGCGCCAAATTATTTCAGCGCAAGAAATGGTTTATGGCACGGATGATCATTATTTCGTGTTAACAGGGACAAATCCCGTTAATGCAGCTGGTGTTGCCATTGCCGATACCGCTACTACCCCGACAACTTATTTAGTAATTCCGGCAGACCCAAGTTTTGCCACATGTGATACGAATGGATATTGCGGGCTTGTGAATGATGCCGCTACTGCGGATAATCAAAAATTTTGCTATTACGCAAAATTTGAAGGTCAAACGGATACTTGGTATACCGCTTCTCATGGCGGCAATATGGAGAAGACTCATGCGCCGACGGATCTGGATGATTGCGCCCAAGCCGATTAGTTAATTTTGCAAAAAACCGTGATTACATGATCGCGGTTTTTTGTTTTTGCGGATATGCTAAAATGAAACAACGCATTGAATTGACAGATTAAGAGGATATGGATTTTCTATTTTGCTATATTTTGGTTTCAATCTTTATTTTCGGCTTAATCGCGGGCAGTTTTTTAAACTGCGTGATTTGGCGTTTTTGATGAATACCCCCTTGTCAAAAACATTGTTTTTGCTAAGTTCTTGGGAACAATAAATCATTTATTCACTGTCTGATATTCTAAAATGTATTTCTTGCCAAAATTATGGATATTTTATTCTGGTCTGTTTTAATATCAATTTTTGTTTTCGGGCTGATCGCGGGCAGTTTTTTAAACTGCGTTATTTGGCGTTTTCATTGCGGTGAAAGCGCGATGAGCGGGCGATCATATTGCCCTGAATGTCGGCATAAACTGGCGTGGTTTGACTTGGTGCCGCTGTTTTCTTTTCTTTGTTTGGGCGCGAAATGCCGCTATTGCAAAAAACCGATCTCTTGGCAATATCCGGCGGTGGAATTGGCGGCGGCATTGCTTTTTTGTTTCGCGGCGTTAACTTTCGCGCCGGGAATTTTTTTGGGACAATTTTCGGTGATTATGCTGTTGGAATTGGCGGGTTATTGGATTGTTTTGGCGGCGCTGGCGGTGATATTTGTTGTTGATTCGCGCTGGTATTTGATTCCCGACGGTGCGATTGCCGCGGGAATGTTGGGAGCGGCAATCCTTTTGGCGGCGCGATTGCGGGAAAATGGTTTGGTTTTCGGCCGCGTTGATATTGGCATCGCGGTTGATTATTTATCAGCGGCGTTGATTGCCGGTTTGTTTTTTTTGGCGATATTTTTAATTTCAAAGGGGGAGTGGATTGGATTCGGCGATGTTAAATTCGCCGTTTTAATCGGCTTGGCGCTGGGATTTTATCCGGCGATGCTGGCGCTGTTTCTTGGAAATTTTTTTGGTGCTATAATGGGACTGGGGTTAATTTGCGCGAAAAAAAGAAAAATCTCTTCACGCATACCCTTTGGCCCCTTTTTGGTTTCGGGCATGGTTGTTTCAATGTTTTTTTCTTCGGAAATTACCGCTTGGTATTGGGGGTTTTAATTTTTGCGCTATGAAAAAAATTTTTGCGAAAAATTCGGGATTTACCATAATAGAATTGATGACAGTGATTGTGATTATCGCGACGGTTACTGTTATAACGGCGGCAAGCTATCATCAGGGGAAATCGCAAAAGGTTTTGGACGGCCAAGCCTATCAATTGAAACAAGATCTGCGGCAGGTCCAGGAATGGGCGCTTTCGGCATACGAAATCGACGGCACGCCGTCTTATGGCTACGGAATTTATATTCGGCAGGGTAATGATTCATATATACTTTATTCGGATGATAATAATAACAAGCAATATGACAGCGGTTTTGACCGGGAAAACAGGGTCGTGGCGCTGAATGAGAAAATTGAAATAACCTCTTGTGTTTCCGGCGGCGCGAATATTTCCAGCGGTATAAGCATAAATTATATCGCCCCCGATCTTACTGCCAAAATTATTGATGGCGGCGGCGGCGATCATGAAACTTTGGAGATTAATTTTGGTGTTATAAACGGCGATGGAATCCGCACGGTGGTTGCTAACATTGCCGGATTGGTTTATGTCAAATAATTTTTTTGCCAAATTGAATAAAGAACAAGAGGGATTCACTCTGATTGAGGTGATGGTGGCGCTGGCAATCGCGATTATTGGCATTGTTGGCGCTTATGGGGCGATTAACCAATCTTTGGCGTTGATGAATTCGGCATCAATGCGCTTGGGGGCGGTTTGTCTGGCAAAAGAAGGCGTTGAAATCGTGCGCAACATTCGCGACAGCAATTATTTAAACATTTATCAAACCGGTACCGGCAGTTGGGCCGACGGGTTGATCGGATGCGAAGGCGGATGCGGCGCGGACTATACGATGATTGCGCTAGACTCCGGTCCTTCGGTATATAACAAACCGCTAAAATTGAACGGCAATTTTTTTGGCTATGAAGCGGGGGATGCGACGCCCTATAAAAGAAAAATCACTGTCAATAATTATGGTAATTATTTGGAAATTATTGCCAAAGTTTCTTGGGACGAGCGCGGCGCCGACAAATCGGTGGAAGTGCGGGAAAACTTGTATAATTGGTGGGAGATGTAGAAAGCGTAAAGTGGAAAGTGGAAAAGAGAAAAACTTAAAAGTTTCCGGGGTCGTTCCCCTGCGGAGCTTGCGGAGCAGGGGTGCGACCCCTTAGGATTTTAAAAGAAATGAAGCCAATTCAAAAAAATAAAAGTAATCGAGGGTTTACTTTGGTGGAAATGATGGTTTCGATAACAATTTTTTTGCTGGCGATCGCGTCAATCGGCCAATTGTTCGCTTACGCTCAGCGGGCGCATCGCGCCTTGCTGGCGCGATCTCAAGCGGTTGATGAATTGTCCTATGATTTGGAGCACATCAGCCGAGGGTTGCGTATGGCAAAAAAAAGCCAAGATTCTTTGTGTTTATCGGCGCCGAAAATGAATTACGAGACAACTGCCAACGGGATAAAATTCCAAAACTTAAAAAGCGACGGCACCTATGATTGCATTGAATATTATTTGGGATATCCGGGCGGCGACTACGGCGCCAACGGCGCGATTATGGAGCGCCGCGCCGGCGCGAGCCAGAATTTTGACTTGTCGCTCACTTCTCCGCAAAACAACGTTTTGATTTTTTCCGTTGCCGACGGTATCGGTAGTTGGAGTCAAACTGACAATATGCAGCCTCGGGTTACTTTACATATTAAAATTGAGGACAGCCAAGGATCCGTTTTGCAAAATCAGATAACGGTTTCCCAGCGTGATCTGGATATCACCGAATAATTTTGATCCGCGCAAAGTTGTGCGAGGTTTCACCTTGCAAGCTTGCAAGGTGAAACCTCGCACAACTTTGCGCAAAAATTTTAATTAAAATGAAAGGATTATTTCAAAAAATTAAAAATTTAAACTGTGAATATGGAAGAAAGGGGATAGCGATTTATTTTGCGGTCGCGGCGCTGTCAATAATTTTGGCGATTGCGCTGAATATGAGCGCTCTTTTGGCCGGACGGCTGAAAATGATGAATCAGGCCGGCGACGCGATGATCGCTTTTTCGGCGGCGCAAACCGGTATTGAATGGGCGCTGTTGAGCGTGGAGAGCGCGGGTTATGAAAGTGGCGAAATCGATCTTGGCAATGGTTCCACATATGAATTAAGCTCTTATTTATGCGGCGCGGCCAGTGAGTTTTTGTGTATCGAATCAATTGGCAGATATCACAATGCCCAACGAGCCGTGAAAGTGCGAATGTGATGTAATTCAAGATATTTATCATTTCCATGAACAAAGAAGAGGCCAAAGCCAGAATTGAGAAGTTGGCGCGGGCGGTTAATTACTATCGCTACGCCTATCATGTTTTGGATAAATCAGAGATTTCCGATCAAGCGCTGGATTCCTTGAAAAAGGAGCTTTTTGATTTGGAGGGGCGGTTTCCGGAATTTGTTTTGCCCGATTCGCCCACGCAAAGAGTTGCTGGCAAGCCGCTGGAAAAATTTGTCAAATATCGGCACAAAACTCCCATGCATTCCTTAAACGACGCGTTTTCCAAACAGGACATGCGCGACTGGCACAAGCGCGCCAAGCGGCTTTTGAGCGATGCTGAAATTGAAAGTATTGATTTTTTTTGCGAGCCGAAGCTGGATGGATTGGCGATTGAGTTGGTTTATCAAAACGGAGTTTTGGAAGTTGGCGCCACTCGCGGCGACGGGGTTGTCGGCGAAGATGTAACCAATAATCTAAAAACAATTGAGGCGATTCCCTTGCGCTTGCGTCCGGTCGCCAAAATTATCGCCGATTTAAAAAGCGCCGGTTTTGACGATATGGCGGCGGCGGTTGAAAAATCGGGATTGCGGAAAATAACCGTTCGCGGCGAAGTAATTATTGCCAAAAAAGATTTTGAGCGCATCAACCAAGAAAGGGAAAAGGCGGGATTGGCGGCTTTTGCCAATCCGCGCAATCTGGCGGCCGGATCAATCCGCCAGCTCAATCCCAAAATAGCGGCGGCGCGCCGTTTGGATTCAAATTGCTACGCGCTGGTTTCGGATTTGGGCCAAAAAACGCACCAAGAAGAGCATCGGTTTTTGGAAATCGCGGGCTTTAAAACCAATAATAAATTCAGCCGGTATTGCGAGAATATGGAAGGTGTTTTTGAATTTCGCGAATATTGGCGCGAAAACCGCGCAAAATTGCCCTATGAAGTGGATGGAATTGTGGCGCAAATAAACAATAACGCGATTTTTGATAAATTGGGGGTTGCGGGCAAGGCGCCTCGCGGCGCGATTGCCTATAAATTTCCTCTAAAAGACGCAACGACAATTGTTGAGGATATCCAAGTGCAAGTCGGGCGCACCGGCGCGTTAACGCCGGTGGCGATATTGGCGCCGGTGGAAATCAATGGAGTGACTATTTCGCGCGCGACTTTGCACAACGAAGACGAAATTGAGCGGCTGGGCTTAAAAATCGGCGATACGGCAGTTGTTGGAAGGGCCGGGGATGTGATTCCCCATGTTATCAAGGTTTTGCCCCAATTGCGCGCGGGAAAAGAAAAAGTTTTTCATATGCCTCAAAATTGTCCCGTTTGCGGCCAAAAAGCCGTTAAAAAAGAAGGCGAAGCGGTTTTGCGGTGTGTTAATCAGGGTTGCTTTGCGATGCGCCAAAGATCGCTGGAACATTTTGTTTCTCGCGCCGCGTTCAACATTGACGGACTTGGACCGAAAATTATCGAGCAATTGATTGACGGGGGGCTGATTCGAGACGCGGCCGATATTTTTTTGCTCAAGGAAGGCGATCTGCTGCCTTTGGAGAGATTTGCCCAAAAATCGGTGAAGAATTTGATTGAATCAATACAATCGAGCAAAAGAATTTCTTTGCCCCGCTTTATTTATGCCTTGGGCATTCGCAACGTCGGCGAGCACACCGCTTTGGCGCTGGCGGATTTTTTTGGGGGTCTTGAGAATCTGAAAAACGCTTCGCTTTGGGATTTGCAAAATATTGTTGATGTCGGCCCCATAATTGCCGATTCGGTTTTTGGCTGGTTTGGAGACAAAAAAAACCTTGATTTGATAGAAAAATTATTTCATGCTGGAATTGTTGTTGAGCCTTATATTAAAAAACGAGGCAAATTGGACGGAGTGTCCATCGTGATCACCGGTACGCTGGATTCGATGAGCCGGCAAATTGCCAAAGATCGGGCGCGGTTATTGGGCGCGGCGATTGCCGAAACGGTTTCCAAAAATACCGATTATTTGGTTGCCGGCAAAAATCCTGGTTCCAAATTGGCAAAGGCGCGCGCCATGGGCGTTAAAATTTTGGATGAAAAAGAATTTATAAAAATTTTGGAAGGGCAAGGTTATTGAATGGCGGTATGAATTTTATTATTTCACATTTTAAAAAATTTGATTGGATAATCGCGGGTGCCGCGGCGCTGCTTGCTTTGATCGGCTTGGTTTCTTTATATAGCAGTTCTTTGTATTCGGAGAATTTTTCCAACTTCAACAAACAGGTTGTTTTTTTGGCAATCGGCTTGTCGGTTTTTTTGGCGATGAGTTTTTTTGATTGGCGCATATTTCGTGAAAATTCGGCATTGATTTTGGGTCTTTACGGATTTTCGATACTGATGCTGGCGGGATTATTTTTTTTCGGATCGGCAAACCGCGGCGTGCGCACTTGGTATGATTTGGGGGCGGTGACAATTGATCCGATTGAAATGCTAAAGCCGGTCTTTTTAATATTATTGGCAAAATATTTTTCAAATCGGCACATTAAAATGTTTCAAATCAGGCACGTAATGCTCACCGGCTTTTACGCGGCGGTGCCGGTTGCTTTGATATTTTTTCAGCCCAATTTGGGCCCTTGTCTGGTGATTTTGGCGCTTTGGGCGGGAATGCTTTTGATTGCCGGAATAAAGCCGCGCCATTTTTTGGCGCTGGCGGCGTGTTTTTTGGCGATATTCGCGTTTTCATGGCTGTTTTTGATGAAAGATTACCAAAAGGATCGAATTGCCAGTTTTTTTGTTCCCAACGATCCTTTGGGGGTTTCATGGAGCCAAAATCAAGCGCGTATCGCCGTTGGCACCGGAGGCTGGCTGGGCAAAGGATTTGGCCGGGGGTCGCAAACGCAGTATGGCTTTTTGTCCGAGCCGCAAACCGATTTTATTTTTGCCGCGATTTGCGAAGAATTCGGTATTTTGGGGATTGCCGTTGTTTTGGGGTTGTTATTTTTGCTGATTTGGCGGATTACGGCGGCCGGCTTGCGCGCGCCCGATAATTTTTCGAGGATTTTTTGCGCGGGGTTCGCGATGCTGTTTTTCGCGCAAGCGGCGATTCATATTGGCGTGAACGTGGGATTTTTGCCGATTATCGGCCTGCCCTTGCCGCTGGCGAGCTATGGCGGCGCCAATATGATGGCGACTTTTGCCGTCTTGGGGGTTATTGAAAGCATCGCGATTTCCTCGCGAAGAATTTTTGATAAATGACGATTTTTATTTTTTTGCGGCTTGCGGTATAATATGACTATTATAAAGTTAACAAAAGGAGAATGTTGGACAATTGGCAAGATTGTCAAATTTTAAAGCAATTGAACATAAACAATTCTTAAATTGGCAATATCCGGCAATTGTTTAACGCTCTGAAAAGATTAAGATTATGTTTAAAAATTTTCCCAGGATTGCGGTTTATTCGATTTTATTTTTGGTGCCGTTATTGACTTTGCCTTTTACGGCAAATACGCTTGACTTTCAGAAGCAGATTTTTTTGTTTGTTGTTGCCAGTTTAGGAGTTTTTGCTTGGATATGGCGTGCGATTAACGAAAAAAAATTGGACATTAATCTAAATCCCTTGCATTGGCTCGCGGCGGGATTCGCAATGATAATTTTAATATCGGGCGTTTTTTCTTTATATGTTTATGGAAGCTTGTGGGGAACGCCTTTGCCGGTGGCCGAAAGCTTTATTTCCATATTAAGTTTCGTGTTCTTTTACTTTTTGTTGGTTAACAGTTTCAAAAAACAAGAAATTCCCAAGTTGGGCGCGGTTGCGGGAATTTCCGCGGCGTTAGCGGTTTTTTATGCTTTGGTTCAATCGCTGGGGGTTTATTTATTGCCTTTTTTTGACTATTCCAAGGATGCTTCATTTAATACCATAGGCACGATTTCGAGTTTGGCGTTGTATGCCGCGATTGTTTTGGCGTTTATCTTTCCGTTAATTTTTTTCGCCAAAAAATTGGCGCGTGCTTTATTGGTCGTCGCTTCTTCTTTATTGTTTTTGGCGTTGGTTGTTTTCAACGGCGCGGCGATGGTATATTTCCCGCAAATTGCCAGCGGCGGTTATGATCTTTTGTTGATACCTTGGATTGTAACGGCCGTGGGCGCGCTTTCGATATTTGTTTTTTCCGCCAGCAACCATGAATTTTCTTCCAAAAAACCGCGGCTTAGAGGAATGTCGTTTGTGCTGTTTTTCGTGTCTGTTTTGTTTTTGGTTTTTAATATTTTCGCCAAGCCGATGATATCCGGGATTTATGATTCTTTTTTCGGCAAAATCGGCTTTCAGGCGGTGGCCGAAATCGGGCTTGCGCCGCAATCCGCGGCAAAAATCGCGGTGAGCGTTTTGAAGCAGTCACCGCAGTATTTTTTTCTTGGATCGGGGCCGGGGACGTTCATTTACGATTTTATAAAATTCAAGCCCCAAGAATTAGCGCGCGACAATTTCGCTTGGAATCTCACCTTTTTTAGCGCGAACTCTGAAATTGTGAATCGTGTTGCGACCACGGGAGCGCTGGGAGCTTCCGCGTTGATTCTGATCATTATTTTTTGGACGGGGCGCGCGTTTCGTTTTTTGACCGAAGAAAAAGAAAATGAAGTTCTGCCTCTGGCGGTTTTTTCCGGATGGCTGGCAGTGGTTGCCGCGATGTTTCTTTACCCTTTCAATTTTTCTTTGGCACTGTTGTTTTGGCTGTTTTTGGGGATGATTATTATTTTGAATTCCGAACATAACGCATCTTTGGATTTAAAGTCGGTGCGCTTGTCCTATGCCGCGACTTTAACTTTTATCGCGATCGCGATTTTGCAAATCGGGCTGTTGGTTTGGGTGTCAAAACGCTATTATGCCGAAACCCAATACGCGCAAGCGGTAAAAGCGTTGCAAAGCAATGATTTCCCCGGCGCCATTAGGAGCCTGGAAGCGGCGGCCGAGGCCACCGATCGGCTTCAAGATAATTATTTGACGGGGTTATCGCAGATATATTTCGCGCAGGCTCAAGAAATGATTCAAGAACAGGGCGAAGATCAAGACGCGCAAACCGTGCTTCAAAAAGCCGCGCCTTATTTGCAAACCGCGGTGACGGCGGCGACAATGAGCACCGACGCGGCCAATCCGAACAATTCAAGCAATTGGGCGATGCGCGGCTATCTTTATCGCCAGCTCATCGGCATCAGCGAAGGCTTTGACACTTGGGCGCTGGATATGTATAAAAAAGCGGTGGAGCTTGAGCCCGCCAATCCGTCTTTATGGACGGAGATTGGCCAAATATATGTTTTGAAAAACGATTTGGACGCCGCGCAAAAAAGTTTTGAGAAAGCCGTCGCGTTGCGACCGCAGTTGATTGATCCGCACTATTATTTGGCGCTAATCCACGATGAGCAAGGCCAAAGAGAAGCCGCGATACAGGAATTGCAAGCGGTGTGGCAATTACTGCCGCAAGACGATACGGCGTCAAAAGAAAATGTCGCCAAGGCAATTGAGAATCTCCGGCAAGGCGGCTCTCTTTCGGCGCCGCCGGAACAGCAACAGATCGGTGATGAAAATAACTTATCCGAATCCGAATTGGAAATATCCGAATCGGAAGCAAGTGATGAAAACGTGTCGGACGAGGAATCTGCCAGCGGCGAAATTATGAACATTGATGAACCCGCGGCCGGTGAAGATCAATCGCCCGTGGAGCCGTAAGATTTAAACATTTCGCGCTTGGCAAATTATTTGCCAAGCGCGCGATGTTTTTGCTATAATGAATTCATAGAATTTAGGCTATGGCGCAACTAAAAAAAACACGGGCAAAAATCGGGGAATTTGGCCAAATTCCTGGGCGCGGTCTTGGCGGTTTTGTGTTGCCTTGCCCTGCCAAAACCGGCAAGCGCGGGAGTTGTTGAAGACTCCCAAAATCTCTATTCCCGCTTCGCCCGCGGCAATGAAATTTTAATCGGGCAAACCATTCCCCAGCTTGCCGCGCAAACCCGCGCGGGACTGGCCGACGCTTGGCAAAGCGCCATCTGCCTTTTCGGTTTTTGCGAAACCGAAAAGCAAATTCCAAATCCCGAATTGCAAACTCCAAACAACACCCAACCCCAAAACACTCAAACCCAAAATAATAATATCGGCGGCAATCAAAAAGAAAGCGGCAAAACTTTAGCAACCGATACCGGCGCAAATTATCAAAAGGGTCCGACCCTTTTTGAAAAAGGGTCCGACCCTTTTGAAGTAAAACCCGCTGTCCAATCGGCCGACAGCTCTCTGCTGGCGGCAATTAAAAATCAGCTGGATAATATCTTGGCCAAAATATCGGCCATCTGTCCGACATCTCCGACAATTCAAACCAGCACCAACACCGTTATCGTTGATCAAGAAACCAAAGACAAGGTAAATCTCCTCTTGCGCCAGCTAGACTCTGACCGCCCCAATTATTCCATCGGCCAGCCGTTTACCCTGCCCGCCGGCTTGAGCGGCAACACGTTAAACATCGCCGCCAGCAAGTTTGTTGTTGATTCCAACGGCAATTTAACAATGCAAGGCAATCTGTCCGCGGCGGCAACCACCATTGCCGGCGCGCTCACCATTACCTCGGGCAATCCCGGGGACGGCAAGGTTTTAACCAGCGATGCTGGTGGTCTGGCGACATGGCAAACCCCTACGGTTTATCTAAGCGATTTATCCGGTTTAACCACCGACGACTTAACCCAGGGATCAACCAATCTCTATTTCCCGGGCTTTACCGATCTGTTAACCGACTATTCTTTTACCGACAATTCAACCAACTGGAACACCGCCTACGGCTGGGGCGACCATTCGGCCGCCGGCTATTTGACCGGCAATCAAACCATCACCCTGTCCGGCGACATCTCCGGCTCCGGCACTACCGCCATTACCGCCGCCATCGGCGCGGGCAAAATCACCAACGAGATGCTTGCCGGAAGCATTGCGTCTTCAAAACTGATCGGCACCGATATTACCACCCTGGGAACAATCGGCACCGGCGCGTGGAACGGCACCGCCATCTCTCCGGCATACGGCGGCACCGGCGTTGCCAACAACGCCGCCAACAACATCACCTTCACCGGTAACTATCCCTTGGGCTTAACCCTTACTGGCGACACCTCGCTTTCCCTGCCGACATCGGGAACGCTAACCGCGCTGGGCAACACCGCCACGGGGAGCGGCAGCGTGGTATTGCAAACCTCGCCGACGCTCACCGCGCCGACTTTGGGCGCGGCAACCGCAACATCAATCAACAAATTGGCGATCACTGCGCCGGCAACAAGCGCGACTTTGACAATCGCCGACGGCAAAACATTTACCGCGAGCAACACGCTAACGTTAACCGGCAACGACGGCGCGAGCCTGGCAATCGGCGCGGGCGGAACATTAGGCAC
>CAZRVG010000009.1:0-35892 GCA_964603475.1 uncultured Candidatus Saccharibacteria bacterium
ATATGATGTTATCTTTATTCGTAAATTTTTTAAAAAAGCGAAGCGATAAAGAGACCAGAGAGATTATTTTAAAAGAGTTTCTCAATCCAAAAAATCAGAAAAAAGCCATTAAAGAGGCGGCGAGGAAGTCGGCACAAGATCAAAATGCCATTTTAGCAAAATATCGCCAGCTGATGAAACAGTCGTAATTCGCAAAGAAACCCGTCCCAAAACGGGTTTTTTGGAATGAAAAAATGGCGGTACATAAAAAGGGTTAGACCCGTTTTGAAAATGAAAAGTTTGGCGGGTTTGTTGAGGGCGGGAGAGGGTTGGGGGCGCGGGTTAAAATTTGATGTTTAATCCCGTAGAGTGCTTATTGATTGAAAAGCACTCTACGGGTAAAATTCCGGAACAGGAATATACTTGGATTGGTTTATTCATGCGTTAATCAGCGATCCGATCCGCGAAATGAAAGATGCCGCCTTTGATAATCTGGCCTACAAAAATGCCAATGATGATATAAAAGAAATTATTTCAATTGTCTACCGATATATGCAAGAAAGCATGGACGGCGTTGCGTAATTTCAAGGTATTTCGTGTTTCAAATCAAAGAAAAGTTTGGCGGGTTTATCAAGGGTGGAAGGCGGGCGGGTTGGGAAAATTAGGAGAAAAGCGGTTTATGGTGTATACTGTTGCCAAGCAGTGTAAAAAACGCGAAAAAATAGTCGGCTTTCTCGTTGTGCGTAAATATAATAAAAAAATGGACGGAACAATAAAAACTCTTACTGAAAGAGGATTTGGATTTATTTCCCGTGAAGGGGAAGACAAAGACCTGTTTTTTCACTCCAAGGAACTAAAGGGCGTCGCGTTTGATGAGTTGAAGGCTGGCGACGCGGTAACCTTCGATCTTATCAACGGTGATAAGGGTCCCGCGGCAGTCAATGTGGCTCGCGCGTAGATAAAAAAAAGAAAAAACCGCTTCGTTGAGATACCGAAGCGGTTTTTTTCGTTTGCCTTGTTATTTTCCGAAATTGCTTTATAATCAAATTATTCAAGTCTTGCCGCAAAATCCCGTTTAAAAATCTGGCGAGGTTTAACCTCCGCTCACATTCAAAATTTCCTACATTTTTTGCGGTCGCAAAATTTGCGGGAAATCCAAGTTTTAACGACAAATAATCGGTTTTATTCAAGAAGGGTGGGCGGATCTGTATTTGCGACTCATTTTCTAAAAGTCGTTTTTTGTCTAAAAAATATGACAACCACACTGGAAGAATTTTTGATTGAGCACAACCGGCTTTCCCCGGCGCACTTGCAAGCAACGAAAGAAATCCTTTTGCGTTTTCGGGACGAAAAAAGAGCTCTTTTCCAAGATAACGATTGGTCAATTGAAAAAATTCGGCGTCCGTTTATAATATGGCTGTACTCGGCGTCGCTTGATAAAAAGCGCGTTCGGCGATCTAATAAAAAATCGGGATGGATAATTTTTCCGCAATCCGCCGATTAAAAGCCGATTCGCGACATTATCCGCGAGAATCTACGCGAATATTCCATATGGAATATGGGCGAATCGCGCGGGAGAAAAAATTGCATATGTTGGACATATGCAATTTTTTGGTTGGGCGGTAGTGGAGCGAAAGAGCAATCACTGAAATTTAATTGACAAAAATATTAGCAGACATTCTCACATTCTCAAGAATGTTGGAATGTCGGTAATCGCGATTATGATTTGCTGTTAAACATTCCAACATTCTGCAGAATGTTGGAATGTTGTTAGTGCTGATTTGATAATGTATATATTCATCGGGCGTAAAATTTGACGGGGGCGCGCGTTAAATTTGACAACTGAAACCACAGGATTATTATGAAATTGGTGGTAATTTTATGGACAACGATAATGAGTCGGTGGATGTAAACGTTTTGGCAGAAGATGGCGATATGCGGCTGCTACTAAGAGAATTGGGCGGAAGGTCTCCCAGAGATATATCTGACGATTGGTCATCTTGCCAAGTAACGGCTGTTATTTTCATGGATCTTTGGCAAAAAATTGATCGTCGGCAAAATCCATTCGTACGATTTGGATGGGTTAGCTATGATTATTTGCGTGCTTTCACAATGATACGAAGAGCGCAAGTAATTCTTTCGGGCGGTTAGACGCTGAAAAGCTGACCCCGCCTTATTTTTTTTGGAGTGATACCGATTCTTTGCTGTGGGTTGAGATCTAATCTCAGTCTTTTATTTTGGATTTTAGTTGCGTTATGCGGGCGTGGGATTGGGTGATGCGGGCTTCGGGGATGCGGCCGTCGAGGACGGCTTGGAGGATGATGTCGCGGGCGCGGGCGGGGACGGATTCGTCGTATTCGGCGCCGTTGTTGGAGAAAATCAGAATGTCGCAGCCGGCGTTTACGGCGCGGATGATCGCGTCTTCAAAGCCGTAGTTTTCCGCGATGGCGCCCATTTGCATATCGTCGGAGAATACCACGCCGTCAAATCCCAAATTTTGGCGCAAAATTTCTTGGATGAATTTGGGCGACAGCGTTGCCGGGTAGTCCGGGTCGATATTTTTATTCATTATGTGGGCGGTCATCACCGAATCCGCGGCAATACTTTTTATCAATTCTTCATAGGGTTTGAGTTCTTGATCTTCATAGGATCGGGTGATGTCGGGCAGTCCCATGTGGCTGTCGGAATCCGAACTGCCGTGGCCGGGAAAGTGCTTTAACGACGTGAGAATGCCAAAAGCGCGATGCGCGGCGACAAATGTTTTGGCATAGCCGGCGACTGTCTCGGGATCATCCGAATAAGAACGTTCCAGTCCGCCGATTACCGGATTTTTGGGGTTGACGTTCAAATCCACCACCGGTCCGAAATTGATGTTAAATCCCAATTCGGACAATTCTTGTGCCAGCGTCCAGTATTCGTTTGCGGCAATCAGCCCGTCTTTTTCTCCCAAATCTTGCGCGGAATCAATTTGGGCAAATCCCATTGAGGGTTTAAGGCGGTTGATCAAGCCGCCCTCGGCGTCCACCGCCACCAACAGCGGCTCATCGCCGGCGCGTGATTTCAAATCGGCGATCAATTTTTTTGTTTGTTCAAAGCCGGTGATATTTCTCGGTCTTGATTTTGATGGCGCGTCATAATCAAACAAAATCACGCCGCCCAAATTCAAATCTTGTATTGCCTTGGCAATGTATGAATCGTCGGCAATTTCGGTGCCGCGAAATCCGGTCATTATCATTTGGCCGATTTTTTCTTTTAACGGCCGGATTTGTTCTTCATATTTTTGCGTGTTTTTTTGGTGAGAATATTCGGCGGCGATAAAAGTGCAAAAAACCAAAACCGCGGCAAATTTTATCAAATCTTTCTTGGCGATTTTTTTTTGATATTCGCGCCAAAATTTTTTGGCCTTATCCGCGCCGGCTTTAATCTTTTTTGAGATGCTGCCGATGATTCGTAATGTATTATTTTTTAAGACGCGCGCCGCTTTTTTAACCGCGCGCTCTGTTTTCTTCGCGGCCTTCTTGATTTTGCCGCCGCCGCTTGTTTTATCGGCAAATCGTTCGCGCGCCTTTTTTGCCGCATAGACGAATTTTTGAGCAAATTTTTTTATCATATCGGATTTTTTTGCTATCGCGGCTTGGATTAACTTCATATTGGCGTTATTATACATTTGAGAGCGTTGAATAATTATTCAACACTCTCACACTATAACAACTTTTAAATTTGGCAATATGAGTTTTGTAAGAGTAATCGCGGGGATGTTTCCTCCCCGAAAACTAAACAAGAGCTTGCGCGTGCTGGTGGGCGTGAATACCGCCATGGTTTTTATCGTGGCGATGTTTTCGCCTTTTTACGCGGTGTTTATCCGGAAAATCAGCGGCAACTTGGCGATTGCCGGATTTTCCTGGGCGGTTTATCCGATTGTGGCCGGAATTTTAATATTTCTTTTCAGCCGTTGGGAAATGAGAGTTAAGGAGCAAGAGCTTTTGCTGGCTGTGGGCTATTTCATTCGCGGCGCGGTATTTTTGAGCTACGCGTTTATGGGAAGCCTCGCTCAATTGATTTTCACGCAGATTCTGTGGGGAGTCGGCTCGGCTTTGAGCGTGCCCGCGTTTGACGCCACATATGCCTCGCACACAAGCAAAGAAGGCTCAATCGGCGAATGGGGGCAATGGGAGGGAATGGCCTATATTTCCACCGGATTGGCGGCCTTGTTGAGCGGATTTTTCATTGAGTATATGGGCTATTTTTGGCTGTTTTGCTTAATGTCGGCCGCATCCGTCGCGCTGGGTGTTTATATTTGGCGCCTGCCGCGCGAAATTTTGTGATTTATCCACAGCCGGCCGGTTTTTGGGCACTTGAATTTTTTTTAATTAGGGGTAAGGTGGAATAATGGTTTTAATTTTTTAAAACCGTTAAGTCAGGTTCTGCGCCCGATTTTTGCGAGGTTCTCCATGCTAAATGGCCGCGCGGCCGCAAAAATTTCTCTCTTTTTTTGAAAAAGATCAAATTATCGGCATTTTGTTGGTGCCAACGCTTTTGATTTTTGTTTTTTATGGCACAATACGCCATTTTTTTTAAAATTTACAACCAAAAAATATGGAAAAAATAACCGAATTGGTTAAAAAACACAACGAATGGCGAAAAAATTGCGTTAATTTGATTGCGTCGGAAAACGCGATGTCGCCGGCTTGCGAAAAATTATATTGTTCGGATTTGATGCATCGCTATGCCGAGGGCGTGCCGCGCAAGCGGTATTATCAAGGCTTGAAATATATCGATGAAATTGAAGAATTGGCGCAAGAAGAATTTAAAAAACATTTTAACGCCAATTTTTGCGATGTGCGGCCGATTTCGGGCACGATCGCCAATTACGCGGCGTTCGCGGCGATTTCGGAGCGCGGCGACAGGATTCTATCATTGGGTATTGAGCACGGCTCGCATGTGTCGCACGAAAAAGCGGGCGCGGCCGGCACTTTGGGATTGGAAGTGGACACGCTGGTTTACAATGGCGACTGCACCATGAACGCCGAAAAATCATGCGCCAAAATTCTTGAATATAAGCCGAAATTTATCGTGATTGGCGGTTCGGTGATTCTTTTTCCCCAGCCGATCAAAGAATTGCGCGAGGCGTGCGATAAAGTTGGCGCCAAAATCATTTATGACGCGGCGCACGTTTTGGGGCTGATTTGCGCCGGCGTTTTTCAGGATCCGCTTGCCGAGGGCGCGGATTTGATCACCACTTCAACCCACAAAACTTTTCCCGGCCCTCAAGGCGGTATGATTTTGGGAAATGTGGATGAGGGGGACGCCAAAAAAATACAGTCGGCGGTGTTTCCTCAATTTTCTTCAAACCACCATTTGCACCGCATGCCGGCACTGTACGCGGCGTTGCGTGAAATGCGGGAATTTGGCAAGGATTATGCCGGGCAGATCGTCAAAAACGCGCGCGCGCTGGCCGCGGCGCTTTGCGAACTCGGCTTTGATGTTTTGGCAAAGGATCGAGGTTTTACCCAATCCCACCAAGTTTTGGTTAATTGCGGCCGCCCCGGCGCCGGTGGCGAATTCGCGCAGCTCTTGGAACGCGCCAACATTATTTTGAACAAAAACATTATCCCCGGAGACGGGGTGTGCCCCAAAAATCCGCGAGGAATCCGCATCGGAGTGCAGGAGATGACCAGATTTGGAATGAAAGAAAGCGAAATGAAGCAAATTGCCGAATTCATAAAGCGGGTGGTTTTGGATAAAGCTTCGCCCGAAGAAACTGCCAAAGATGTTGCCGCTTTTCGGCGGGATTTTCAAATTCCCGGGTTTTGCTTTGACTGATTGCCCGCCGATGTTTGCTTTTGACGGGAAATGGTGTTATAATCATAGACGTATAAAGTAGGTGTTCTCTAAGGTTTCCTCAAATGAGAATTTTCAATAAGAATTTTTCGAGTTTCGGGTTCAGCCGGCGAGCGGGTCGCCCTACCAAAAATTAAAAAATAAGCTTTACGATGAATAAGAAGTTGTATATCGGTGGCTTGCCTTACAGCACCACCCAGGAAAGTTTGCGGGAAGGTTTTGCGGCCGCCGGCAATGTTGAGTCGGCGATCGTGATTACCGACAAGATGTCCGGCCGATCAAAGGGTTTTGGCTTCGTGGAATTTTCCACCGAAGAAGAGGCTCAAAAGGCTGTGGAAATGTTCAACGGCCAAGATTTTGAAGGCCGCCGCATCACCGTTAACGAAGCCCGTCCCATGGAGCCCCGCGCTCCTCGCCAAGATTTTGGCGGCGACGGCGGTTATGGCGACAATTAGTTTGCCACGATGATTTTCAAAACAATCCCCAAGGGGATTGTTTTGTTTTTACGCGAAAAAATGTTAAATTGGCTTTGTGCAGGATTATTAACAATATCAAAATATGAACAAAAACAGTTTGGTGATTTTTGCGGCGATCGCCGTGCTTGCCGGCGGGATTTGGTTTTTAATTTTTGGCAATAATAATGCGGATGAATCGGCCGGGAATGATATTAAAAAACAAACCGGCGCGCAAGAAGAAAAAACGGAAGTCAAAAATAATTATTCAAATGCCGATTTAAAAAGTTCGGCGGCGCCTAAGCTTGATCCTAATTATCAAAAAATTATGAACGCGACAATTAAAACTTCGTTGGGAGAGATCAAAATTGAATTGAACGGCGACAAAACGCCGATTACCGCGGGCAATTTCGCCAAGCTGGCCGAAAACGGCTTTTATGACGGCGTGAAATTTCACCGCGTGATTTCGGGATTTATGATTCAAGGCGGCGATCCGCTCACCAAGGATGACGCGCAAAAACAGTTGTGGGGTACCGGCGGTCCCGGATACAAGTTTAACGACGAAGCATTTGAAGGGCAATACACGCGCGGCACGATTGCCATGGCCAACTCCGGCGCGAATACCAACGGCAGCCAATTTTTCATTATGCATCAGGATTATCCCTTGCCGCCGTCATATGTGATTTTCGGCAAAGTATTGGAAGGAATGGAAGCGGTGGACGCGATCGCCGCGCTTGAAACCGACTCTCGCGACTGCCCGCTTGACCCGCCGGTGATTGAAAACATAATCGTTAATGGTTAACAAAATGCGAATTTGTAGGGGCGGCCTTTATGGCCGCCCTTTGCGGTTGTTTGCCGAAAATGATATATAATTGGTATACGAATAAGAATTATGAAATTTGCGCGGACGAAAAAAATGATTTTTGCCAACAATAAAGGCGGGGTGGGCAAGACCACTCTGGTTTTTAATTGCGCGGCGATGTTCGCCCGAGCCGGTTATAAAACCGCGCTGATTGATCTTGACCCGCAGTGCAATTTGAGCCGTTTGGCGCTGGGCGACGAATATTATTTGAAAAATCTTTTTTCTCCCGCGGAAAAAACCATCTATGATGTTTTGCGCGGCGTGGTTGAGGGCGGCGCGGATATTGATTTGTCGGTTAAATTTTTACCGGTAAAAGCCGATAAAAACCTATTTTTATTAAAAGGAGATATCAACCTTTCGGCTTATGAGGCGCTGTTGATTAATGCCTATGGACAAGCCGCAGCCGGACAAAAAATAGGGTATTTTCAAACCAGCGCCATTGATCGATTTTTGCGCGAAAAGGGGCTAAAAGAAGAATTTGATATTTTTGTGATTGACACATCGCCAAGTTTGGGGCTTTTGAACCAAATTATTTTGCTTGGAGGCGATTATTTTTCGGTGCCGGTGATGCCTGACGCGTTTAGCGTGCAGGGAATTGAAAATTTGGGCGCGGTGTTTGAAAAATGGAAAAATTCATGGAAAGTTACGGCCAGGGCGCTTGCCGGCGACACCGAAACCAAATTTGTGCTTGCCGGCGATCCGCTGTTTATTGGCTATATCGTCAATTCCTATAATGTTTATGGCAAACAGCCGATCGCGGATCATCGGATATGGATGGAAAAAATTCCCCAAAAAGTCAAACAATATCTTTCGGAAAAACATTGCCGAAACGGATTAGTGGAAGAGAGCTGGAAAAATCCCCTGCAGATCATCCAAGATTACGGCCGCATTCCGGCAAAATGCCAAGAGCTGGGAGTGCCGATATTTGACCTTGATCCGAATTTAATCAATGAAATTCATCAAGGGACAAAAGAAAACATTGAAAAATCCAAAGAGGAATTTGCCGCATTGTCAAATTCTATCTTAAAAATTTTAACGGCTTATTAAGTAATGCAAATTTACATAGGTGCCACCTATGCAAATCCGCGTAAATCAAAAAAGGAATCCATAGCGTTGCTATGGATTTTTGGGTTTAAAAGCGGTAGATTTAAGAAGATGAATGAGATGAATAATAAAGTCAAGGTGGCGGTGGCGGTGTCGGGAGGGGTGGATTCGGCGGTTGCCGCGGGGCTGTTGGAAAACGGCGGTTTTGAGGTTGCGGGGATTTTTGGGCGGTTTCTTGATGATAAATGCGTGTTGAAGTCAAACTTCAACACAAACTTCAACGCAAAAAAAGAGGATGAAAAGCGGGCGAAAGCGGTTTGTGAGAAATTGGGGATTCCTTTTCTCGCGGTTGATTTGCGCGCGGAGTTTAAAAAAAGAATTGTTGATGGATTTATTGCGGATACCAAAAAAGGATTGACGCCCAATCCTTGCGTTCTTTGCAATGAGGAAATAAAGTTTGGGCTATTAATGGACGCGGCTTTGAAATCCGGCGCGGATTTTTTTGCCACGGGGCATTATTGCCAAACCAAAATTGACAAAAATGGGATTTATCATTTGCTCAAAGGCAAAGACAAAGAAAAAGACCAATCATATTTTTTGTGGCGGTTAAAGCAAAAACAATTTAAAAAAATAATTTTCCCGCTGGGTGTTTTTGAAAAAAGCGAAACGCGCGATTTGGCAAAAGCTTGGGGGTTAGCCATAAAAGACAATTCCGAATCGCAGGATGTTTGCTTTATTTCGGGCCCCGCGGCGGAGTTTTTGCAAAGACATTTGGGTAAAAATTTGGGCGATATTGTTGACACCGAAACTCAAAAAATTATCGGCCGGCACGACGGCTTGTGGTTTTATACCATCGGCCAGCGAAAAGGCATCGGGCTTGCGGGCGGGCCGTTCTATGTTGCGGGCAAAAATTTTGCCAAAAATGAATTGGCGGTTTCAAAAAAAATGCCTGCGGCAAAAATTGTTAAATTGCGAAGCGTCAATTGGATTGCCGGCGGCGTGCCAAATTTACCGATCAAGGTAAAAGCGAAAATCAGATATCGGAGCAAAGACGCGCCGGCAATTTTGGATAAATCGGGCAAAAATTATAGTTTGCAATTTGCCAAACCGCAATTTGCGGCCACTCCGGGGCAAAGCGCGGTATTCTATCAAAAAAGAGAATTGTTGGGCGGCGGGATTATAAAAGCGTAAAGCGCAAAGCGTAAAGTGAAAAGCGTGAAGCGTGAGGTGTGAAGTGAAATTTGACGAGGTTTCACCTTGCAAGCTTGCAAGGTGAAACCTCGTCAAATTGATATGTACGCCGGTTTTTGCTTTTGGGGCGGGTTTTGTGGTATTGTGGAGGAATAGACAGACGCATAAAAATCAAAAAAAACACTTATTATGAAAGCGGCTAAAAAAAAGAAAGTTGAAAAAAAGAAAATGATTGTCGCGAAACTCACGGCAAAGAATTCTGTCGCAAAATCGGCGGCAAAGAAATCTGCCGCGAAGCCGGCTGGTGTTTCGGGCAGGAGTAAAAAAACAAAAATCGCGACCAAGAAAACAAATAAAACAAAAAAAATCGCGGCAAAAATCCGGCCAAAAGTTTTAAATGCCAAGAATGTGGAACAGGCAGCGGTTGCGCCTCCGGTGCCGCCCAGACAAAAACAGGATTCAAAAGAGCCGGAATTTGAGGTGAAAAAAACCAAAATCCGGATTATTGGCATTGGCGGCGGCGGGAGCAACATAGTTTCCGAAATCGCGCAAAAGGTTAAAAAATCTTCTTTTTATATTGCCAATACCGATGCTGCCGCTTTGCGCCGCCCGCCCAAGTCGGTGTCGGTTTTCCAATTTGGAGAATCGTTCACGCAGGGACTGGGCACGGGGATGGATCCGCGGGTCGGAGAAGAAGCTGCCGCCGAGGCGAAAGAAAAAATAAAAAAAATCACCGAAGGCCAAGATTTGGTGATTTTGGTGGCTTCTTTGGGCGGCGGAACGGGGTCGGGCGCGGTGCCGGTGTTTGCCCAAATCGCCAAGGCGTCCGGAAGCTTGACATATGGAATTTTTACCTTGCCCTTTGAGTTTGAAGGCGATAAAAAAAGCGAAATTGCCAAAAATGCTTTGGAAAAGGTCAAGCCTCATTTGAGCGCGCTCACGATTTTGCCCAATGAGCGCGTTTTTGAAGTGGTGCCCAAGGCGACGCCTTTTGCCAAAACGCTTTCCTATATCAACACCGCGCTTTCCGATAGCTTGCAAGGGCTGATTGAAACGATATACGACATTGGTGTGATCAATATCGATTTCGCGGATTTATGCGCGATTTTGGCCGGCAACGGGAAAATGGCGTTTTTGAATTCGGCGACATTTAAAAAGGGACAGGAAACGGATCTTGATTCGTTTGAAAAAGCGTTTTCCTCTCCCCTTTATCCATATTCAATTGATAAAACGCGCGGTTTGCTTTTGAATGTGGTGGCGAAAAATGATTTGAAGTTGATCGAAGTCAACAAAATTTTGACTCGCGCGGCCGGACGGATACACAAGGACGCCAAAATTATTTTCGGCGTGAGCCATGAAGGAGCCTTGGCCGGAGCGGTGAAAGTGACGGTTTTGGCGACGGGATGCTTGTATGACGGCATTGGCGGCGGTCAAAAGAACGGCAAAGGCGAATTTGCCGCCGAAAAAGTCCGCGCCGCCGCGCCGCCAAAGCCCAAAAGACCGCGTTTTGCGGCAAAAAAACCTGCGCCGCCGAAAAAGAAAGCCGCGAAACATGACACCGCGCCGAAAACTTTGAAGATAAGCAAACAAAAACAAGCCAAACATGAAGCAAAGGATGTCGGAGCGGTGAAAGTAAAAACCGTGATTTCGGATGTTAACAAATCAAGCAAACAGGAAGATTTGGATATCAAAGAAAGCGCGCCGGCCGATAATTATCAGAGTCAACAGGGTATTGCCGCGCAATTTGAAGCGCCGGTGCGCAAAAATGCGCTTCAAGTGAAAAAGGAAATTGAATTGGAGGAGCGGCAAATTCTTGAAGAAGAAAAAAATTGGGAAGTGCCCACATTCTTGAGAAAACAAAAGAAATAAATTTCTAAATTTCCAATTCCCAATTTCCAATAAATTTTAAAATTAAAAAATGTCAAAAAATTTCATTAATAAGTTTTAATGTTTTGACATTTGAAAATTTATTGGTCATTGGTAATTAGGAATTGGCCATTTTTGTTCTATGTTGGATTTAATTATTATCGGAGGGGGTCCGGCGGGAATGGCCGCGGCAATTTACGCGGCGCGCCAAAAAACGGATTTTTTATTGCTCACCAAAGAATTTGGCGGCCAGATGGCCAAAAAGGAAGTGGCGATTGAAAATTATCCGGGCATGGGAGAAATTTCGGCGCCGGATTTAATTGCCAAGTTTCGCGATCATCTAAAAAAATTGGATGTGGCGATAAAAATCGGCGAAGCCTTGGGCGTCAAAAAAACAGAAGGCGGTTTTGAAATTGATTTGGGGAAAGAAAAAATTGCCGCGCGGGCGATAATCGTCGCCACGGGCTCGGAGCCCCGGCAATTGAATGTTGAAGGAGAGAAAGAGTTTATCGGCAGGGGCGTGGGCTATTGCGCCGTCTGCGACGGCCCGTTATTCGCTCGAAGAAACGTCGCGGTCGCCGGCGGCGGCAACACGGCGTTTGAAGCGGCGATTTTTTTGGCCAAGTTTGCCAAAAAGATATACATTTTGGAGCGGAGCGGAAAAATAATCGCCGACGCGGCAAATCAGGATTTGGCAAAAAATACGGGTAAAATAGAGGTGATTACCAATGCCGAAATTCTGCGCATTGAGGGCGAGAATTTTGTGAAAGCCATAGTTTATCAAAATGGCGGCGGAGAAGAGATCGCCTTGCCGGTGGAGGGCGTTTTTATCAAGGCCGGATATCTTCCCGCGTCGAAATTTGCCGCCGGCGCGGCCGAATTAAACGATCGCGGCGAAATAGAGTTTGATTGCGCCACCCACCAAACCAAAATTCCCGGACTGTTTGCCGCCGGCGACGTGAGCGCGATCAAATTCAAGCAAATTGTCGTCGCCGCCGGCGAAGGCGCCAAAGCGGCAATGGCCGCCGGCGATTATCTGCGCGGTCTAAATTCTTAGACCAACAGGTATGTGGTTTTTATTTATTTTTAGTTACGGTATAATCGGATTATGAAATTGGCTCAAGAATTAACCGCACAATTGAATATTAATGGGTTAATTCCCAAAACTTTTGCCGAACGCAAAAGAGCTTTTTTGGCGGGATTGAAAAGCCCGAGCGGTAAGACCAAATACAAACGATATACGAGATCGCCAATAAGATATGCCGGCGGGAAAAGTTTGGCGGTGGGGTTGATTATTGAATTAATGCCGGATGATATAACCAAATTAATTTCTCCGTTTATCGGCGGCGGGTCGGTTGAGGTTGCTTGCGCAGTTGAGTTGGATTTGCCGGTGGTTGGTTATGATATATTTGATATTCTTGTCAATTACTGGAATGAGCAAATCAAAAATCCGGCGGCGCTTTATGAAAAATTGTCAGAGATTAGCCCCGACCAAGAAACTTATAAAAAAATCAAGGAACGGTTGAAAGGCCACTGGAAAAATCAAGAATTAATGGGTAGTCTTGATTTGGCGGCGCATTATTATTTTAACCACAATCTTTCCTATGGTCCGGGGTTTTTGGGTTGGCCGTCAAAAATCTATCTTGATCGATCAAAATATCGATCGATGATTGAAAAGGTGAAAAATTTCCCTAAAATTAACTTGAATGTTGAATGTGCCAGTTTCGAAGAGGCTTTTGAAAAGCATCCCAACGATTTTTTTTATTGCGATCCGCCCTATTTGCTGGGCGAAGATACAAAAATGTTCCGCGGGATTTATCCCATGCGTAATATCCCGATTCACCATAATGGGTTTAATCATGAAAAATTGAGGGATTTATTAAAGAGTCATGAAGGCGGCTTCATACTTTCATATAATAACTGTGCCCGAATTAGGAATTGGTATAGAGATTTCAATCAATCATTTCCGGAGTGGCAATACACTATGGGGCAGGGAGAAACCCGAATTGGTAAAAATCGCAAAGATAAAAACGGCGGCTATATTAAAGAATCCCACGAGATATTGATATGGAAAACTTAAATGAAATTAAGCGAAAAAAGCGGCGGGCGATGACAAGTTCTGCCGCCAGAGATGTGCGCCGGCGCGGACATGATGATGCGTTGGAATTTGCGTTGGAGATTGGCTTGACCAGCGATTACAAAAACAATTCTCAGGCCAAAAAAGATGTTGTTGATTTGGCTGGCGATACTCATTCGGTTAAAAGCGGCAATAAAAAATGGCAGATATTTTTATATAGTCATAATCGTTTTGAAACCGATGAGTTCTTTAAACTGATGAATGGAATTGGTGATTTATTTAAGGAGTGTCTGAACGTCTTCCCTCAAGATTTTGCGGAATATCAATTAAATAAATTATTTATCAAAGAAAAATTAAGATCGCCAATGGTTAAACTTGCCGAAAAATTGAAAGATCCTTTGAGGTTAAAGGCGTTTTTGAATAAATCAATGTTTAACGGCGGCGAGGTGGATTATTTGACTGTAAAAGATGATGATTTATTCCATGTTTTTCTAAATGTTGATGTTAGCAAGGTATTGGTTGAAAATTTAGAGATTTGCAATTCGCGGGCAATTTTGGCGGGGCAAACTCCCGAATTAAAGGTTTTATTTCGCTATGAGGGCATTAATTTGGGAGAGATTGAAGTTCGCACCGATAGCGCGGTTCATTATCGGGAAATTAAATTTAGCGTCTCAAAACCCAAAATTATGAAATTACTGTATAGCAAAATTCCATTTGTTAAAAAATTAAACAAAAGAGTTTTGGTCTACGGCAATGCGGCCAAAAAATTTGGTCGCTGGTAATTATTTTTAATAAAAATAAAATCAATGAAAAAATATTCTGCGAGTTTGGCGTTAAAAGTTTATAGTAATTTTGAAGTTGAAATTGAAGCGAATTCCGAGAATGAGGCATTAGGTTTGGCGTTGGAAAAATACGGAAGCGGTGATTATGACCAAAGCAATATTACTGAGCTGGATTGGGCGAATTCGGAATTGGATCTCGATGGTGATAAAAACGGCCAAATCAGCGCCAATAGTAACGGCGTTCATATAGAAGAAATCGAATAACAAAAATATATGGCGATATTCGGGGGCAAATATGAAATACAAAAAATAAGGGCAAGGGAGATTTTGGATTCGCGGGGGAATCCCGCGGTGGAAGTTGGCGCGCGGATTGGCGCGGGCGAGTTTTTCGCCGGCGTGCCTTCGGGCGCGTCCACCGGAGAGTATGAAGCGGCGGAATTGCGCGACGGCGATCAAAATCGATATGGAGGAAAGGGGGTTTTGAAAGCCGTTGGTAATGTGAATTCGGTGATCAATCCGGAGTTGGTTGGAATGGACTGCCGCGATCAGGAAGAGATTGACAAAAAAATGCGCGAGATTGACGGCACGCTCAATAAAAGCCGTTT
The DNA here is from genome assembly GCA_964603475.1 of uncultured Candidatus Saccharibacteria bacterium. Taxonomy (GTDB): domain Bacteria; phylum Patescibacteriota; class Minisyncoccia; order Minisyncoccales; family UBA5738; genus UBA5738. The sequence continues at coordinate 14,700 of CAZRVG010000009.1, forward strand.
GGGCGCCAACGCGACTTGCGGGGTGTCGCTGGCGTGCGCGCGCGCCGCGGCGGGCGCACGGAAAAAACCGCTTTATGAATATATTGCCAAGCTGGCAAGAAATAAAAGTATTGCTTTGCCCAGGCCTTGTTTTAACATTATCAATGGCGGCGCGCACGCGGGGAACGATTTGGATTTTCAGGAGTTTATGATTTGTCCGCAAGCGCAAAAATTTGGCGATAATCTGCGAATCGGCGCCGAAATTTATCATCAATTAAAGAAAGATTTAATTGCCAAATTCGGCAAATCAAGCGCGAATTTGGGCGATGAAGGAGGCTTCGCGCCACCGATAAAAAACCCCAAAGAGGCGCTGGATTGCCTGTGCGGCGCGATCGCGATTGTGTCGCCCAAAACGCCGGTGAAGTTTGTCATTGATGTCGCTTCAAGCCAATTTTTCGCCAATGGCCGGTACAACACGAATTTTGGCGGTTTTGACGCCAACGGGTTGGCGCAATTTTACAGCGAATTGATTTCAAAATATCCTCAGATTGTCGGGCTGGAAGATCCATTCGCGGAAAACGATTGGAGCGGTTGGCAAGGATTTTCGTTTACTGGAATGACCATTGGCGACGATCTGCTGGTGACCAATCCCGAACGCATTAAAGAGGCGAAAAAGAAAAAGGCGTGCAGTGCGATGATTTTAAAAATCAATCAAATCGGCACAGTTTCCGAAGCGCTTGAAGCCGCTAAACTAGCCAAAGAATTCGGCTGGAAAATTATCGTGTCGCACCGATCCGGAGAAACCAACGATGATTTTATCGCCGATTTTGCTGTTGGTATTGGCGCGGATTTCATCAAAACCGGCGCGCCGGCGCGCGGCGAGCGCTTGGCAAAATACAACCGGCTGGCAAAAATCGAAGAAGAGATAAATGAAAAATGATTTTCAAAGAGGCGAGATTATTATTTATAAATCGCCGGACAATCAAATAGATTTGAAAGTCAAACTGCAAAAGGAAACCGTTTGGCTTACGCAGGCGCAAATCGCGACGCTTTTTGGTTCCGATAGGAGCGTGATAACCAAGCATCTAAAAAATATTTTTACGACTGGCGAGTTAAACGAAAAAAGCAATGTGCAAATTTTGCACATTGCAAATTCGGATAAACCGGTTAAATTTTATGGTCTAGATACGGTAATTTCAGTTGGGTATCGCGTAAATTCAAGACGGGCGACTCAATTTCGTATTTGGGCGAATAAAATACTAAAAGAATATTTAATCAAAGGGTATGCGATTAATAAAAAACGATTACTTGAGGCGGATAATAAAATTAACCAATTGGCCGAGGTGATTTTATTTTTGAAAGAAAAATCCAAAAAAGAATTATTGTCGGGTGAAGCGGAAAAAATATTGAGCTTATTGGCCGATTATGCCAAAACTTTAACGGTGCTTGACGAGTATGATCGCGGCAAAATTCAAAAAGTGAAAGGAAGCAAGGGCAAATTCAGGATAACCTATGAGTTGAGCTTGGAGATTATCGCGCAAATTCAAAAAGAATTAGCTGCGAAAAACGAAGCCGGTGGTTTGTTCGGCGCTCAAAGAGAGCATTATTTTGAAGGAATCATAAAGGGTCTTTATCAAAGCTTTGGCGGCAAAGAATTATATCCGGAGCTGGAAATCAAAGCCGCGAATTTGCTATATCTTATCATCAAAGATCATCCGTTTTCCGACGGCAACAAACGGATCGCTTCGTTTTTGTTTGTGTATTTCTTGGACAAGAACAACGCGCTCTACCGCGATACCGCCGAGAAAAAAATCAACGATAACGCGCTGGCGGCCTTAGCGCTGTTAATTGCCGAAAGTCAAACCAAGGAAAAAGACCAAATGATCGCGCTGGTTACTCAACTGCTCAAATAATGCTAAATTGAAGAAGAGCTAAACGATATTCAATACTTAAAAGTCCAGTTTTAAAAAAATAATCAATAAAAAACATGGAGAATAATTATGAAAAAAGCCGGCCGCGAGTTTATCGCACTATGAGCGATTTTAATCTTGCCAAGTATGTCAAACCGGCCGCCGCGGCAATTATTGCCGTGATATTGCTTATGAATTCTTTGGGCACCGTTGGCGCCGGCGAGCGGGGCGTTTTGCTGCAGTTTGGCGCGGTGCAAGACAAGATTTTTAAAGAGGGGCTTTATTTTAAGATTCCTTTTGTCCAGGAAGTGGTTAAAATGGATGTGAAAATTCAAAAGGATGAAGTGCCGTCAAGCGCGGCTTCCAAAGATTTGCAGATTGTTACTTCAAGAATCGCGCTCAATTATCATATCGCTCCCGATTCGGCGAATAAGATTTGGCAGGAGGTGGGCAAGAATTATAATGTGCGGGTTATCGCGCCGTCAATTCAAGAGGCGGTAAAAGCGGTAACCGCCAGATTTACCGCCGAAGAATTGGTCACCAAAAGAGAAGAAGTCAAAGATCAAATCAAGGGCAATCTTGCCGAGAGATTGTTGCAGAGGTTTATTGTTGTGGATGAATTTAACATTATTGATTTTGAATTTTCCAAAGCTTTTAACGAAGCGATTGAAGCCAAGGTTACCGCCGAACAGTTAAAGTTGAAAGCTGATCGTGATTTGGAGAGAATAAAAATAGAAGCCGATCAAAAAGTTGCCGAGGCGCAAGGCAAGGCCGAAGCCATACGAATTGAAGCCGAAGCGTTAAAGCAGAATGCTCAAGTGGTGGAATTGCGCTGGATAGAAAAATGGGACGGCCAAGTGCCCCAATATTGGGGACAAGCCAGCCCGTTTATCGGAATAAACAGATAAACGATAAAATGGACTATAAAATCGTTTTATTGCGACATGGGGAGAGCGTGTGGAACGCCAAAAATATATTTACCGGATGGACCGACGTGGAATTGTCCGAAAAGGGGGGCAAAGAAGCCAAGGAAGCGGGGGAAGTTCTCAAAAATGAGAAATATGTTTTTGATTTGGCCTTTACTTCGATTTTAAAGCGCGCGGTTGATACCACCAAAATTGTTTTGCGCCGGATGGGGCTGGAAAATATCAAAATAAAATACGCGTGGGAGTTAAACGAGCGGCACTATGGCGGTTTGCAGGGATTGAATAAGGTTGAAATGGCGCGGATTCACGGCGAAGAACAGGTAAGAATTTGGCGGCGGAGTTTTGATGTTCGGCCACCGGAGATGAGCGAGGTTGATTATCAAAAACAATTGGAATTGGAAATTTTTGCCAATGTTTTAAAAGATAAAATACCCAAAGCCGAATCGCTTAAAGACACTTGTGTTCGCGCGGTTGGCTATTGGCAAAATGAAATTGAGCCGCAAATCAAGGCGGGTAGAAAAATTTTGGTTTCCGCCCACGGCAACAGCTTGCGCGCGATTATTAAATTTTTGGATAATATCGGTGATGACAAAATATCAGAATTGAACATTCCCACAGGTGTTCCCCTGGTGTATGAGCTGGACGATGATTTGAAACCGATAAAACATTACTATTTGGGCGACCAAGCCGAAATTGCCAAAAAAATTGAAGCCGTCAAAACCCAATATAAAATTTGAAAAATGGGCAAGGTTTCACCTTGCAAGCTTGCAAGGTGAAACCTTGCCCATTTTGATTTGACAAACAGTGAGAATTTTTTATACTGAAAACATATAAAACCAAAAAAAATATGGCGAAATATCAAGTTAACAAAGACAAGTGTTTGGGATGTTTTATTTGCACCGTTAACTGTCCGGCGGGAATGGCGCAGGACGATGACGGCAAGGCCAAGGTGGTGGATTCCGACGCGGTGGAATCTTGCGGCGGCGAAAGTGTTTGCCCTCACGGCGTGATCGAAAAAACCGAGGAATAATAGTTTTTAAAAAAAACAAAGGCGCTTATTTTAAACGAGCGCTTTTGTGTTTGTTTTTGACTTTGGGCGGAGTTTCGGATATGATTGCGATATCGGAAGCACGAAGGCGTGCCATGATATGCCTCAACAGCGTTGTTACCCGTTAGCGGGTTTTTTGTTTGGATTTGACAATGGTTGCGGGCTGGCTATAATTCTATTGTTTTGAGCGTAAATTATGAATATATAGTCATTATGATAGTTAAATTAAAATGTTATTGAAGGGGTCTAACCCCTGCGATTACACAGGGATTAGACCCCAAAATGCGAAGCAATACGCAATTTAAAACAAAATTATGATGAATTGGACAAAGAAAGTGCAGGATAGGATTGCCAAAGTGCCGGTGCGCGGCGGGCGGTCGCAAAAGGAGATTAAAAACGGATTTGACGATCTGGTGTTTTTGCCGGCGCAATTGGCAAAATGCCCGGTGGATTATTTCAAAGAAGAAATTTCTTCAAAAACGGTTTTGGGCAAAAACAGCAAAAAGCCCGTGGAAATTGCCGGCCCGATATTGATCGCGGCGATGTCGTTTGGCGCGCTTTCAAAGCCGGCCAAAATCGCGCTGGCAAAGGGTTCGGCGCGGGCCGGCACGGCGGCCAACACCGGCGAGGGTGGAATGTTGGACGAAGAGCGCGAATTTGCCGAAAAGCTGGTGATTCAATACAGCACCGGCCGGTTTGGCATTAGCGATGAAGTTTTAAAAAAAGCCGATATTATTGAAATTAAAATCGGGCAGGGCGCCAAAGGCGGCCAAGGAGGATTATTGCAAAAAGAAAAATTGACCCGTGAAGTGGCGTCGGCAAGAGGCGTGAAAATGGGGATGGATGTCCACTCCCCGGCCTATCATTGCGATATTAAAAATGCCGATGACTTGAAAAGCAAAGTTGATTGGCTGCGCGAATTGTCGGGCGGCGTCCCCATTGTGATCAAATTGGCGGCAGGAGATGTGAGAAAAGATGTTGCCCTCGCGATCAAGGCAAATCCCGATATCATTGCCATTGACGGCCATATGGGCGGCACGGGCGCCGCTCCCGAGGTGATGCTGGACGAAACGGCCATTCCGGCGATGGCGGCGCTGGCGGCCGCGCGCGAGGTTTTGGATAAATCGAAGGCAAAACAAGAGCTCTGGATTGCCGGCGGATTCTACACCGGCGCCGATGTGGCCAAAGCGCTGGCGCTGGGCGCGGACGCCGTGTTTATGGGGTCGGCGATGCTTGCCGCGCTGGGATGTGTTGGTTGCAATTTGTGCTATACCGGGCAGTGCCCCAAGGGAATTGCCACGCAGGACCCCAATTTTTACAAAAATCTGGATGTTGACACCGCGGCGCGCAATGTCGCCAACTATATCAAGCATTGCACCGAAGAAGTGAAAATGCTCGCCGGCGCCGCTGGCCACAGCGACATTCACGCCCTCAACAAAGACGACCTGCGATCCCTAACCCTTGAAACCTCCCAAACCACCGGCATCAAACCCGCCGGAAAATAATCCCAATCCAGCCAACCCGTGTTGAAGTCAAACTTCAACACAAGAATAAAGCTGTTGAAGTTTGACTTCAACACGATTTATTTCAAACTAAAATATAAGTCAAGTTATATTAAAGTTTGACTAAAATAGAAAAGTTATCGTATGAGCAAATTATTATACGGTAATTAAAGCAAAAAAAATCAATCAAAAAATGAGTGGAAGTCAAACTTCCACTCATTTTTTTCTCTTATTTTTATTTTACAAATGCGGTATGGGCGCGTTTTTTGTTTTTTGGGGGGATGTTTGGTAGAATGGAGTAATATGCGAGAGCAAATCAAAATTTTAAATCCAATGATAAATAAAATCAAATTTAAAAAATTAAAATCAAATTTAAAATTTTAATTTCAATATCAAAACAACACGCGAACTCCGTTTCAAAATTTGATTTTGGGTTTTGATTTTGTTTAAAATTTATCATTTGATTTTATCATTTATCATTTTGTTTTTAATTTTTGAATATGATCAGTTTGTTTTTTGAGTGGTACTTTTTGGAGGTGCCGCGAAAAATTAAAAAAGTTTGGGGAAATTATTTGTGGTTTTTTGGCAAATACTTCGGTATTGCCGATTTGGCGCGGGAATTTTTTTGGCCGTGGAAAGAGCTCACCTTTATGCGCGAGAAACGGGGGTTTGATTTGGGGGATATTTTTTCCACTTGGTTTGGCAATATGATTTCGCGCGTAATCGGGGCGATAATGCGGTCGTTTTTCTTGGTTGCGGGTATTTTTTGCGAGATTTTCGCGGTTTTGGCCGGCATTGCCGCCTATGCTTTTTGGGCCGGATATTTTTTGCTGGTTCCGGCAATGTTTCTGCTCGGCATTTGGCTGATGTCTGTTTGACAAATTTCAACGCACTTGTTGAAAATTGATTTCAACAAGTTGATCATTATGGCTGATAAATTTAAAAAACCGTCGACTTTTTTAGCGGTTGAGCGCGCTCGCGCGATGGCGCCCGAGGTTTTTTTTGCCGCCAAAAAAATGAACGGAGTTTTTTTGCTCTGTCTTTTTATGTTTTTTATTGTCCGCGGACTGTTTGTTCTTTTGCCGGAAAATTTCGGTTTGCCGGTTTTTGCCCAAATTGCTGCGGCGGTTTTGAATATCAAGATCGCCTTTTTGACCGGTTTGATTTTGGCGGTTTTTTCGTTTTGGCTTGTTTGCGTTTTGATAACGGGATTTTTGCGGCAAAAAGTTATGCGGGCGGGAAAAGATTTGCACCAAGACAAAATTAAAACCGGCGATGATCTGCTTGAATATCTTGATTTTGAAGCCGCGCGAATGGTGATGGGAGCGATGCGGCTTTCGCATTTGCCGTTTGCCAAAGTCTTGTTTTATAAAATTTTAAAAAGCCGGCGGCTGAATTTCGCCTTTGAAAGGCTGATGGTGGATCATCAAAAATTGGAAAAGGAATTTTTGGCGCAAATGAAAAAAAACGCGCGGCTGTTTTGCGAAAAAAAGGATCCTTCGTTGCCGCACAATGAAACGGCAAGAGCGCGCGTTTTGGAAAAAGCGGCGCGGCTATCAATTGACGGCGGGCAAAAAAGAATCTCCATTTTCACTCTTTGCTTGGCGCTGGCCGATGAAGATGAGCGCTTTGCCGAAGTGATGGACGGCCTGCAGATATTGAAAGAAGACTTATTTTCGGTGGTTTTATGGCAAAAAAGGATGGAAGACTATCGCGCTCGCCGCGCCCGTTTTTGGGAGAGAGATAATTTGCGCCTGTCTTTGGCGCAAAGCCCCGCGGGCATGGCGGCGGGCGGTTATACCGCTTTGCTTGACCGATACGCCCGGGATATTTCACTGGCTAACCCTCTGCGCCCCGGCGGCGTGGTTTTGCATTCGCGCCAGATTGAGGAAATTGAAGAGGCGCTCATCAAAAAACGAGGGAACGGAATTTTGCTGGTGGGCGAGCCGGGAAGCGGCCGCAAAAGCGTTGTTTACAATTTTGCCAATCGCGTGACGTCCGAAGAATCTCCGAAAGCGTTGAAAAAATTGCGCGTTATGGAGTTGAATATGGTTTCGCTTATCGGCAATAATCCCGATAAAGAAGTTCTGGCGGGAGTTCTTGACGAAATTTTTGCCCAGGCCGCCCGCGCCCGCAACGTGGTGATTGTGATTCCGCAAATCCACCAATATATCGGCCGGCATAAAAATGCCGATACCGCAGGAGCGGTTGATATCGGCGGGGTAATCGCCGATTATTTGGACCGCCCCGGATTTCGCGTTATCGGCATTACCGACTATGAGGGATTTCATCGTTCAATCGAGCAAGCCGAAAGCCAAATTGCCGCCCAATTCAGTAAGGTTGAGATGGGCAAAGTTTTTGCCCAAGACGCGTTAAAAGTTTTAAAGGAAGAAGGGCTCCGCCGGGAAGCCGAATCGAATTTGTTTATTCCCTACGCCGCCTTAAAAGAGATTGTCAAATTGTGCGACTATTTTTTGGGGAGTGCCGCCTTTCCCAAAAAGGCGGTGAATTTGCTTGACGATCTTGTGGCTCATAAATTGAATTTCAGGGGAAGTAAAAAAATTACAGCCGCGGATGTTGATTCTTATTTTTCCCGCAAATACCAAGTGCCGGCCGGTGCGGCCGGCGGCGCGGAAAAAGACGTTTTGCTGAATTTGGAAGATCGCATTCATGAGGGGCTGATTAACCAAAAAGAAGCCGTGAACGAGCTTGCCAATGCCATGCGCCGCGCCCGTGCCGAAATTAAAAAACGCAAGCGCACCATCGGCAACTTCCTGTTTTTGGGACCCACGGGTTGCGGAAAAACCGAAACCGCCAAACAGCTGGCGCGGGTATATTTCGGTTCGGAAAAGAATATTATTCGCTTAAATATGGCCGATTATCAAACTGTTGAATCGGCGGAAAAATTGATTGGCACCGCCGAAACTCCGGGGTTTTTGACTACCGCGGTGCGGGAAAATCCCTTTTCACTGGTTTTGATTGATGAGATCGAAAAAGCGAATAAAAATTTGCTTGATATATTTTTGGCGGTTTTTGACGAGGGAGAAATCAACGATGCCGCGGGCAGATCGGTTGATTTTCGGCACACGGTTATAATCGCCACTTCCAACGCGGGAGCCGAATATATCCGAGAGGCGGTGAATCGCGGCGGCGAGCTGGCGGATTTAAAGGACTCACTTATTGATAATTTGCTTAATCAAGGCATTTTCAAGCCGGAATTTTTGAATCGCTTTGACGCGCTAGTTTTGTACCGCCCTTTAAATATTGGAGAAATACAGCAAGTGGCTATGCTGACGCTTTCCGAAATTCAAAAAGGATTACGTGCTAAAAGAATTGAATTTAAAATTACCGAAGAGCTTGCTCAAAAAATCGGCGAGATCGGTTTTGATCCGGTATTCGGCGGGCGGGCGCTGCGCCGCGCGGTGCAAGACAAAGTTGAAAATCCGCTGGCCAAAGCACTTTTGAGCGGAAAAATCAAAGCTGGCGATGTTTGCGAGATTGATTGCCAGGCGTGGGAAGTGTTTGCCTGTAAAAATCCTGCCGCTAATTCAAAAAATGTGTAAATATTTCAAAAATAATTATTTGGTCCGAATTGTTATTGATCTAGCCTTTGTTTTGGTTTTTGGATGTGCGCATTTTGTTTTTGGCGCGCAAATTATTTTGGCGCAATGCTCCAATGAATGCCCCATGCTTGGCGCGCGCCAATGTGTTGGCAATGGCTATCAGGTTTGCATGGATTATGATCAAAACGGCTGTTTTGAGTGGGGGGCGATTAACTCTTGCTCCTCGGGCCAAATTTGTTCGGCGGGTAGCTGTATTGGGACGATGATATGTTCTCCGGGCTCGGTTTCAGGTTGCCGTGTGTGCGACACTTTCGGCACTGCTTGGGTGGATGACAGTTCAAAGTGCGCCTCGGGCCAAATTTGTTCGGCGGGCGGATGCGTTGCCAATACGACCAATTTAACGGATAACGATTCCGAAGAATTGATCGTTTCCCAATTGTCTCCTTTGGGAGCAATTTATGCCGCCAGCACTAATTTGACGGCACATACGAATAAATTTGCCTATTGCCGCTATGATTATTCGGATAAAAGTTTCGATTCCATGATTTTTGCGTTTTCTACCGGAGATTATGTCAATCATTCTGCGGCGGTAAAGCTTCCGGCACCGGGCGCTTATGTTTATTATGTGCGTTGCCGTGATAATTCGGGCAAGGTTAATTCCACGGTTGGTATTATTTCATTTAGCTATGTCAGCTATGAACAAAATTCGGCCCCAGATTTGGTAAAACCAAATCAACTATCGTCTACGGAAGACAAAAAAGCGGATTCGAATGTCATTCTACCTTTGACCGATCTTATGCCGCCGGTAATTTCCCGGTTATTGCCATCGGGAGAAATCAACCAAAAAGAAATCACAATTTCTTGCGCCACCGATGAACCCGCTTTGTGCAAATATGACGCGGCGGATACGGATTATGACTCGATGAAAAATCTTATGGAGGGTGAAAAAACAAGCCATAGCAAAAAAATCACCCTGTATAATTTTGGCGGCTATAATTATTACGTGCGTTGCCGTGATCAGCTTGAAAACAAAAACCTTAAATCTTCAAAAATCGCTTTTGAGTATATGGTGCCGCAGTTTGAAAATACTCCGGAAATTTTTGATCTTCTGCCGTCGGGCGTTATTTACCAAGAGGAAATTCTTTTAACTTTAAAAACAGGAAGGGGGGCTGATTGCCGCTATGATTTGAGTAATATTGAATTTGCCGAAATGGATGACGGTTTTGAATCCGCCGACGGAATTGTGCATCAAGCCGCGGTTTCTTTGAATCGTTTTGGTAATTACATTTACTATGTAAGATGCAAAGATAAAAATGGTGAACCCGGGGACACGCTGGCACTGCTATCTTTTGAATACGCCGATCCGGAGCTAAAAATTGCTTTTGGGGGCGAAGCTAAAAACAATAACGGTTCAATCAGATGCGTGGAATATATTATGGACGAATCCGATGGTTCTTGCGTTATCGCTCAGGATTGCCTTTGCGATCCCGACTGCGGCCAAGAGGAAGCGGCAAAAGACAGCGATTGCGCCAATCTCGCGCTTCAAGAATCCGAGCGGAAGTTTTCTATTAACTGGAAAGGAGTGATAGTTGTGTTTTGTGTTTCGCTTGCGATAATTTCTTTGATTGTTATAATATCAATTATAAAAGGCGCGGGAGGCGGTATGGGAAAGCCCAAAAGCACGAGCGGGTCGTTTTAAAAAAACTATGGAAATTATTGAAAAATTAAAAGAGGCGAGTTTGAAAGGACGGGGCGGCGCGGGTTTTCCGACATGGCAAAAGTGGCAAATGGTAAAAGACGCGGCCGGCGAGAAGAAATATGTAATTTGCAATGTGTCCGAAGGGGAGCCGGCGGTGGCAAAGGATGGTTATATTTTGGAAAAATGGCCGGAAATCGTAATTGACGGCATCGCGCTGGCAATGGACGCCGCGGGTGCGCAAAAAGGTTATTTATATCTGCGCAAGGATTATTTTGACAAATACAAAGATAAGCTCGCGCAAATTATTGGCGATAGAAAAATAGAGATTGTCCGCGAGCCGGGCGGATATTTGGGAGGAGAAGAAACCGCGCTTTTGGATTCAATTGAGGGCAAACGTTGTGAGCCGCGCATCAAACCGCCGTTTCCGCCGCAAGTCGGACTTTTTGGATGTCCCACCTTGATTAACAATTTGGAAACATTATATTTTGCCGCAAAAATTGCCAAAAACGAACACAAAAATACTCGTTTTTACACAATTTCGGGCGATTGCCCCTCCGCGGGCGTGTTTGAGCGCGGGGAAAATTTGACGATAAAAGAAATTTTGGAAAAAACCGGCAATTTGCCCGATTTTGAATTTTTTACGCAAGCCGGCGGCGGGGCGAGCGGCACAATTTTACTGCAAAACGAAATAGATGTCCCATTAACCGGTGCGGGATCAATCGTGATTTATAATAAACAAAAAACCGATCCGCGCCAATTGGGATTGCAATGGGCAAACTTTTTCATCAAAGAAAATTGCGGCAAATGCGTTCCCTGCCGCGAAGGCGTTTTGCGCCTGCGCGAAATTTTTTCCCAAGAGCCGGTGGATACCGCCAAAGCCAAAGAAATTGTTGACTTGCTGGCCGCCGCCAGTTTTTGCCCTTTTGGCAGAGGCGTCGCCAATGCATTTGGCAGTCTGTTGGAGAAATTGTTATAATTTAAAAACCGCCCAAAGTATTGAGAGTGTTGCGCGGTAAAGAATATGGTATAGGTATTTGCAATTGGCGAACGGGGGGGTATAATGGGATAAACGATGAATAATCTTAAAGGTTATATGGGTGCATTTGTTGAAAAATTGACTTTTCAAAAGCCAAAAATTAAATTTCCACAAGTGCTAATTTCGTAGTTCAATTTAAATTAACTGATTTTTTCCGAAAAAATAAGGAAAAAATAAAAACTATGTTTGAAGGACAAATTCGTCAACCGAACGATAAAAGGGAGGAAGCTGTTGAGGCTGTGGAAGGCGAAAATGTAGCAGTAGAAGGAAAAACAGAGGGGAAAGTAGATCCTGAAATTAAAGCGATAGCTAATGATATTCGTATAAGAGAGGGACAAAAAACTAATGTGGAAAAATTAAGCGAAATAAAGGATAAGATAATGAATTACGATGCCCTCAGAAAGGCGAACCAATTTATGAAAGATTACAAAGCGGAGATTGACATGTGTGGGGTTAATGAAAAAGATTATAAAGATTTAGTTAAAAAAATGTTTACACCTCACAGAGCAGATGAACAAGATGCAGCTTATTTGCTGATGGATAAATACGGAGAAGATGTGATAACAAGAGTGGCTGATAACTTGCGGCAGATTGCGTTAGAACTTGGTGACTCCGCTTTTGCGGGAGGCGTTGTGACTTTACTCAGGGTTACGAAGCGAGCTGATGAGGCAGCCACTGATAAGGATCTTTATGGTGTTATTGGGGGGAAAAAATAAATTTGCAGATTGATAGTTAATCCGCCGGGAGGCGGATTTTGGTTTTTAAAGGGAAAATTTGCAATTTTTGGGGGAATGAGGGTAATATGGATGAATGGATTAAGAAATTTGTTGAAGTTAAACTTCAATAAAAAAAGGACTATGAAAATTATTATTGATAACAAAGAAATTGAGGCAAGGGAGGGGCAGACGGTTTTGGAGGCGGCGCGGGAAAATGGCATTGAAATTCCGGCGCTTTGCTATCATCCGGACTTGTGCGTGAAAGCGAATTGCCGGATGTGTTTGGTGGAGATTGGGGACGTGGCAACTCCGCAGGTTGCGTGCGCGACAAAAGTGAAAGAGGGAATGAAAATTGCCACGCAAAGCGATAATTTGCAAAAATTGCGCAAGACCAATTTGGAATTATTGCTGGGACAGCATCGGCGCGATTGCGCCAAATGCGTGTGGCAAGGCAAATGCGCGCTGTTAAAATACGCGCTGGAACTAAAAGTTGATTTGAATGCCTATCCGTTGCGCAACCCCGAGCCCGAAGTTATCAAATTCGGACCGATTATTTTGGATAAGTCAAAATGCATCAATTGCCGCAATTGCGTGGATATGTGCTCGCGCCAAACCGGAACCAAACGGGGGAATGAAACCGAGTGCAAATCCGACGGGTTTTTGGAGTTGGGCGGATATGGCAAGGATAGTGCGATTAAGCCCTCAGATGATGGAAAAAAAGACTGCATCTATTGCGGCCAGTGCATCGTGCATTGCCCTGTGGGGGCGTTAGATGTGGAAAGCGCGGTGGATGCGGTTGACGCGCTGTTAAAAGACAAAAAGGAAAAAACTTTGGTGGTGCAATTCGCGCCGTCAATTCGCTCGTCAATCGGCGAAATGTTTGGCATTCCTCACGGACAAGTGGTGACCGGGCAATTGACGGCGGCACTGAAAAAACTGGGGTTTGACAAGGTGTTTGACACGAACATGGCCGCGGACTTGACCACGGTGGAGGAAGCCAAAGAGTTGGTGCAGAGAGTTAAAGAGAGCAAGCCTCTGCCGATGTTTACTTCCTGCTGTCCGGCATGGATTCGTTATATTGAGTTCTATCGTCCGGACTTAATTCCCCATATTACCACGTGCAAATCGCCGCAAAATATGCTGGGTTCGCTGATTAAGACTCGTTGGGCGGAAAACAACAGAATCAATCCCGAAGATATTGTTTCGGTTTCGGTGATGCCTTGCACAGCCAAAAAATATGACACGTTCAAGCCCGAGGAAAAAATAAACGGCTTGCCGCCGGTTGATTTTGTTTTGACCACGCGCGAGTTGGGACGATTATTGCAAAAAAATCGAATAAACTTAAAGGATGTGCCCGAGGAGACTGCCGACGATCCGTTTGGCGCCTACACCGGCGCGGGCACGATTTTTGGCGCGACCGGCGGCGTGACCGAAGCGGCGGCGCGCACCGCGCATTGGCTGATTACCGGTAAAAATCTGGAAAATGTTGATTTGGAAATTGTGCGCGGCATTGTCGGGTTGAAGAGAGCGGAAGTTGAGATTGGCGGAATCAAACTAAAAATCGCCATTGCCAATGGCATGGAAAATGCTAAAATTATTTTGGATGAATTGGCAAACGATCCCAAAGCGTATAATTATGTTGAAGTGATGGCCTGCCCGGGCGGATGCATTGGCGGCGGCGGCCAGCCTTTGCCGGTCAACGACGAAATTCGTCGAAAGCGTGCCGCGGGATTATATTCGGATGATATTGCCAAACAAATCCGCTTCGCTCACGAAAGCCCGGCGGTGAAGGCGGTCTATGACGATCTGCAAAACGACGAACACAAAATCCACGAAATTTTACACACGAAATACGCGAAAAAAGGGAAAAGCGAAATCAAAAAATAATAATTTTCAATTACTGGTTTTCAATTTTCATTGAGTTTTCAATGAATCAATTATCAAGCAAATGCAAAATTCAGGTTTGAGCAAATGAGGAATTGGATCATTTATTGAAAATTGAAAAATGTAAACTGAAAACTGAAATTATGGTTAAATTATCAGCAATATCAATACCGAGGCAATTAGCAATAGTTGCGGCGTTGACCGGGGCGGCGGTGATCGCGCCGCTGTTCGGCCAGCAATTGGCGACGGGGACGATTGTGAATGCTGCGCTGTTTTTGGCGGTTATGCTGGCGGGGTTTCGCGCCGCGGCGGTTGTGGCGGTGATTCCCAGTCTGATCGCGCTGGGGGTTGGGACGTTGCCGGCGGCAATGGCGGCGATGGTGCCCTATATTATGGCGTCAAATATCGCGCTGGCGGGAATTTTCGCGCTTTTGCGCAAGGTCAATTATTGGCTGGCGGCGAGTGTTGCCATTTTGGCTAAGTTTGGTATTCTGGTGTTGAGCGCGACTGCGATTTTGGCGGCAATAACCCACGGAAACATAAATTTGGCTCTGGCGTCAATGATGGGCTGGCCGCAATTGATCACCGCAATACTTGGATGTGTTGCCGCCTATAGCGTAAATTTAAAATTAAAAAATCAAAATGGAAAATGACAATTCAAAGTTAAAAATGTTGCCAATCCGACATTTTGTAATTTTACATTGTAATTTTGATTTTTGATTTTTACATTTTTAATTTTTTATGGTGGATTTTACCGAAGAATCAACTTTAAAAGAAGTTTTGGAATTTTCCAAGGGCAAAGAAGTTTTGGCAAAGCACAAAGTGCCCTGCTTGCAGTGCCCGATGATGCAAATGGAGGCTGAAAGTTTGACGTTAAAAAATATTTGCGAAGCTTATCGGGTGAATCTCAAAGACTTGCTCATCGATCTAAATTTGGCAACACGCGATGCCATTGATTGAGGAGCATTTGCCAAATTTCCGATCCTTGGGGATGTTGCAAGGTTTTTGGTTTGTGATATATTGGGTTTGTGCGATTAAATTTAGAATAAGTAAGAATAACAAAGAAAAAATATGACGATGAAGATTTCAAAAGAAATATTGTTTCCGGCCTTGGCTTTGCTGGGGTTTGTGATTATCGCGGCACTGGCGTACTTTCAGCCGCAGTTGGGAGGTTTGTTTACAAAAACAATGAACCCCGAAGCGGCGGCGCAAAAGGCGATTGATTATGTTAATGAGAATATGCTTTCCGAAGGTATTGCCGCATCCTATAAAGATGTTAAAAGCGAAAACGGGTTATATAATTTCAAGCTCACGGTGCAGGAGCAGGACTATGAGGCTTATGTTACCAAAGACGGCGCGCTGTTTTTTGCCGAAGGTATTCCGCAAGCGATCATCCTTGACAAGGATCTTGAAGAGGAAAAGGCCGCGGCCGAGATGGCAAAAAGCGATCGTCCCGACATTAAGATGTTTGTGATGAGTTATTGTCCCTATGGGTTGCAGGCGCAAAAGATGTATTTGCCGGTTTATGACTTGTTAAAAGAAAAAGCCGATATGGGGGTATATTTTGTGAACTACGCGATGCACGGAAAAATTGAGCTTGATGAAAATCTTCGCCAATACTGTATTCAAAAGGAGCAAGGCGAAAAAATGAGCGACTATTTGAAATGCTTCACCGCCGATACCCAATATTCGACTTGCACCGATAGCGATTGCGTGGCTGATTATGGAAAATGCTTGTCATCGGCCGAAGTTGATCAAGAAAAACTTAGTGCTTGCGTTGCCGCCGCGGATGAGGAGTTTGGCATAACCGCCGATTACAACGACGAGTCAACTTGGTTGAGCGGCGTTTATCCCACGTTTAATGTGAATGCCGATTTAAATGAAGAATATGGAGTTCAGGGATCGCCGACTATTGTCATTAACGGCAAAGATGTTTCCGATATGTTAAGCTCTCGTTCTCCGGAGGCCTTCAAAAAAGTGGTTTGCATGTCATTTAACGAACAGCCCGAAGAATGCCAAACCGAATTATCCGGCGACCAGTCTTCAACCGGTTTTGGCGTTGAAGTGTCGGCTTCCGATAGCGCGGGAGGTTCTTGCGGAGGATAGTGATAGTAAATGGTATATAAAAAAATAGAAATATGATAAAAGTTTATTCAACGCCGTTTTGCCCGTATTGTGTTACCCTTAAAGATTATTTAAAAGATAAGAAGATTGAATTCAGCGAGGTTGATGTTTCCGAAGATGAAAAAGAGCGGGATGAGATGGTCAAGCTTTCCGGCCAGGTTAGCGTGCCGGTGGTTAATGTTGACGGCAAGATAATTGTCGGCTTTGACAAGGAAGAAATCGACAAGGCCTTGAATATAAAGTAAGTTTGTTCGTTGAAACTGACGCGGTTGTCCGCGCCAGTTTTGCTAAACAATCTAAAAATTCTAAATCCTAAACTCTAAACAAATTCAAATACCAAAATCTAAAATTGAAAACATTACTCTTATTTTTTTGAGGTTTGTTTTTTTTAATTTTTGGATTTATTTAGAATTTAGGATTTAGAAATTTGGATTTTAATAAATTATGATTAAAGTTGCGATCAACGGGCTTGGAAGAATTGGGCGGCACGTTTTTAAAATTATTATTGATAATCATCCCAAACTGGAATTGGCGGCGGCCAATGATTTGACCGATAATCAAACTATCGCGCACCTTTTGAATTATGATTCAATTTATCGGGGCTGGGGCAAAGAAATTGAGGCAACGGAAAAGGAAATTATCGTAAAAACCAAAAAAGGCGAAAACCGCGTGGCGGTTTTCGCGCAGGCCGATCCCGCGCAGCTTCCGTGGAAGAAGCTGGGCGTTGATGTTGTTTTGGAGTGCACGGGAATCTTTCGGGACTATGGCGGCGCGGCAAAGCATTTGATCGCCGGCGCCAAAAAAGTGATAATTTCGGCACCGTCCAAAGATGCGGATAAAGTGCCGTCCTATTTATTGGGCATTAACGCGGATGAATATGACCCGGCAAAGAACGACGTGGTGGATATGGGATCTTGCACCACCAATTGCTTGGCGCCATTAGTGAAGATTTTAAATGAAAATTTTGGTATTGAAAAAGGCTTTATGACCACAACCCACGCCTATACCAACGATCAGGAAATTTTGGATGTGGCGCATTCCGATTTGCGCCGGGCGCGCGCGGCGGCGATCAATATCATTCCCACGACAACGGGTGCGGCAAAAGCGATTGGTAAAGTGATTCCCGAAGTGAAAGGCAAGCTGGACGGCATTGCCCTGCGCGTGCCGGTGCCCACCGGTTCAATGGTGGATTTGGTTTGCGAATTGGGGCGAGAGGTTTCCGTTGAAGAGATCAATGCGGCGTTTGAAAAAGCCGCGGCAAAAAAACCGCTCAAAGGCATTTTGGCCTATGAAATCGCGCCGCTGGTATCAAGCGATATCATCGGCAGCGCCCACTCATCAATATTTGACTCAAAACTAACCATGGCCAACGGCAATATGGCCAAAGTCTGCGCCTGGTACGACAACGAATGGGGCTACTCCGCCCGCCTGGCCGAATTTGCGGATTTCGTGGGCAACAAAATATAAAATGAAAAAACGAGATAATAATTTCGCGTATATTGATGGCGCGAATTTATATAATGGAACAAAAAGTCTTGGATGGAAGTTGGATTACCGGCGTTTTAGGGTTTGGTTGAAAGATAAATATTCCGTTGAACAAGCATATTTGTTTATCGGTCTTGTTGGCAAAAATAAAGATTTATATAAATTTTTACAGGAAGCGGGATATATTTTAGTTTTTAAGGAAACCGTAAGCGATAGCGATGGGAATATAAAAGGAAATTGCGATGCCGATCTTGTGCTGGGCGCCGTTTGTGATGCTTACGAAAATAATTGTGATAAAGAAATCATTGTTTCCAGCGATGGCGATTATGCCAGCCTGACTAAATTCCTTTTAACAAGAACAAGGCTGAAGATTTTGATTTCGCCGAGCATAAGCAAGAAATGTTCAATCTTATTAAAAAGGACAAACGCGCCAATTGCTTATATCAACGATCAAAGAAAAATTCTTGAATTAAAAAGAAAAAACCCCCAATAGAGACAAAACTCTATCAGGGTTCTTTTCGTGGTCTATGTACTCTAAATATATCATTTCATAAGCCATTGTCAAGTTTTTTAAATGTAACCATTCACTGGGGATAGCATTCTGGTATTTATTCTCCCTTTGGAAAAGGGAGTACCCGCAGGGGGAGGGATTTGAAATTTTGAATTTAAAAATCCCCCGTCGCGAGTACGCGCCACCCCCTTTAAGAAAGGGGGAATAAATGCTGGTATTATTTTACCCCCCAGTGAACGGTTACTTTTAAATTAAAATAACTATGAAAAAAGTTGGAAATTTATATTGGCCGGATGCGGCGGCAAAAAAGCGGGCGTGGTTAAAATCAAAGGCGGTTTACGCGCTTGCCGAGAAAGATCCTGTTAAGTTTTGGGAAGGTATTGCCAAAGAATTGGTTTGGCAAAAAAAATGGAAGAAGGTCTATGTTGACACGCCGCCGCGGATTGAGTGGTTTTCGGGCGCCAAGCTAAACATTACGCAAAATTGTTTGGATCGGCATTTGGCGGCGCGCAAGAACAAAGTGGCGATTATTTGGGAGGCCGATGATTCTTCACGGCCGGCGCGGGTTTTGACATATTATGATTTACATCGGCAGGTGAATAAATTTGCCAACGCGCTCAAAAAATTGGGCGTTAAAAAAGGCGATCGGGTGGGTATTTATCTGCCGATGATTCCCGAAGTCGTGGTGGCGATGCTTGCGTGCGCGCGCATCGGCGCGGTGCATTCGGTGGTGTTTTCCGCGTTTTCCGCGCAAGCCCTGCAAGTGCGCCTGCAAGACGCGGGCGCCAAAGTTTTGATCACCGTTGACGGCTATTATCGGCGCGGCAAGGTTATTGATTTAAAAAAACAAGCTGACGAGGCATTGGCAAATACCGCGGTTAAGAAAGTTGTGGTGGTCAAACACGCGAACAACGGAATTCCTTGGAAGGAAAGTCGCGATATTTGGTATGACCAAATTGTTGAAAAAGAAAGCGATGAGTGCGCGCCGGCGATTATGGATGCCGAAGATCCTTTCTTTATTCTCTACACCAGCGGTTCCACCGGCAAGCCCAAAGGGGCATTGCACACTTGCGCGGGTTATATGGTTTCAGCCTACGCGTCCGACAAGTGGATATTTGATTTGAGAGACGACGACATTTTTTGGTCCACGGCCGATATCGGCTGGGTGACCGGACACACTTATTCTTGCTACGGGCCACTGTTAAACGGGGCGACATTTGTTATGTTTGAAGGTTTGCCCGATTATCCCGAAGCGGATCGCTGGGCGAGGGTGATTGACAAATACGGCGTAACCACTTTTTACACCGCCCCCACGCTGATTCGCATGTTTATCAAAAACGGCGCCGAGATTTTAAAACCCTATTCCTTGAAAACTTTGCAAATTTTGGGTTCGGTGGGCGAGCCGATTTCGGAAAAGGCGTGGAATTGGTATTTTGTTAATGTGGGAAAAAAACGGTGTCCGATTGTGGATACATGGTGGCAAACCGAAACCGGCGGTATTGTGGCAACATCTTTGCCGGGCATTGGGCCATTTAAGCCCGCCTATACGGGATTGCCTTTGCCCGGAGTGCGCGTTCGCGTGATGAATGAAAATGGAAAATTATGTAAGAACGAGGAAGAGGGCAATGTGGTAATGATACCGCCGTTTTGTCCGGGATTATTGCGCGGGGTTTGGCATAATGAAAAAAGGTTTATTGAAACTTATTGGAGCGAATATCCGGGGAACAAAATTTATTTTTCCGGTGATTTGGGCGTGCGGGATAAAAACGGCCTTTTGCGCATTGTCGGCCGCGCCGATGATCAAATAAAAGTGGCCGGCCATCGCCTAACCACTGGCGAAATGGAAAGCGCGGCTTGCCACGAACCGATGGCGGCCGAGTGCGCGGTGGTGGGCGTGGTTGATGAAGTTAAGGGACAAGTGCCGGTGGCGTTTGCGGTGCCCAAATCGATGGAGAATGCCGCGGGGCTGGAAGAGAAGGTTGCCGCGGCCATTCGAAGCCAAATCGGTCCGATTGCCGCGCCGCACAAAGTTTTTATCGTTTCGGATTTGCCCAAAACGCGCTCCGGCAAAATTATGCGCCGCATCTTGCGCAAAGTTTTCACGGGCGAAGAATTGGGCGATTTATCCACCTTGGCCAACCCCGAAAGCGTGGAAAACATCAAAGCCGCAGTTGCCGCCAACTGATTTTTCCGCCAAAAAGAGTGCCTTCGTCAATGTGGATGTATATACACGTGTATATACATTCATATATATACACAAAACATCCTTACATTCTTAAGTATGTAAGGATGTGTCAATGTTTTGTTGGTAAAGTTCGGTTTTGATTAAAGTTGTGGATATGGTAAAATGAAAGTATGAAAAGCGCGAGTAAACCAAAAATGATTAAATTTCGGCAGAGTTTGTTTTGGGATGTTAACCCCAAGAACATTGATCCGGAGAAAAACGCGCAATATGTGATTGAGCGGATTTTGGATTTTGGGAATGACTTGGAAGTGAAATGGATGTGGGATTATTATGATAAAAAGTTGATAAAAAAGATTACCGATAAATCGCGATGCTTGCGTCCGCGCACAAAAAACGCATGGAAACTGCTTCTGAAAAATTACTGAATTTTGGCATAATGCCGGCGCAAACGAAAAAAGCGTTTGATTTTTTGTCGTCTTGCACTTGGTTAAAAGATGGCGGCTGGTATTTGGCCGACGGAACGGCGCTGGCGTTGCAGGCCAATCATCGCAAATCAGTTGAATAATTATATTCTACTGCAATTTCCATCTTTCGGCTGCGAAAAATTCGTCAGTCGGCGGCAGAC
>CAZRVG010000010.1:0-33915 GCA_964603475.1 uncultured Candidatus Saccharibacteria bacterium
TCCATCGCAAGCGAAATTTCAACGCCGGACGTTTCGGCCACCAGCACTGCCGAGCAATAGCGGCGGATGAGAGCATGCGCTTGGCGTGTGTTTTATTGCGGGGACTCGCTTGTGGAGTTTGACGGGGTCGCTCCTGCGGATTATCTCTCGGGCATACTCGGGACAGGCAAGCGGGGAGCGACCTTAAAATACATTGCTCCGGTGAGGGTTGTCTAATTTTTGTTGACATTTGGCGGTTTGTTTGCTAATGTCAATACTTGTTGAAGCGTTAATTAATTTTTGCGGCCTTGATCGATTTAAATTCATAATTTAAAGCGTAAATTACCCTTGGAAAATAACGGGTATTTTTTGCTTTTTTTTGCGCCTGTCTTTAAAATTCAAAATTGAAAGATCAAAGTTCAAAATCGTGTTGAAGCCAGACTTCAACAAGCTTGTTGAAGTCTGGCTTCAACACACAGAGCTTAATTTTTGATTTTAATTTTTTAATTTTTAATTTATTCCTATGGCCCTTAAAACAAAAAATTTCGGCAAAGCCAAGGTATCTTTGCCCCTGCCTTATTTGCTGGTGCTCCAAAAAGAAAATTGGGGCTTGTTTTGGAAAAATGATCTTAAAGAGCTTTTTTCCGAAATTTCGCCGATTCGCGATTACACGGGCAAAGAAATGGAATTGTGGATTGATGATTTCAAAATTGACGAACCCAAGCACAAAAACGATCTGGAAGCGCGTGTCAACAACGATTCCTACGAAGCCTCGGTGCGGGTTAAAACGCGCTTGATCAATTTAAAAACCAAGGAAACCAAAACGCAAGAGATTTTTTTGTGCGACTTTCCGCTGATGACCGAACGCGGCACTTTTGTGATCAACGGCGTGGAGCGAGTTTGCATTTCCCAGCTTATCCGTTCGGCGGGAGTGTTTTTTTCGGCGCAAAATATCGGCGGGCAAAATTATTTCGGCACCAAGATCATTCCCAACCGCGGTTCGTGGCTGGAGCTTGAAACGGCGCACACGGGATTTATCGGCGTGAAAATCGATCGCAAGCGCCGCGTGCCGGCAACAACGCTTTTGCGGGCGTTCGGCATTGACAACGATAACGCGATTAAGGAGTTATTTGCCGATGTCAATAACGGAGATATTAATTTTATTGAGGAAACCATCAAAAAAGATCCCACGCACAATCAAGCCGAAGCTTTGGTGGAAATATACCAACGTTTGCGTCCGGGAGATTTGACGACCGCCGACACCGCCAAGGAGCTGATTTGGAATATGTTTTTCAATTTTGAACGCTACGATCTTTCCAAAGTCGGCCGCTGGAAAATGTGGAAGCGGTTGCCGCAATTAAAGCCCAAAGGCCGTAAAGACGACGAAGTGCTGATTGACGATCGGGTTTTGGCGGTTGACGACATTGTCGCCGTGATCAGGGAAATTATCCGGCTTAACAACGATCCGACCGCCCGCCCCGACGAAATCGACCATTTGGGCAATCGCCGCGTGCGCACTTTAAACGAGCTTTTGGTTAACCGTCTGCGCTTGGGTTTTATGCGCATGGAACGCATTGTAAAGGATCGCATGTCAACGCTTGAAGCGCTTGATTTGTCGCCCTTGCAATTGATCAATCCTCGTCCGGTAATCGCGGTGGTTAAGGAGTTTTTTTCATCGTCGCAGTTGAGCCAGTTTATGGACAACGAAAACCCCCTTTCGGAATTGGAACACAAGCGCCGGCTGGCGGCCACCGGTCCGGGCGGATTGACGCGCGAGCGCGCGGGTTTTGAAGTGCGCGACGTCCAGCCTTCCCATTACGGCCGAATTTGCCCGATACAAACCCCCGAGGGTCCGAATGTGGGCTTGGTGGGGTATTTATCCGGCTACACCAAGATTAACAATTTCGGATTTTTGGAAACTCCCTATTTTGAAGTTAAAGACGGCAGAGTTACCGACAAACTGGTTTATATGACCGCCGACGAAGAAGAAAAATACAACATTGCCACCGCGATCGCGCCGCTGGATGAAAAAAACAATATCATTCCCCAAAAATTGGAAGCGCGAATCAAAGGAGAGCCCGAAATTTGCAACCGCGACGAGGTTGACTATATTGATGTTTCTCCCCAGCAAATTCTTTCGGTGGGCACTTCGCTGATTCCGTTTTTGCAAAATGACGATGCCAATCGCGCCTTGATGGGATCGAATATGCAGCGCCAATCAACTCCGCTTTTGAATCCCGACCCGCCGCTGGTGATGACCGGCAGCGAGGAGCGGATCGCCCGTGATTCGGGCCACATTTTACTCGCGGAAGGCGCGGGCGCGGTAAAAGAAGTTGACGGCAACCACATATCGGTAAAATACGACGACAAGGAGCTGGGCGAAAAAACCTATTATTTGCGGACTTTTTTGCGCACTAATCAATACACTTGCTTCCACCAGCGGGCGATTGTTTCTCCGGGCGATAAGGTTAAAAAAGATACGCCGCTTTGCGACGGCGGTTCCATTGTTGACGGCCATTTGGCGCTTGGACACAATGTTTTGGTGGCGTTCACTTCTTGGCGCGGCGGCAATTTCGAAGACGCGATTTTAATTTCCGAACGCCTTGTCGCCAACGACAAGTTCAGCACTATCCATATGGAGAATTTCGCTTGCGATGTGCGTGAAACCAAACTGGGTCCGGAAATGACCACATACGACATTCCCAACATTTCCGAGGAAAAACTGAAAGACTTGGATGAAGAGGGCGTGGTGCGCATCGGCGCCGAGGTGGGTCCCAATGATATTTTGGTGGGTAAAATTTCGCCCAAGGGCGAGCAGGAATTAACCGCCGAGGAACGCCTGCTGCGTTCAATTTTCGGCGAAAAAGCCAAGGACGTGAAAGACACTTCCTTGGTGATGGAGCACGGCAAGCGCGGGCGCGTCGTGGGAGTGAAAATATTTTCCCGGGAGCTTGGCCACAAATTGGATCCGGGGGTTACCAAGCGGATTGAAATTGAAGTGGCGGAGTTGAGAAAGGTGCGCGCCGGCGACAAATTGGCCGGGCGGCACGGAAACAAAGGCGTGATTTCGCGGGTTTTGCCCGTGGAAGAAATGCCGTTTTTGGAAGATGGAACTCCTGTGGACATTGTGTTAAATCCCATGAGCGTGGCTTCGCGTATGAATTTGGGGCAGATTTTGGAAACGCATTTCGGCTACGCGGCCAGCAAGCTGGGCTATCACGCGGTTACGCCGTCGTTATCCGGCGCCACCGAAGCCGATATCAAAATCGAACTCAAAAAAGCCGGGCTTTCCGAAGACGGCAAAGAAAAGCTTTTTGACGGACGAACGGGATTGCAATTTCCGGGAAAGATTACCGTGGGCTATATCTATATGATGAAATTGATTCATATGGTGGAAGACAAAATCCACGCGCGCAGTATCGGGCCGTATTCGCTGATCACCCAACAGCCGCTTGGCGGCAAGGCGCAGTTTGGCGGCCAGCGCTTCGGCGAGATGGAAGTGTGGGCGCTGGAAGGATATGGCGCGGCGTTCACTCTGCAAGAAATGCTCACCATCAAATCCGATGATATCGCCGGCCGCGCGGCGACCTATGAAACCATTTTGCGCGGTGAAAAAATTCGCAATCCCAATATTCCGGCGGCCTTTAATCTGATGATTAGCGAATTGAAGTCCCTGGGATTGAGCGTTGAAGTAAAAGAAAAAACCTCCGAACAATAATAAAAATTCAAAATTGAAAAATCAAAAATCAAAATTACATTTTAAAATGTAAAATGAGTAAATTTTAAAATTTAATAATTTTTAATTTTACATTGTCATTTTCCATTTTGATTTTTAAACTTTGATTTGGCTTTTATGCGCGTAGAAGATTTAGAATCCGTAAGGATAAAACTGGCATCGCCCGAAGAGGTGGTTTCATGGTCTCACGGAGAGATCACCAAGCCCGAAACCATTAATTACCGCACCCAGCGTCCGGAAAAAGACGGCTTGTTTTGCGAGCGGATATTCGGTCCGGAGCGGGACTATGAATGTTATTGCGGCAAATACAAAAGAGTGCGCTACAAGGGGATTGTCTGCGATCGCTGCGGGGTTGAAGTGACCAAAAGCAGCGTGCGCAGGGAGCGCATGGGGCATATCAAATTGGCGTGCCCGGTTTCGCATATTTGGTTTTTGCGGGGCGTGCCGTCGCGCATCGGCCAGGTTTTGGATTTGCCGATGCTGGCGCTGGAAAAAGTGATTTATTTCGCTTCATATGTTATCGTTTCCGTTGATGACGCGGAAAAAGAAAGAGTTGCCGCCGAAATTGAAGCGGAATTTGAAGAAAAAGCCAAAACTCAAAAGAATCTGCTCAAAAAAGAAGGCAAAACTTCGCAAAAAGAGATTTCCGCGGCTTTGGATGAATTACGCTCCGCGCGCGATCGCGCCAAACAGGAATTGGCAGGAGTGCAGTTTATGCGCGTTATCTCGGAAAACGAATACCGCAATTTGTCTTTGAAATACGGGCAGTGTTTTTCGGCCGGAACGGGGGCTGAAACGGTGCGCCAGCTTTGCGAGAAAGTTGATTTGGAAAAAACCATTGAAGAATTGAAAAAACGGCTTGAGACCGCGTCTCCCGAGGAAAAGCGCAAGATCTATATCCGGCTCAAGCTTTTGCAGGGAATGCATCGCGCCGGCATCCGTCCCGAATGGATGCTCATTACCGCGCTGCCGGTTTTGCCCGCGGATTTGCGCCCGATAGTGCAGCTGGACGGCGGCAGATATGCCAGCTCGGATTTGAATGATTTGTATCGACGGGTGATTAACCGCAACAATCGGTTGAAATATTTGCAAGAGATCGGCGCGCCCGAAGTAATCGTGCGCAACGAGAAGCGGATGCTGCAAGAAGCGGTTGATTCTTTAATCGACAACGGGATGAGAAAAAGCACCACCACCCAAGCAACGACCGGAGGGCGGCGCTTGTTAAAATCTTTGGCCGATATGCTCAAAGGCAAACAGGGGCGTTTTCGCCAAAATCTGCTGGGCAAGCGCGTTGATTATTCCGGGCGTTCGGTCATCGTGGTCGGGCCGCATTTGCGCCTCAACCAGGTGGGGATTCCCAAAAAGATGGCATTAGAGCTGTTCAAGCCTTTTGTGATCCATCGCGTTTTGGAAAAAGAGCTGGCGTTTAACGTGCGCGGCGCGTCTCGCTTGATTGAGGCGCAAACCGATGAAATTTGGGCGATTTTGGAAGAAGTGGTGAAAAATAAGCTGGTGATGATCAATCGCGCGCCCACTTTGCATCGTTTAAGTATTCAAGCGTTTCACCCCGTGCTTATTGAGGGCGAAGCCCTGCAAATCCATCCCATGGTTTGCAAGGCGTTTAACGCGGATTTTGACGGCGATCAAATGGCGGTGCATTTGCCGCTTTCGGATATGGCGCAAAAAGAAGCGCGCGAAAGAATGCTTTCCAGCTTGAATTTGTTAAAGCCGGCCAAAGGCACGCCCGTGGTTACCGTTTATCAGGATATGGTTTTGGGATGCTACTGGCTCACGACCATGGTCGCGAAAGCGAAGGGCGAAGGCAGAGTTTTTGCCGATCCCGACGAGGCGATTTTGGTTTACGAGTGCGGCGATATTGATCTGCGCGCCAAAATCAAGGTAAGGAACGCCAAACAATCCCAGCCCGAATTTATTGAAACCACTGTCGGCCGGATAATTTTCAATCGAACACTGCCCGATGATTTTGCGTTTGTGAATCAGATAGTGAAGGTCGGCGATTTGGAGAGAATTGCCGAAGACATTATCCGCAAATACGAGGTAAAAATTGTGGAAGACACGCTGGATCGCATCAAGGAGCTCGGCTTTGAATATTCCACGGTGTCGGGAATCTCGTGGGGAATGGATGATTTGCGCGTTCCGGCCGAAAAAGCCGGCATTATCAAGGAAGCCGAAAAAGAAGTTGAAAAAACCGAAGACTATTACGCCAAGGGTCTTTTGTCAAAAGAAGAAAAGAAAAACAAAATCATTGAAATTTGGTCAAAGGCAAAATCGGTCATTGAAACTTTGGTGCCCAAAACTTTGTCGGAAACCAGTTCGGTTTATCAAATGATTGACGCGGGCGCCCGCGGATCGTGGTCGCAGCCGGTGCAGATGGCCGGAATGAAGGGGTTGGTGGTGGATCCGTCCGGGGATATTATCGAGCTTCCGGTTAAAAATTCTTATAAAGAAGGCTTGAATGTGTTGGAATACTTTAATTCCACGCATGGCGCCCGCAAAGGCACCGTGGATACGGCTTTGCGCACTTCGACTGCCGGCTATTTGACGCGGCGCTTGGTGGATGTGGCGCACGAGGCGATTATTTCGCAGGAAGATTGCGGCGATACCGAAGGATTTGATGTTCTCTTCAAGGATTCCGAAGATATCGGGCAGAATTTTGCCTATAATGTTGCCGGCTATATCTCCATGGAAACCGTGAAGTCTTCAAAAACCAAAAAAATAATCGTTAAAAACGGGGAATTGATTGATTGGGAGAAAAGCCGCCAGCTTGCCGATGCCGGCATTGAAAAGATTAAGATCCGTTCTCCGCTGTCGTGCAAGGCCGAAAAGGGCTTGTGCCGGAAATGCTACGGCTGGGATTTGGGCAATAACGAAATGGTGCGGCTTGGCGAAGCGGTGGGCATTATCGCGGCTCAGTCGATCGGAGAACCGGGAACGCAATTGACAATGAGAACCTTTCACACCGGCGGTGTGGCTTCGGGAACGGATATCACTTCGGGATTGCCGCGCGTGGAGGAAATTTTTGAGGCCCGTATTCCCGGCGGCAAGGCCGAAATTTGTCCGGCCGACGGCGTTGTGCTTGAAGTGATTTCCGAAAAAGGGCAAAATAAAATTATCAAAATCAAGTTCAGCGCCAAAGACGCGCCCAAAGGCGTCAAAAAATCGCGAAAGACCAAAAAATCCGAGGATGAGGACAAGGAAAAAGAAAAAAAAGGCAAAACTTCCAAAGATTATCAAGTAGTTGATTTTTCCGCTCCGGCCAACGCGAATGTTTTGGTCAAGGTTGGTGATGAAATAAAAAAAGGCCAAGCGCTTTGGGAGGGCAGTTTGGATATCAAGGAAATCTACAAATTAATGGGCAGGGACGCGGCGCAAAGGTATATTTTGAAAGAGATTCAGCATATTTACAATTCACAGGGCGCCACGATTCATGATAAGCATGTTGCCGTGATTATCCGGCAGATGTTCTCGCGGGTAAAAATCAAAGACCCCGGCGACAGCTTGTTCACGCCCAAGGAAGTGGTGGAATTGAAACAAGTTTTGGAAGAAAACAAAAAACTGGCCGAACAGAAATTGAAGCTGGTGCAGTATGTACCGGTTTTATTGGGTGTTTCCAAGATCGCGCTCACGACCGGTTCATTCTTATCGGCGGCGTCTTTTCAAGAAACCTCGCGCGTGCTCATTAAGGCGAGTTTGGAGCGTTTGGAGGATAAGTTGGACGGACTTAAAGAAAATGTTATCATCGGCAAGCTGATTCCGGCCGGTACCGGTTTTGACCGCCGCGACGGAGAAGAGGAGGGAGGGAGCAGAGAGAGCGAAGCCGAAAATCGAATGTCGCGGGAAAGTGAAACGGATAAATAATTGCTTTTAACCTTGATTTGTTTTCATATCTGCGTATGAAGAAAAACAGAAAGCGCAAAAAAAACGGTATTTCCTTTAAAATTCCGGCCTGGGTGAAGTTTCCGGGGAAGACCGGGCGCTGGTCGGCCGGAATATTTTTGTTGGTTCTATCGCTGGTGCTGGCTTTGGGATTTTTTGATATGGCGGGAATGGCGGGTAATTGGTTTGCCGCGGCAATGTCGGCGGCTTTCGGCGGCGCGGCTTTTTTACTGCCGGTTTTGGCGTCTATCGCCGCGATTGTTTGTTTCTTGCCGAAAAAAGAAAAATTTACGGCGGCGCTCTTGCTCGCCTCGGTTCTTTTTTTGTTCGGTACCAGCGGATTTTTGGCGGCAATTGATACTACCGCGCGCCACGGGGGCGGCTTTGGCTATGGGCTGGCGCTGCCGATTCTCAATTTGTTCGGTCTTTGGGTGGCATCAGTATTTTTCTTTGGCGTGATTATTGCCGCGTCTTCAATATATTGGTGGCTTTTGGGCCAGCCGGTGCCGGACTTTTCCGGACTTTTCCGATTTGAATTTGACAATTCAAAGGCCAAGGAAAGAAGAAAACCCGCGCAAAGCGCTTTGCAAAAAACTTTGCCGATTAAAAATATTTTCAAGGACCGAAAAACCGCGGCGGCGCCGGCGATAAATCTGCCGCGTTTTTCTTCCATGCGCCAAAAGCCCGACAACGCCGTGAAAAGAGAAAAATTCGACAAGAAAACTTTGGCGGCGCGCGGCGCGATGATGGAAAAAACAAAATATAAGACTCCGCCGTTTGATTTGCTGGATGAACGGGATTCGGCGCCTTTGGCCGGCGATACGCGCCAGAACGCGGCCGTCATTAAAAAAACTCTGGAAAATTTTGGCATTCCTGTGGAAATGTCGCCCGATATTATTGTCGGCCCCTCGGTGACACAGTACGCGTTAAAGCCTGCCGAAGGCATCAAGCTCTCCAAAATTACGGCGCTTTCAAACGACCTCTCGCTTTCACTGGCCAGCTCTTCAATCCGCATTGAGGCGCCGATTCCGGGCAAATCGCTGGTAGGCGTGGAAGTTCCCAATAAAAGCCGTGCCGGTGTGGGACTGCGCGAACTGCTTTCTTCGGATCAGTGCGCCCATTCGGGAGCCAATTTGCTGATTGCTTTGGGGAAGGACATTTTGGGCAACCCGATTTGTTCGGATATTGCCAAAATGCCGCATCTTTTGGTGGCGGGAGCCACGGGTACGGGCAAAACCATCTTTTTAAACAGTGTCTTAACCGCGCTTTTATACCGCAATCCGCCAGAGATGTTGCGGCTGATTTTGGTGGATCCCAAGCGCGTGGAGATGCGCGGCTACAATAATCTGCCTCACCTTTTAACGCCGGTGATTTTTGATGTGCACAAAACGATCGCGGCGCTAAAATGGGCGATCGGGGAAATGGATCGGCGGTTTGACATTTTGGGAGAAAAGGAAGCAAGAAATATTATCAGTTATAACGAAAAATGCGCCAAAGACGGCGGCGATCCCTTGCCCTATATTATTTTTGTCATTGACGAAATGGCGGATTTGATGGCGACCAAAGGCAAGGAAATTGAAGCCGGCATTGTGCGCTTGGCGCAGATGGCGCGCGCGGTGGGAATCCATTTGATTGTTGCTACCCAGCGGCCGTCGGTGGAAGTGATTACCGGATTAATCAAGGCTAATATCACTTGCCGGGTGGCGTTTCAGGTAGCGTCGCAAATTGATTCGCGCACGATTTTGGATACCGCCGGCGCGGAAAAGCTTTTGGGCGCGGGCGATATGCTTTATATGTCATCTCAATATCCTAAGCCCAAGCGTATCCAGGGGCCTTATGTTTCGGAAAAAGAAAGCAAAAAAGTTTTGGATTGGATCAGAGATAATAATTCCCAGCCGGAGTTCAAAATTGAAGAGGGAATTTTGGAAGCGCTGATGATGGGCGAACCGGGCAAGGAATATAACGGCGCGGGCAGTATGTTTGGGGTCAATGAGACCGCGGACGGCGGTTTTGGCGACGATCCTCTTTATGAACAGGCAAAGGACGTGGTGATTCAGGCGCGCAAAGCGTCGGCGTCGTTTTTGCAGCGCCGCTTGCGCGTGGGATACGCGCGCGCCGCAAGATTGATAGATTTGTTGGAAGAGCGCGGCATTGTGGGTCCGGGCGACGGCGCCAAGCCCCGCGATGTGCTGGTTTCGGGTTTTGACCCCGGCGCCGAACCCGGAGGAATGTCGGGCGACATCAACGAAATGGGCGGAGATCAAACCGACGACGGCTGGCAAAAAGTATGAGAAAATCCCAATCACCAATTTCCAATTACCAATAAATTTCTAATTTCAAAATTTCCAAATGAAATTCCAAAACGGGCGAATGTCCGTTTTCGCGTTAAAAAACGATTCAAACCGCGGCTTTGATTGCCAATCGTATAAAAATCGTATACAATGCATATATATATTGAAATCACATTTAGAAACCGCACTAAAGGTGCGAAAATTAAGGAATCAAATGATTTCAATGATTCCCATCACCAGTGCGGGCTCATGGTGTGATGTGAATAGGAACAATTCAATGTTTAATCCAAAATATAAAATTTCTCCCAAGTTGTTGGAGAATATCAAGCGGATTTCCGTTTTGGTCGCGGAATTAAATGGTCGGAGTTTCGCGCGGGCGGTTTTGGCAAAATTTGAAAGAAAGGCCAACGAAATTTCCGCGCATGCTTCCACCAGCATTGAAGGAAACCCCTTGCCGCTTGGCGAGGTAAAAAGAATTATCAAATCAAGACCGGAGCATATTCGCGACACCGAAAGAGAGGTTCTCAATTACAACAAAGCTTTGGAAGAATTAAACGCGAGATTTAATCAGGGCGGCGTAAAACTCGATTTGAATTTGATTTTAAAAATACAAGAGCAAATCGTTGATGGCTTGATTGCTCCGTTTAATTTGGGGAAACTGCGGCAGGGGGCGGTTGTTGTCAACGATCCGATCGCGAGAAAAATAATCTATATTCCGCCGGACCATAAAGATGTCGCGCGATTGATGGATGACTTGCTTTTCTTTATTGGTAAAAACAAAAATAAAGTCGACTCGCTTGTGCTGGCCGGCGTTTTTCACAAGCAGTTTGTTGTTATTCATCCGTTTATGGATGGCAACGGGCGCACCGCGCGGCTGGCGACCAAAATTTTGCTGGCTGATTTGGGGATTGACACCTTCAATCTTTTCAGTTTTGAAAATTATTACAACAATAATGTGGGCAAGTATTTTGGCTTTGTCGGCGAAAGGGGCGATTATTATGATATTAAAGATAAAATCGATTACACCCCGTGGCTGGAATATTTTACCGACGGGATTATTGACGAGTTAATAAGGGTTGGCGAAGAATTGAAAAATTCCGCGATTACTCCCGAAAACATATTGAGCGATGCGCAAAAAATCATATTAAACCACATCAAAGAAAATGGCTATATTAACGACAAAATCTATTCCGGACTTGTAAAAAGATCAAAGCCGTCCCGGGTTAATGACTTTAACAAACTAATCCGACTGGGATTGATTGAGCGCGTCGGCAAAGGCAAGGCAACGATATACAAAGAGAAATAGCAAACCCAATCGCGCAATAATCGCGCAAGAATCGCGCAAGAAATTATCGGCGGCGATTCAACAATCTGATAAACCAATCCGCGCGCTTGTATAAAAAAAGAAGAGATCTATTGTATTTCACTGATTTTAAATTTTGTCAAGATGGCAGGATAAGGAAATAACAGTTATAATCATTGAACAAGGATTAAATTTGTTTTGGTGAATTATTCGCGAATTTGGCAAGGTTTCACCTTGCAAACTTGCAAGGTGAAACCTTGTTGAATTTGCGAAATATTGGTTCTATGAAGAAGAAAAAAGTTTCCGAGGGCGAAAAGGTCAAGGCGGGCAAGGAAAAAGAAAACAAGGGGTTGCAAGCCGCGCTTGACGAAATTCGCGAAAAATTCGGCGAGGGGGCGATTATGACGCTCAAAGATATCAAGGCCGTGGATGTGGATGTGATTCCCACCGGGTGTATTTCGCTGGATATGGCCCTGGGCGTGGGGGGGATTCCCCGCGGGCGTATTGTGGAAATCTATGGCGGCGAATCCGCGGGCAAAACCACTTTGTCGCTGCATATTTTGGCTCAAGCGCAAAAAAAAGGCGGCACCGCTGCGTTTGTTGATGCCGAGCACGCGCTTGATCCCATGTATGCCAAGCGCATCGGCGTCAATGTGGACAGCCTCTTGATTTCCCAGCCGGATTCGGGCGAGCAGGCATTGCAGATTGTGGAGGCGCTGATGAAATCGGGGCAAGTGGATATCATCGTGGTAGATTCCGTGGCGGCATTGACTCCCCGCGCCGAAATTGACGGCGAGGTGGGCGATCAGCAAATCGGGTTGCAAGCGCGTTTGATGTCGTCGGCGTTGCGCAAGTTTTCCGCAATCGCGGCAAAAACCAATACCATTGTTGTTTTCATCAATCAAACGCGGATGAAGATTGGCGTGATGTGGGGCAATCCCGAAACCACTCCCGGAGGCATGGCATTGAAATTTTACGCTTCGGTGCGCATTGAATTGCGCCGCACCGGGCAGTTAAAGCACGGCGATGAGATTATCGGCAACCGCGTGAAGGCCAAAATCGTCAAAAACAAAGTGGCGCCGCCGTTCAAGGTTGTTGAATATGATATTTACTACAACGAAGGGATCTCGCAATTTTCCGATGTGATTAACACCGGACTTTCATTGGATGTGATTAAAAAGTCCGGCAACACGATAATGTTTGGCGAGCAAAAACTGGGCGTGGGAATGGAGCAGTCGAAAAATTTTCTGCGCGAGAATTCCGAAACCCTTGATAAAATAAAAGCCGAACTAAAAGTGAAGATTGACGCCACATTTGATGATTCCAACGGATGAAATCATTTAATCATTTAATCATATAATCATTTAATCATTTAATATGTTATCAAAAAATCCGCGGGAAAGCGGATTTTTTGATAACATGTTTAAATGTTTCTGTGTTTATGCGATTTTCTATGGCAACAATGCCAAAAATCTGGCGCGCTTAACCGCTTGGGCGATTTGCCGCTGGTGTTTGGCGCAAGAGCCGGTTTTTTTCTTGGGACGGATTTTTCCCGTTCCGGAAGTAAACCTTTGCAAGGTATCGGTATCTTTAAAATTAACTTGCTTAACGTTTTTCTGACAAAAATAACAAGCCATGTTTTTCCAAAATCAAAATGTAAAAATCAAAATGAAAAATGACAATGTAAAATTAAAAATTGTTAAATTTTAAAATTTGCCCATTTTACATTTTAAACTGTAATTTTGATTTTTGATTTTTCAATTTTAAATTTATTAGAAGGGGATGTTTTTTACGTCGATGTCGCCGTCTTCTTCAATGATTGGAATTTCGGGCTCCGCTACTGTCGAAGCTTGAGCGGGCTTGTCCTCCGAAGCTTTAGCGAAGGAGGATTTCGCGTAATTTTGGGCAGGCGGTTGTTGTCCGTTGAATTCGCCGGTATTCGCCGGCCTTGGACCCAACTGCATATTATCGGCGACAATTTCGGTACGATAACGTTTGTTTCCCGCTTGGTCTGTCCAGTCGCGGGTTTGAATACGGCCCTCAAACATTGCCAGCGAACCTTTTTTGAGGTATTGGCCGGCGATTTCGGCAAGCCGTCCAAAAAGCACGAGATTGTGAAATTCGGTTTTTTGCTGACGTTGTCCCGAATTTTTGTCGGTGTAGAAACTGTCGGTTGCCAGTCCGAAATTGGCCACTTGCTGGCCGCTGGGCAGAACCCTGATTTCAGGGTCGCGGGTGAGCCGTCCGATTAAAATTGCTTTATTGAGATTCATCGAATTAAAATCAAAATGTAAAAATCAAAATGAAAAATGACAATGTAAAATTAAAAATTGTTAAATTTTAAAATTTGCCCATTTTACATTTTAAACTGTAATTTTGATTTTTGATTTTTCAATTTTTAATTTAATTGAGGATTTCGTCCAATTTTTGTTCGATGTCGCGCAACTCGGCTTTGGCTTTTTTTTGCGGCAAGGCGCTTTCCTGTTGTGGTTCTTTTTTTACCGGCTTCTCGGTTTCTTGGCTGCGGGCGGGAATTTCTTTGTCGGCAGTTGTTTTTTCTTCCACAGGGCGATCAATCGACCGCGTGCGTTCGCGGCGCGGCCCTCTTTTTAGTTTTTCCGGATCATAAGCAACCAGCAATCCTCGCAAAATCCGGTCAATACCGTCAGCCTCTTTTTTGAGCTCCGCGGCCGTTTCGGGATCAGCGCGAAAGAGGATGGTGTTCACGTAAGCTATGATCTGTTTTTTGATGGGATAGGCGAGCCGTTTCTTGTACGACTTGAGCAAATCGACGATCCCCCCCTTTTTTTCTTGCAAAAAAGCGGTCAAATCATCTTGTATCTTTTTGGCATCTTCCTCGGAAATATCTTGCCGAGTCAAGTAAGTGTATTCGTAGTGTTTCATAAAATTTTTAGCCGCCTTATTATGGGCAAGCGCATTTTTGAATCGCTTGAGGCGACATTACAACATCACATTATCATCAAAATCCCCTTCCGTCAACCTTGATCTTGACAGGGAGGGGTCGTTCCTCGCTGTAATCGGCGAGGTGCGACCTTGTCAAATTTACATTTTGGCTTTATTTTTCAACCATAGCGAATAATTGTTGTTGTTTGGAATAGGCGGTAATTGTGATATAATCAAACAAAATAATTTTCAATTTTCATTTTTTGAAAATTTCAAATTAAAAATTAAAAATTTGTTTCATTATGATTAAAGACAATATATTCCGCGGATACGATATTCGCGGCACTTATCCGGATGAATTAAACGAAAACGCCGTTTATTGGACAACAAAGGCGTTTTGCGCCTTGCATCCCCATATGCGGCAAGCGGTTTTGGCTCGCGATCCGCGCCCCAGCTCTCCGGCATTGGCGCGATCCGCGGCAAAGGCGATGGTTGAAGCGGGAATTGAAGTTATTAATTTGGGAATTGCCCCCGACCCTTTATGGTATTTTGCCATATTTCATCGCGGGTATGACGGCGGGCTGATGATTTCCGGATCGCATAATCCGTCGCATCATAACGGCTTGACCTATCACGCTCGCAAAACCGCGGATGTTGCCAGTGAAGAATTGATGGGCCAAGATTTGCAAAAATTAAGGTGCCGCGCGCAAGAAATGGAATTGGCGCAAAATAAAAATGATGCCGGCGGGGGCAGAATAACCAAGCTTGATATTTCGCAGGAATACATTGATTATGCGGCTTCAAAGATAAAGTTTGACCGGCCGCTGAAAATTGTTTTAGACACCGGCAATGGCGCGTGCGGCTATCTGCCGGAGCGGCTGTTTAAAAGGCTGGGATGCGACGCGCAAACGATTTACGGCGATTTTGACGGCACTTTTCCCCATCATTTGCCCGATCCCCATGTTGAAGCCAATCGCAAAGATTTGGAAAAAAGGGTGGTTGAGGCGGGCGCGGATATGGGATTTATGTATGATACCGATGGCGACCGAGTGGCAATTGTTGACAATCGCGGCCGGGCGGCCAACGGCGATGACACGTTATTAATTTTGGCGCGCCAGGCACTGGCGAAAAAAACCGGACCGGTGGTGCATTGCATGCGCGCTTCAAAGGCTTTTATTGATGACGTGCGCCGCTTGGGAGGCCGGCCCGTGTTTTCGGTTTCGCACCATAACGCGGTGCGAGAGAAAATAAAACAAACCGGCGCGGTATTCGGCGGCGAGATTACTTTTCATTACGGATTCCCCATGGATTATTATTTGGTTGATGATGCGGTTTTTGCCTCAATCAAGCTGGCGCAGGCGGCATCCGAGCAAGATGATTTTTCCGCCTATGTTGATTCCTTGCCGCGATATTTCGCCAGTCCGGAATTGAACGTGGATTGCCCCGACGATGTTAAATTCGGCGTGATTGCCGGCTTGCAAAAATATCTCCGCGAAAATAATTACGATTTCATCGATATTGACGGCGCGCGGATAAATTTTGCCAACGGCTGGGCGCTGGCGCGCGCGTCAAATACTGCGCCGGTGATCAAATGCAAATTTGAAGGCCAAACCCCCGAAGCGCTCATTGAAATTGAAAAAAAGGCCATAAAAATCTTCGCCGACTGCGGCCTCCCCATCACCCAAGCCCACCACGAATTCCTCGACCTGAAATAATCTATATTTTGCTTGTAGGGGCGGGTCTTGTACCCGCCCTTAGCGGTTTAATCGTAGTTTATGGTTGCCCCCTATTAAGGGCGGGTACAAGACCCGCCCCTACGGTATTCTATGATGCTATACCCATCGCGATTTTGGCTTCGCGCATGGTTTGCGCGGCGATCGTTTGGGCTTTGGCCGCGCCGCGCTTTAATATGTCGTTTATATACACATCGCGCGTTGAGAGTTCTTTTTGGCGGCGGCGCAGGGGCTCAAGATAGACTATCAAGGATTCGGCGGTTTGCTTTTTGAATTCCGCGTAGCTTTTGCCTTTGAATTCGGCTTCCAAAGTTTTTATCTCTTTGTTAGATATC
Organism: uncultured Candidatus Saccharibacteria bacterium; assembly: GCA_964603475.1. Lineage (GTDB taxonomy): Bacteria > Patescibacteriota > Minisyncoccia > Minisyncoccales > UBA5738 > UBA5738. The sequence goes on from CAZRVG010000010.1 coordinate 16,179, forward strand.
AGCGAGTTAATCGTTAGCAGATTGGAGATGCCCGGCTTTTTCTTGGGGTCGTATTTGATCGTTTTTTGCGTGTCGGTGACGGCGGCCATTATTTTTTTGCGAATTGAATCGGGTTTTTCGAATAGCCCAATGCATCCCTTGGCGTTGCCGGTTTTAGACATTTTCTTTTGTGGTTCGGCCAAAGACATTATTTTTTTGCCGGCGGCCATAGTTTCTTTGGGTTCTTTTAAAACACTGCCGAAGCGATTGTTAAAACAGCGGCAGATCGTGCGCGTTAATTCAACATGTTGTTGTTGGTCTTTGCCGATCGGCACCGCGTCGGTTTTATAAAGCAGGATATCGGCGGCCATCAAGACCGGATAATTGAACAGCCCCGCGTTGACGTATTCGGGATGCTGTTTTGATTTGTCTTTGAACTGGGTCATTCGCTTTAACTCTCCCATGGGAGTGACCGTTCCCAAGATCCATGCCAGCTCGCAATGCTCCTTGACCGCCGATTGCACGAATAAAACGCATTTATCCGGATCCAATCCGGCGGCCAAATAGGCGATTGAGAGCTCTTTAATTTGTTTTTGCAGTAATTTGGGATCGTAGGGCGTGGTGATCGCGTGCATATCAACGACGCAAAAAAAACAATCATGGTTATTTTGCAAGTCGATCCATTGTTTCATCGCGCCGAAATAATTTCCCAAATGGATATCGCCCGTGGGGCGAATGCCGGAAAAAATTCTCATAAAATACATTTTCCAATTTTCAGTTTCCAATTTTCAATGAATTTTCAATGAATCATTTGCCCAAACAAAATGCCGGATATATTTATTTGGCACATTGTCCAAATGGAGTATTCAATGAAAACTGATAAATAAAAACTGAAAATTTGATTTTTTAGATTTCAATAATGACGGGCAGAATCATTGGTTTTCTTTCGGTTTTCGTGAACAGAAAATCGCTGATTTTGCTTCTGATGTCGTCTTTGACGTGGCTCCAATTCACCGCGCCGTTGGCGCCGACGGCTTTGTTGATAATTTCCACGGTTTTGTTGCGGGTTTCTTTGAGCAGGTCCCTTGATTCACGCAAATAAACGAAGCCGCGCGAAATAATGTCGGGAGACCCTTTCACTTTGCCGGTGATCCGATCAATCACGGCGACAATCACAAACATCCCGTCGTGAGCCAAAACTTGGCGGTCGCGCAAAACTATTTCGCCGATATCGCCCACCCCCAAGCCGTCAACCATCACATAGCTTGAGGGTGCGGTTTCCTTTTCAAGGGATATTTGATTTTTGGTCAGTTTCACTATCTGTCCGTTTTCCGCGATCACGATGTTTTGTTCGGGAATGCCCGTTGAGCGCGCCAATTCGGCATTGGCGGCCAGCATTGAGTATTGCCCGTGAATCGGCATAAAAAACTTGGGATGCATTAGGCGCATCATTTCGATAAGCTCTTCTTGCTTGGCGTGCCCCCCGGCGTGAATATCCATCATTTTATAATGGTAAACGCGCACGCCTTGCCGCAAAATATCATCTTTTAGGTTTTGCACCGTGCGCTCGTTTCCCGGAATTACCGACGAAGAAAAAATTACCGAGTCGCTTTTTTTAAAGCGCAAAAAACGGTGTTCGCGATTGGCGATTCTCATTAACACCGCGTCGGCCTCCCCCTGCGCGCCGGTGCAAATCACGGTGACGCGCTCATCGGGATAATGATCCACTTCTTGCAGTTGGATAAAGGTGTTTTTCGCGGCCTGGATATATTTCATTTGCCGGCAGACTTCAACATTGTTTTTCAGCGAATAGCCGTCAATTGCCACTTTTCTGCCGTATTTTTCCGAAAGGCGGATCATTTGCTGGACGCGATTTAACAGCGAACCGAATGTGGCCGCGATAATCCGTCCGTTGGCTTCTTGAAAAATTTTTTCCAGATTTTCAAAAATCTCCTGTTCGGAAAGCGAGTGCCCCGGCTCCTCGGCGCCGGTTGAATCCGAAAGCAAGAGGCTGATGCCGCGGTTTCCGATGGCGCGCAACCTCGTGAAGTCGGTCGGTTTTTCATTGACGGGATTATTATCGAATTTAAAGTCGGAAGTGTTGATAATGTTGCCCACCGGCGTTTCGATAAAAAATCCGTAGTTGTCGGGAATATTGTGGTTCATTCGAAAAAATTCAATTTTAAAAGGTCCAAAAGTTATTCGATCGCCGTCGTTGACGGATTCTATGTCCAGCTTCGGGCATTGGGGAAAATCGGTTTGCCTCTTTAAAATTATGGCCTTGGCAAGCGGTGATGCTGCCAGGCGCAATCCCGGATGCCAAATTTTTTCAATCACATAGGGTATGGCGCCGATATGATCGTAATGCCCGTGCGTGAAAACCGCCCCCACGACATTCTTGGCTTTGTTTTTTAAATAGTCGATGTTGGGAATGATGTAATCTATCCCGGGCATATCTTCACCGGGCATGCGAAAGCCCATATCCATAATCAAAATTGAATCTTTATATTCCAAAAGCGTCATATTGCGCCCCACTTCGCCCAATCCGCCCAGAGGAATTACGCGCAAAAGGCCGTCGTTATTTTGCGGTTTTGGCGCCGAACGATTTTGGTTCGGCTTGGGCGCGCGAAGTGGTTGCCGCCGCTTGTTTTTTTGTTGCCGCGGACGTGCCGCAACCGTTGTTTTTGCGTCGCTTGTTTTGGTCTTTTCGCTTGGCAAAGATTCCAAGATGGATTCCAAGGCGCCGTCAAAAGAAGCCGCCGGAGCTTTGGCGGGTTTGGCTTGCGCGCGCCGCGCGCCGAAATGAGAGAAATTGTTATTATGCATTTTTTTATTTTCTGAAATTTATCAAGAAGCAAAAATTACTTGCGTATTCTCGCGTCTTGTATTTGTTATTAACTATTAACCATGAATTTGAGCGCCGCGAAAATTCATCGGTGCGCCCTGTAGTGAAATTTCGCGCAAGCTATGCTTGAAAATGCGCGAAGCGCGCGCGAAATTCTACTACCGGGTGCGGGTAGGAGGGGTTGAACCTCCATGGATGTTATCCACACGGCCCTGAACCGTGCGCGTCTGCCAATTCCGCCATACCCGCAGACCCCGCAAAGCGGGAAATTTTCAATTACCAATTACCAATTTTCAATAAATAATCAATTTCCAATTATCAAACAAATACAAATACAAAATGGTGCGTTTATTTAATACATTGATTCATTGGAAAATCAATGAAAACTGAAAACTGTAAATTGAAAATTAATTGAGTTTAAGGCTTTTGATATATTCTTTTATGTCTTTTGAGAAATCGGGGTGGTTGATCGCGAATTCAATTACGGTTTTTAGATATTCGGTTTTGTTGCCGGTGTCGTAATATTTTCCGTTTTGGATTTCACAGGCGTATATCGGGTAGCCGTCTTGTATCATTTTATTGATTGCGTCCACCAGCCATATTTCGCCGCCTTTAGATGGTTGCAAATTTTCAATAACGCCGAATATTTCCGGAGGCAGGATATATGCTCCGTGCGTTGCCAGATTTGACGGAGCTTGTTCGGGCAGGGGCTTTTCCACAATCTTTTTGATGCGGAATACCCCGTCTTCCATTTTTTCCATATCCGCGATTCCGTAGCGGGTTACGTCGTCTTTTGATTCAATCCTCACCCCCGAGATTACGCCGCCGCCGTATTTTTTGTGCACGTCGATTATTTGCCGCAAGCGGGGAGGGTTGGCACTGATGAACTCGTCGCCCCACATTACCGCGAAATGTTCATTGCCGATTACCGGTTTTGCCGCAAGCACCGGCATGGCGTTGCCATAATGATCGCTTTTTTGCCGAATATACAGAAAGTTTGCCATTGCGGCGATTTCTTTGATTGTTTTCAGGGCTTTTCCTTTGCCTTGCGCTTCCAAGAATTTTTCCAAATTGATTGAACGGTCAAAATGGTCTTCAATCGCGCGCTTTTGCCATCCGGTTATCAAAACCACGTCTTTTATGCCGCTGGCGACCGCTTCTTCCACCACGTATTGAATTACGGGTTTATCTATAATGGGAAGCATTTCCTTGGGCATGGCTTTGGTGGCCGGTAAAAATCTTGTGCCCCAGCCCGCGGCCGGGATTACCACTTTTGAAATATCGCTTCGCGTTGAATTTGAAGATTGTCGAGTGTCCATTTTTTTGCGTTATTTTATGGCAAACAAAAAATTTTCCCCAAGAGGGAGTCAAAACGTAGAGAAATTATATGGTATTGATTTCAACCATGCGTTTATGATTAAAGCAATAATACCACAACGCGTCCAAAAAAGCAATAGCCCACGCTATTTTTTCCAGTTCCAGATTTTTTTGGTGGCGGTGTACCAATTCGCGATATCGGCAAACCTTTGCCCTCCGTTGACGATCGCGCCGGGGTTAACGCCCTTTACGTTTTTTGAAATTATGTAAGCGTAATCCGGATTATATAAAAATATTGCCGGCAGATCTTGCGTGATCAGATTTTGGAATTCCGCAATTTTTTGGCTGCGCTCGTCTTGGCTTAGTGAAGCGCGGATTTCTTCAAGCAATCGGTCGGCATCTTCATTTTTATAAAGCGCGAAATTCAATCCCGGATCAATTTTTTGGGTTGAATGCCAATAAGGATAGGGATCGGGGATCATTCTGAGAGATTGGCCGTAAAGCAGTGCTTGATAATTCCGGCTTTTGACCACGTCGCGTTCAATATCGGCGGCGGCGATTTTTTCAATTGCAAGGGCAAATCCGATTTTTTCCCATTGTTCTTTGATTAGTCGGGCGATTTTTAGAAACGGCTCTTGATCGGCGATTATTAAAGTCGCTTCCAATCGCAATGTTGTTTGCCCCGAAGGAAAACAAACTTCGTTTAATTTTTCGCGAGTGCCCTGTTTCACCTGCCCGGTGGGTTTTTCAATATTTTGCGGATCCAAAATATCGGCGCGATATTTTTCCTGGAACAGATTAACCGCTTCCAAGGTTTGAGGCCCGAAGACTCCGTTGGCGTCCAAATCGGGCATTACTTCTTTTATGAGGCATTTTTGCAATTCCTTGATTTCGGCGGTGAGATTACTTCCTTTAGCCAGAGTTTTTGTGAATTGGAAAGCGGGTTGCCGATTCTCGCTTTTTATCCGTATGCCCCCTTCACCCGGTTGATAGCCGGCCTCGTCCAGAATTTGTCCGGCTTTTTCCGGGTCATATTCATAAAATGTTTGCGGAGGGGCGATGCCGTAAATATCATAAGGTATGGGAGAATCGGCGATCTTGCCGCTTCCTCCTAGCGCGTTTTCCAAGATTGCTTTTTTGTCGGTGGCGTGAGCCAGCGATTGCCGTACGCGCTTATCGGCAAAAATTTCGTTGCTTTCAGGGTTAAAAAAGATCGCGAAATAGCGGGGCATTGAATAATCATATGAAACTGTTCCCGCCGGAATGCCGCCGTTTTTTTCTTGAGGCAAAAACCCCTGTATTTTTCCCTGCTTAAACGCCGCCGCCAGGGCATTATAGTCGTCGAAAAAGGCGAATGTTATCCGGCGCAAATGCGGCTTGATGCCATGGAATTCGGAATTTCTTTCCAATTCGATTGATTGTACGGCGCTATTGCCGTCAAAATTGATTTTTGCGACTTTATAAGGACCCGAAACTGTTGGATTTAAATTGGAAGACGAAAGAGCAAAGTCCTTGGCGCTGTTTTTTTCCCAAATATGGCGCGGGATGATTTTGAGCGCGCAAGTTTCCAAAAAACCGGCGTTTGGGCTTTGCAATTTCAGGCGGAACCCGATTTCGGAAATTTTTTCGGCTTCAACACTGATCCAGCGCGGCCGCAGAGGGCTGGCATAGGCCGAGTCTTGGATTGTTTTTATGGTGTAAATCGCGTCGTCGCTGGTAATGGGTTCTCCGTCGGACCACTTCAAATCGTCTTTCAAATAAAATTCGTAGATTTTTCCGTCTTCGGAAATTTTATAATCCGCCAAGCCGCTCACAATTTGATTATTTTCTCCATATTCCAAAAGACTCGCGTAAAGCAATTGCGTTATATCTTGATCGACTCCGTAGGAAGCCGCATAGACGGGGTTTAAAAAGCGCGGCCGGCCTATCGCTCCCTCGGTGTATTCGCCGTTGTCGGCGGCAACGGTGATGGTGTTTTTTTGATAGAAAGCGATTGCCAGAACCAAAGGCGAAGCGATTGCCAAAGCGAAAAAAGCAAAAAAAGCGATTCTTTCCTTGTCCGAAAGAATTTTTAAAAATTGTTTCCAATGAACAAAAGTGGGAAAACGCATCAAATATAATGTAAAATTGAAAAATCAAAATTAAAAATGACAATGCAAAATTAAAAATTGTTAAATTTTAAAATTTGCTCATTTTACATTTTCAATTGTCATTTTGATTTTTGATATTTACATTTTCAATTTTATTGTACGAAGAGGTTATACACCGCCAGACCGATGAAAATTACCGCCAAAGCGACGGTAATGCCGAAGATTTTTTTTTGGATGCCTCTTTGAGTTGAATAGGCGCCGCCCGATTGGCCGAAAGCGCCCCCCAAACCGCCTCCGCCCCGCTGCTGCAGCAAAATAAGGCCGGTGATGGCGGTCGCGATTATGATCTGAAAGATGGAGATAATATTTGCCATAGAATTGAATTGATAACCATAACCACCAATGTGGTTGCCAACAGGGGCCAAATGCCGTGAATGCGCAGTTCCAAGATCAGGGCGTCGGCGAGCCAAACCATTGACATATCTATTACTAAACTAAATAAATTTAAAGTCAAGACGCGCAAAGGGAAAGAAAGAATTTTCAATATCGGCGCGATTGCCAAATTTAACAGAGCGATTGAAAAACCGGCTATGGCCAGCACCTGCCAGCCGCCGGAAAATTCCACTCCGGGCGCGAATCGCGCGGCAACATAAAGAGCGAATGCGCTTCCAATGGTGTAAGTAATCAGCTTTGCCAACATATCATTGATTTTATCAAAATTTAATAATTTGACAAATGGCGCGCAAAAAGATAAATAACAATTAGCAGTCTAAGGTCGCGACTGATAATCAATAAACCTAAAAGCAATTTTTAATTTTTAATTTAAAATTTTTAAACAATTTTTAATTTCTAAATTTTTAAATTTTATCATTGTTTAAAAATTAAAAATTTCAAATTAAAAATTTTAAGATTATGAAGATTTTACCGTGCGCGGATAATCTTTTGATAGAATCCGTGAAAAGCGAAGAAAAAACCAAATCAGGCATTCTTTTGCCGGCAAGCGCCGAAAAAGAGCGCCCCGAGCAAGGCAAAGTGATCGCCGTGGGTCCGGGCAAAAAAAACAAGCAGGGGCAAGTGATTCCAATCACCATAAAAGAGGGGCAAAAAGTTTTGTTTTCAAAATACGGCCCCAATGAAATCAAAGTCGACGGCAAAGAATATCTGATCGCCAAAGAAGACGACATCCTCGCGATTATTGAAGACTAATCGCTTAAAATTTTAAAATTTAAATCAAATTATAAATGATAAATAAAATCAAAAATTAAAATAATAAATTTTAAACGGAATTCCGTTTTAACATTTGATTTTAAATTTTGAAATTTGTTTATAATTTATCATTGAATTTTGATTTTTTGAAAGATGGCTAAAGAAATTATATACTCGGAAACCGCGCGCAAGAAACTAAAGAGCGGCGCGGACAAACTGGCAAACGCCGTGAAAGTTACCTTGGGACCTCGCGGCCGCAACGCCGTGATCGACAAATCCTATGGCGCGCCGGTAATTACCAACGACGGCGTTTCCATTGCCAAAGAGATTGAATTGGAAGACAAAGCCGAAAATATGGGCGCGCAAATTGTTAAAGAAGCGTCGGAGAAAACCAATGATATGGCCGGCGACGGCACCACCACCGCGTGTGTCTTGGCGCAAGCGTTAATTGCCGAAGGCTTGAAAAACGTGACCGCGGGCGCCAATCCGCTGGCGATCAAGCGCGGGATTGACAAAGGCGTGGAGGCGGTAGTGGCCAATTTAAAGGAAATGTCAAAAGCCATTTCGCAAAAAGAAGAAATGGCGCAAGTGGCCACAATTTCGGCCGAAAGCGCGGAATTGGGAAATTTGATTGCCGAAGTGATGACCGAAGTGGGCAAGGATGGCGTGGTTACTGTTGAAGAGTCAAAAAATTTGGATATTCGCAAAGAAATTGTCAAAGGGCTGCAATTTGATCGCGGCTATTCTTCGGCGTATATGGTGACCGATACCGAAAGAATGGAAGCGATCTTGGATGATCCCTACATTTTGATTACCGAAAAGAAAATAACTTCACTGCCCGAACTTTTGCCGATTTTGGAAAAAATTATGCAAACCGGCAAAAAAGAATTGCTGATTATCGCCGATGATATTGAAGGCGACGCACTGGCGACCTTGGTGGTTAACAAATTGCGCGGAATTTTCAACGCCGTTGCGGTGAAAGCTCCCGGATTTGGCGATCGCAAAAAAGAAATGCTGGCCGATATCGCCGCGGTAACCGGCGCCACGGTGGTTTCCGAGCAATTGGGAATGAAGCTGGAAAACATCACCATTCAAGATTTGGGAACGGCGCGGCGCATTGTGGCGGGCAAGGAAAAGACCGTGATTGTGGAAGGCAAGGGCGACAAAGAATTGATCGATAATCGCATTAAGCAGATTAAAGCCGAGATTTCAAAAACCGATTCTGATTTTGATAAAGAAAAACTGCAAGAGCGGCTGGCAAAATTGTCCGGCGGCGTGGCGGTGATTAAAGTCGGCGCGGCCACCGAGATCGAACAGAAAGCCCGCCAGCACAAAACCGAGGACGCGCTTGCGGCGACTCGCGCGGCGGTGGAAGAGGGCATTGTTCCCGGCGGCGGCGTGGCGCTGTTAAACTGCGTCAAAGCGCTGGATAAATTGCCGGCTGACGGCGAAGAAGCTATCGGCATCAACATTTTAAAGCGCGCGCTGGAAGAGCCGATTCGCCAGATTGCGGCCAACGCCGGCGTGGAAGGCGCGGTGGTGATTGAAAAAATCCGCCAAAACAACGGCACGGTGGGTTTCAACGCCGCGAAAATGAAATATGAAGATATGCTCGCTGCCGGCGTGGTGGATCCCACCAAGGTGGTGCGCGCTACGATTCAAAACGCGGCCAGCGCGGCATCAATTTTGCTGACCACCGAAGCCATGATTGTGGAGAAGCCCAAAAAAGAAGACGCCTCTCCGATGCCAGGAGGAATGGGCGGCGGCATGCCCGGCATGGGAATGGGATATTAATAAAAAAATTTCCAAATTTCTCCCGCCCCAGCGTGATCCCGTCAAGCGGGACAATTTCCAATGTCAAAGTTAGAACAAGAAAACAAACGCTCCCGTAAGGGAGCGTTTTGTTGATTTTTCTGCTGGTTTGCGATATGTTGGAGGTATGTTCGGGTTAAAATTATGATTACTCAATATATTCAAGCGCAATTTAAAAAGGTGCGCTATAAAATTTTAGAGGATGGAACGTATTTTGGCGAAATTCCGGGGTTAAAAGGCGTTTGGGCGTCGGCTAAAAATTTGGAAGATTGCCGCCGTGGATTGCAGGAAGTCCTTGAAGAATGGATTTTGTTGAAGCTAGCGGATGGCGATTCCATCCCGGGACTCTACCCGGTATCGGCCAAGAAGAATGGAACGGCTTTTAATTTTTGTGTTATGGAAATGGTAAACCGACAAAATCGTTGTTGTTGCGCGATACCCTCTTTTTCGCGAAAGCGGCGGTTTTGATTTTGTCAATGTTCAATGTTCATCTGCCGCTTTAGGGCGGTTTTTTAAAATTCAAACTTGGTCAAGGTTTCACCTTGACCAAGTTTGAGCGGATAATTTTATGCCAAATTATAACATCAAAAACATTGCCATCGGGCTGTTAAAGCCTCATGAGGAAACTTGTCCGATACATTTGCAAAATTTGCGAGATGAAATAAAAAAAGACGGATGCGTTAAGGATCCGATTATCGTGGATAAAAACACGATGGTGATTTTGGACGGCCACCATCGCTATAATTCTCTCAAAGCTATGAATTGCAAGTTTTGCCCGTGCTGTTTGGTTGATTATCAAAGCGACGAGATTGATGTTGCTTGCTGGCGCGAAGGGGAGAGAATAACAAAAGAACAAGTGATTGCCGCGGGATTGTCCGGCAAACTACTGCCCCAAAAAACCTCCCGCCACCTCATTTCCAATCGTCCTCTTGGCTTGAACATTTTGCTGGTGGATTTGGAATAATGTTTGCGATGGCTGGTAAAACAAATCAATATGGCATATAATGTTAAGAATAAAAGGTGATTAGTAAATAAAAATAATAAAAACATATGGATATTATCACAATTGTTATTTTGGTTGTGGCGGCGGTTTTCTTTGTTTGGCTGGTTTCGGATTATAACAGGTTGGTGGCGTTTAAAAACCGCACCAAGGAGGCGTGGGCCGATATTGATGTGCAGTTAAAGCGCCGGTATGATTTGATTCCCAATTTGATGGAAACCGTCAAGGGCTACGCGGCGCACGAAAAGCAAGTGCTGGAAAATGTCACCGCCGCGCGCGCGGCGGCAATGGGCGCCGAAAATCCCGAGGAAAAAATTGAAAAGGAAAACGCGCTCTCGCAAACCTTGAAGAGCTTGTTTGCTGTGGCTGAAAACTACCCCGATTTAAAAGCGTCGGCGAATTTTGTTGAACTTCAGCGCGAATTGTCCGATACCGAAAACAAAATTCAGGCCGCGCGCCGATTCTACAATGGCAATGTGCGCGACTTTAATATCGCCATTGAAAGCTTTCCCTCAAACATTGTGGCCGCGATTTTCCAATTCAAGCAAATGAAATTGTTTGAAATCGCCACCGAAGCCGAGCGCGAGGCCCCCAAAGTGAGCTTTGAGAATAAAGAGCAATAATAATTTTTAATTTTTAATTTAAAATTTTTAAACAATTTTTAATGTTTTAATTTTTAAAAATTTCAAAATTTAATTTTGTTTAAAAATTAAAAATTTCAAATTAAAAATTGCCTTTTTGGCAACTATCTACACCCATGCCGATGAAAATATTCGCAAAACTTGGTTATTGCTAACCTTCTTTTTTGCGTTTCTCATCGGTTTGGGGTGGCTGTTGTCGCAGGTGTTGGGGGATTCGTCCTTTTTGTATATCGCGGTGGCGATCGCGGTTTTTCAGAGTTTTTTTTCCTATTGGTTTAGCGATAAAATTGTTTTGTCTATGGCCGGCGCAAAACCCATTGAAAAGAGCGATAATCCCGAGCTTTACCGATTGGTGGAAAATTTGGCAATCACCGCCGGACTGCCCTTGCCCAAAATCTATATCATCAACGAAGTCCAGCCCAACGCGTTTGCCACGGGGCGCGACAAAAACCACGCCGTGGTGGCGGTAACCCGCGGGCTTTTGGAGCGGCTGGATAAAAACGAGCTTGAAGGCGTGATCGCCCACGAACTTTCGCACATCGGCAACAAAGATATGCTTTTACAAACCATTGTGGTGATTTTGGTGGGCATTATCGCCATCATTTCGGATTTGTTTTTGCGCATCAGTTTTTTCGGCGGCGGCCGGCGCGACGATCGGGGCAATATGGGGCTGTTGATGCTGGCGTTTGGCATTATCGCCGCGATTTTGGCGCCCTTGGCCGCAACCTTGATCCAGCTGGCAATTTCGCGCAAACGCGAATTTTTGGCTGATGCTTCCGCGGCGCTTTTGACGCGCTATCCCGAAGGGCTGGCAAGCGCCCTGCGAAAAATTTCGGCTGATCCCAATCCCATGCGGACGGCCAAGGACTCCACCGCGCATCTATATATCGCCAACCCCTTCCGCGGCAAACAAAAAAACTGGTTCTCCAAATTGTTTTTAACCCACCCGCCAACCGAAGACCGTATCAAAGCACTAACCGAAATGTCGGCCTAACTAAAAGTTAAAAACCCAAAACCCAAATCTAAAAATCAAAAATTGCATAGGTGGCACCTATGCAATTTTTACTATTTACTATTCACTATTGACGATTAAGTAAAATTGCGCGGGTCTGACCCGCGCGATTTTTACAGCCAGCGGCGGGTTTTTTTCTTGTAGTCGGCATATTTTTGACCGAAGGTTTCCAGGAGATTTTGCTCTTCAACGGGAATGAATATTTTTTCCATTATGAACACAAAAATGATTGGCGGGATAAAGGCGGCGATCGTTCCCGAAGATACTGCAATGCCCAACAAAATCGCGGTCATGCCCAAATACATCGGATGCCGGCTGGCGCGAAAGGGACCGAAAACGATCAAATAGGCCGGTTTTTCGTGCGGTTTGACGGTGGTGCCGTGCTTGGAAAAAAGCCGATCGGCCCAAATGTTTATCGCGCCGCCAAAAATTATTAGCGCGACGCCCAGCCAGCGCCAAGGCTGATCAATAATTCGCGCGATCGGCCAAGCAAAGTGCAAAATTCCTATCGCAACGGCGGCAATTAAAAAATAAGCCGGCGGCAAAATTTTATTTCTCATAATTTTTTGATTGCATAATTTTGCGCGGGTCAGACCCACGCAAAATTAGTTTACTTTGGCGATGATGGCGGTGTAATTTTTGCCGTAGGCTTTGGCGCATTTGGGGCAGGTGGTGTACCACATATACATTTTTTCAATTTGCAATCCTTTTTCTTTGGCGAAATTTTCAAAGTCCTGGCACCATTTGCTGGTATCCTTGAAATCGCCTTCATAAACCTTGCTGGCGAATTTTCCCGAAAGCGTGATGTTTTCCGCGCCTGGAATTTCTTTGTCCACGGCAACATAAATATCCATATTCCATTTTGAAGTGTGATCCGAAAGCCCCATCCAATCCACGGCGTTGCCGCCGGCCTTTTCAATTTTTTTCATCAATTTTGTGATCACTCCGCCGAAATTTATCGGCATATAAAACAAAGTGAAAACCTTGCCCTTGATAAATCTTTTATCTTGCCACTCAAAAACTTTCCCGTCCCACGGCGCGGGATCAAATTTGGGACAGCACCCTGTTTCTTGGATTTGCGTTTGATTTTCCATGTTTTTGTTTTTTTAAGTTATTTGCCTTTGCATTGATTTTAACCCGTTTTTCATTTATAGTATAGCCATATCGCGCCCAAAGCGTATTTTTGAATGTATATACAAATGTATATACATCCAAATATATGCATTTTTTTATATTTATTTGGGATTTAAATTTTGGATTTGTTTCAGATTTCGATATTCGGATTTGTTTTTGGAGGGCTTGCCCTCCGTAGCTTTCTTGCCCTCCATAGCTTTAGCGAAGGAGGGAGCGAAGGAGGGGTCGCATAGAGGCCGAGTGCGCGCGCTTGGAAAGCGCGTATGCCGAAAGGTATCGCGGGTTCGAATCCCGCCTCCTCCGCAGCAAATTTTGCGAACAAAATTTGCAGTAATTAGTAATTGGTACTTTGTAATTAGGGAAAGGAAGGGATTATATATTTCGAAAAGCAAAATTTGCTCCCAAACTACGAATTACACGCACAAATTACAGAATTTTTATTTAGTGTTTTGAATTTATGTTTGATTTTGAAAATCTTGCGGTTTATCGCATATCAAAAAACCAACAATTTGTTGGTTTTTTGGTTGGTTTGGGGTAGAATCAATTAAATAAGAAAATGAGAAATAAAAAACAAATCGCGGTTTTCAACGGCAAAAAATCCGCCGTGTTCGGGATGAGCAAAAAGAGCGGCGGGTTTTTTCATTGATTGATATTGCCGCGGCTTTAACAGATCAGCTTGATTATAAAAAAGCGAAAAGCTATCGGCAAACTTTGAAAGAACGCCGCCGGCAATTCAGATTGTTATAAAAATTGCCAAAGGGATCGGGGCAATCGTTGATGATATAATAAGTAGAAATATGCCAAATTTTATAACTAACAACGAAACAAGAGATTTAAAAAAACGATTAATTGGGCTTATTGAGAAAAGCGAAGAGTTGAAATTCTTAGTCGGTTTTTTTTATTTTTCCGGAATTAGAGAGCTATATGAAGGCTTAAAAACCAGCCCAAACACCATTACTAAAGTGCTGGTTGGTTTGAATGTTGACCGATCAAATTTTGGCTTAATTGAATTTTCAGAAAATGAGCAATTATCAGATGAAGAAAAAACATATAAATTTTTTGAATCAATCAAAAAGTCATTGAATAATGAGAATTTTGATACAAAAGAATTTTATGAACAAGTGGGATATTTTGTTGAGTTAATTCAAAAAGATAAGCTGATTATTAGAAAAACACATAAACCAAATCACGCGAAACTTTATCTCTTTAAACTCGATCAGAGCCAGGTTGGCAAAAAGAATTTATTTATTACCGGTTCCAGTAATCTTACCAAGGCGGGGCTTTTTACTCAGAATGAATTTAATGTGGAAATTGGAGATTATGGCTTTGAAGACGCGGATCAATATTTTGACGATCTATGGCAGGAAGCAGTGAAGATCACTGAATTTGATGACGTAAAAAAGAAGCTGGTTCAAGTTGTTGAAACAGAAACTTTGGTCAAAGATGTTTCCCCGTTTGAAGCTTTTTGTTTGGTTTTAAAAACATATCTTGATTTATTTGAACAAAAAGAAATTGGCGATTCTTTAATTAAGATCATGGAAGAAAATAACTATAAACCCTATCAATATCAATTAGAGGCGGTTAAGCAAGCATTAGGGATTATGGAAAATCATAACGGGGTTATAGTGGCTGATGTGGTAGGTTTGGGCAAAACTATTATTGCTTGCGCCATTGCTAAAAATTTGAAAAAACGCGGAATTATTATATGCCCGCCCGGACTTGTTGGCGATAGAAATAGAAATTCCGGCTGGAAAAAATACACAGAAGAGTTTGGCCTTTACGATTGGGAAGTTTGTTCTTTGGGCGATCTTGAAAATACATTGGAATTCGTTAATAAGGCCAAAGACATTGATGTCGTGATAGTCGATGAAGCGCACCGCTTTAGAAACCAAGATACGAAAGACTACGAGCTTTTAAAGAATATTTGTCGAGAAAAGCAAGTTATTTTATTAACGGCTACGCCTTTTAACAATCGACCAGGAGATATTTTAGCTCTTTTAAAACTTTTTATAACACCTAAAAAATCCTCGATTACATTAGAAAATAATTTGGTTGACCAATTTAAAGGTTTCAAAGGAATGTTTGACAGGCTCGGGTATATTAAAAAATATTGGGATTCATCTGATAATGCCAAACGAAATAAAGCAGAAAATTATTACAAAACATTATTTGAAGAAGATGCTGTTGATCTGAAAAAAGTTGCCACAAGATCCCGCTATTTATCCAAGCAGATTAGAAATGTTATCGAGCCGGTGACTATCAGGCGCAACCGAATTGATTTGCAAAATAATCCTGATTACAAAAATGAAGTCCAAGAACTTTCCAAAGTTGCTAACCCCAAAGAATGGTTTTTTGAATTAAATAAAGAACAATCTGATTTTTATACCACTATTATTGAAAGTTATTTTAGCGATCCTGAAGAAGGCGGAAGATTTAAAGGAGCAATTTATAGGCCGTTTGAGTATGAGAAAGGCGTTAAAGAAGAAATGAGCGAAGATGATAATCGCCAATTTATTCAACAAAGGAATTTATTTGATTTTATGCGCCGCTTGCTGGTTAAACGTTTTGAAAGCTCTTTTGGTTCATTTGAACAAAGTATTAAAAACTTCAAGAAAATTACAGAAAATAGCCAAAAATTCATTCAGAAAACCGGTGAATATATTTTAGACCGAGCGCTTTTAGAAAAAATCTACGAATTGGACGCGGATGAGATCGAGAAATATCTTTTTGAATATGAGGAAAAAATCAAACAGGGGGAATATCCCAAAAATCACAAACGATATAAATTAAGAGCGTTTGAGCGCAAGGATGATTTTTTTGAAGCTATTGAATCTGATTTAGAATTATTTGACGAAATATTATCAGAACTTGAAAAACTAAATCTTGTTAAGAATGATCCTAAGACAAATTGTTTATTAGGGCACATCAAAGAAGAATTAGCTAAAAAACCAAATAAAGGCGAGCCAAAAAGAAAACTCATAATTTTTTCGGAGTATGTTGACACTGTAAAATATCTCGAAAAAGCGCTAAAAAAAATATATAGAGATAGAGTTTTGGTAGCGGCCGGCGGCTTGTCGGCAACAAAAATCAATCAAATCAATAAAAATTTTGACGCTTCATGCAAAGCGCAGGAAAACGAATTTGATATTTTATTGTCATCTGACAAAATTTCAGAAGGTTTTAACCTAAATAGAGGCGGGATGGTTATCAATTATGATATTCCATGGAATCCGGTTCGGGTGATTCAGCGTCTTGGTCGTATTAATCGCATTAGCAAGAAAGTATTTGGCGAGCTTTATATTGTTAATTTCTTCCCAACCGAACAAGGCGCGCAGTTGGTGCAATCGCGTGAAATTGCCGCCAATAAAATGTTTTTAATCCATAATACTTTGGGCGAGGATTCAAAGATTTTTGATATTGACGAAGAGCCAACACCAGCCGGACTATTCAATCGAATTCAGCAAAATCCAGACAAGCAAGAAGAAGAGAGCTTTTACACCAAAGCATTGAAACGTTATTTGAAAATAAAAAAAGACAATCCGGAATTGATTGCCGGCCTAAAAAATTATCCGCCACGAATCAAGGCAGCAAAGAATTATACGGAAAATGAACTTTTGGTGTTTTTTAAAAAAGGACGACTCTATGTCAGTGGAGCAAAAACTGGCACAGAAAAAATTGAAACGCTCCAAACCGATTTTGAAGATGTCTTTGAAAAGATCGCCTGTGAACCGGATGAAAAATCCCAAAACTGGAACACCAGCCAATTTTGGCGGGCATACGACGCAATCCAAGCTTATAAAGATTTTCGTTTGGGCCCGGTTAGCGAACAAAGTTTAGAACAAAAAGCTTGCAATAATCTTGATTTTCTGATCGCAAGCAAAGAAGAACCACTTATGCCTCACAAATATTTCTTGCGGATGTTAAAAGAAGATATTTTGTCATATGGCACTTTGGCGGATTATACCTTGCGCCGAATAGCTGGCTTCAAAGAGAATTTTGTTAAAGGTATTCAGGACTTAAAAGGCGAATTGGGCGAAGATTATTTGATCAAAGAAAAGAATCGCCAAAAAAAACAGAAAAAAGAAATTATTATTGCCATTCAAAATATTAAAAGATAGCAAGATGAAAACTACAAAAATAGCTTTATTCAAAGGCAAAAAAATTAGAAAAACACTTTATAATAATGAATGGTGGTTTTCTGTAATTGATGTTGTTGAAGCCTTGACTGACAGTATTAATCCGAGAGATTATTGGTATAAGATGAAGATGAGAGTTAAAAATGAAGAGGAAATTGAGTTGTCGACAATTTGTCGACAACTGAAATTACTCGCTTCTGACGGTAAAAATTACTTTACGGATTGCGCTGGCACGGAAGGGATTTTTCGCATTATTCAATCCATTCCATCGCCAAAGGCTGAACCTTTCAAACGCTGGTTGGCGAAAGTGGGTTATGAAAGAGTGCAAGAAATTGAAAACCCGGAACTGGCAACCAAGAGGACAAGGATGCTTTATAAACTTAAAGGATATCCGGATGATTGGATAGAAAAAAGAATGCGAGGAGTCGCCATCAGAGAAGAACTTACTGATGAATGGCAAAAACGCGGAGCAAAAGAGCAAAAAGATTATGAAATCTTGACCGCGGAAATATCCAAAGCGACTTTTGGCATTACTCCGAGTGAGTATAAAAAAGTTAAAGGATTA
>CAZRVG010000011.1:0-31051 GCA_964603475.1 uncultured Candidatus Saccharibacteria bacterium
CGCCCGCCTTTCGTCTGTTTCGCGTTATAGAAACACAATTGGCCACGCAAAGGGCGGGTACAAGACCCGCCCCTACAATTCGGTGGTCAAACAATTCAATAATCCCGCAACTCATCAAGATTGCGGGTATTGGCGGCTGTTTTCCTGTGCCGCCGGCTCTTCCTCGTCGCGGCGGATTTTTTTGCCGGGCAAGCCCAGCGCCAAGAAAAAACCGCCGGCAATCAATCCCAAAATCATCGCCGCCTCGAATTGGGACGCCGAGAATATAGCATTTTTATACGCCATCACGCCCAATCCAAAACCGATTGCCGCGCCCCCAAAAACCGTAAACATAAATTTGATAAATTGATTCATAGATTTATAGTTTTCAATTTTCAGTTTCCATTGAATTTTCAATGTTTCAATGATTCAAACAAAATACAAAACGCGGCATTTTGTTTGGAAACTGATTCATTGTAAATTTATTGTAAATTGAAAACTGCAAATTGAAAACTGCGAGTTAGCGGTTGCGGCTAAATTCGCAAATGTCTTTGTATTCGCACCAGGCGCATTGCCATCCCGGGCGGGCGCGAAAATCGCTTTTGGCGATATTGTCAATGATGCCGGCAATTTTTTCCTTTTGCGCTTGCGTATCTTCATCGGTCGGTGAAAACGACAACGGTTTTGTTTCGTTTAAATAAAAATAGGTTAATTTTCGCGAATCAAGGTTAAATATATCCTTGGCCGCGATTTGATAAATCATTAATTGCATTTTATCTTCCGGACGCAAGCGATCTTTGGCGGTGCCGGTTTTGTAATCTACAATTTCAATCCCTTTTTCAATTTCATCAATACGATCGATTTTCCCGATAACCGAATAACCGTTGATTTTCAAATCAAAGCCCTGTTCCAACGCCGGCTGGCCGTTGATTTTGGCGATTTTTGGTCGGTTGGCCGAAAAATCGCGCCAAAAACTTTTCAAAGATTCCATCCCTTGGCGGTAATAGGTTTCTTTTTCGCTTTTATCATCATACCATTCGTCGATCCAGTTTTTTTTGTAAATATCAGCCAATTTTTTAAAACTGCCCCGCTTGCTTCCCAATTCAAATAAAAATTCATAGAGCGCGTTGTGCATTGTTTTGCCATAAGAAAAAAACGCTTTGCCTTTCGCGGGAACGCGCATAATATGGGCGAATTTGTATTGCAGGGGGCACTTTTCAAAAGTGGCCAGCTGGGTGAAAGAAAAATGCCCGGGAAGCGGTCCGCGAATTTGGGGCCGGCGGTCATTGGGCGCCAAACGCACAATCTTCACGTTCCTTTGGCAAGTGTTGCCGTTATAACCCATCTCGTGCAAAAACCGCGAAATTTTTTTGAGGCGGGCGCCGCCATAATCGCCGGCCGACGCGAAGTAAAGCGCCTTGCGCGCGCGCGTCATCGCCACATAAAATAAGCGTCTCTCCTCTTCCAGATGCGCCCCGCGTTTTTTATCGGGCAAATCCCTTGCCAAGCCATCGGGAATTTCAATTTCGTCTCCCCGCTCAACCACCGGAAATTTGCGGTCCACCAAATCAACAACAAAGACATAGTCAAATTCCAAACCTTTGCCCGCGTGCACGGTCATTATTTGGACCGCGTCGGGCATTCTGATGGGATCAAAATTCAATTTGCCCTCTTCGCCGGATTCAATTTCCATATCCAATTGATCAACAAAATTTTTTAAATTGGAGTCCATATTGGCGGCCTCAAAATCTTTGATCTTGGCATAAAATTGGCCGATAAAATCAATTTCCTGGCGCGCTTCTCGGCGCACCAAATGCTCCAAATAGCCCGAATCTTCCAGAAACGCCAGCGCGATCTCGGAAACATTTTTTGCGCGCGCCAACTCGCTATGCTTTTTTAACATCGTAATCAGCCGGTCAACTCCCGCCTTGCCGTGCACAGTCAATTCTTCTTTTAAATCCGCGTCTTTTAATGTTTCGTGTATTGATTGGGACTTTTTATAGCCGCGCTGGGTGATTTTGACAATATCGGAATTGGGAATCATCAAAAACGGCATATTTATTATCCGCCAAAGCGGCGCGCTTTCGCCGTGGTTGTTTAGAAACTTCAAATAGGAAATAATATCCAGCACCGCGGGTTTTGAATAAAGCCCCTTTAGCGCCATAAACCGCGCCGGAATCCCCGAACGCTCGCAAGCGCGGGCGAACTGCGCGGCGCTTTCGTTGGTGCGCGCCAAAATCGCGAAATCGCAAAATTCGGCTTCGGAATTTTCTTTCATTATTCTGATAATTTCGTTAACAATTCCCTGCGTTTCCTGCTCCGCGCTTTTGAAATGCAAATGGTCAATTTCTCCCAAGCATTGCGAATCGCTTATCAGCCGCTTGTTTATTTTGGCAACCGATTCAAGGCGATTGGGATTATTGCCTTGAATGAATCGGTATGACAAATCAAGAATATTCTGGCAGGAACGGTAATTCCGCGTGAGCGGCACGATCTTGCATTCGGGAAAATCTTTTTGAAATTGCAAAATGTTGGCAAAAGACGCGCCCCGCCAGCGGTATATCGCTTGATCGTCATCGGCGCAAACCGCCAGATTATTTTTTGGTCGGGCAAGCATTTTCACCAAATCATATTGTATCCAATTCGTGTCTTGAAACTCATCCACCAAAATGTGTTTAAACTGCTGGCGGTATTTTTCCAACACCGCCGGCCGTTTAACAAAAAGATCGCGAGTATAATTGAGCAAGTCGCCAAAATCAAGCAAGTTGTTCTCCAAAAGCAAGTTTTGATAAATTTGGTAAGCGCGCGCGATTTCGCGCGTTTTTTCTTTTTCTTCGACAGCGTCGCTTTTGGCGTATTCTAGATAATCCGCCGGCGATATCGCCTGATCTTTGCAACGAGAAAAATGAGTTAACAGCGCGTGAATGAATTTCGTTGGATTGCCCAGCGGCTTGTAATATTTCAATTTGAACCGCTTGATATTTTTGCGCACCAAAAGCCAGCTTGCCGTTTGATCAAGAACTTTGAAATTTCCCGGAAGGCCGATTTCCATCCCTTTTTGGCGCAAAATCCGTTCGCAAAACGAATGAAAAGTGCAAATCCACAAATCCGCGTAGCCCAAAGACAGCAAATCATCCACCCGATCTTCCATTTCCCCGGCGGCTTTATCGGTGAACGTGAGCGCCAAAACCTCCTCGGGCAATACCCGCCCCGACTCAATCAAATGCGCGATCCGATAGGTAATCGCCCGGGTCTTGCCCGTCCCCGCCCCCGCCACAATCAAAAGCGGCCCATCTTTGTGCTCCACCGCCTTTCTCTGCTCCTTATTCAATTTTGATAAATCTAAAACCATTGCAGTGAGTTTTCAATTTTCAATTATCAGTTTCCATTGAATTTTCATTCTTTCAATGGTCCAAACAAAACACAAAACGCTGCATTCTGTTTGAAAACTGATTCATTGTAAATTCATTGAAAATTGAAAAATGTAAACTAAAAAATTAAATTCCAATTTCACATTTTAGCGCAGAATCAACAAAAACAAAAACACCCCGATAACTTCGGCGCGTTTTTTGTATTTGCATATTGTCCGCCAAAAGCGGGCGCGCGCTTTGGGCGCGCAAATGGCAAATTAGCACAAAAGCCATTCATAGAGAGGTAATACCTGAATAATGGATTTTTTTTGCTTTATCGTTTCTTTGGTTCTCGCGGTCACCACGGTCATTCCCGCCGGATTGCTTTTTTCTTCGGCCGCCGCGGCAAGCGCGCGTAATTCCCTTTCGCGGACTTCCAAAACATCAAAATCATAGCAGGATTGCACAAAAATATTTTCTTTGGGCAAAAAGAAATCAACTTCATAATTTTGGCCGGTTTTATAATAATAAATGTCTTGATGGCGCCGTCGCAAATGCAAGTAGACCGCGTTTTCCATTGCTTTGCCCAAATTTTGGGAAAAGGCAAAACCAACCGATTTTATGAGCCCGGTGTCAACGCCATAAATTTTTTTGGCCGCAATTTGCTGTTCCTTGACTGAAAAAGCGTATTTGTTGACAACAAAAAACAGCCAGCTGTTTTCAAGATAATCAACATAGCTTTTCACGGTATTAACGCTTCCCAATTTCAACAAATCCTTGATTTTATTGAAAGACACCAGCGACGGCGCGTTGCTCGCCAAAAAAAACGCCAAATCTTTCAAATTCTTGGCATCGCCCAAGTTATACCGCGCCGCGACGTCGCGATATAAAACATCTTCATAAAGCTCTTTGTGGATCGCAAGTTCCGGATATTTGAGCGCGTCGGGAATTCCTCCCATCAGCAAATAATCTTCCGATGCCTTAATCAAGCGGCTTTTTTGACGCGCCGTCATAACTTTTAAATCAAATAAATCAAATTTTTGAAATGCCAAAAACTCGCGAAAGGAAAAAGGGAAAAGCTCCATTTTGATTGATCTTCCCGTGAGGCGGGTTCCAAATTCCTGACTCAAAAGAGAGGCATTGGAACCGGTAATGACAAATTTATATCCCTGATCGTGCAAACGGCGCACGAATTTTTCCCACCCGGACACATTTTGAATTTCATCAAACAAAAAAACTTTTTTCTCGCCAAACAATCCGATCAATGTTTCGTGCAAAAAATCAAAATCGGCCGCCGGAAAATCTGATAACCGCTCATCTTCAAAATTGACAAAATAAAACTTATTTTTCAAATGCTTGCCGGCAATCTGGCGCAAAAAAGTTGATTTGCCCGCGCGCCGCAATCCGGTAATCACCGCGATTTGCGGCGAATTTATAATCGCGCCGGCTTGTTTTAGCATTTCGCGCTCAACACCGCAAGATCCGACCAAAAACGCCTCAAATTGTTCTTTGAGAGCCGATTTTAAAACTTCTTTTTTGATTATATTTGCCATACATCGCCATTTTAATTCAAAAAGTTTTCATTGTCAATGAAAACTTTTGGCAAATTGTTTTCATCCCCGATGAAAACTTTTGACAAAGCACCCACCCTCAAAAACGGCCGCTTCGCCCGTCGCTTTATCGGTGAAAGTGAGCGCCAAAATCTCCTCGGGCAGTGCCCGCTCCGATTCAATCAAATACGCGATCCGATAGGTAATCGCCCGTGTATTCCCTGTGCCCGCCCCCGCCACAATCAAAAGCGGCCCCTCTTGATGCTCCACCGCCCTCTTCTGCTCCTCATCCAATTTTGATAAATCCAAAACCATTGCAGTAAGTTTTCAATTTTCAATTATCAGTTTCCATTGAATTTTCATTCTTTCAATGGCCCAAACAAAATACAAAACGCGGTATTTTGTTCGAAAACTGATTCATTGTAAATTCATTGAAAATTGAAAAATGTAAACTAAAAAATTAAATTCCAATTTCACATTTTAGCGCAGAATCAACAAAAACAAAAACGCCCTGATAACCTCGGGGCGTTTTGCATCCGTATTCGTAGGGGCGGCCTTTATGGCCGCCCGCATTTTTAAATTACTGCCCGCATTTCAAGCATTCAGGGCGGGTACAAGACCCGCCCCTGCACATGGGGATTTTTAAATTTTGAAATTTAAACATTTATTTGTCATTGGAAATTGGAAATTTGTCATTTCCCGTGCAATTCCTCTTCTTTTTCCACCCAATCTTTATACTTCTCCTCCACAATCTCTTTTTCTTTTTTGATGCGATTGTGTTTCTCCTCCAACGCCGGCGGAATTTGGCGCTTTTGCTTTTGGTAATAATCGTAAATCGCTTCGGCCAGCGCGTCGGCGGCCAAAACCGAACAATGCAATTTAATCGGCGGCAATCCGCCCAAGCTTTGCACGATCTCTTGCTTGTCAATGGCAATCGCCTCCTCCAAGGTTTTGTCTTTGGCCAAATCCGTGATCGCGCTGGAAGTGGCAATCGCGGCAACACAGCCGAATGTCTCAAACTTGATATCTTTGATAATTTCTTTTCCGGATTTATTTTTGGCGACCTTAATATACAACCACATGACATCTCCGCAGACGAGATTCCCCACTTTGCCCGTGCCGTCGGGATTTTTGATCTTGCCGTAATTATGCGGTTTGGAAAAATGCTCCATCACATCAGCGGTGTACATTCCGCCGCCAGCCGCGCGCCGCTTTGGGCAAACACCGCATTTGGGACGGCAGATCAGAGGTTTTTTTGTTGTTTTCTTCATCTTAGCCATTGTTTTTTAAATTAACGCATCAAAAATTTAGCGAGGTCGCACCTTTCCAATTATCCCTCGCAAAGCCTCGGGATAATCGACAAGGAACGACCTCAAATACAAAAATGCAAGATTAGTCAGTTAATTTTAAAGGGGGAAAGTTCGCGCAATCTTTCGATTATTTTGGGCAAAATTTTTAACACATAATTAACATCCGTTTCTTTTGTCCAGCGGCCGATTGAAAGGCGCAGAGATCCGTGCGCTTCTTGGGGCTTTAAACCGATGGCGGTTAGCACGTGGCTGGCGGTAAGTTTTGCCGAAGAGCAAGCCGAACCGGTGGACGCAGCAATACCGTTGATATCCATTTGGATGATCATTGCCTCTCCTTCCACATAATCAAAGCGCACATTAACATTGTTGGGCAATCGTTTCGCGGGATGGCCGTTTAAATATGAATGGGGAATGGTTTTTAAAATAACATCAATCAGTTTGTCGCGCAATTTGATCTGCCGGGCGCTTTCTTTTGCCATCTCCTTTTTGGCGATTAACCCCGCTTGAGCAAAGCCGTAAATTGCCGGCACATTAACCGTGGACGAACGCATCCCCGACTCCTGGCCGCCGCCATGCAATATCGGTTCAATATTCACGCCTTCGCGGATGCATAAGCATGCCGCGCCTTTCGGCCCGTAAATTTTCTGCGAGCTGGCGGTGAGCAAGTCAATATTCATTTTGGCAACATCAATGGGAATTTTTCCAAATGATTGCGCCGCGTCGGTGTGGAAGTACACACCCTTTTGACGGCAAATTTTGCCGATTTCTTCAATCGGCTCGATCGTGCCGATTTCATTGTTGGCATGCATCACCGACACCAAAATCGTATCCGGCCGGATTGCCGCGGCAACATCCGCGGGATCAACCAATCCGTATTTATCAACTTTGAGAACCGTCAAATCAAACCCATGCTTTTTGAGCCAATTGGCGCTTTCGGTCACGCAGGCGTGTTCAATCGGTGAAATTATCAGATGTTTGCCGCGAGCGCGATTGACAAACATCACGCCCTTAATCGCCAAATTGTTGCTTTCGGTGGCCGAGCCGGTAAAAACAATTTCTTCGGCTCGCGCATTGATAACCGAAGCGACATCTTGCCGCGATTGTTCCAAGACCTCGCGCGCCTGCCGGCCAAAGCCGTGAAATGACATTGAGTTGGCAAAAACATCCGGCAAAATATCGGCGGTTTTTTTTGCCGCGCGCGGATCAACCGGAGTGGCGGCGGCATAATCCATATACACGCGCCGTGCTTTGATATGACGCGCGGATTTTTTGTTTTTTGTCGTTTTTAATTTGGACATAGATTCACATAAGCACCAAATCCCAATTTACAATTTCCAAACAACATCCAATGACCAATATTCAAATTTTCAAACGGGAATCCCGTTTATAATTTGTTTATTGTAATTTTCAATTTGTTTGTTATTTGATGCTTGGTGCTTGGAATTTATAAATTAAGTTATGGGGGATTTTTTGAATATATACCAGATGCCGCCAAAACCCCAAATCATCGCCGCGGCCGATATTATCCAGCCAATTACCGGCAGAGAGAATAAAATCCAGAAGACGACAACGCCGATTGCCGCGGCCGGATAAAGCGATTGATTTTGATTTTTCCAAATTTTCGCGGAAATAATCCTCCCGGCGGCAATCGCCGCCAATATGCGCGAGACAAACAGCGCGATGATATATAATATGAGCACAATTAACGCCAGGGGAATACCGATGAGAGTTAAAAACAGCGAGATAATCAGCAATGGTCCGGCAACCAATAACAGCAATCCCCAGCCAAACGCCCGTCCGGTTTTCGCCGTTATGGCATCGGTTGACTTGACAATGAATTTTTTAAAGAAAAACACCAAAAGCAGGGCAACGACAAGATTGAGAACCAGCTCTCCGATTTTATCAGCCGCGGCCTCGCCCATTGTTTTGGCGGGCGGCGCAATTTGCGCGATATCTTTTTGGGACGGATTATGCCGCGTGATACCGGCGCCCATGGCAAAGCCGTCTTCCCGCGCCGCGTCGCGATCACTGATATAATTCAGCGATCCGCCGATCCCGCCCCCATTTTTCAGCGTTAAACTGCCACTTTGCAATTGAGCGTCGCCGCCGATAATACCGCCAATCGTTATTGAATCACCCATGCCGGCAACATCTTTTTTGATCTCGCCGCCGATTGACGCCCGCTGGGCGGCAAACGCCATTTCACCTTCAATTGATGAAGCGGCGGACAGCGTTTGAGCGGCAACGGTGATATTTTTTGCCACCGGTCCCTCAATTTTCACCGCTTGCGCCGCGCCGCGCACATTGCCGATAACCGAACCGCTGATTGTAATATTTTGCCCGGCGCACAAAACATCGCCGCTCACATTGCCGTTGATATTGATATTTTGACCGGCGCAAATTATATCGCCATCCACGTCGGCATCAATTGTGACTGATTGCCCCGCCGCCAACAAAGTTTCGCTAATCGCTTCGTCTTTGGCAATCGTGATTTCATCGCCGGTTTTAATCACAAACGCCTGCGCGGAATTTCCCGCAAAAAGCAACGCGCACAAACATAGCGCAAAACTCAAAAATAAACATTTTTGTCCCATATTTTTATTGAAATTAAATCTCTCCAACCATCGTCAATTGTTTATTGACTATAACAAATCTATGGTTTTTCGCAATTATTATTTCAAATCCAAGTAGTATTTTCTCTTTTTCTCATCAAAGCGCTCAATGGCGTAGCGCAGAGTTGTGCGCGGCATATTTTTGTAATTCTTTTGCAAAAATTCTTCAAGAATTGCTTGGCCGCAATTCTTGCCAATCTCGCGCAACATCCAGCCCGCCGCCTTGTGGATTAAATCTTCCCTGTCACCGAGCAACATTGCGGCAATTCCCCGCGCGACTTCGCAGTCGCCTTTTTTGATAAACCAAAATGTCGCCAGCATCGCGATCCGCCGCTCCCATAAGTTTTTTGATTTTGCCAACATGAACAAAATATTTTTGTCTTTATCCTCCAAATACGCGCCCACGATATTGGGTGCCGACAAATCCACCAAATCCCAATTATTGATAAATTTCGTATTTTTCAAATACAAATTAAAAATCTGTTTTCGCGATTTTTCATCGCCGTTTTCAAATTTTTTCACCAACGCCAAAAGCGCCAGCAATCTTTCCTCATGAAATTCGCTTGCCAGCAAAATTTTGGCATCCGCCAGGCAGAGTTCATTCCAATATTTTTTAACCAACGCCCGCGTCCGCGGCACCATCACGCCCAAAAACTTGTCGCCCGCGGCGTATTCGCCCGACCCGGTTTTAAAAAACCTTTGCAGGTCTTTTGCTTTTTGCGCATTTGCCATTTGCCGCAATTCTTTTTTTAATTTTTCAATCATATTTTTTAAACAAAGACAAAATATCTTCAATTTGCGCGGCAGCATTTTTGCGCCCCGCGTCAACAATTTCTTCCATTTTCAAGAAATCAAACCACTGAAAGCCGCCATTGCGCGGCTTGAAACAAAAATCGCATCGCGTTTCTTCAAACGATGCCAATTCTTTTTCAAGGATGTTCAGCGCGCGCGAGGCAACCTCAAAGCGGTTCATCTTGCCGGCTTTCGCGGCGCTTATTTCGTCTATCGCGTAAATGGAAGAACCAATAATAAAATCCGCGCCCATCTCCCGAACTTCTTCGGCAGGCAAATTGCGCGTCACTCCGCCATCAATATAAAAATTGCCGTTTATCTTTTGCGCCGGAAAAACTCCCGGATAGGCGGCCGACGCCATCACCGAGGCCACACAATCTCCCGAATTCAAAATCTCTTTTTTTCCGGTTGCCAAATTGGTGGCACAGCACAAAAAAGGAATCCTCAAATCGTTAAAATTTTTTTCGCCGATCAAGCCTCTTAAAATCTTTTCCACGCGTCCAAAAACTCCGGCCGCGCCGCCCGAAATAAGATATTTATTTTTTTTGAAAAATTTAAAATTGATCTCTTCATAAAACTTTTTAACCGCCTCAATTCCCCCCGAAGCATACGCAAGCCCGATCACCGCCCCCGCCGAAACTCCGGCCACAAAATCAGGCCTGATGCCCGCTTTTTCCATTTCTTCAATCACCCCGATATGCGCCGCCCCCAACGCCCCGCCGCCGGAAAGCGCCAACCCGATTTTCTCTCCCTTAAACATAAAATTATTTATTATTTATCAATAATCATTATTTTATCATATTATTGACTTTTTTGGATAAAAGTTATAGATAAGCAATTGTGCCTACCAAATGGTAGGTATTACATTATAAACAATTTATGGAACAAAAAACCGACCGCAAAAAGGAAATCGTTGAAGCGGCAAAAAGCTTGTTTGCCAAAAACGGCTACTCGTCCACTTCTATGGATGATATTGCCAAACAAGTGGGTATCGCCAAAGCCTCGCTTTATTATTTTTTCAAAAGCAAGGAAGAAATTTTTTTTGCCATTATTGAAGAGGTTATCATCCAAGTTAGAAATTTGCTCAAACAAGAACTAAAAATCTGCAAACCCGATAAAAACGGACTGGCGTCAATGATTGATCGCACCATAACAATCTGTTTGAAAAACGGCATTGTTATCCGCCCGATAGACATTAAAATGGCCAATCTCCACCCGTTAATTTTTCAAAAAGTATTTCCAATGCTTTCAAAAATCAAAAAAGATCTCGGCCAAGCGCTTGACTGTTATGGCGTAGCCCAAAACCGGCTGGCCGCCGAGGTACTGGTAAATTCCGTGCATGCCTACGTATTGCAGAGTAAGCACGGCATCAAAATCGCACCCCAAAAAGAATATAGCGAATATCTGGCATCACTTTTTGCCAAGCAATAAAAAAACAAGTATAAACCAAAAATATGAATATTTTAAATTTTTTAAAACAGCGCAAATTGGGCGTATTGTTCACCATCGCCGCGGTCGCAATTATTGTAACCGCGGTATCCCGACTCAATAATGGCGAAGAAATTCAGGTAACCAATCAGCCAATCTCTGTGTCATTGATTTCCGCCGATAATTATTTAACGCAAAACTCGGTAAATCTTGACAGTGGCATCGTGGAATCTAAAACACAAACCGATTTGAAAGCCCAAATGACCGCGCAAATTATTTCAGTCAACGCGCATCTCGGCGACAGTGTAATCGCAGGACAAACAATCGTTAAACTTCAAGATCGCGATATTGCCGCGCAATTGGCTCAAGCTCAAGCCCGTTTGGATGAATTGACAAAAGGCGCCCGACCGCAAGATATCCAAATTTCGGAAACTGCCGCCAAAGAAGCGAAAACCGCACTAATTAACGCGATTAAAGACTCTTGGGTAAAATCCGATGACGCGATTCACAATCATATTGATAAATTTTTCATTAACCCGCAACAGAGCTCGGCCCAATTTTTAATTGTGACAAACATCAACGGCGCTCAAATCACCTTACACCCTAACAACTCCGAATTGGCGCGCGAAATTGAACGCAAAAAATATTTAACAGAAGGCTTATTGGTTGAATGGCAAAAGAATATAGAAAAAATCAGCCAAAATTCAAATCATACCGAGATTAAATCCGCCGTTGATTTATGCAAAACAAACTTGCAAGCCATTATTGATTTTGCCAACGGGATGGCACCGCTGGTTAACAGCCTGTCAAGCGACAATAGCGCCTACAAACAAATTATTGATGGCTACAAAACCGAATTCTCCGCGGCCAGATCAACATTAAGCGCGACATTGGCCGCCTTGCAAGGCGCACAAACCGCGTGGCTGGCCGCTACCGACGCTTTGGAATACAAAATTGCCGGCGCCAGCGCTGAACAAATCCGCCAAGCTCAGGCAAGTGTTGACGCGCTTGCCGCCGCCATGGCAAAGACATCGATTATCACGCCGATCTCCGGTAAAATTTCTTACATTTCCGCAAATACCGGAGAGCTGGCAGCCGCGGGCCAACTTATGTCCAGCATTGTCAATCCAAACGCCATACAGGTTAAAACCTATGTTTCGGAAAATGATCTGCCGCGCATCGCCGCGGGCGACACTGCCGAAATCGACGGCGGCGCTTTTGGCATTGTCACTAATGTTTCTCCTGCAATTGATTCTCAAAACAAGAAAGCTCAAGTAATTATTGCCATCACGCAAAACGCGTCCAAACCGATTATTATCGGCCAAACCGTAAGTGTTAAAATAAACATTAAAAACGACACCGCAAAATATCTAATTCCAATACAAGCGATCCGCTTTACCGGCGATGGGAATTACGCCCTCTCAGTTGATGAAAATCAAAATGTTTTTTACATTCCAGTAGAAACAGGAGAACTGATTGGTGAAAGCGTCCAAATAATTTCGGGCTTATTGCCGGAAACAAAAATTCTATCTTCATCTCGCGGATTAAAAGAAGGAGATATTGTAATAATTTCCAATTCCCAATAAATTAACAAAAAACCAATGGAATCAAAACCGACATTCGATCAGCTGTATCTTGATAAACTGAAATTCAATCCACGCTTGAAAAAAATGTGGCTAAGCTTTTTCGTTTATAAATTCCGGATAATCATTTTAATAATCGCATTGATTTCGGTTTGGGGAATCTTTTCTTTTTTTCAATTGCCGCGCGAATCAACACCGGAAGTTAAAATCCCCATTGCGGTAATAAGTACCGTTTTCCCCGGAGCATCGCCTTCCGACGTGGAAGAGTTGATAACCAAAAGAATCGAGGCCAAGATCGCCGGCATCACGGGAATTGACACAATTCAATCATCTTCAGCAAATTCAGTTTCCAGTATTGTGGTGCAATTTGATGCCAACCGGGATTTGGATGACTCCGTGCGCAAGGTGCGCGACGCGGTAAGCAACATTGAAAACCAACTGCCTGAAGATGCCTCCGCTCCATCGGTAAGCGAAATATCTTTTGATGACACTCCGATATACACAATCGCCATCAGCGGCCCCTACGACGAATTTACGCTCTACGATTACGCGCAAGATATCGAAAATGAATTCGAAAAAATTCCCGGCGTACGGCAAGCCGATATTTCCGGCGGCGACCGGCGCCAAATCGAAGTTAATTACTCGCCGGAAAAACTCAATTTTTACGGCATATCACTCACACAGGCAAACGCCGCGATCGCTGCCGCCAACATTAATATTCCGGCCGGAAACTTTGAGAGCCAAACATATGTTTATCCAATAAGCGTTGACGGCAGAATCTATAACTCGCAACAATTGCGCGAATTACCGATCGGCGGCGGGCAAAACAACCTTATTTTACTAAAAGATGTGGCCGATGTTTACGAAACCGCCATCGAAAAAACAAAGGTTTCGCGCATCGCTTCGCAAAACAACCCCCCAAAACCCGCAGTGACCATTAGTATCGTCAAACGCTCGGGCGGTAATATTATCGCCACCGTCGATACTGCCAAAAAAGTCTTGCGGCAAGTAGCCGGCGATATTCCCGAGTTGGAATATCGCGATATTTACGACCAAGCAAAATACATTCAAGAAGATTTCGACCGCCTGACTCATGACTTTATCTTAACATTATGCTTGGTAATGGGAGTGCTTTTTCTATTGATTGGCGCCAAAGAAGCCTTGGTTGCGGGACTGGCTATTCCTTTGGTATTTTTTATCACTTTCGGCATAATGGACGCCGCCGGCACCACTCTTAATTTTTTGTCGCTGTTTTCCTTATTGTTATCTTTGGGTTTGATTGTGGATGATGCCATTGTTGTCGTTTCGGCCACAAAACAATATATGCGCGCCGGAAAATTCACCCCCGAAGAAGCAGTGCTTTTGGTGCTAAATGATTTCAAGGTGGTTTTAACCACCACCACTCTAACAACCGTATGGGCGTTTTTGCCAATGCTGTTTTCCACGGGAATTATGGGCGAATTTTTAAAATCCGTGCCCATCGTAGTTTCCACCACCTTGCTGGCTTCACTGGTGATTGCCCTGACGGTCAATCATCCCTTAGCCGCAATTCTGGAACGAGTCCGCTTCACCAAAAAAATGTTTTTAATCTATCTGGTTGCTCTTATCTGTTCTGCCGGATTTTTGTTGATACAAAAAAATATATTTGCGATAAGCGGCGGCGTGATTATTATGCTTGCCGCGGGACTAATGGTTTGGTGGTATGAAAGAGCGGGAAAGGCCGTGCTTGAAAAAAATCAGCGGCTTATGGAAGCCGAATCGAAAGACGATGAATTAATTAAGGCAAAGATGCGCCAACAAGGCCAAGCGAAGGAAAGCGGTCGGTTTTCCAAGCTTACGCGCGGAATCGTCAATCTCAACGCCGCCTTGCCGCTTTATGAAAAATATCTCTCCCGATTGGTAAATAATAAAAAATTACGCACATTGTTCTTCGCCCAAATTGCGGTCCTGTTTATCGCCGCCACAATCTTGCCAATATCGGGCATTGTCAAATCTGAATTTTTTCCCGCCGATGACTTGGGCTATATGTATGTAAATATTGAAGCCCCCGCCGGATACAAATTGGAACAAACCGACGCGATCACCAAAGTCGTTGAAGAAAAAATCTCGCGATACAATGAAATTGATAATTTTTCCACCACCGTGGGCGGCGCGATTTCCACATCCACCGCAAATTATCAAAGCAACGCGTCATCATCCAATAAGGCTTCAATTACAATCAACCTGGTTGATAAAAGCCGGCGCGACTTGAAATCATACGAATTGGAAGAGATTTTACGACGTGATTTAATCGGTATTCCAAACGCAAAAGTTACCGTGGTTTCTCTTCGAGGCGGCCCGCCCAGCGGCGCGGCGTTTGAAGCGCAAATTTCCGGTGATGATATCGCCCAACTTCAAAAAATTGCCGAAGATTTAAAACCGGTTTTGCAAGCGATTCCCGAAACAGTAAACATTGAAGTATCGCTCAAAAAAACTTCTCCGCGCTATGTTTTCAAAGTACGCCACGACAAACTCGCGGAAAACGGACTAAATGCCGCCGCAATCGGATCATTCTTGCGCACGGCAATATCCGGCACAAAGGCAACATCCGTCTTGCGCAGCAATCAAGATATTGAGATTATCGCCAAATTTGACGAAACACTAATTCCGGATCTTGCGGCGGTGCAAAATCTTCAAATGACCAACAGCCGGGGAGAG
The DNA here is from genome assembly GCA_964603475.1 of uncultured Candidatus Saccharibacteria bacterium. GTDB lineage: Bacteria > Patescibacteriota > Minisyncoccia > Minisyncoccales > UBA5738 > UBA5738. The sequence goes on from CAZRVG010000011.1 coordinate 15,302, forward strand.
CCGGTTTTCCTAAAAGATGTAGCCAAAATTTCTTTGGATCCTTCCGTGGAAAGCGTTTTGCGCATCGACCAAAAACGAACTGTAACGCTAACCGGCGATATCACCGCCAAAACCACATCAGACGCGGTATTGGCTGAATTTAAAAAACGCGCCGCCGATTATCAATTCCCCGAAGGATACGCGATCGCCTATGGCGGCGCCAATGAAACCAATGCCGAATCCGTGGCATCAATCATTCGCGCGATGGGTTTGGCGTTTATTTTAATCATTGCCACAATGGTGGTTCAGTTCAATTCCTTCACCCAAGCGCTCATTGTCCTAATCGCCATGCCGCTGGCATTGATCGGCGTATTTTTCGGGCTGGCGATCTTAAATGTTCCTTTAAGTTTTCCAGGTCTGATCGGCATTTTGGCATTGTTTGGAATCGTGGTGAAAAATTCAATCATCCTCGTTGATAAAATCAATCTCAATCTGGCCAGCGAAATTCCATTCCGCGAGGCGATTATTGACGCGGGAAAATCAAGATTTGAGGCAATTTTTATCACCTCGTTTTGCACCATTATCGGCATCATTCCCATCACACTTTCCTCGGCAACATGGCAAGCATTGGGATTGTCAATTATCTGCGGATTATCGGTATCGTCTTTTTTCACCCTGTTTATGGTCCCCGCGCTCTTTGCCGCCTTCGTCAAACCAAGCAGCTAGCCATCGCAACCCAATAAAAAAACGCCCCTCGGCATCAAAAAAAGAAGGTCAAGCAACGGCATTCCACCGATATAGCTTGACCTATATTGGAAGTCTAATATTTTCTGCTTCCAATTCAACTCTCTGGGTCTCAAGCCGATTTACGCGAGGATTGCCATAATCCTCTTCTGGCTTCTGGCTTCTTGCCATAAAATCCGCGGCAGTATACATATAAACTCACCTCCCTCTTTTCTCCCTCCCGAGGAGAATCATTATTGCCAATATACAAAAATTTTAAAAAAAAGGCAAATAAAACTATTGACAATTCAAAAAAATGGCGTATTGTTAAATTGAAGTGAGCATAAGTTTCCACCTCCTCACTTCGTTTTGAAGCGCAAAATGGATTGCCCTCGAGTCTATTTTGCCTTTTGGGCGATGCATAACGTTTGCCGATAACTTTACCTCCCTCCTCTCCCTCCCATTGGTTATGCGTCGCTCCATCCTTTTCCTTAAATTTCAAAAGCGCGAGGCGCTTTTTTTGGTTAATGGGGCGCGATGGTGTAAAATAAACTCTGTTGAAGTCAAACTTCAACAAGCTTGTTGAAGTTTGACTTCAACGCCTGATTGATAAAAACTTTATGCAAAATAAACAGCTGGATGATTTCTTCAATCCAAAAACCATCGCGATTATCGGCGCCAGCGATCGCCAACATTCCGTGGGCGGAGCGATTTTTTCCAATATAAAAAACAGCGCTTGGCGCGGCAAGCTTTTTGCCGTCAATAACCGCGCCGCGATCGTGGGCGGGCAAAAAACATTCGCGGCAATTTCTGATATTGGAGAAAGGGTTGATTTGGCGATCATCGCCACGCCCGCGCCCGTTGTTTTGGATGTTCTATCCGATTGCGCCAAAGCCGGCGCGTCCGCGGCGGTAATCGTTTCTTCGGGTTTTAAAGAAGCCGATACAAAAGGAAAAAAAGATTTTGCCAAAATTCAAGAAATCGCCAGAGAATCCGACATTAGGATTTTGGGGCCAAACTGTTTGGGTTTTTCCAACCCAGGGACATCGCTAAACGCCAGTTTTGCCCCGCAATCACCCTTGCCCGGAAACATCGCTTTTATTTCCCAAAGCGGCGCGCTTTGCGACACTCTTTTGGACTGGTCTTTGCGCGACAATATCGGTTTTTCCCATTTTGTTTCCATCGGCTCCATGGCCGATATCGGTTTTGCCGAATTGATTGATTATTTTGACAGCGACCCCGCGGTGGACAGCATTTTGCTTTATATGGAATCAATCAATAACGCGCAAAAATTTATGGCCGCGGCAAAAAAATTCTGCCAAACAAAACCAATCGTTTGCTTAAAGGCCGGTGCCAACGCCGCGGGTGCCAAGGCCGCCGCCTCGCACACGGGCGCGATCGCCGGCGACGACAAAGTTTTTTCAGCCGCGTTTGAGCGCGCCGGAATCATACGCGCCAACACTATCAGTGAATTCTATAATTACGCTCGAACACTAAATCATTGCAAAAAGCCCAAAGGAGAACGCCTCGCGATTATCACCAATGCCGGCGGACCGGGCGTAATCTCGGCCGACTTTTTGGCGCAAAACGGCGGACAATTGGCAAAAATAAGCTCGGCGACGATTCAAAAACTAAATGCAATTCTACCACCGGCATGGAGCCGCGCCAACCCCATTGACGTTTTGGGCGACGGCGCCCCCGAACACTATCGCGGCGCGATAGCCGCTTGCCTTGCCGATAAAAACATTGACGGCGTTATGGCAATTATCACTCCGCAAGCCGTCACCCAAAGCAAGGAAATCGCTCAACAAATCGCGTCTTTGCCAACAATAAACGCAAAACCAGCTTTCATTTCTTTTATGGGCGCGGCCGGCGTTGCCGAAGGGGTAAAAATTTTCCGCCAAGCGGGCATTCCAACTTATCGCACTCCCGAAAAAGCCGCGGCCTGTTTTTTGGGCTTGGCCCGATGGCAAAAGAATTTAAAAAACGCGAAAAAACTTGCCCAAAAGCCCCGTTTTGATTTTGATCCCGACAAAAAAACCGCGAACGAAATAATCCAAGCGGCAATTAAGAATAAGCAAAAGACAATTGCCAACGAAAGCGCGCGAAAAATTTTGCAATGCTACGGCCTGCCCTGCAATCCGGTGTATTTGGCAATAACTGCCAACCAAACCGCGACAACCGCCGAAAAGATCGGCTTCCCTGTTGCAATGAAATTGCAAGCAAAAAACCTTCTGCACAAAACCGAATTAAACGGCGTGCGCTTAAATATCAAAAGCCCTGCCGAAGCCAAAAAAGCATTTGATGAAATTCAAAAAAACGCGAAAAAATATCTAAAAGACAGAGACATTGAAGGAATAACGGTGGAAAAAATGGTTCCCAAAAAATATGAACTGATTGTCGGCGCCAAAAAGGACCCGCAATTCGGACCGGTAATCATATTCGGCATGGGCGGCACCGCCGTGGAAATTTTTGGCGACACCGCCATCGGTCTGCCGCCGCTGAATAATTATTCGGCAAAAGAATTGATGGCAAAAACCAAAATCTTTAAACTCCTCAAAGGCTACCGCAATATAAAAAGCGCCAATATTAACGCCCTCGCCGAATTTTTAACCAAATTTTCCCGCCTCCCGCTTGACTTTCCCCAAATCAAAGAAATTGACATCAACCCCCTAGCCGCCGACGAAACCGGCATCATCACCCTCGACGCCAAAATCATCCTGAATCCAAAAGGCCGCACCCCGTAAAAAGCATAACTTCTACGGGGGCGAGGTCTTAACTAACTTGCATTTTGTTCAAAGTTCAAAGTTAACTTTGTCGCCCATAGCCGCGCCGATTTTTCTCGTTTGGCCGGCGGCAACTTCCAGCACATACTTTGACGGTTCCTCAGGCGCGTAGCTTGGGCAAAAATCGCTTTCGCATGGCGGCGTGTTTTGCGAGATATGAAGAATTTTCCCGCGCTCATCAATCCAAATAATATCCAAAGCAATCAAAGTGTTTTTCATCCAAAAGGAATGCTTGCCGGAATTTTCAAACACAAAAAGCATGCCTTTGTCCTCATCCAAATTTTGGCGAAACATCAGCCCGCGCGCCCGCTCCATCGGATCGTCGGCAATCTCAACCTCATAGCAATTATCTTTCACGCAAACCCGGACCGTTTCATTTTCCGGCGCGTTTTTTTGATTATTAAAAAACAAAAAGCCGGCAATAAAAATCACCGCCGCAAACACCAAAACTTTCAAAACTTTTTTATCCATATATACCTTCTCTCAAAGACATAAAAAGCAAATTTGCAATATTTGCGCGCCCTTATTCTTCCTTTCAAAATCGCAAAATTAAATTTGTAATATTTGCGCGATATATTTATTTTGCAGATTGTTATAACTATCCCGCGCAACATCGCTATTTTTAAACACAGCGGTATTAATTGTTAACTTATCGGAAACTGCAAAATAAATATATCGTGCATGAGTTCATTACAAATTTAATTTTGCGATGACTCCTCCTCACCAGAGCTTGCCGAATTGCCACCCTTGCTTTTTGGCATTTTCAAAATAATTGCGCAAAATATTTTGCGAATCCTGCTCATTCTGGTTTTTACCGATGATGTAGTGAATACTCAACATTGCTTCAACATATGAATCAGTATCAAACCGCCAGCTATCTCCTTGCCCTTCATAATCGCAATTTAAACAAACCACCAAGCGGTCGGAATTGGGCTGTAAAAGCATTCCGTGCGCCGCGTTGGAATATCCCCCGCCATCCGCTCCCAAGCCCGCAAGAGTCTCGGCCACTTTTCTTTTAGCAACACGCCCGATAACTCCATATTTGTCCTCGCACAAAAAGAAAACAAATTTATATTTTCGCAAGTCGGGAACTTGCAAATTTTTAATTCTGTCGGCGGCGCCGGAGATATCTTCTTTTAAAATTCCATAGAGCATTGCCGCGTAGGTGCTCACATTATATGTGGGCGGCTCTTTTATCGCCGGAAAGGCAAAAATATCTTCCAAGCGCAAAAATTTTCCGGCGGGCGGCTCGGGATTGGAAGTGATCAATTTGGGCTGCCAGCCGTTTTGGGTAAGCCATTGCGCCATTTTCACGCCGTCTTTTCCGCCGGAGGCGTTAATAATATAAATATTTAGGTCTTTTTCGGGGCAGTTATCAAAAAATTTTTGGTAATCAACAACAGAAAACGCCGCACCCCCGAAATTTTGCGCCAAAATCCGCCCGGCATTATCGGCATTGCCCGAACCCACGAAAACATTTCTGCCGGTTTTTTGAATTTCCAATTTCGGATATTCCCATTTGGGCAAATTTTCCAATGCCTGAAGCGCGTAGTAATCCAAAGTCTCAATTTTTTGTTCTTCCAAATTTTCCATAATTTTTGTTTTATTTTTTAATCAATGTATATATTTGAATATATATTCAAATATATACATTCTTCCATTCGCAAATTTTATTTTTTAAATAATTTGTCCAGCGGGCTCCTGTCTTTGGCATGTTGCGCCACCGCATTGACAAATCCCAGCAGAACTCCCACGCCCACCAAAATATAGATGGCGGTAAAAAGCCTGCTTGTTTCAGTTGTCGGCACCAAATCGCCAAATTCCACGGTGGTGAGCGTGGCAACACAAAAATAAAACGCGTCCGCCGCACTCCAACCTTCGGTTTGACAATAAAAAAACCGTGCCCACAAGAAGGAGTAGAAAAGCGATAATCAGCATCTCCGCGAATTGACCGTCAATTGAAATTCGCGGAATTTTTTTAAAAAAATCCAAAAAAATTTGCCGAAATTTATCAAACATAAATCATTTTTAATCGAACCGATTCTATTTTTCATTCTAACACAATATAGCTCAAAAATGCCAATACAAAAAAACGGGGCGCTGATCTATGCCCCGTTTTTGCAAACTGCAAATTTAGTCGATCGCAGAAACCGGAATGATTTTCTCGTTTATTAATCCGTTGTCCTGATTGAAAAAATCCGGATCAATTATCGTTTCAAAACAGGCGCGCCCGACATTGTGGATCCAATTTTGCGGCTCGGTTTTCAATCCGGCGCGCGAATAGCGGTAATATTCCTTATCCCTCATTTCTTGGGCGGTTAATTCAGTTTTAAAGTCCGCGCAAATTTCAAAAGAAATTTCTCCCGTTGTTTTGTATTCATAATCCTTTGCGGTTTCCGGATCATTGGCAACGGCTCGTCCGGTCACATTCAATTCATCTAAGTTTTGCGGCAATATTTCTTTTTGGTACCAATAGTCAACCACACCGTTTTGAATCTCCTGCAAATCAGAAATCCTTTCTTCGTCAAACCGCAAATCCCGCTGTTTTGCCGGAGACCCCATTAAAGAAAATCCCAAAATCGCACTTGCCAAAATTATTGCTCCGGCCGCCCACGCCGCTTTTTTGGGAATATCGCTTGTTTTATCCTTTTTTTTCAAATCCCATAGGTAATAGCCAAAAACCGCGGCAGCGGTTGCCAAAATTACCAAAGCCTTCAAGAAAAACTGCAAGGTTAGGTCTCCCCGCAAAAAATTATACAACAGCGTCATCATATCAACAATCATGGTAATCGCCGCCACAAACAGCGTGATATACCACAACCATTTGCGCACTCCGGCTTCGCGCTTCGTTGGATAAATTTTAATATCCTTGCCGATAATCCACGAAACCAAGATATGCACCGGAAACGCCACCGCCAAAAACGAAACACCGCGAATCAGAGTCATATATGTTCCGCTTCCCGCGCCCCGGGGATTCAGGGGATCCGGCACCAAAAAATTGATTATCTGCCACCACAAAGTAATGAATCCGATCACACTCAAATAAATCGTCACCGCCGACAGCAAATGCAAAAACGCGTCCTTGGCAGTTTCCTTGGGAACAACAGACGTTTGCAAAAGATTTGAATTTGTCATATTTTTATTATTATTTTGCTTTTGGCTGTATTATATCTCGCAAATCTTACAAAGGTGCAATCTTTACAGAGGCATAATCTAGTCAAAGAAAGAGATTAAATATTCGTCGATTTCGCGCTGGTCAAGATCGTAGAAATACTTGCTCTCATTGTGCAGCTTTTTGGCCAATTCGCGGCCCACGAACCGCCAATGCCATGGTTCATATTGGTAATAGCCGTTATCTTCCGGATATGAAAGAACAAACCCATATTCATGCGCGTTATCCAAAAGCCAGCGATAGGCTTTCGTTTTTTCAAACCCGTCAAAAGCCGCGCCGATCTGCGAAGTGGTAAAATCAATCGCTGTACCCAATTGGTGTTCCGAATATCCCTGATCCGCGGAAAATTGGTTCGCTCCCGATCCATAAACAACTTTATATGAAGCCTTCAAATCGCTTTGCTCTTCAAACGATCGATATGCCGAAATAATTTGAATATCAATCTCATCGGCAACCGCAGTTGCCATCATCACTTGCAAAAAAGGATAAATTTTTGAATAAACCAAATAACTTTCATCGGGATCATAGCAATAATAAGGATCAATGGCCGAAAACGATTCAGGAATATAATTTTCATTCAAAAAATAAACTTTTGAATATTTTGCCAGCAATTCTTCGTCGGTATTCTGCAGTTTTGCCAAAATTTCCATTTCACTCTCCATTTCGCCTATTTGCGAGCTCAAATTTGCAACATTGGCTCTTTCTTGCTGATATTTATTCACCGCGTCGTTATACTGCATGCCAATATTGTCGCGCTGGGCAAGGGCAATCTCCAAATCTTTTTTTGTATTGCCTAAAGATATTTCAAGGCCGTTTATTTCATTTTTCAATCCGTCAATCAAAACACTAAAACCGCCCCTCGTTTGCGAAAGTTCTTCTTGAAAAATCAACTTGCTCTCCCTTAACCAATAATTTTGCGCCACCAAAAAACAAACCGCGCCGAACAACGCGAGTAAAACCAGTGCGCCGGCAACTACTTTGATTAAATTTTTTTTGGATTTCATATTCCGGCCATTGAAATCAAGAACTATTTTGCAAGCATCCGCGCCAGCCAGTCGAACAAACTAAATCCCTTTTGCGCTTCTTTCAAGGAATTCTGTATTTGCAAATTCGCCTGCTCCAAAACTTGGAGTTGTTCATTCATAATTTGCAAGTCTCCTTCATTGGCAAGCTGGGTTTTTATTTGGTTTAATTCTTCAACCCGCTGGCGATTTTGCTCCAACACTCTTTGGGCATTATTGATTTCTCCATAATTGGGACCGACCAAAAGCTTCAAAAATTGGCTTCGGTTGTCAACTTTCTGCAAAGCGGCTTCCAATTGTTCATGTTCTTGGTTTTGCTCCCGGGCAATAGTCCTCACCTGCTCGCCAATGCCCTCATTTCGATCAGCCACTTGCAACATCTCTTCCACCGCGTTGGCAACCCGGCTTCTTCTCTGCTGGGCAATCATTTGTCCGCTGCCAACATTTTCCGGCAATTCTTGTTGCTGGCGCGTCCATTCCTGCTCCCGCTCTTGTTCTTTTGCGCTATCGCCGCCCTCTGCTTTTTCTTCCTGTTGAATTTGTTTCTGCTGTTGAGTTTGATTGCCGGCTCCCGCGTCATCGCCACCACCGCTTTGCGTCTCTTGCCAAACTTGCTGTTGCATCTGATTCTGAAATTGTCCAACCGCGTCTGTTGCTTCCTGCAGTTTTTGCTGAACCTGCTGCTGCGCCTGCTCAACCACATTTTGACCGGCGGCAACCCCTTGCTGAACCTGTTGCTCAATTTGATTCGTTATTTGAACAGCTTCTCCTTGATTTGCGGTTTGCGTTTCCGCCTGTGTTTGCACCTGCCCGCCTCCCTTGGAATCTCCCTGGGCGCCAATAAAGCTACCAACGAAAAACACAAACATTGATAAACCCGCTAGCAATAAAGTTTTGTTTTTCATAAATTTTGGAGCACCAAATCATTTAACGCTCTTTTTTATTAAGCACTGCTTTTATAAAGTAATATTATAATTATTTAGCATTTTTTTCAACCAACCACCTGTTTCCGGGAAAAAGCACATTTTTTGACTTGGCCAAATTATACTTTTATCCTTTTGCCAAATTCTTTAAAACTTTAAAATCGTTTATTAAAGTTTCTTTCATATTGGCGTTATATACCGCCACCGCCGGATGGTACAAGGGAACGATAACTTTGTTGCCGAATTGATCGCCGCTTTCAAAAACCTGTCCGTGGATTTTGCTGATGCCTTGGATCTTATCTTTTAACCCGTATTTTTCCATCAAAAACGCGGCAGAAAAATTTCCCAGCGCGCCGATCACTTTGGGACCGATGATTTCAATTTGCCTTTCCAAATAAGGCGTGCACGCGGCAATCTCCTCGGCCAAAGGATTGCGATTTTGCGGCGGTCGATCTTTTAAAATATTGCCGATATAAACCTCTTCTCTTTTAACGCCCGCCGACTCCAAAAGCGCGTCCAGCACCTTGCCCGACGCTCCGCAAAACGGCCGTCCGGTTTTGGCCTCGTTTAATCCGGGCGCCTCGCCCACCAGCATTATTTTTGCCGAATGGCTTCCTTGCCCGATAACCGGAAAATAATTATTCTGCCGCCGAAGCTCGCAAAGCCCGCACTTTTGGCAATTAATCACCTCATCCCTAATCGCCTTCATCCTTTCCATTTTTTCCAAGGTTTCACTCATAGTTGTTTTTTTATTTATCAATGGGCAAAACCGCCGCCAGGCTTTGTTCCCTGTATGGACCAATTCGCGTATGTTTTTGTTATTTGCCGCGATATTGTTAATTTTCACTTTTATTATTCAAGCATAACATCAAAATCAAAAATTATGTAAGGAGATATGCAAGGACGCAGGTAATGGCTAATGTAAGGAAATAAAAAAACCTCATATATTCCATATAGAATATATGCCAACCGCGCCACCAAATAAGAAAGCTTTGTCAATGTAGCGCGAGCGATTTTTTTGCCCTGTTGGGGAAAAACTATTGGACACAAAATAAATTTGTGCTATCTTTCCATAAGGGATTGAAAATAATAATTCCAGCCGCGGTAACACGGCGGAAAAATAAAATATGGCACAAAAAGCAAATTCGGCTTTTATGAAGCCGCTGAACGTGAGCGATGCGTTAGCCGCCGTTGTCGGCAAAGGCCCGATGCCCCGCTCCGAAGTCGTGAAAAAACTTTGGGAATACATCAAGAAAAATAACTTGCAAGATCCGGCGAACAAGCGCAACATCAACGCCGACGCCAATCTGCAAGCGGTGTTTGGCGGCAAAAAAACAGTTAATATGTTTGAAATGACCAAGCTGGTCTCCGCCCACCTTTCATAACTTATTCGCTTAGTATCGCATAAAAAAATCCGCTCTCGCGGATTTTTTGATTTCTCAATAAACTCACAAGCCAAACCAACTTTCCATAAAATTTCCCCGCCGCTAACACATCCTTAAAAACTCAAGTTTGTAAGGATGTTTTATTGCTAAAAACAATAGAAAAGAAAATAGACAGAGGCGATTTTTTTAAAATATGCCGCTACGCGAATGGAGTGCCTTTTCTTTGCCGCCAGGCAAGCAAATAAAGCGCGCCAACTAAAAACGCCGGGCCGGAAATCAGCAAAACCCAGGAGATCATATGCTGTTCAAAGCCGCTTTTCAATAACATAGCGATATAAAATATCGCCGCCGCCATAAACATCACTGCGCCCGCAATCTCGCGCTCCCACGCAACAAACAGCACCGCCAACAAAATTAGCGCCGGGATATTGTGCACAAATAATCCGATGGCAAGTTCTCCCGCACTTTTGCCCGATTCAAAAACATCCAGTGAAAACATCGCCAAAAACAACACGAATAATATTGACATTATTCGCGGCGTCCAAACAATGATTTTTGCTTTATCCATAATTTTTGATTAACTATTTGGCTTGATGAATAACCCTTTGGGGAAAAGGGATTTCGATGCCTTCGTTGTCAAAAGCGATTTTTAAGCGCTTGCGCAATTCTCCGGCCGCGGCCCATTGTTTTGCCGGCGCCACTTTGCCGAAAATTTTTATCACCACCGCCGAATCGGCAAAATCATCCACCCGCAAGAATTGCGGGGCCTCCGTTATGTGTTCTTTCCATTCCGCATCATCAGCCATTGTTTTGCCGACTTCATTAACCACTTTGATAACATGTTCCAAATTGGCGTCATAAGCAACCCCTATATTCAAATTGATGCGCGAAAAATCTTTGGTGAGGTTGGTAACTTTGGTAATCTCGCCGTGCGGAATATGGTGAACGTCGCCGTCCATATCGCGCAGCGTGGTCATGCGCAAAGTTATATCTTCCACCGTGCCGCAAGTGCCGCTAAGGCAAACCACGTCGTTGATGCGGTATTGGTTTTCCATAATGATAAAAAGCCCGCTAATCAAATCGCGGATCAAATACTGCCCGCCAAAACCCAGCGCCAACCCCGCCACTCCGGCGGCGGCCAAAAACGGCCCCACGGCAAAACCGAATTCCTGAATCACCATTAACGACGCGATAATCCAAACAAGCACCTGCAAAAGCGTGGTCAAAATGCGAATTAGCGTATCTTCCCGTTTCTTTTCGGCGTCTCGAGATAAAAATCTATCGGGAACAATAATTCTTCTGGTAGCTCTTTCAATAAAAACTCCGCCTGACTTTTGAATCACATAAGCGGCAATAACGATTGCCAAAATTTTTATCCCGTGCGTCATCGCCCACGGAACGATAATTTCAATTACTTTTTGCAAAAAATCTTCCATATTTTATAATAATCTGATTGATAATCCCACCATAACACAAAAGCCCCTTCAAAGAAAAACCCATTCTATCTTCCGCAGCTGCGCCGCAATATTTTGCTTAACAATTACGACATCAAATTTATCCCGCAAGCCATTCCGCCTTTCGCGCGAAAGATTCTATGAAAAATTTAAGCAATTGATTCCATGTCTTTGGCAATTTGGTTTTTCAAATCTTCAATACTGTCAAATTTTTTTACACCTCTGATCTTACGAGCTATCCCCACCTTAATTTCCCGCCCGCAAATATTCCCACTAAAATCTTTGATATGCAGTTCGGCGGTAGTTTTGTTATCAAAAGTTTTACGCGGGCCAAAATGTAGCAATCCACAATAGTTTTTCCCTTCCACACGAACCGCAGCCAAATAAACTCCAAAATCAATATCCAAATCCGTTTTATCCAAATTGGCCGTGGGAAAGCCGATTTTTTTCCCTCGACCGTCTCCGGCAATAACTTTTGCCTCAAAAGATTTCATTTATTTTTTCCAAAATTGTCAATTCCTCCACCAAAGCCATCGCCGCTTCATATCCTTTGTTGTTTTCGTTATTTTCGGCGCGCTTCTTGGCCTGGTTAAAATCATAAGTCATAAGAACGCCGAAGGCAATTGGAAATTCATTATCAAGCGTCGCCTTAACCAATCCGTCGCAAACTCCTTTGGCAACATACTCAAAATGCGCCGTTTCTCCTTTGACCACCGCACCAACGGCGACAATGCCGTTAAACCTATTGGTTTGCGCCAGTTTTTGGCAAACCAAAGGAATTTCAAACGCGCCGGGCACCAAAAAAATCGGAGGCTCATCCGCCCCTGCTTCTTTTAACGCTTTAACCGCGCCGGCGGCCAATCCATCGGTGATCTCGCGATTAAACCTTGATTGAACAATGGCAATTTTCATTCGCTCTCCCCTCAATTTTTCAAAAGTATTAACATCCATATTGTTTGAATTAATTTTTTAACAGTTTTTCCAAATACCGCGCGATAATATCAATTTCAATATTCACCTTGTCGCCGATTTTCAATCGCGACAAATTGGTGATTTCCAAAGTATGCGTGATCAAACAAACCTTGAACCGATCGTCGTCCGCTCCGGCAATGGTCAAGCTCACGCCGTTGACCGTCACTGATCCCTTATGGGCGACATATTTCATAATTTCTTTAGGCGCGCCTATCTCCAAACTCACATATTCGCCGTCTTTGATAATATTTTTAACTTCGCCCGCGCCGTCAATATGCCCCATAACAAAATGCCCGTCCAAGCGCTGGCCGATTTTTACCGATAGTTCCAAATTCACCAAATCCCCGGCGGCGGAATCCGCGAACTTCGTCAAGCCCAAAGTTTCGGGCATCAATTCAACCTCAAAACTTTCATCGGTTTTTTTAATGACGGTCAAACAAGTTCCATCGCAAGCGATACTGTCGCCGATTTTTGTTTCTTGCAAAAAATCCTCAACCGCGATGGTAAAATAGACCTTGCCCGATCTTTCCTCTATATTTTTGATTTTGCCGGTTCTGGCAATAATTCCCGTGAACATATGCCTGTATCCTAGCCGATAATCCCGCCAAATTCAACCTAAAAGTAATTTTCCGCGGAAAATTTGAATTGGTCGGTGAATAATTCTTTGAAGAAGCGGGCGCTGTTTTGTTCATAGAACAAAATTATCGCTTTTTTGTAGTCCGCTTCGTTAACACTGCGATAGGATATGGGGCAGGCGTTATGCGCCAAAAGCGCGGCATTGCCCAAAATTCTTGCCGTTCTTTTGTTGCCGTCTTCAAACGGCTGAATGTAGGAAACCATCAAAGCCAGAGCCAGAGCTTTTGAAAACGGACTGTTTAAATTGTTGATTTTTTCAAGGACGCGGTTTAAAGATTGAACAATCTTTGTTTTATCGCCCAAGGGCGTGTAGCGCGTGCCGATAATCCTCACCCGGCCGACGCGCACGCCTTTTTTCACGCCCAAACCCTCAATCAACAAGCTATGTATTTTTTCAATGGTATGCAAATCCAGCTTTTTGAATTCGCTTTTTCGGGCAAAAATATAATCAATGGCGTTTTTGTGGTTTAAAATCATCACCGCCTCCTCTTTCTTATGTCCGGCAGCTTCAATTCTTTCCTTGATTAAAATCTCGGTATCAATCAAAGAGTAGGTATTGCCTTCCAATTGCGACGATTTCCAGCTCAATTCTATTGTTAACCGCTCAACTTCCTTTTTGAAAAAAGTTTTATCAATGGTTTTGATTCTTGCCGAGTAATCATTATTTATTTTTTGTAATGTTTTTATTTCTTCTTGCGAAAATAATTGCGGCAATTCATTGATAATTTCAGGATTAAACGTTGTTTTCACAATTCGCTCATCCGGTCCTTTGGCAAAATATAATTGGGGATCGAAAAACGCGTTGATCGCGGCGGCAGCCGCCGGCGAATAAACCACCGCGCGACCTTTGCCTTCCTTTTTAACCAACCCCTCTTTTATCAACAGCTCTAAATCGCGCAAAACAGTAAATCGGGAAACCTCGTTCCCCAAAAAATCCATAATTTGCGCGTTGCCCGCGGATTGTTCGCTCGATATAAAATCAATTATTTTTTGCTGCCTTGAATTTAATTGTTGCATAATTTTTCCTTAATTGTAGCATTTTGCAACAATCCCCGCAACAATCATTTTAGGCAACTTTATTTGTCTTTGTCTTTATTTTTGTTTATCGCGTCAATATAACCGCAATAATCGCAATCGGCTCCGGGTGCGGGGATTTTATCGCCGTTTAAACATTCGTGAATGGCAAAAATCGTTTCTTCAACCCATGAATCATCGCCCTCGTAGGGAATCAAATTAACGCGAAATTCCAATTTTTTGTCAAACGCCTTGGCATCGGCAATGCCGTTGCAATAAACAAAATAGCCGGTGGGCGAAACAATGTGGCCGTTTTGGCGCAAAAGCCACTGGTAAACTTCCATTTGCCTTTTGTAGCCGTCGTGCCAATCCTTGTTCAGTTCGGTTATCTCTTCGGCTTTGGCCGTGGCTTTGTAGTCAACAACAATATATTCGCCTTTGGAATTTTGCCAAAGATCGTCAATCGCGCCAAAAATTAAAAAATTGGTTTGCCGATGCAAAAATTGAACCCCCGTGAAATTGTGGCGCCACTTGTTCAAATCTTTGTGCGCCACCGGAATCGCGTCAATGCCGTATTTTTCTTGAAAAGGATGCTGCGTGCCATTGGCGCGGTGAATGTCAAATTCCTGTTTGAGCAAGGCGTCCACCGCCGAATTCAAAGAAAAAGGAAATCCCGGCGGCCGCCCCACCCCAAGCCGGCGATCATAATAAAAACACCGCGGGCACTGCAAAAATAAATCTATCTTTGAGCGCGAAATTTTAAACACCTCCCCCGACTTGGGATCATACAACCCCTTCACCCTCTGCGAAGTATAATATTTTGACATATATGTGTTGACTTGATTACTTTAAATTACGCATGCCCTCATCCTACCAAAAAACCGCCCAAAAAGCGATTTTAACCCAAATTTTTGGCAAACACCCCAATCCACGCAACCAGTTGCGCCACCAATCCCGCGCAACCCCGCCGGCAATATTCCATATGAAATATGGAATTTTGGATTGATTAATTATTTTCGGCCTTCCGGTTATATCCTTCCACTAAATACAAAATCCCGGAGATGATAGGAACGGCCAAATTTATGCTAAGATCCGCTTCCGTTAAAAGCCCGGCAATAAAACCGATTGCAATCGCGATAATAATAAGCCAACCGGCGACTTTGGGATATTTCCAACCCAGAGCCAAACCGATAAAAACTAACGGCATCATGGCCAGCGCAACATTCTCCCACAAAGAATAATTCGGATTGGCAAACGGCAACGGATTGCCGTAGCCAAAGTAAAATGGCAAAGCGAAAATTAAGATGCACAATGCCAATACTCTAGCTGTCCATTTGATGATTTTCATAGTGATTTATTTATATTGATAATATTATTTTTTACCCCAACGCCATTTTAATCAATATTTTTTATCATCTTTTTGTTCTATAAATTAGCATCCTTTTCATGTTTTGATTTTATATAGTCTAAAAACAGTGAACAAAAAATATCCGGAAATCACGCCTAGCGAATTAAGAATAATATCGTCAATATCAAATATGCCCGATCTGAATATGACTTGTAAAATCTCCGGCATGATCCCATAAGTCAATAACCCCAACCATAAAATCATTTTAGATTTTTTTTGAAAAACTGGCAGGTACCCCATATACTGGACATATAGTCCCTTCTGAAATATGCTGGA
>CAZRVG010000012.1:0-28970 GCA_964603475.1 uncultured Candidatus Saccharibacteria bacterium
AACAATATACTAGAAAAAGCAAAAAAACGGTTCAGTTTTTTCAGGACTTGACAGTTTCACCTTGACCAAAACTTGGTCAAGGTGAAACCTTGCCACAATTGCGACGATAAGTTTGCATAGATGCCGCCTATGTAAATTTTATTCCAGAGATAAACCGGGGAATAGGAATTTTTTGTTTTGGATCCATTCGGCGACATATTCTTTGATATTTTTTTGTCCGGCATCAATTCCCTTGTTTGCGCCAAAAACCTGCCACAAAAATTCGCGCTCGGTCACCGAAGGAAAATTTTTGACGCCAATGCTGTCTTGATAGCTTGACCACTTGTAATCATTGACAAATTCAATCGCCTTTTGGACATCCTGCGCGCCGCGCATCTTCCACTCCGGTTCAATAATTTCCACCGGATTGGAAAAAAGATATTCAATCAAATGCAAAAATTGACCATCCCCCTTAACATGCACCGATTTAAATCTACCTTGGAAAAGCGCTCCTACACCCTTTCGTTCATATTTATCATTGAAATATCCGGTATAGCTGTTACTCAATTTTTTCATAAACAACGAGATGCCACCGTCAACCAATTGGCGCACCACCAAATGATAATGGTTGCCCATCAAAACGAACGCGACAATCTCCACCAACAGCTCCCTCTTAGTTTGAAACGCCGGTAAGTTCGCATAGGTCGCACCTATGTAATTTTTGCGGAAGATTCGATCGTTAATTCGATTCCTCATAATCACAAAATTGGCATCATTGCATTCATAAAGACAAAAGATGAAGCGGAAACGATCTGAATCTTCCATAAATATATCGCGCTTTTCCACTCCGCGATTAAAAAGATGCTGTATCTCGCCGTTAATAAATATTCGCTGAATATTTGGCATATATTTTGTGAGGTAAAACTACAATTTCTATTATATCAACTATTTAAAAATTTGCATAGGTCGCACCTATGTATATTAAATATACATAGGTGCGACCTATGCAAATTTTTCTTTGGTGGTTGGGAAGGGAAAAGCCCTATCCCGAGAAAGGGATAGGGCTTTTTGCCACGCTTCGCCACAAGAGAAGCGATTTAACTAACGACTGACCGAGAACCTATTGCAGGTAAACCGCGCTGCTGATCCAAGTGGAATTGTCCGTCATGTAGTCAGAGGTGACAATAACACCCGGAGCTGTAGTGTCGTTATAAGCAATGTCATCATGTCCCCATTTGATTGAGTTCATTCTCAAATCATAGGTGGCACCGGCTCCGGTTGTCGTTCCGCTTACCGCAAATGTCGCGGTGTTTCCGGCGGAAACTTTATAACCATAGGTTCCGGCAACCGTACCCGTCGGCTGGACATAGGTAATGCTGCTAATCGCCGATTGGTTGGTTCCGTTTGAGCCATAATGGATGGTAAACGCACCGGTTCTGGGGATATACACATCTCCAGTAACCGCTTCAACTTGAACATTGAAGGTCGCCGAAATGGTGGAACTGGCACCGCTGAATGAAGCTTGACTTGATGAAGTGCTGATGCTGGCCAAAGTAAAGACTGGTCCTTCAGCATAGACATAAGCCGCTTCGCTGACCGCGCTGCCGGTTTTCTTCTCCAAGGTTGCGCCGTTGCTCAAGGTTGCCACAATGTTGGCACCGGAATCAACCTTCACCACATATTTTCTGCCGTCTTCAGCCGCAACAGAGGAGCTGGGAGTGCTCAATTCGTCGTCGATCTTGATGGAGAAGGTCTTGGTCGTGTCTTTGGCAATCGTGTAGTTCAAGTCGGTGAAATCCGCGGTTCCCGCGCCGGTGTTGGAACAATCGGCAATGGTACAAGCAGTCGGCGTCGCCGTGCTGATCACCGTCCCGGAATCGTCAACCAAGTAAACCGTGTCGGGAACTTGGTAAGTGCCGCTATCGTCAGTGGTGAAGGTAACATCGTTGATTTGATCCAACAAAACATTGTCCTTGGTCGCCTTCATATCAAAGGTCAACAAGGTGGCTTTATCAATCAACTGGCTGGCATCGGCAATAATATTGCGCGCTTTCGGAGAATTCGCGTTTGAGCTCACCGCCAAAGTGGCATTTGCCGCCAACGAAGCATTCATTGTGAATGTCCGCGCCGTGGTAACACCGCCGTATTGGTTTAAGCCAGCCTGGTCAACCGCACGAATCGCGGTTGCGGAAGGCAAGCTCACTTCAATCCTGGCGCCAACCAAACTGCTGGAAAGACCAGGCAAAGCATCAACTTTCACGGTCAACGCTTTGTATGCGCCATCGGCAATGATCACTTTGTTGGTAAATCCGGCCAAAGTAATTTGGTAATCGGTAGCACTAACGCGAGACACCGTGCTGGAATTCAACGCACTGGAAGCAACTTGCGTGTCGCCGTCGTACAAATACACGTTGGTCATATATGACCAAGGTTGAGCGTTGAACTTCAAGGTCACGCGCTGAACATCAACATCCGATCCGGTAGCTTGAATCTTGGCACCATAGACGGCAACTTTTTCGTCGCCTTCATAGACCTTCACATTATTGGCAGGAAGCGGATTCACGGAAACCGTGATCGATCCTTCCTCACCGGTCATCTCCAATCCGGAGGTAGTCGTGGTGGTTGTGGTCGTGGACGAGCAGGGCTCGCCGGTGGTCGGGCTGTAGCCGGTGGTTGAGGTGCAACCTTCAGGCAAGGTGGTTCCGGTTGTGCCGGTGGTCCCTGTCGTGCCAGTGGTTCCGGTTGTGCCGCCCGCCAACATCGCGTTCAATTTGGCGCGAGTTGAAGAACCCACAAACCCTGTGCCCGCGGTCAAACCGACCGGAGCCAAAACTTCCGCCGCGTATTTGTTTTGGAACGCGATCACCGCGGCTTTAGTCAAACCGCCGAAATATTGCGTTTCAAAGCCGATTGAACCAACACCGGTGGCCGCAACTTGCGTGGCCGCGTCTTGGTTCAATATTGATTGCAAACATTGCACATCGGTTCCTTGTGAACCGAGAGTCAAATTCCTCGTAAATGAAACTCCCGCACACGCCGCCGGAGCGGTTGAGGAAGTGGTGCCGGTAGTCGTGGTGCCCAATTGTCCCATCAAAGACGCCAATTGCGCTTGAAGGTCGGCAATTTGAGCCGCCAATTCTTCGGCAGTCGCGGCTTGTCCCACACCGGGCACAATCGCCACCGCCATCGCCAAAGCAACAATGCCGGCGATTAATTTCTTTCTATTCATTTTTTATTATATGTTTTTTACTTTAAGGCAATTAAGCCTTTTAATTCTTCTGTCGCGCCGACCTTGACGATCTCCCCGCCAAAGCTTTAAAGCGGCAAGAGTCGCGACTACTTAATCTCCTTTGCCCCGCCGAGGCGGGACGCGGGAGAGTTTTGCCAATCTTTATTGCCAAGCTTGGCAAAACTCTCCCGCAGCTTTTATTGATCGAAAAATAAAATACAAATTTGTTGAGGTCGCACCTCGCCGATTACAGCGAGGAACGACCTCGAAATACAAATATTTAAATTTCAATTTACCGATTGAGCGAACTGTTTAAATAATAATCGATTGCCCGGCTGTATTCTCCGGCAGTATATAATTCTTTGACTTTATTCAAATCCGCCGCCTGCTCTCCGGCAATTATTGTATCATCTTTGAAATAACCGATCAACGATTCAACGATCGTTTTGTCAAAATCCGCCTCGGCGATTTCTTCTGCCACATCAACTCCCGGTTCCAATCCCAACACCGCGTAAACTTCTCTTTCTTTATCATCAACGCTCTTCATCGCCAATCCCGCTTCTTTGACGATTTCTCCGGCAATTTGAGGATTCTTTTGCACCAATTCGGCCACCTCTTTTTTTGCCGCGGTCTTGGCGGTTTTGTATTCATAGAATGCCGCCGGCAAATTTTTTACCAAGTTTCTTTGCGAGATAACGCTAATCTCTTCAAGCCGCTTGGCCGCCAACAGCAAGTTGGCGGTTGGATCGTTGGCGTTGCCGCTGATCATGGCAAGGCTTTTTTCACCGATTTTTTTCAACGCGTAGAGCGAGTCGCCCGGCAATGAATTTTGCGCGGCGGCAAACAACCCGCCGCCCAAAAACGCGAACATCAAAAATCCGGCGAACGCAACGCGATATTGAAATGAAATTCCCGCCAGCCAGCCAAAAACGGATTGCTTGCGTCCCATCGCCTCTTGTCCCATTATTCGCGTCCGGCACAAAACCGCCCATTCTTTATCGGGCTTGATTTGCTTTAGCGTCCTTATTTGATTGATTAAGTTTTTTTCGGAGTTCATTTTTTTGGCTTACACAACTGATGACGCAAAAATCAAAAAAATGTTACACTATGGCAGTTATCGCAACTATTCATTGGATATAAAAATAAACTCAAAATGCAAGTTTGACGAGGTCGCACCTTGCCAATTATCCCTCGCAAAGCTTCGGGATAATCGTCAAGGAACGACCTCAAAATACAAATACCCCGCCAATTGATTAATGTTAGGCCAGGCGGGTTTTGAGCTCTTTTAGCGCCCGGTGCAATAAAACGCGAGTCGCCTCTTCGGACCGATCCAAGAGATGGGACACTTCTTTAATAGATAGGTCGTCCAAATAACGCCAAATAATCGCGTTTTGATAATCATCGTTGAGGTGGGACATTGCCCGGCGCACCATTTCCATATCCGATGCCACCATTGCCTCTCGTTCAAAATCAATTTTCCCGTCCGCCAGCTGATCGCCGACCAAATCCGCGGAAACGATTTGCGCCTTGCCTTTGGCGCGATAATGATCAACCACCAAATTTTTCGCGGTTCTATACAAAAACGCGCGCGGGTTCTTAATCTCCTCGCCTTTTTGATTAAAGACTTGCCAAAATCGAGCGAATGTTTCCGAAGTCAGATCTTGAGCCGTTTCTTTGACGTCAACGCGCAAAAAAACAAAGCGGTAGATTTGCTCTATGCAATCGTCATAAATCCGCCCGAATTTTTCTTGGTTTTGATCCATTTTTTTGACACAACAGCACCAACCGCTTTTAAAAGCGGCGCTCAATCAATGAGTATATTATAACATCATTTCAAAAATAAATCAAGATAGATTTACTCAAAACACAAGTTTAACAAGGTCGCACCTTGCCAATTATCCCTCGCAAAGCTTCGGGATAATCATCAAGGAACGACCTTGAAATGCAGATAAATCAAGATAGGTTGACTTTTAATTTGTAGGCGGTCGTGTTGCGCTCCCCTGTTCTTTCAATGAGCCCTTGAGATAACATTGAATTAAAATCTCGACGAATGGTGCGCTTGCTCACTTTGGGAAAAATTTTTTGGATTTCCCAAACTTGGGCGCTTCCCTTTTCTTTTAAAAATTCCATAATGCGGTTTTGCCGCTCAATTTGCCCGGCGGTTAAAAAAGGCGTTTGCGATTCGGATTCATTCTTCTCAATCTTCTCATCTTTCTCTTTGTTATTTTTTTCAACAGATGCCGCGCCTTTATCTTCTTGAGCGGTTTCGGGCATTATTTGCTCGGACCGGGCGGGCGCCGGCACAACAATCACTTTGGGCGCGACCGGCGGTTCTTGGCAAACCATTGGCAATGAAGGTTCTTTTATTTCCACCAATTCATTTTCAATGTTGCCGGCGGATATTTTGGGCGCGCCGATTTTAAGATTTTTGCCGGCTTGTTGATATTTTTCCTTAATTTCGGCAATCGCCGAAACCGAAACCCAATTTTGTTGAACGGCAATTTCCAAATAAGCATCAACAAGCTCCAAATAACGGCCGGCGCTGTCCAAATAATCATTTCTTCTTATTGTGAGTTCTTCAATGATATTATCGGCAATTTCGCGCAATTTAACTCGCAAGGGCTCTCTTTTGGGAAACAAAAGAGTGAGTTTATAAATATCTTTAGCAAGTTCAATAAAAATATGTTTATCCATAATTATTCCCCCTCCCGTTAATACCGCGTTTGAAAATATCCCCCTACCTCTGGTTTTACAATGTTTTGCTCAAAAAGTCCAAAAAAGAAGAGGTGCAAGCAAATCCCATAACCATTCACCGGGTAGTAAATTTGATAAGGCCGCACCTCGGCGAGTACGCCGAGGAACGACCTTAAAATGCAGATGTCCAGCAAATGATTGCCAAGTCTTGATTATTGGTTTTCGGCTTTCGGCGTGCCGCCGGCAATGCCGTTTTTCCATAGCAGTCCGGGGATTCGAATCATGGTATTTTTTGCCGCGTTGTCTCCGGCGGGCCACTTCGGCAAACCTATTGCCGCGTCGCGCAAAACGCAATTTTGGTCAAAAAGATACAACGCTTCATTAATGTTATTCATACCCCCGGTATAAATTTTATCCGCGGTTATTCCAGGCGCGGATTCATCATCGGTGCGCTCCAATAGATACAACGCGCCCGGATCCAAAATTTCATTTTCGTCAAAATAAATTTTGATTTTTTGCTTCTTATTTTGCACCTGCCAGCCGGCCAAGCTTATCGGATTAGCGGTAATGTTTTTTAATTCCATCCATTCATCGCTATAGCCCGCCGCGGTTCCCATCCACGCGACCTCGTTGATAATAATTCCCTTTTCCGCCAATGGCGCGGCGCCGCTGTTAACATCGCACCATTGAATTACCTGCTTGGCAGGCTTATCGCTCTTGCCATTTTCTTTTAAATTGTCCAAATCGCCTGTTTTTCCCAATTCCCGATTTTGGCCGGCAACATTGGCAACGCGCGGCTTGATCTCCATCCAATTATCGGCGCCATTCATTGCTCGATTTAATCCCGCAACCAAAAATCCGGCACTGTTTTGCCGCCACAAAACAACCCCGCCGGTTAAAAGGCCGGCGAACAACAGACCGATAACCACCATTTGTTTTTTATCAAAATAAAAGCTCATTTTTCCACGCGATTATCTTGCCGCAAAAAATATGGCTAGGTTTCACCTAGACAAATTTGTGCAAGGTGAAACCTTGCCGCATTTTTAGCCAATGGATTGGGCGCGCAAGTAGGCGGCGGCGTCTTCGGGGGCGATGGGCACAATTTCCATGCGCGCGTTCATCTCAAAACCGGCGGCAATGTTTATTTTTGGCACAATGGTAAAATGCCAGTGGTAATAAGGATAATCGCGCCCGTCGCTGGGCGCGGTGTGCAAATAAAAATTATAGGGCGGATCGTTTAATCCCGAATAGATTTTTTTCATTACCGCTGAAAAAATTTGGGCCAGCGACTTTTTTTGCGGCTCGGTTATCGTTTCAAAATAGGGCAAGTGCTTCTTGGGAGAAATCACCACTTCAAACGCCGCTTTTGACGCGAACGGACACACCGCGGCAAAATCTTTATTTTGGCAAACAAGGCGCGCGCCGTTTTTTAATTCCCATTCGGTCATAGCGCAACTCAAACACTTTTTGTGCCCCCGCCAATATTTTTTGTAGTTTGCCAGCGCTTCGCGCAGATCGGTATCCACTAGCGGAGTGGTGATAATTTGCGAATGCGGATGCGGCTGGGAAGCGCCGGCTTCCACTCCATGGTTGTGAAACACGGAAACATATTTCACAAAACGGTTTTTTTTGAGCGCCAAAAATCGCGCCTGATAAGTATCGATGATTTCTTTTATTTTTTCCGCGCCGAGCAAAGCAATGTGCTTGTAGTGATCGCGCGTGATTATCACTTCGCAAAAACCGGCCGCGTCCATTGTGCGATATAATTCGCCCTCTTTTTGCCAACATATTTTTGGCTTGTCGATGGCGCAAAACGCCGGAAATTTGTTGGCAATCGCCGCCACATCCCAATTCTTGGGAATATCTTTTTCAAACTTTTTGCCGCCCGCGATAGCGAAAAGAAAATCGGCATTGTCCAAGCGGCAAAAAACGCATTCCTTGGGATCAATCTCGGATTTGACTCTTTCTTTTTTAAACGCTTCCGGGCGCTTTCCCCGCCCGGGGGCGACCACCACCCAATCGCGGGAGATGACGTCATAGCGCAATTGCGACGCGCAGCACTTGTTTTCGCCTTTATTTTTCATAAATCCCTTTTATTTTATTGGCGCAAACACGCAAAAGGTCGAAAAACATTTTAAACATTGAAGAAATTTTTACTTTGCTTCTGGGGTCGTTTTTCCACAAAATCCCCGTCTCTTTGATTTTGAATTCGCGCATTTTGGCAATCGCCAAAATTTCGGGATCAAAAGCAAACCGATCAATTTCGCATTTGGGCAGAATTTCTCGCGCGGCGCGCGCGGTCATTGCCTTAAAACCGCACTGGGTGTCGGCAATCCCCCACGTGCCGGCAAAAATATTGGTGAGCAAGCCGAATCCCTCGCCCAAAAACCGGCGAATCATCGGCTGGGGCGGTTCCAATTTAGCGCCTTTGGCATCGCGAGAGCCGATAACCACATCATACCCCTGTTCAAAATAGGGCAACAATTTTTCCACCTCGCCGATTGGGGTGGAATTATCCGCGTCGGTGAACAGCCGTATTTTGCCGCGCGCGGCCAGCATCCCTTGACGCGCCACATAGCCCTTGCCGCGATTTTGGCAATTGTCGATCAGCTTCAAATTGGCAATTTTGCCGATCAGCTCCTCCACAACGCGCCCGGTGCCGTCTTTTGATCCGTCATTAACCACGATAATTTCATAATTATAGCGTTGCGCCTTTAAATAATCGCCGATAGAAATCAATGTTTGCGGCAGCCGCTTTTCTTCGTTATAGGCCGGTACCACCACCGAAAGATATATTTCTTTTGTCGCGCCGATTCTTTTCCCTCCGGCCAAACGCCCCGTACTCCGAACGGAATTTGTCCGATTTCTAAAATTAGCGCCCGAGCGGCGGCGATTAGTATTGTTTTTTGTTTGATTTCCTTCCCGCCGCGCCGAATCATTTTTTGTCATTGTCTTATTTTTACTTTTAATTTTTTACGCTACTTTCACCCTACTTTATAATTTACCACAAAATGATTTATAAATAAAAAAAGAAACTCAATCTTTAAAAGATTAAATTCACCGGCGCGAGTTGGTCAAGATCGCAACGCCGTAGAAAGGTCGCACCTTGCCGATTACAGCAAGGAACGACCTTGCCATGGTTGTTTGCTGATTGTGGCAAGGAACGACCTTGCCATGGTTGTTTGCCGATTACGGCAAGGAAAGATTATTTATGAGTTTGTTGAAGTCAAATTTCAACGTGCTTCCCTCGCCATACTCGGGGCAAGCTGTTGAAAATTGACTTCAGCAAGATTCATTTCATGGTTATTTGTCTTTGTCATCAGGGAAGGTGGTGAGGATTTGGCATTTGCCGTCAACGACGGCCATGGTGTGTTCCCAGTGGGCGGCGGTGCTGCCGTCTTTGATTTTATAGGCTTGGCCGTCTTCGCCCAAAACAATCGCCGGATCGCCCGCGGTGATCATCGGCTCAATGCAAAAAGCCATCCCCTCCTTTATCGCGACGCCCTTGCGCCTTTTGCCGTAATTTAAAATTTGCGGATCTTCGTGTAGTTTTTTGCCAATCCCGTGCCCACACAACTCGCGCACCACATGAAACCCTTGGCTTTCAACATAGCGTTCCACGGTGTTGCCCACGTCGCCGAAAGTATTGCCCGCGCGCGCTTTTTTAATGGCGTATTTCAAGGCTTTCTTGACCGTTCTGACCATTCGCCGCGCTTGCGGATCAACATTTCCCACCAACACTGTCGCCGCCATGTCGGAATGGTATCCTTTATAAACCATACCAATATCCAAACTCACAATGTCCCCATCTTTAATAATTTTCTCACGCGAGGGTACGCCATGTACCACTTCATCATTAATGGAAACGCAAATTGTCGCCGGAAACCCGCCTTCGCCCAAAAACGAGGGCTTTCCGCCGCGTTCCTTAATCAACGCGCCAGCCAAATCATCCAATTCTTTTGTTGACACGCCAGCTTGGGTTTTTTTCTTCAATTCTTCCAAAATAAGCGCCAAAATCCGGCCGCCGTGCGCCATTATTTTAATTTCTCTTGGAGTTTTAATATGAATCATTTTCCTATTTTTTGCGAAAACCGCCCGTTGCCGGGCGGGTTTTTAAATTTCGTAAACCTTAAAACTTGGTCCCAGCGCGGCGATAATATCGTCAAAAACCTGCTCAACATATTGATCCGCGTTGATTGTCTTGAAGTTATATTCGTGCCGGCAATAATAATCCGCGAGCGGCGCGGTGGTTTCCTTGTATTCTCCCAAGCGCGATTTGATCGTCTCCACATTGTCCAGATCGCGGCGCACCAAAAGCGACCCGTCAAGCGGGCATCGTTTCAAATCCGCGTTTTCGGGAATATACAATATGGAGTGGCGCATCAATTCGCAAATTCGGCGCCGGCTGTTGCGAAAGATCGTTTGTTCGGGCGGCAGATCCAGAAAAAGAATATGGATATTTTCCTTGCCGTAGGTTTTTTCCAAAATCGGCATTTCAAGTTCGGCCTCGGGTATCGACCGCGGCGAACCCGACAGTATCAGCGACTTGCCCAAGCTGTGAATTTCAATAATCCTTTTGTTCATCAAAAAAGCCGTAAATTCCATTGAACAAAGCGCGCCGCGCTTGCGTTTGGCAATTTGATCGTCGATTAGATAGGTTTTGCCGTTAATTTTAAATTTTTCGCCGGATTTAGCGTTTTTGAACTTTTCTTCCAAAACGCGGCTGGTATCCAAATTATAAAAGTAAAACTTTTGCGCCAACAATTCGGATTGCGTTCCTTTGCCCGCTCCCGGAGGTCCGAAAAGCAATAATACTTTCTGCACGTGGTTGCCGTTCAGGCGTTTGAGAATATCTTTGTTAAAAAGTTTCATATTCGCGCATTTGAAGTTGGGCTCTGATCTGGCGCACCGTCTCCAGAATCACGCTCACCGCGATCAACAGCGACGTTCCGCCGATAAGAAAACTAAAAGTGCTCACTTGCGTAAGGGACCCGACAATTTGGGGCATAATGGCAATCAGCCCCAAAAATATCGCGCCCGCCAGCAATATACGGTTTAAAATATAGCGCAGGAAATCGGCGGTGGACTGTCCCGGCCGGATACCGGGAATAAAGCCGCCCATTTTCTGCAAATTGCTCGAAATTTGCTTGGGATCAAAAGTCACCGCGGTATAGAAATAGGTAAACAACACCACCAAAACAAAATAAGAAACCATATAAAAAACGCTATCGCCGGAAAACAAACCGGCAACGGTTTGAGCCGCGCTCCCGACCCATCCGCCCGAAGACACGAAAAAATTGGCGATCATTGAAGGGAAAAGCAAAATCGAAAGCGCGAAAATAATGGGGATAACGCCCGCCGGATTGAGATTTAGCGGCAAATGAGTCGAAACTCCGCCAACCATTTTCATCCCCCGCACGCGCTTGGCATATGAAACCGGAATGTTGCGCCGCGCTTCATTAACCAAGACGACCGCCGCCGCCATCGCTATCGCCATAACGAAAAACGCGATGTATCCGGGAAGCTGCGAAGCGTCGGTATATCCGGCGGCCATCTGCTGTATATTGCGGGGAAAATCCGCGACAATGCCGGCAAAAATCAAAAGCGAAACGCCGTTGCCAATGCCTTTTTCGGTCACCAATTCGCCGATCCACATCAAAAGCATTGATCCGGCGCAAATGGTTGTAAGTGCCGCGGCCATTTCCAGCCAAGAGGGAAAAACAATCACCCCTTGCTTTTGCAAGAGCGCGAGCATCGCCCATCCCTGCAAAAGCGAAAGCGGAACCGTGGCAATGCGCGCGTATTGGTTGAATTTAGTTCTTCCCGCCTCGCCTTCCTGCTTATACATTCTCTCCAGAGCGGGAAAAATCATTGTTAGAAGCTGAAAAATAATGATGGCGGTAATATACGGCCCCAAGCCGAGCATCGCCAACGACATGCGATCCATCGAGCCGCCGGTAAACGCTCCCAGCAACTGAAACATTTTGAAGCTTTCAAAAAAATTCCTCAACTGCGCGGTATCGATTCCGGGAATCGGGATGTTGGCCATCAAGCGGAAAACCACAAAAGCGCCCAACACAAAAAGAATTTTATTGCGCAAATCCTTGATTTTAAAAACTTGTATAACGGTCTGATACCACATCAAAGTTAAATTCTAAATTCTAATTTCCAAACTCTAAACAAATCCAAATATCAAAATTATAATTTCAAAACAAAAAATTTTTTGTTTTAATTTTTGAATTTTGAATTTTGATTTTATTTAGAATTTAGAATTTGATATTTGGGATTTTTATTTTATGGTTCCTCCCGCTTTTTCTATCTTTTCTTTCGCCGACGCGGAAACTTGGCAGCTTTCAATCGTTAATTTCTTGGAGATCTCCCCCGCGCCCAATATTTTTACCTGCGGATATTTTCCCGAAACCCGCGCGACCAGCTTTTTTTCCACCAAAATTCGCGGACTTACCTTTTCTTCGGCGGCAAACGCCGTTTCAAGGATTTTTACGTTAACAACCGCCGGCTTGATTCCCACGGGATTGTTTTTATAACCTCTTAATTTGGGGTAGCGCTTCAAAACCTCCCTGATAATCGGGTGAAAATTTCTGCCAGCGCGCGCGCTCTGCCCCTTGCCTCCGCGCCCCGAATAGGTGCCGCGTTTTCCTCCCCGCCCAACGCGCTTTTTCGTCTTGAGAGAGTCTTTTCTGGTTAATTGATGAATCTGCATGTTTCAAATTTAAAGTTAAAAATTTAAAGTTAAAAATTTTGGAGTTGAAATTTTTTCAAAATTTCAACGATATATATTATTCCTTTTATTTCTTAATTTTAATTTTAACTTTCTTGTGAAATATTTTTTTTCGGTTGATCCCCCGTGTCCTCGACGGCTTGTGTTTGATTTTCTTTCTCGGAGTCAATAGCCTTTTTGGCGGTTTGAATTTTTAGTTGTTCAAACGCTTTAATCACGACGCGAGCGTTGTTTATTTTATTTTTTGTCGTTCCCAGCATTTTCGAAGATATGTCCTTAATGCCCGCGAGCTGGCAAATCAAGCGCACCACACCGCCGGCAATCAATCCGCGCCCTTTTTTTTGGGGCTTCAAGATAACTCTGGCCGGCCCGACTTTGGAAATGACTTCGTGCGAAATAGTCCCTTTCTCCGTGGGCACGGCAGTCATTTTCTTCTTGGATTGAATCGTCGCTTTTTCCACCGCTTGCGCCACATCCGATCCCGAAGCCACGCCCAAGCCCACCTTTCCGGCTTTATTGCCGCTTATAATGATGGCGCGAAAGCGCAGGCGGCGGCCTCCGGCGCGCGTGTGGGAAACTCTTGAAAGATCAAGCAGCTTGGAATCCATGCCGTCGCCGGGACCGGCGCCGAAACGCCGCCGGCCAAAACCCTGCCGGCCGCGGCCGCCAAAACGGTTTTCGCCCTTTTGCTGCCCCGCGAACCGATTTTGCCCCGCTCCAAAACGCGGACGATTATTGGCAAAACGCGAAGCTTGCGCGGGTCTGGTATTCGCGTTCGCCGGCGAATTGTTTGTTTTTGTTGCTTGTGTTGTTTCCATAATAAGTCAAATTCTAAATTATAATTTCCAAATCCTAAACAAATTCAAATTTCAAATTTCTAAATTCAAAACGAACAATTAGAATTTTAATCCTCCTTGGCGCGCGCCTTCGGCCAAACTTTTAACCCGTCCGTGATAGCGGTATCCGCCACGGTCAAAAACGGCTTTTTCGGTTTTCAAGTCAGCCGCTTTTCGGGCAATGGCAAGCCCCACGCCAAACGCAACCGCGCACTTCGCGGACAAATCGCCTTTTTTTGTTTTTGCCGCGTCCGGCGAAAATGCCGCTTTCGCGTCATTTTTCAAATCGTTAACCGAAGCCAAAGTAACACCCTTGCGGTCGTCAATCAATTGCGCCGAAATATGCTTGTTTGATCGAAAAACACACAATCGGGGCTTTTCAGCCGTTCCGATAGCTCGAGCGCGCACGCGGCGATGGCGATTATTTCTTTTTTGCAATTTGTGTTGTGCTTTATTGCTGGTACTCATATTTTAAATTAAAAATGTAAATATTTGCGCTCACAGCGCACCCGCCTTTAACGGAAAAATGAAAAATTATTGATTTTCTATTTTGCGCCGGCAGCAGTCTTCTTGCCCACCTTTCGCCGCACCTTTTCGCCGACATAGCGGATACCTTTCCCCTTGTAGGGTTCGGGCGGCCTTACTCGCCGAATTTGCGCGGCAATTTTTGAAACCGATTCTTTATCACTTCCGAAAACCGTAACAATATTTTTATCCACCTTCAAAGAAATTCCTTCCGGCGCGCAAATTTTTACCGAATGAGTGAAACCGACATTCAAAACCAAGTCATTGCCCTCAACCGCGGCGCGGTAGCCGATACCCTCGATTTGAAGCTGTTTTTCAAATCCTTTCGTCGTTCCCAAGATCATATTTGCCAAATGCTGGCGCACCGTGCCCCACATCGCCCGCGCGAATTTGCTTTCATCTTTCGGCAAAACCGCAATCAGGTTTTCTTTTTTTTCGATAATGACGCAATCGCCGAAATCACGGGACAAATTCCCCTTCGGTCCCTTGATCTTCACGCTTGTCTGATCGATCGCCACATCAACCCCTTCCGGAATTTGAATTGGTTTTTTTCCTATACGACTCATGTTTTAATTAAATTCTAAATTCTAATTTCCAAATCCTAAACAAATTCAAAATTCAAATTTTCAAATTCAAAACGAAAAACGCGGATTGTTTTTAGTTTTTAGTTTTTAGTTTTGGATTTTGAATTTGTTTGGGATTTAGGATTTAGTGCTTTGGATTTTATATCTTTACCAGACTTCGCACAAAACTTCGCCGCCGATATTTTGCTTTTTGGCATCTCTCTCGGTCATAACACCCTTGGAAGTTGAAATAATACCCATGCCGTGCCCTTGTTTTACTCTTTTAATATCGCATGCCGGCGCGTAAATTCTCTGTCCCGGGCGGGAAACCTTTTTGATTCCCGATATCGCCGGAATTTTACCGATATATTTTAGCGAAATTTCCAAACAAGGCCATGGTCTGGCGGTTTTTTTCAATTTTCGATTCTTCTTTTCCACTCCCGCCACAAAGCCCCTTCTCTCAAGGATTTTGGCAATATCGTATTTTAAGCGCGTGTATGGCACGACAACCATAGGTTTTTCAACCGCCTGCGCGTTGCGAATCATTGTTAACATGTCTGCGACTGTATCCATAATAAATTAAATTCTAAATTCTAATTTCCAAATCCTAAACAAATTCAAAATTCAAATTTTCAAATTCAAAACAGAAAACGCGGATTATTTTGGGTTTTGAATTTGTTTGGGATTTGGGATTTAGTGCTTTGGATTTTATAATCTACCAGCTGCTTTTGGTCACTCCGGGAATCAAGCCGTGATTGGCCGCTTCGCGGAAACATATCCGGCATAATCCGAATTTTCTCATAAAGCCGTGCTTTCTGCCGCACCGAAAACATCTTCTCACGATTCTTGACTTGAATTTCGGCTCTCTCTTTGATTTGGCAATTTGTGCTTTTGTAGCCATAATAAATTAAATTCTAAATTCTAATTTCCAAATCCCAAACAAATTCAAAATTCAAATTTTTAAATTCAAAACGAAAAACGCGGATTATTTTGGATTTTGAATTTGTTTGGGATTTGGGATTTAGTGCTTTGGATTTTTTACGCTTTTTGGAGGGGAAAGCCCAATAATTCAAACAAAGCTTCGCCTTCATCTTTGCTGCGCGCGCTTGTCACCGCCGTCATTTCAAAACTGAAAATGAAATTTATTTTTTCGGGCGAAATCTCGGGAAAGGAAATGTGCTCGCGAATTCCAAAAGTGAGATTGCCGCCCTCATCAACCCCTCGGCGCGAAATTCCTTGAAAATCGCGCGATCGCGGCAACCCCGCGGTAATCGTTCTCTCCAAAAAATCATACATCTTCGCGCGCCTCAATGTCGCTTTGGCGCCGATATTCTGACCTTCGCGAATTTTAAATCCGGCGATTGAATTGCGCGCCTTGGTTATCACCGCGCGCTGACCGCAAAGCTGAGTTAAATCCCGCGCCACGGCTTCCTGGATTTTTCTTTGCTCTTCCTTGGTCTTGCCCGAAATCATCCGCCCAAAACCGCAATTAATCACCACTTTTTTGAGCCGCGGAACCTCCATTATGTTGCGGTAGCCAAACTTTTTCATCATTTGCGGCACCGCTTCCTTGGTATATTTTTCGTATAAATAAGCCATCTCAATTCAATAAATAAATTCTAAATTCTAATTTTTTAGATTTCCGCTTGGCATTTCTTGCAAACCCTGGCGGTTTTTTTCTTTGCTCCTTCCTGACCGGCAATAATCTTATATCCCACGCGCGCGGCCTTGCCGCATTTGGGACAGATCAGTTTCACGTTGGAAACGTCAACGGCTTTTGGCATGGAAATTATCTGCCCCTTTTGTCCTTGCTGGCGCGGTCTTTGGCTTTTTTTCACAACATTAACCCCCTCAACCATAATCCGGCCGATTTTAGGCATCGCTTTCAAAACCTTGCCGGTTTTCGCGCGATCCTTGCCATACGTCACCACCACATTGTCGCCTTTAATAATCTTCATAGAAACTTAAAGTTTAAAGCGTAAAGCGTAAAGTGAAAATGCGGATTCGTATTTTAGTTTTACGCTTTGCGTTTTTAGTTTTTTGCTTTCAAACGAGTTCTTTTGCCAGCGCCGCGATTTTGCTATAACCTTTCTCTTTTATTTCCTTGGCAACGGGCCCAAAAATTCTCCCCCCCTTAGGCTCTCTGCCCTTTCCTTCCAAAACCACGCAGGCATTATCATCAAAACGAACATAGGTGCCGTCGGAACGGCGGTATTCTTTTCTTTGCCGGATAACCACCACCCGCACTTTGTCATGCTTTTTTACCGGTTTTCGCGGCTCGGCAGTTTTGACCGCCGCCATCAGCACATCTCCAACCGCCGCGCTTTTCTTTCCCGTGCCGCCGTAAACATGAAAACATTGGACTATTTTCGCCCCGCTGTTATCCGCCACCTTTAACATTGTTCTTAATTGAATCATACTTCAAAAATCAAAATTTAAGCCGTCCGCAAAAACGAACACGCCCGATAATCATAATACAATCTCGAAAAAAATGCAATCCCCCTCTCCAATCCGCTTAATCAGCCTCTTTCCCCTCCTTTTCCACCACCACCGCCGCAGCCTCATCCGCGCCAATAATCACCTTTTTAACCGCCTTCCATCGCTTATCCGCCGACATTGGGCGGCATTCCTCGATTATCACCACATCTCCGGCCTTAAATTCGGAATTTTGGTCATGCGCCTTATATTTTTTGCTCACTCGGTAGCGTTTGTGATATTTCGGATGTTCTTTGAATTGTTGCACTGAAACCACAATAGTTTTGTGCATTTTATCCGAGATAACTTTTCCGGTTAGTTGACGTTTCATAAAAACTTAAAGTTTAAAGTTTAAAGCGTAAAGTGAAAATGCGGATTCGTATTTTAGTTTTACGCTTTGCGCTTTTGGTTTTACACTTTTGGATTTTTGTTTTGCAGAGTTTTGATTCGGGCAATATTCAATTTAATTTGTCGAATCTCTTTTAGATTTTTGACCTTGCCGCCCGCCAAATCAAAGCGCAGCTCGGCAAGCCGCGCGCGCCGTTCGCCCAAAAGATCTTTTAATTCCGCATCGGTTTTTTGTTTCAATTCTTCGAATTTCATATTTTGAAATTAAACTTGCAGTTCTTTTTTGATAAATCTGACTTTAATCGGCATTTTGTCGCCGGCTTTTTTCAAAGCCGCGCGGGCAATTTCCTCCTTGACTCCGTCCAATTCAAACATTATCCGCCCCGGCTTGACCACAAACACATAATGATCAACCGCCCCTTTGCCGCCGCCCAGCGGCACCTCTTCGCCCTTTGTGGTGACGGGCTTATCCGGAAACATTCTGATCCATAATTTGCCGCCTTTTTTTAAATATCTCAAAATCGCGCGGCGGCTGGCTTCAATTTGCCGTGAAGTAATCCATTTTTCTTCCATCGCCTTCATTCCAAAACTGCCGTAGTTGAGCTGAGCGCCGCGGCAGGCGGAACCCGCGCCGCGCCGCCTTCCTTTCTGCCATTTCCGATGTTTAATTTTTTTGGGCATTAATAAAGACATAAATTAAAATTTCAAAATTTCCAATTTCCAATTCCAAAATAAATTTCAGAATTTTAAAATTTTTAAATTTTGACATTTATTGGAAATTTGTCATTGGAAATTTGTCATTTCTATTTTTCTCCCTTGTAAATCCACACTTTTATTCCGATTACGCCATATCGGCAATATGCTTCGGTAAGCGCGTAGTCAATATCCGCTCGAATGGTCTGGCGCGGCAGCCGGCCTTTGGCAAGCCAAGCGCTGCGCGCGATTTCCACGCCGTTCAGCCTCCCCGACACCTGGACCCTCACGCCTTTTACCCCTCGGGAGCCCATGGCTTTTTCAATCGCTTGCTTGATAACTTTCAAATAAGGCATTCTTTTTTCAATCTGCGCCGCGATTGATTGGCCGATGAAAGTGGCCGACGCCCACGGATCGCTAATCTCTTTCACTTCCATGCGCACTTCAAGATTCGCTTTCTTTTCATTTCTCGCCGCGCGGCGGGCAAAGACCAATTTTTGCACTTTTTTGCGCAACTCTTCAATCCCCTGTCCCTGCCGGCCGATAATCAGGCCGGGCCTCACGCAAGAAACGGCCACATTCATTTTCCCGCCGAATCTTTCAATTTCAATCTCGGAAATTCCGACGCTCGAAAGCCGCTTGTGCAAAAATTCGCGAACGATAAAATCCTCTTCCAGCAAATGGGAAAAATTTTTCCCGTAATAGCCGCGGGAATACCATCCGGAAGTGTCTTTGATCCTAAATAATTTTGGGTGAACTTTATGAGCCATATTTCAAATAATTTCTAATTTCTAATTTCCAAATCCCAAACAAATTCAAAATTCAAATTTTTAAATTCAAAACAGAAAGCGCGGATTGTTTTGGATTTTGGATTTTGAATTTGTTTAGGATTTAGGATTTAGTTTTTTGGATTTTGTTTATAATCTTTGGTTTCTTTTTTCTCTTCAAGCGTCATTGTAATATGCGAGGTGCGCTTTTCGATTCTGTCGGCGCGCCCGCGCGAACGCGGAAAAATTCTTTTTTGCATCGGCCCGTCCGAAACCGTCAATCTGGAAATATAAAAATTTTTCGGATCCGCGTGATAAGTGTTTTTCGCGGCGGCCATCGCCGACCGCAGAAGCTTGAGTATCGGCAAAGCGGCTTTTTTTGTCGTAAATCGCAAAACCGCTTCCGCCTGGCTGACTGTTTTATAGCGCACCAAACCGGCCACCATTCTGGTTTTTCTCGCGGTAATTTTCAATTGTCTTAATTTAACGGTAATTGCCATATAATTAAAATTTCAGAATTTCCAATTTCCAATTACAAAATAAATTTCAGAATTTTAAAATTTTTAAATTTTGACATTTATTGGAAATTTGTCATTGGAAATTTGTCATTTCTTTGGTGTTGTTTGCTTGGATTCCAAGGCTTTCTGCATCTTGCCTCCGTGGCGGTGGAATTTGGTCGTGGGTGAAAATTCTCCAAGCTTGTGGCCGACCATATCTTCGGTGGGCTTAACGGTGATAAATTCCTTGCCGTTGTGCACCGCAAAAACCATTCCAATCATTTCCGGAACGATCGTACTGCGCCGCGACCAAGTCTTGATGGCGCTCTGGCCGCCCGCTTTGACTTTCTTCATTAATTTTTCGTCCGTGAAAGGACCTTTTTTCAAACTTCGAGCCATATAATTAAAATTTAAGAATTTCCAATTTCCAATTCCAAAATAAATTTCAGAATTTTAAAATTTTTAAATTTCCAAATTTTGGCATTTATTGGAAATTTGTCATTTCTACTTTTTGTTTCTTCTTTTAATAATCATTTTGTTGGTCCATTTTTTGGGCTTGCGGGTTTTAACTCCCATTGCCGGCTTGCCCCAAGCGGTTTTGGGAGCTTTTAAACCGATCCCTGTTCTACCCTCCCCGCCGCCGTGCGCGTGATCGCAAGGATTCATTGCCGATCCGCGAACCGTGGGGCGCCATCCTTTTCTCCGCTTCGCCCCGGCATTTCGATAATCCTCAAAGCGATGGCTTGAATGGGAAACCGACCCGATTGTCGCGAAACAATTGATCGAAACTTTTCTTATTTCTTTGGAAGGCATCTTCAGCTGCGCGAAGCCTCCTTCATTGGCCATCACTTTCGCCGTGGATCCCGCGGAGCGCACTATTTTGCCGCCGTTCTTCGGCTCCAATTCAACATTGCAGATTTCGGTTCCCACCGGAATATTTTTCAGCATCATGCGATTGCCGTTTTTCTGCTCCGCGTTTTCGCCGCATATTATTCGGTCGCCAACGGATAAATTCTCCACCGCCAAAATATAGCGCCGGCTTTTGTCTTCGTATTCAACCAAAGCCAAATAAGCGGTGCGATTGGGATCATATTCCAAAGCAACAACTCTCCCGGGAATATCCAGCTTTTCTTCTCCGAAATCAACGACGCGATACATTCTTTTAACGCCGCCGCCGCGATGCCGCACCGTGATCCGTCCCGAAAAATTCCGCCCGGCTTTATTTTTCAAGGGCTTTAACAGATGTTTCTCCGGCTTTTTTTTGGTTAAAATGGATTTCATGGAAGTGTAAAGTGTAAATGCGAATTCGTATTTTAGTTTTGCGCTTTATGCTTTTGGTTTTTTGCTTTTTACTTGGGCATTACTTCAATCGTTTGCCCTTCTTTTATTTTCACAATGGCTTTGCGATAGCCCGGAATAACGGCAATTCCCTTTCCCCGCCGCTTGCGCTTGGGACCGATATTGATCGTGCGCACGCTCGCCACATCCACCCGATAAGAATTTTCAACCGCGCGGGCAATTTCGATTTTATTGGCGGCTTTGGCAACCTTAAAAACATATTGATTGTTTTTTGCCAAACTCGAAGCCTTTTCGGTCACATGGGGATATTTCAAAAGACGCGCCGCCGAATCGCTGATTTTACGGCCGGGATTTGCGGCTGTTTTTGCTTTTACCGGGGCCGCTTTCGCTTCTTTTTTTGGCGCCGGCGCGCTTTTTTTGTCTTTTTCTTTTTTAAAAATATTGATAGCCATGTCAATTAAATTCTAAATCCCAAATCCCAAATCCCAAACAAATTCAAAATTCAAATTTTCAAATTCAAAACGAAAAACGCGGATTGTTTTGGATTTTGGATTTTGAATTTGTTTAGGAATTAGGATTTAATGCTCGGGATTTTATTTATGAATTTCCGTTTTGTTATTTTCTTTTTCTTTGCCAGCGGCAATAGTCCGTTCAATCACTTCCACTGATTCAATCGGCATCAAAAGGCATTTGGCGTTCAAAAGATCCAACACATTCAATTTGGCCGCCTCGATTGTCGCCAAATTGGGAATATTGCGGCCGGCTAGAATCAAAGTTTTTTCAAATTCCGGCAAAGCGATCAAAATTTTCCCTTTTTCTAAATTGGCGTTGGCCTTTTTGACCGCGGTTAAAATCTTGGCCATTTCCTTGGTTTTGGAATTATCAATTTTCAAATCGTCAAGCAGTATTAACGTGTTTTGAGCGGCTTTTGACGAAAGCACCATTGCCAGCGCCTTGCGGCGCATTTTTTTATTGATCTTGCCGCCGTAAACTTTGCCTTTTCTCGGGCCGAAAGATACCCCTCCGTGCCTCCATATGGGAGATCGAATCGATCCGTGCCGCGAACGC
Organism: uncultured Candidatus Saccharibacteria bacterium; assembly: GCA_964603475.1. Classification (GTDB taxonomy): domain Bacteria; phylum Patescibacteriota; class Minisyncoccia; order Minisyncoccales; family UBA5738; genus UBA5738. The sequence continues at coordinate 21,713 of CAZRVG010000012.1, forward strand.
CCGGTACCTTTTTGACGCCATGGTTTTTTGCCGCCGCCGGAAACTTCCCCGCGATCTTTGGTGTGCGCGGTCCCCTGGCGGCGATTGGCCATTTGAATTACCGCGACCTGATAGACCAAATCGGAATTCATTTCCACCTCAAAAATATCGGCGGGCAATTCAAACGCTTTCGATTTCTCTCCTTTTTGATTATAGACTGCTGCTTCCATGTTTCAAGTTTAAAGTTTAAATATCCGCGCCTGAGGCGCGCCCGCCTTTGGCGGGAAAATGAAAAATTTTCGAACTCCAAATTTTTTTTAATTTTTTCTGATTTCCAGCAATGTTCCTCGCGCGCCCGGAACGGCGCCGCGAATTGCGATGATATTTTTTTCGCAATCAATTTTGGCAATCTTCAAATTTTTCACCGTCGCCCGGCAAGCACCCATCCTTCCCGGCATTTTCTTTCCCTTGCGGATTGATGCCTCCCCCATTCCCACCGAACCCAAATTACGCAATTCATGCTTGGTTCCGTGGGTGCAGGTTTGGCGGCCTTTGAAGCCGTGGCGCTTAACCGCCCCCTGAAAGCCCTTTCCTTTGGTAATTCCGGAAATTTTAACAATATCGCCTTCTTCAAAATCCGCCGCTTTGATATCGTCTCCGTCATTCAATTCAACATCGGCGCCAACGCGGCATTCTTTTATGAACCGAAACGGCTTCTTTGCCCGGCTCTTGGAAGTTTTCTTGGGCGCCGTCTTTTCATAGCCGACTTGAATCGCCGAATAACCGCTATTTTTTTCGGTTTTCACCTGCGTCACCGCGCAAGGCCCGGCCTCAATCAAAGTTACCGGAATTCTTTTTCCATCTTCGGCAAAAATCTCCGTCATTCCGATTTTTTTTCCTAAAATAAATTTCATATCTCAACTTCTGAATCAAGGCAATAGAAAACCGGGCATAGCCCGGCTTTCTTAATGGCTATATCTCAATAATAAATCTAAAAATAATTTGAAAAACCAAAAGCGGGCAAATTCACATCTTAATTTCAATATCAACTCCGGCCGGCAATGTTAAATTGCGCAAAGCGTCGATTATTTTGGGTGTCGGATTGGTAATGTCCAACAGCCGCTTGTGAACCCTGATTTCAAACTGTTCGCGCGCGTCTTTGTGAACGAAAGTTGACCGGTTAACCGTGTATTTGCGAATCTCGATCGGCAAGGGTATGGGGCCCAAAAATTCGGCGCCGTAGCGATTGACCGTTTCGATAATTTGCTTGGTGCAATTATCAATCACTTTGTGATCATACGCCCTAAGCTTAATTCTCAATTTGGGCTTAACCGCCTCTTTGACTTCTTTATTTTTCTTGGTCGCTTGTGCCATCTTGTCTGTGTGAATTCCTTTTTGTTAAAATGCTTTCGGAATTTCTTTTTTAGTTATTGTTTATCGATTTTTATTTGACAATTTTGGTTACAACTCCCGCGCCCACGGTTTTGCCGCCCTCGCGGATGGCAAATTTGGATTTTTCCTCCAAAGCGATGGGGTTGATAAGCTTCACGTTAAAGGTCACCGTGTCGCCGGGCATCACCATTTCAACTCCCGGGTTTAGCGTCACTTCTCCGGTAACATCGCAGGTGCGAACGTAAAATTGCGGTTTGTAGCCGGAGAAAAACGGAGTGTGCCGCCCGCCTTCTTCCTTGGTCAAAATATAAACTTCGGAGGTGAACTCGGTGTGCGGAGTAATCGAACCCGGCTTGGCCAAAACCTGGCCGCGCTCAACTTCTTCCTTTTTCAAGCCGCGCAGTAAAATGCCGACATTGTCGCCCGCGCGTCCCTCTTCCAAAATCTTTTGAAACATTTCCACCGACACCGCCGTGGTTTTGCCGGTGGGCTTGATTCCCACCAATTCAACTTCTTCATTGGGATGAACCACGCCGCGTTCAATTCTTCCGGTCGCCACAGTGCCGCGGCCGGCAATGGAAAACACGTCCTCCACCGCCATCAAAAACGGCTTTTCCGTATCGCGCACCGGTTCGGGAATGTACTCGTCAACTTTATCCATCAACTCCAAAATCGGCTTCACCGCTTCATCATCGGCGGATTTGCCGTCCAAAGCTTTCAACGCCGAGCCGCGCACGAACGGAATTTCGTCGCCGGGAAAATGATACTTCTTTAACAATTCGCGCACTTCAGACTCAACCAAATCAATCATTTCCGGGTCGTCAACCTGGTCGGTTTTGTTCAAAAACACCACCATGGCCGGCAAGCCGACTTGGTGCGCCAGCAAAATGTGCTCGCGGGTTTGCGGCATCGCGCCGTCCGCGGCCGAAACCACCAAAATGCCTCCATCCATTTGCGCCGCGCCGGTGATCATGTTTTTGATGTAATCGGCGTGCCCTGGGCAGTCGATGTGGGCATAGTGCCTTTTTTCGGTTTCATATTCCAAATGCGCGATGTTAATGGTCACGCCGCGCTGTTTTTCTTCGGGAGCCGAATCAATTTGGTCAATCGACTTCATTGACACCTTGTTTCCCTTCAAGCTCAACGAGTGCAAAATCGCGCCGCTCAAAGTGGTCTTGCCATGGTCAACGTGGCCGATGGTGCCGATGTTTAAGTGAGATTTTCCGCGAACGAATTTTTCTTTTTCCGCCATAGTTTTTTATTAATTATTTTTTAGTTTTTTAAGTTTAATTTAATTATACAACGCAAAAGATGAAAAACAAAATTCAACAACTATACATACTACCGATTTTTTTAAAAAAGTCAAATTTCGGGGCATTGCCCTCGCGTACTCAAGAGCGGTTAGACCTATCCAAAAGCATTTTTGAATTTCGGACAATGTTAAAGGGGCCGCACCCCTGCTCCGCTGCGCTGCGCAGGGGAACGACCCCGCGGGGGGCAAAGGTTTTATTTTCTCTTTCCCGAAGCAATTTCTTGCGCCACGTTCGCGGGGACTTCTTCATAATGGTCGAACTCCATGGTGAAGGTTCCTCTTCCCTGCGTCAAAGAACGCAAATTCGTGGCATAGCCGAACATCTCCGCCAGCGGCACCTTAACGTTGATAATTTTGGATTCCATCTGATCTTGGGTATCTTCAATCTTGCCGCGCCGAGAAGAAACATCGCCGATCACATCGCCGAAAAATTCTTGCGGAATGGTAATTTCCAATTTCATAATCGGTTCAAGCAAAATCGGGCTGGCTTTTTTTGCCGCCGCCTGCAAGGCCATTGATCCCGCGACCTTAAACGCCATTTCCGAAGAGTCAACTTCGTGAAACGATCCGTCATATAAAGTCGCCTTCAAATCGACCATCGGATAGCCGGCCACAATACCTTTTTCCATCGCTTCTTCAACACCCTTTTGCGCCGGTTTGATATATTCTTTGGGAATCACGCCGCCTTTGATCTCATCAACAAATTCAAAGCCTTCGCCGCGCTCCTTGGGTTCAACACGGATATGCACATCGCCGTATTGGCCGCGCCCGCCGGATTGCTTAACGAATTTTCCTTGCGCTTCGGCTTTGGCCTTGATCGTTTCCTTATACGCCACCTGCGGCCGGCCAATGTCGGCTTCAACTTTGAATTCGCGCTTCATGCGGTCAACTAAAATATCCAAATGCAATTCTCCCATGCCGCCGATAATTATTTCATTGGTTTCCTGGTCGGTCCTCACGCAAAAAGTCGGATCCTCATCGGAAAGCTTTTTGAGAGCAAACCCCATTTTTTCCTGGTCGGCTTTTGTTTTGGGCTCAATACGAATGAAAATAACCGGTTCGGGAAAGGTTATTTTTTCCAAAACAATCGGATGGGCTTCATCGCACAAAGTGTGGCCGGTGGAAGTGTTTTTCAACCCCACGGTCGCGGCAATATCGCCGGCGCGCACTTCGTCGATTTCCTTGCGCTCATTGGAATACATGCGCAAAATTCGGCCGACTCTTTCTTTCTCTCCGGTCGTGGTGTTTAAAACATAAGATCCCTTTTTCAAAGCACCCGAATAAACGCGGAAAAACGTCAATGTCCCAACATAGGGATCCGCCGCGACTTTAAACGCCAACGCCGTGAAGGGATCGTCATCGGACGGCCGGCGCAAAACCTTGCCTTCGCCGCGCGTTTCCATCCCCTCCACCGGCGGCAAATCCACCGGACTGGGCAGATAATAGCAAACCGCGTCCAAAACCGGCTGAACTCCGGTATTTTTCAAAGACGAACCGTAAAAAACCGGAATAATCGCCCCTTTGATGGTCGCCTCGCGCAAAGTTTGGCGCAATTCATCCACCGAAACTTCTTCGCCGGCCAAATATTTGTTCATCAAATCTTCGTTTTCGGCAACAATTTTTTCCACCAGTTTGGAACGCCATTCGTTGACCGCGTCAATCATATCGGCCGGAATTTCTTCTTCAACAACCTCCTGACCATTGGCGCCGCGGAAACGAATCGCTTTCATTGTTATTAAATCCACCACTCCGTCCAACTTGTCCTCCTCGCCAATGGGGATATTGACCGCCACTGCATTAGGATTTAATTTTTTCCAAACGGACTGCAAACTGCGCTCAAAGCTGGCGCCGATGCGATCCATTTTATTGATAAAGCAAATACGCGGCACATTATATTTGTCCGCCTGGCGCCACACGGTTTCGGATTGCGGCTGAACGCCGGCAACTCCGTCAAAAACCACCACCGCGCCGTCCAAAACGCGCAAAGCGCGCTGAACTTCGGCGGTAAAGTCAATGTGCCCCGGAGTGTCAATAATATTGAACTGATGCTCGTTGGTTTTCTGCTTGGTCAGATATTCGCCCGGAGACCAAAAACAAGTGGTGGCCGCCGAAGTAATGGTAATCCCCCGCTCGCGCTCCTGTTCCATCCAATCCATAATCGCCACGCCTTCGTGCACCTCGCCGATTTTGTGGGACAGCCCCGTGTAAAACAAAATCCGCTCGGAAGTGGTGGTCTTGCCGGCATCAATGTGGGCGATTACGCCGATATTTCGATATTTTTCAATTGGAGCCTGTCTGGACATAAAATTTCATAAATCCGAATATCAAATTTCGAAATCCGAAACAATTTTTAAATTCTCAAAATTCGAATTTTCGAAACAGAATTCCGTTTTTAATATTTGATATTTTAAAATTCGATATTGTTTTGACATTCGATATTCGTGCTTCGATATTTTAATCGTTAATAATAATTTCCAACGAAAAACCAGCGACATATCATCCGCTGATTAAACATTTTGTGATTAAAAACGGAAGTGGGCAAACGCGCGATTTGCTTCGGCCATGCGATGCGTGTCCTCTTTTTTCTTGATTATCGTGCCGGTGTTGTTGGCCGCGTTGAGTAATTCTTCGGCCAATTTAACTTTCATCGGCTGGCCTTTTTTCTTGCGCGCGATCGCCAAAAGCCAGCGCACCGCCAAGGCCATTCCCCGCTCTTTGGCCACGGGCTTGGGCACTTGATAGGTGGCGCCGCCCACCCGCTGGGATTTAACTTCCAAAAGCGGGCGCGCGTTTTCCAACGCCGAATCAAAAACCTCGCGCGGCTCTTTGCCGGTTTTTTCTTTTAAAATTTCCAGCGCGCCGTAAACAATCTTTTTGGCGGCGGTTTTCTTGCCCTGCTTCATAACGTGATTGATAACTTGCGCGATCACCACGCTGTTGTAAACCGGGTCCGGCTCAATTATTTTTTTTGTAATTTTACCTCTAGGCATAATAATATAATTTCAGAATTTCCAATTTCCAATTCCAAAATAAATTTCAGAATTTTAAAATTTTTAAATTTCTAAATTTTAGCATTTATTGGAAATTTGTAATTGGGAATTTGTCATTTTATTTGGGTTTCTTGGTCCCATACTTTGATCTTTCCTGCTTGCGCTTTTCCACCCCGGTGCAGTCCAGTTTGCCGCGCACCACGTGATAGCGCACACCCGGCAAATCTTTCACCCTGCCGCCGCGGATCATCACCACCGAGTGCTCCTGCAATTTGTGCCCCTCGCCGGGAATGTAGGCAGTCACCTCCATGCCGTTAGTAAGCTTGACGCGCGCCACTTTGCGCAAGGCCGAGTTCGGCTTTTTGGGCGTGGCCGTGAAAACTTTCACGCAAATCCCCCGCTTTGCCGGCGAAGAATAATTCCGCGGCCGGTTTTTCAGCGCGTTGAAACCAAAGCAAAGCGCCGGCGATTTCGTTTTGTGCGCACGCTTGGTCCTTTTGTGTTTTATCAATTGGTGTATTGTCGCCATGTTTCAAATTCAAAATTAAAAAATCAAAGTTAAAAATTTTGGAGCGGATTTTTACTCCAAACAAAGTATTTCTATCACAAAAAAAAATAAAAGTCAAACCAAAGGCGATGTATATACATTTGCATGGCAAATGTATATACATCGCTTTCATATAAAAATCAGAGGGTCTAACCCTCTGAAAAATTATTATCGGCCGCGGTCAATTTTCCTCTGTACCGGTGGCATTTTGCCCCGAATTATCGTCAATAATCAATGTCTCGCCAACCAGCGGTTCATTATCGGATATTTGGTTATCGGGATAGGTTTTGATAACCGTTGCCGAAGTTTTCTTTTGTCCGATCAATTCTTTTAATTGATCCTTATCAATACACACCGACTCGCCGTCATTGCCGGTAATACACAACTGTTCAACATTCATTTGCTTAACCGTCGCCCTCTCCGCCGCCACCTCGCGCAAGCTCGCCACCCCGTCTTGGATCGCCAAACCCAGCCCCGCCAGCGCGTTTTGTATCCAACCGATAATTGATAATTTATTATTTTGATTATCATTTATTATTGATAAATTATCATTGGTGGAGGTGGCGCTGGCGATCAATCCCCAATCATTTAAGCGCAAATTGATTTCATCAATTCGCGCTTGCTGTTCTTGCACCGCTTTTGCCAGCACAGGGACTAATCCGATGGTGTTTAATTCCTTGTAGCCATTGGCATCGGTCATCACCAGCTTGGGGAAGATGGGCTCCACTTCCTGAGCGATGAAGCCAAAGCTTTGAGGCGCATCGCCGGGTTCATTGTGCCAGTTAAAGGATACCGGGCGCAAAGACATTATTTCGTTTAACCCAAAGCCAAGATCTTCAATGTTGGATTTTAACCTTTCATCCGAACTGCACGCGATCACCCCGCCGTCCGACAACGTGCAACCTGTGTTGTTCTCCCCCGCGAACCGCGCGATATTGGCGCCCGTTGCCAAAACATCCAACTTATATTCCGGGCCGGCAATGCCAATCCCAACATTGCCGGTGGAGATGGTGCCGTCCCTCCCATCCAAGCCCGTGC
>CAZRVG010000013.1:0-27820 GCA_964603475.1 uncultured Candidatus Saccharibacteria bacterium
AAAATGCCTTCAAAATTGCGGAAAAATACCATGCCGAGGCGCTTTGCGCCGAGGCAACATCTTTCAATTTCGCTGAATGTAAAACTTGGCGGTGTTTTTTGGACGAAGTTCGAACATTTTTTGCCGAAAATCCTGAAAACTAATTTGGACTCGGCGGGGCAAACTATTTTTCTGGGGTTTTGGATTTGCCCCGCCTCGGCTTTCTTCCCGCCCGCAGGAGGGGTCTGGGGAGGAATGCGGGCGGGTTTTTGAACCTTTCCTTTTTCGCTTCCGAATTTCGTATTTTGCAAAGCAAAATGCGCCACCAAAAGAGATGTTGCCCTTGACCCACCCAACCCATTCGCGGGCAACGCTAAGGAACTCCCTTTTTGCTTTACGGATTCGAAATATTTTGGTAATATTATATTGTGGTTATTTCGCTGAAGCATATAATTATGATACCACAATTTAATATTACTATTTTAATATGGTAGAGTCAAGCAAAATCAAACGAATAAGAGAAAAGATGGGTTTGTCACAAGAAAAACTGGCTCGTCTTGCTGATGTTTCAAATAATACGATAATCAACATTGAAGCTGGCAAGCAACAAAATCCAACTATTGATACAATTAAAAAAATTGCAAAGGCATTAAATGTGCCAATCGAGGATTTAATAAAATAATTTTAGAAAAATAAATATGCACCAATTTGCAATTGAAACCAAAAATTTAAGTAAAAAGTACGGCGATTTTACTGCCGTTGATAACGTCAGCTTTTCTGTGAAACAAGGTGAGCTTTTTTCTATTCTGGGATTAAACGGGGCTGGGAAAACCACGATTATCAAAATGCTTTCGTGCTTGATAGAACCGACTGGCGGCGACGCTATTATCTTGGGCAACAGTATTCTTAAAAATCCGTACAAGATTAAACAAGACATCAATGTCTCACCGCAGGAAACCGCAATTGCCCCTAATTTATCTGTCTATGAGAATATAGAAATGATTGCAGGCATTTACGGTTTTGATAAAACGGAAATTACTGAAAAAACAGAAGCGATTATAAAAAGGCTAAAATTAGAAGAAGTCAAAAATAAAAAAGCGAAAAAGTTGTCAGGAGGAATGCAACGGCGTTTGAGTATCGCCATGGCATTGATAACAGAACCCGAGGTTATATTTCTGGACGAACCTACGCTGGGCTTGGATGTGTTGGCTCGCCGAGAACTATGGTCGATCATTAAGGCGGTGAAAGGTAAAACTACCATTATCTTAACTACGCATTATATGGAAGAATCAGAAGCACTGTCTGACAGGGTCGCAGTAATAATTAAAGGCAAAGTTAATATGATTGGGACAGTAGACGAGTTGCTTCAAAAAACAAAGACAAACAAATTAGAAGATGCTTTTATAGCACTTAATGAAGATAAACAATTAATATGAAATACTTATATTTTTCCTCCCGAAATCAAAAAGAAATAATCCGCGATCCCTTAGCGTTAATTTTCGGCATTCTAATGCCCATAGCTTTTATCTTGTTTTTTTCCGTAATGGCCAAAAATGCACCAATAGAAATGTTTAAGCCAATCAGCATAACGCCTGGTTTGACGATTTTTGGTCTTTCATTTATTACCATGTTTTTGGGTTCATTGATTGCTAAAGACAAAAGCACATCATTTTTGTCTCGTTTGTTTGTTTCTCCGCTCAAGCCGAAAGATTTTATTTTCGGCTACATCCTCCCAATGATTCCTATTGCTTTTTTGATAGCCATTTGTTGCACTCTTGCAGGTATTGCTGTCGGCGTGCCTTTTTCAATTAATATTTTATTTGTTTTTCTTTCCTATATTCCGTATATCTTTTTTGCTTCAGTAACGGGAGTGTTACTTGGTATAATCTTCAACGAATCGCAAATAATAGGGTTTGGTAATCTTTTTATCATAGGTGGCGCTTTGTTGGGCGGAATGTGGATGGATATAACAGTTTTAGGGGGTACATTCAAAGCCATAGCTGTTTCTCTGCCGTTTTATCACGCAGTGGAAGCTTCCCGTTTGGCGTTATCAGGAGAGACGGTGGGCATATGGCAACACTTTGGGGTTGTCGGTATTTATGTTTTGGTGGTCTTCATGTTAGCTGTAATATTTTTCAACAGAAAGCTGAAATCGGACGATAAATAGGAAAGTTATGATTTTATGAGATTTTAAAATAATTTATGGAAAATAGTTTATTGACAATACTTTTATTACCAATTTTAACCGCAGTTATAGGCTCTTATCTTACTTATTATTTTACAAATAAGTCAAAAAGGAGCGAGGCGATTTTGAGATTCAAAGAAGAAAAATATTCAAATCTACTTATTCTTTTACAGGGCTTTGTTGGGAAAACAACATCTGGCGAAACTAAAAAGAAATTTTTTGAAGAACAATATAAATCTTGGCTTTATTCTTCTGACGAAGTAGTGCAGACAATAAATGAAATGGTTAAACTAGTTATTGAATCAAGGGGAAAAGAACCCGATCCCGAAAAAGGACGGAAAGCCGTTGGTGATATTGCTCTTAAAATGCGTAAAGATTTATTAGGCAAAACAAAATTAGACTTTAAGGATTTTCAATATACGGATGTTATTGAGTAAAATTTATGGATAATTTTTCAACACAAATAATTTTAATTTTACTAACGGCTTTAGGTGGAGGTTTTTTTGGTGCATATTTTCAAAATCGCTTTCAGCATAAAAAAGACATACAAGCAGACATTCACGAATTAAAGCGAAAAAGATATGGGGCAATTTTAATACAAATGCTAACCGTTCTTGACCCCAAAAGAGGATTATCAAAGGTTAAAGAATTTAGACCAGATTTTGAAAATTTGGAAGACGTAAAAGATGAATTGAAAACAGAAATGCTTAATGCTATTTTGTTTGCGAACGACGAGGTTATAAAATCAATGTCAGAATTTACTAAAAATCCTACTCCTGAGAAATACATAAAATCCGCGGCGGCCATGAGAAAAGATTTATGGGGCAGGACGACAAAAATTGATGAAAAAGTGTTGGGAATATTTGGAAAAAAATAAAGGTGGCGCGCCAGTTTTCAACTGGCACGAAATTCGGAAGCGAAAAAGGAAAGGTTCAAAAACCCGCCCGCATTCCTCCCCAGACCCCTCCTGCGGGCGGGAAGAAAGCCGAGGCGGGGCAATTCCATTCCCCCAGAAAAATAGTTTGCCCCGCCGAGTCCAAATTAGTTTTCAGGATTTTCGTCAAAAAATGTTCGAACTTCGTCCAAAAAACACCGCCCAAAAATCACCCTAACGGGTGATTTTAGTTAATAGTTGATAGTTAAATAGTTAATAGTTAAAAATGCCAAATAAATTTTGGGTGTTGCGGTTGGCGAAAACAATCAATAATTCAAGAGGTTCGCGGCGGATTTGGGCGACATGCTGGGCGATGATTTGCACATTTTTTATTTTTTCTCCATCAAAAATAGATATTCGCAATATTTACCGTCGCTGTTTATCCATTCATTAGTCCAGCGCATATTCGCCATTACATTTTTTTTGTAATTAATTTCAACCGCTTTAATCAATTTACCCGACTCGCTAATAATGTCGCACAGCTCCTGCTTTGTGGCGCGCCCGCCCGAGCTATAAGACAATAAGATATAGCGAGATTTTATTTCTCTTATTAGACGGTGCAACGCTTGCATCGCAATAAATGACCCGCTATCATCTTTTCTGAATTCTTCAAAAACCGAAGCCGCCACCTGATCTCGGCTATCCTCGCGTCGATTGGCTTTGCCGAATACCGTCGGTTTATCATGCTTGATAATCGTAGTCCAAATATGATAATACGACGCGTAACGGACGCGACTGGGAGGCATCTTTTCATTGTTAGAGCCATAAGGCGGATCAAGGTAAGCAAAATCAAATTCGCGATTTTTAACTGTTTCAAAAATATCACCGCGGATTACATCATTTTGAGTATTGCACATAAAACGCGCGGGCAATGTCAGCACCATATCGTTATAAGAGCGCGGCGACCAATTAGACAAATAAGCAACATAATGACCAAGCGTGCTGTCAACCGCGTCAAGCGCATAAATTAAACTTGCGAGAATCACGCATTTATCCGGCCAACTTAAACCCAGTCTTTCAATTTCATCTCTTATCGCATCCAGCTTGCGAGTATTTTTTGCTTGAAATGGCTTTTTTGACTCGTTTGTCTCTGCCCCGTAATTTTCAGTATACCAACCGTCATAACCTTCTAATCCATTAAGATAATCAATTATTTCTTGATAAAATCTATCTGATTTTTTGGATTTCAAATAGCATGTCGCAAAAACTTCCGACCAATAAGAGATGTCGCTTGAGGTCGTGTTATAACCTAATTTGGCAAAAGCTTGAGAAACTCGTGTAGTCCCGCTAAATCCATCAAACACATTTCTTATCCCCTTCAACCTGCTTAATGTATCAATAATATAAGGCAATATTTTTAGTTTTGACCCGGCATATTTTATCCCCTCTGTTGTGGGATTTGTTAAAATTAAATTACCAAAAATATCAACTTGTTGGGTAATCATATTTTTTTTAATCTTTCGATATCTTTTTGCAAAATCTTGTTTGCCGCTTCATGCCCTATTTGGGAACTATTCAATGCCAAACTAAATAACTTGACAAGAGTAAGATTGTGAGAATAATTAATCCAGCCATTAGTCAATGAATCGAAATAAGAAATCGCCCCTTGCCAACATGTACACTCTTGAAATCATACATAAACTGATTTATAAATTCGGCTATACCAATCTCTGCCAAATCCCCATGGGTTTTATTGCCAATCAATCTCATCGTAAAAATATTTGACAGAGTATTTACGATCAAATGCTGATTTTTACCTGCTAATAATTTAAATCTTTGCAGAAAATCTTTATACATAAATTTCAATATATTAGCTTAATTATAGCATTTTAAAACGCCAGTCCAAACAATTCTTGGGCGTTGCGGTTGGCAGAGGCAATCAATAATTCAAGGGGCCCGTTGCGAATTTGGGCGACATATTGGGCGATGATTTGGACATTTTGCGGTTCGTTTCTCTGCGGCAATCCGGGCGGTGAAAGCCATGGGCAGTCGGTTTCCAGCAAAATTCGATTTTGCGGAATTTTTTTTATCACTTCGTCTGAATCCATTTTGTAGATTATGCCGGTCAAACCGATATGTAATCCCAAAGCAAGATATTCCTCCAGCTCAGCAACACCGCCGGTAAAGCAATGCACCACTCCCCTGATCGCGCCGTTATCTTTGGCTTCCTTTTTTAAAATTTCTATCAAATCATTGTGCGCCATGCGGCAATGAAAAATTATCGGCAAGTTAATTTCACGGGCAAAGGCGATTTGTTTTTTTAATTCCGTAATTTGCCGTTCCTTCATTTCCTCAAACTTTTTTGCGGTTTTGGGTTTGGAAAAATAATCAAGGCCGATTTCACCCACAGCCACAACTTTATCCGATTTTGCCAACTCGGCAAAAAGATTTTTATCAAATCCGTCATCGCAAATCGCGTCCAGTTTGGCATCCTCTTTTTTTGTCCGGCCGATATTGCCCGGATGCAAGCCGATCGCCACCCAAACGCCGGTTTCATATTGTTGAGCAATTTCCACCGCGATTTTTGACGATTGGTAATTCACGCCCACGTTTATCACAAAAACTCCTTTATCAAGGCAATCTTTTATTACTTGCCCGCGATCAACATCAAATTCAGAAACATTCAAATGAGCGTGAGCATCCACCAACTTCATTGGAAATGATAAATCCTAATTTCTAAACCCTAAACAAATCCAAATATCAAAACAAAATGCTTTTTGTTTTTCGTTTTAATTTTTAATTTTTGGATTTTGATATTATTTAGGATTTAGATTTTAGGATTTAGTGCTTGTTTTTATTTTTGTTTTAGTTTTAAAATCGGCGGCATTAACAATTTGTGAGCGTTTTTCTTTTTTCTTTCCAAAATCTTTGCCATTTTCTTGAAATCGATATTGGTCAGTTCGCAAACCTTTTCGGGGGTTATTCCCTGCGCCATCAATTTCAACGCGGTATCCAATTGAAAATAATCCAACCCCAATTCTTTCTCATCGGTCTGGCCGGGCCACAGCGCCGCCGTGGGAGCGACCTCCATAACCTCGGAAGGAATATTCAGCCTCTCGGCCATTTGATAAATTTCGCTTTTGAACAGATCCGCGATCGGCTCAATATCCACTCCCCCGTCGCCATATTTGGTGAAATAGCCGATTTCAAATTCCGTGCGGTTAGTGGTACCCGCTACCATTCCTTTTTTTAGATTGGCAAAATAATAGAGCGCCGCCATGCGCAAACGAGGCTTTAAATTGCCATAAACCAAATTATTGCCGCCGGGCAATGCTTTGGCAAAATTTTGCAAAACCTTATCCAAATAAATTTTTTCAACCTTAATTTTGAGCGCTTCTTCCAAGCGCGCCACATTATTACCAAACGGGCATTTGCGCACAAACGGCATCCAAACAAAATTTACTTTTTTGCCCAGCGCGCGTTTCAAAATCGCCGCGCAAACTGCCGAATCAATCCCGCCCGAAACGCCCAACACCGCTCGGTCTATTCCCGCATTCTGCATTTTGTTTTTCACGAACTCGGCAATTTTATCTTCGGGCAAAATTTGGCTGTCAGCAATAATTTTATCCAAGCCGTTATCCTTTAAATAGCCCCGCGCCGCGGACGGCACCAGTTTTTGCCAATCAAATCCCGCGAATATAGTTTGGCGCACCTGTGTTGCCGAAAGATTGTCGCAAAACACCGGCTGATCAAAAGCTTCGATCCCGATTTTTTTGGCGCACGACACCACCCAATCGTTTAGCGACACCAAAACCGTTTTTTCGGCTTTCAATCCGGTTATCTCCAAGAGCTTTTTTATCCACGCCGCATCATTTTCAAAATCCGGCAAGCCAAAAATTTTGTAGTCTGTGATTTTTGCCTCTTTTAGCGCGGCTTCAATCATTTCTTCGCGAGCGGGAAAATCCAAAGGATTTTCCGTCTGGCCAAATTCCTGCATACTGCCAATGGCAATATAAACCTCGTTGGCTTGTTTTAAAATCCATTTAATCGCTTCCAAATGGCCGTTGTGAAACGGCTGAAACCGCCCCACAAAAACAACCTTTTTGCCGCGCGGCAATTGATATTCGCTGTTTTCCATAATGTTTTATGATGTTTTAACAACTCCATCATACTCCAATCCCGCCCTATTTTCAATTTTCCCCATTGCAAAAGCGTGGCAAGGTTTCACCTTGACCAACTGGTCAAGGTGAAACCTTGCCATATTTAAGGGCAATTTTTGCAAAAAAAATGCCCGCGCCGCAAAACTTTAAAAAAGTTTGCGCCGCGAGCCAGATTAGTCGCCCAATCCATGTAAGGGGTCATCAGATGCGGCATCATCGCGTAGATTCTGTAATCTTCCATCATCCACAAATTTAATGCCACCTATTTCTGCCTCATCCATTTCAATATTATCCATCAACATCTCCCCTTAATTCTTCTCACTTCATCACGCGTCAAGGGCTTATGTCTAGTCCCCGCATTCTTATCTTCGGTCCTGGGAGGTCCCCAAGGACTCAAACAAGTTTCCGGCTTTTTTCCGTTTCCCATATACACCGCCTCATTTAAAAATGAACCATACCGGCCAATTTCGGCCAACGAAAAACCCTTCTTTGCAGAAGGGCTTTTTATTTGGAACAAATTTTATTTTCTTTTAACTTGCGCCAAACAAAAAGCCCTCCTTAATAATGACCAGGAGTCCCAGCAACAACATAAAACGATTTTGTTGTTTGGTTTGGCAATTCATAAACTAAAAATTCTCTTATGCTTATTATCTATCAAATCCCCAAAATCCTGTCAAGCGTTAGTTGCAAATAAAAAAGTTGAACAAATGTTCAACCCATGGTAGCGCCGGAAGCGCTTTTTGGTATTATGCGGTTGGCTTTCGCCGTATTTGCGGCTTTTTGCGCCCCAATTAAAAATGCATTCCAGTCGCATGCCAATCTGCTTGAACCCAAGTTATAAGCTCCTCTGCCGGAGCAATATCCCGCGCAATCTTGCACAACGCAAACCAAAAAGGCATTGCCGCCATTCTCCGGCTTTTTAACAAAAATAGTCATGCGCAAATCATCGCCCGCAATTTGCAAAAGCGGATCAATTAACCTGGTTGCGGTGATGCGATGCTGGTAGTCTCCACCGCGCCGATACCATCCAACCTTAACGTGCAAATCCGCATGCGGAATAATGCCGGCGGCGCAAACTTGAATCTCGTGCCCCCTGTTTAAAATTTCCCTAATCCGATGGAAATTGTTTACTCTTTTGCTCTCCATAACAATCCTCCAAATTTTTAACGAACTATGCGGAAACGAGTGTTGAAAAACAAAAAATTCTCGTTGTCCGAGAATTTGCCATTTGCTTTTGATTTTAAAATGATTATTTATTCATTTTGCAAACAAAAAATTCCCGAACTCCGAGAGAGGCTAAAGAAAAAATAAAAATTATTTCTTGAAATTATGGTTTCCACAATTATTCGCAAGCGAATGTATATACATTTGTACATACATCCGATTTCCGTTATCACGGTTTACATATTCGCAAAAATAAAATCCTTTGTCAAGAAAAGCTTAATTGCTCCACGCGTAAAGAAAATAAAATACAAGCTTGAAGGGGTCGCACCCCTGTTCCGCTACGCTGCACCGGGGAACGACCCCAAATGCTAAATGCGGGGGAAAAGAATTCCAACTTCTTCGCCGGCAAGCAATGCTTTTATCTTTTTGGAAGTTTGAGGAATAAAGGGCTCAATCAAATCGGCGATTTTGGATAATAACAAAAGCAAATCCCCCACCGCCGCGGCGTCTTTGGTTTTCCACGGCTGGGTTTGTTCTATGTACCTGTCGCCCAAATTCACCAGCTTCCACACCGCGGCCGCCGCGTCATTGAATTTGTATTGCGCCAAAAATTCGTCGCGATTGGCGCGCGCGGCTTCAATCTCTTTTTGCAAATCGGCATTCGCGAATTTTTCGCTCATCGTGGCGCCGATTCTTTTGGCAATGGTTGTCACTCGCGCCGATAAGTTGCCGATGCCTTTTGCCAAATCCGCGTTATAGCGCTCCTCAAATTTTTTTTGGGAAAAATCGCCGTCTTCATAGGCGGGAATTTCGCGCAAAAGAAAATAGCGTGTCGCGTCCGTGCCGTATTTTTCCACCAGATCCGCCGGATCAACCACATTGCCCAGTGATTTTGACATTTTTTGCCCGCTTGAAGTAATGAACCCGTGGATGAAAATTTGCTTTGAATTGGGCAATCCCGCCGACATTAGCATCGCCTGCCACATCGCCGATTGCTGGCGCAAATTATCTTTTCCGGCAACCTGTATCGCCCTGCGATCATCTTTGCCCCCCCAAAATTCTTCAAATCTATTTTCATCATTCGGCCAATTTAAACAGGATATATAATTCACCAGCGCGTCAAACCAAACATACATCACTTGATTCTCGTCGCCGGGAACCGGAATCCCCCACGGCATTTTTTCTTTCACGCGCGAAATGGAAAAATCCTGCAATCCTTGTTTTGCAAAACTTTTTATTTCGTTAAACCTTCCCTCGGGGATTACAAAGCCGGGATTTTTTTCATAAAAATCCAAAAGCGGCTTTTGGTATTTTGAAAAACGAAAAAAATAATTTTCCTCCTCAATTGTTTCCAAATCCTTGTTAGGATGAATCGGACAACGACCGTTTTCCAATTCCGAATCGGTCTTTTCCAATTCGCACCCCACGCAATATTTTGCCTTGTATGTTTTTTTGTAAATATCGCCGTTGGCATCGCACCGCTTCCAAAATTCACGCGCCGCTTTTATGTGATGCTCGTTAGTGGTGCGGATGAAATTGTCAAACGACAAATCAAGCTTTTCTTTTAGCGCCAAAAACGGCTTTGCCGACTCATCGCAATATTCTTGGGGAGTTTTTTTTAATTCCGCGGCTTTTTGGAAAATCTTGGCGCCATGTTCATCGGTACCGGTATTGAAAAATACCTCTTTGCCTAAAGACCTCTGCCACCGCGCCAAAACATCGGCTTGGATGATCTCCAACGCAAATCCGATATGCGGCCTGGCGTTTATATAGGGCAAAGTTGTGGTAATGTAGTATTTTAAACCCATAATTTTTAATTTGAAATTTTTAATTTTTAAAATAAACTCAAAATAACAAATTCACTCCTTTGCTTCAAGGACAATTACGAATTCGCCTTTGAGAGGGGTTTTTTTTATTTTGGCGATCACTTGGGCGATTGTGCCGCGGTAGATGGTTTCAAATTTTTTGGTTAGTTCGCGGCAAACGATAATTTGGCGCGATTTATCGGGATTTAATTCGTTGATTTCGGCGAGGGTTTTTAAAATTCGAAAATTCGATTCATAGAACACCGCGGTATATTCGCAGGATAACAAATCTTGGAAATACTTTTTGCGTTTGTTTTTTGCCGGCGGAAACCCCAGAAAAACAAATTTATCCGCGCAAAATCCGCAAACGCTCAATGCCGCAACCGCGGCGTTTGCCCCGGGAACGGGAATGATTTTTATCTCATCGACGAATTTTTCAACCGCCGCGCAAACCAATTGGTTGCCCGGGTCACAAATCCCGGGCGTCCCCGCATCGGAAACCAATGCCAAATTCTTCCCCTCCCCCAGCAATCCCAAAATATAATCGGTTTTTTGCAAGGTGGAATGCTGGTGGCAGCTTTCCAGCGGTTTTTGAATGTCAAAACGCGCCAGCATTTTTTTTGCCACACGCGTGTCTTCGCACAAAATCATATCCGCGCTTTTTAAAATTTCCACCGCGCGGAAACCGATGTCGCCCAAATTGCCGATGGGCGTTGCCACAATATATAAATTTCCAATCATGTTTTACAACTCGCGATTTTCTTGTGCTTCATCAAATACTCGCGCACGAAATCATATAAAATTCCAAACAAGGGAATTGCCAAAATCGCGCCCGCCAGACCCCAAAGGGTTTCTCCGACAAGAAGCGATAAAAGCACCAAAATCGCGGGGAATTCTATAAACTTTTTCGATAAAAGAGGGATCACCAAATTGTTTTCCAACTGCTGAATTATGGTAAAGATCGCCACCGCCAAAACCGCTTTTTGCCAGGAATCAATCAATGCCACAACCGCGATAATCGCCGCTGCGGCAATCGGCCCCACGAAAGGAATAATGTCGGCAACACCAGCAAAAAATCCCAAAAAGACCGGATAGCGAATGTTTAGCGCCCAGCATGCCAAAGAAGTGAACGAACCCACCGCCAGCATCCCCGCCAAGCGCACGGCAAACCATCCCGAAATTTTAATTTGCGCTCTTTTCCACCACGCCAAAACCGCGGCTTCGCGTTCTTTTGGCACTAACAATAAAATAAAATTTTTCACGGCGCATTCCTCCAAAGAAAAAAATATTGCCGCGGTTACCAGCATAAACATCGCCAAAATGCCGCCAAAAAATCCGGCCAAAGAACCGAGAATTGAGGATGACGCGCCCACCACCCAATCGCGGATCGCCGCCAAAAAAGCGTCTACACTTTGAAAAACCGCAAAACCCCATCCGGATAAAACCGGCGCCACTTTTTCAAAATAAACGGGAAACAGCTGGACTAATTGATGAGTTTCAATCATAAAAACCGGCACCACCAAATAAAGGCACGATCCCAGTGCTCCAAACAACGCCAGGTAAACCGCCAGCACCGCTAAAGTGCGAGGAACTCTCATTTCTTGCAAAAAATTTATTGCCGGATTGAATAAAAAGGAAACCACCAAGGCAAAAAGCGCCAAAAGCAAAATGTCGCGCACTAAAAACAGCGCCCAGCCGATCGCCAGCGCGAAACCGATTTTTGCCAGTGCCTGCCAAGAAATATCCAACGCCCTTGTTTTATCTCCGATAGAAAACATAAAATATTCCTTAATATTGTGAACTTTGTTGAAGTCAAACTTCAACAAGCTTGTTGAAGTTTGACTTCAACAGACATAAAATGTTCGCACATTTTTATTATAGCGCGTTTTCCAATAATTTTTCAAAACGGGATTTGTCTTCGTAAGGACCAATGACCGCCAAATTTAATTTTTGGGGCACAAAAATATCGCTGGCAACTTCTTGCACATCTTCAAGATTTATTTTTTTAATTTTTTCAAAAATCTCTTTGGGCTCCAAAACTTTTCCTTCCAGCATTTCTTGTTCGGTATAAAACATTGCTTTTGCGTGCGAAGATTCCAAGCTGATGGAATACTTGCCAATATAATGGTCTTTGGCTTTCTGCAATTCTTCTTTGGTAATCCCCTGTTCGGCCATTTTTTTGAATTCTTTTAAAATCACTTCTATACCCATATCCAATCGGGAACTGTCCAAATTAACGGTTGCCGCCAAAAAGCCAACATCCGGATCCATTGATAATTCCGTGTGCACATCATATGCCAATCCTCTCTTTACCCTCACCTCCTCCCGCAAACGCGACGCCCACATTCCGCCCAAGACAACTTCCAAAATTTCCAGCGCGTAGCGCTTGGGATGAAAACAATTGTAAGCGCGCGCGCCGATATTGATTTGCGTTTGCTCGGTTTGTTTTTTGTAAACCGCCGCCTCGGGCTTTGTTTGGATTTCAACAACTTTGGCTTTTAATCGCGGTTTTTCTTTTGGAATTTTGGCAAAACACTCTTTTACCAATTTTTGAATTTCTTGACTGTCAAAATTACCCGCCACGCAAACAATCGTGTTTGGCGCCACATATTGCGCGTCGCGATAGGCAGTCAATTGATCGCGAGTGATTGATTTGACGGTTTCTTTTGTTCCGGCAATATCCCATCCGGCCGGCTGATCGCCATAAAGAACCTCGTTCCACACCGTCCAGATATGGCGCATGGGATGATCATAAAACATATTCAACTCCTCAATAATCGTGCCTCTTTCTTTTTCAATTTCGGCCGGCGGCAAAATGGAGTTTAAATAAATATCCGAAACCAATTCCAAGGCAATTTCCGCTTTTTGCGATTGCGCTTTGGCATAATATCCGGTGAAATCAGTGCCGGTAAACGCGTTGGCAACTCCGCCCAAAGCATCCAAATCTCCAAAAATCTCCATCTCCGTGGGTCTTTTTTTGGTGCCCTTGAATTGCAAGTGTTCCAAAAAATGAGAAATACCCGAAGTTTCTTTGGTTTCATATTTTGAGCCGGTGCCCACCATCACCAGCGCGGTGATGGAATTTGTGTTCTGCGAAGGAATTTCAATAATCCGCAGTCCGTTTTCCATTGTCGTTTTTTTAAACATTTATTTTTTGTTTGAATTAAATTTCCTGAATGTTGAAGTCAAATTTCAACATACTTCCCTCTCCATACTCGGGACAAGTTGTTGAAAATTGACTTCAACGGTTTTTTTTGAATATATGCACGGTAACCGAACCGCCCGCGCCGCCGATGTTGTGGGTTAATCCAATTTGATGGTTTTTCGCCTGGCGCGCGCCGCAATCGCCGCGCAACTGATGGATGATCTCATAAATTTGCGCCAAACCGGTCGCCGAAATCGGATGGCCCTTGGCTTTTAATCCTCCCGATGGATTTATCGGCATCTCGCCCCCCAGAGATATTTTTCCGGAACGAATCAATTCTCCGCCCTTGCCCAATTGGGCAAACCCCAAATCCTCATAGGAAAATAATTCCACCGACGTGAACGCGTCGTGAATTTCGGCGACGCCAATATCATTGACGGTTAATCCAGACATAGCAAAGGCCTTTTTTGCCGCGATTTGCGTGGCGACAAAATGGGTTAAATCTTCGCGCTCAAAAGTCAATAAATAATCAGTGGCAAACCCCGAACCAACAATTTCAATATCACTTGCATCTTTGGAAACAATTGCCGCCGCGCCGCCGTTAACCGAAAGAGAACAATCCATCAACCGCAACGGCGAGGCGATTTCTGGCGAATTTTTGATTTTTTCCAAAGATACCGGGCGTTTGTAATAATAAGCTTTGGGATTTAGCTCCGCGTTTTGATGGTTTTTTGCCGCAATTAATTCCAAATCCTCGTGAGATCCGCCATATTTTTTTTGGTATTGCTGGTAGACCATGGCGTTTTGCGCGGGGAAAAGCAGTCCTTCGGTTTGTTCAATCACGCGCTCCGCGGCAGATAATATCCAATCGGTGGTTACCTCGGAACGATTTTCCACCAGCTTTTCGCCCGCCAAAACCAAAACATTTTTTATATCCTCGTCGCGCAACAACCGCAAAGCCGTCCAAAACGCTGCGCCTCCCCCGCCGCAAACCGACGGCGTTTCAATAATCGGAACATTGGTTTTAAAAAGCCCCGACAAAAAAGAAACTTTGTGCGTTTGGTGCTCCCCGCCGGATGCCGACGACATTCCGGAAAACACGATCGCGTCAATATCGGCCATGGTCATTTTGCCGTCTTTTAACGCTTCAAGCGCCGCGTCAAACGCGTAGCCCCACCAAGGTTTCTGGGTGTAATCAAATTTGGTCATTCCCACCCCCTTCACATACATCTTCGGATTCATATTAGCTTTTGTTGATTATTATTCATTGATTCCAAAATCTCTTCAATCTGCCTTTTTAAAACAGGTAAATCATCTTTAACTATATTCCAAACTCTTTTTGCATTAATGCCAAAATATTCGTGAATGATTTTATTGCGGAAAGCGCAGATTTGCCTCCATGGGATATTGGAATATTTTTTTCTTGACGCGAGCGATATATGGGATGCCGCCTCGCCGATTATTTCCAATTTCCTGAAAACCGCGCTTTGCTTTTCATCATTTGCATTAAAATTTTTCCATTCAATATCTTGCATAAACTTTTCCACGCTTTGTATCGCTTCGAGAATATCCAAAATATAAATTTCTTGGGTTCTTTTCATTTTTTGATAAAATTTATAGAACAGGGACTTGTTCGGCCATAATCTGGTCTTTTAGCAAGGGATGTACATAACCATATTCCACCAAATCAACTTTTCTTTTCAATTTGTCCTCAATTTCCAATTCCAAGCCGATAAATCCGAGTAGGCTCATTTTTTCCGGTACTTTGACCAAAATATCAATATCGCTTCTTTTCTTTTCCTCTCCACGCGCGAACGACCCAAAAACCGCGGCGCGCTTCACCCCGTGCTTTTTCAAAATTTCAACGATAATTTTTTTGGTCTTGGCATCAATCATTTTTTGATATTACCTGCCCCTATCCTATCCAAAAACACCCGAATTGGCAAATTATTTGTATTTAAATTTTTAGTAATTGGAAATTAGTAATTGGAAATTCAAAAATCGGCGGTTAAGCCGATTTTTGCGCGTGCTTGCACTGCGTAGCTTTAGCGAAGCAGTGTCCCCGACAGGAATCGAACCTGTAGTCTCAAGGTCCGCAACCTTGTATTTTATCCATTAAACTACGGGGACAGGAATGGTTGATGAGGAGCAAGCAATGAGTGATGAACAATAGTTTTATAGCACAAAATCCGCCTGAACGCAATTTTGCAATCTTATTTTGATAAATAACCGCTATGGTTTATTTTTTTCTTGACAAAACATATCTAAAATATATAATTTGGATATATTAACGAAAATCCCATGCAAACAATGTTGAGCATCAAAATTGATAAAAAATTAAAAGACCAAGCGCGCAAAACCGCCCAAGATTTGGGCGTGTCTTTAAACGCGGTAATCATCCAATACATTAAAGAATTTGTCGCCGTCCGAACAATTACTTTTACTGAATATTCAGCCCCTAACGAGAGAACTCGGCGCATAATTGAAGAAGCAAGAAAAACGATGATAACAGCACTGAAAGCCAACCAAAAAAACCATTCACGGCAATCTATAAAATCAGCGACAAAACGATGATCTTTGCGCAAATCGTCACCCACCACGATTTTTACGGCAAATGAATCATCATCTTTAATTTTTAATCGTTAATCATTAACATTATCTTGACATTGAATTTTGATTTTGGTTCTTAAATCCCCCTTTACAATTCCACATTTTCTTATAATATAACCCCAAACACTAAAATCAATGGAGTTGATAAGGTTGGATCTTTACAAAATGCGATTGAAAAATTGCAACAGTGAAGGACGGAATGTCACGATGGTTGTGGTAATGGATGTTAATGAAGATGGCATTGAATTCAGGGAAGTCGGTTTTTACCCCGATGATGAGTGTGCGGAAACATGGACTTGCTATTTTTTCCTACATTATATCATCAAATATGCCATGATGGCAGAAATTTACTTGCGCGGAGGTAAAAGATGCGACGCTATTGTCTGCGACGAAGAAACATCGGAGGACGGGAAATGTGTGTTTCAATTACCCTCCCCACTTGGTAAATTACTTTGGGGGAAGTTGCACACATGCGGATTAATCCAATGCGGTGGGGAAAAAAGAAATTATGGGCTCAATCTAGTTGACTCAAAACTGCCGCAAAAAGGATATGCGATAATCCTGCCTGACCGTGACCACGAATGACGACGAGCAATAGCGCTCGTCGTCAATTTTTTTTATACGGGCGCAATATATGAAAATTTTGTTTGCGGTCAATTATCCAGCAATAAAAGGCGCGGGTTGCCGCGCCTTTTGAGTTTGAATTGTTCTTAAATCTTAAATCTTAAATCTACATGCGGTATTTCGTTCCTTCTTTGGTGTCGTAAATCTTTGCCCCCATTGCCAGCAGGCGGTCGCGGAGTTGGTCGGATTTGGCAAAGTCCTTTGCCGCGCGGGCGGCATCGCGCTCTTTAATCAGCGATTCAACAAACTCGTCGCTTTTTGCCCGGTCAAATTTCATAAAACCCAAAAACGAATTGATTTGGCGCAAAAATTCAAATGTCCGCTTGCCGGATTTTTCTTTGGCGTTTTGGGCGCGGATAAAATCAAACAGCGCGGCAAACGCTTGGGGGGCGTTTAAATCATTATCCAGCGCGCCGCAAAATTTTTCTTTCGTTTCATTAATAGCAACTTCATCATCTTTGTCGTCATAGGCAGAATCAACTTTGTTGAAAACAAACTCATCAATGCGGCTCAATCCGTTTTTGGCCTGATCCAGCGCCTGATCGTTGAAGTCGATACCCGCGCGGTAATGGTTGGAAAGAAAAAAGTAGCGCAAAACTCGATAGTCATATTGCTTTAAAACATCGCGAATGGTTTTGAAGTTTCCCAACGATTTGGACATTTTTTGCGCGTTGATGTTTAGAAATCCAGTGTGCATCCAATAGCGCACAAACGGCGCCTTGCCGGTGATTGATTCAATTTGGGTAATCTCGGCTTCGTGATGCGGAAAGATCAAGTCAATCGCCCCGCCGTGGATGTCGTATTGCGGGCCGAATTCAATTTCGGTGATGGCGGTGTCTTCAATGTGCCATCCGGGACGCCCCTTGCCCAACTCGGTTTCCCACGAAGGCTCCCCCTCTTTGGACACTTTCCACAAACAAAAATCATTCCAGCCGCGCTTGAAATCGCTTTCATCAATGCGCGACACGCCGTCGGTTTCTTGCAATTCGGTGCGCCCCGATAACTTGCCGTAATCCGCGAACTTGGCAATTTCAAAATACCAGCTGCCGTCCGGAGATTGATATGCCAAACCTTTATCAATCATCCGCTTCACTTGGCTTACAATATTTTCAATATAATCCGTGGCACGCGCGAATTTATCCACCGCGTTGTTTCCCAGTGCCAGCATATCTTCTTTGTAGATTTTTTCGTATTCGTCGGCCAGTTCGCGCCAGGAGATATTTCTCTCTTGCGCCCGTTGAATGATTTTGTCATCAATATCGGTGATGTTTTGCAGATAGTTAACTTCAAAACCGCGCCAGCGCAGATACTTGGCGATAAAATCAAACTGTGTGTAGGTTTTGGCATGCCCCAAATGAGGAAAATCATAGACCGTGGGTCCGCAAACAAAAAACTTGATTTCCCCTTCCTCCATCGGCTTTAATTCTTCAACCTTTTTGGAAAGCGTGCTGTATATTTTTATTTGGTTCATATTGTTTTTTAGATATTACCTCTGGCGCTGGCGATTTTTAATATAATTTTTGATTGACTCCAATGAAACCCGCCAATTACGGCCATCTTTATGAGCGTCAATCTTGCCTTGCCGTGCCAATAAATTCAAATACTTTTCCGAATATGGCGTCAACTTGGCAATTTCGGAAAGCAAAAAATATGCTTGATTTTTTGAAGTTACCGGCGACAGCACATTCAAATAAATGCCCAAAGATCTTTCAACCGCGCGCGCGATAAAATTCACAAACGGAGAAAAATCATCATTATCAGCCCGCGCCAATGTTTGATAATATCTTTTCCGATCGTTTTTTAAAACCACCGCCAATGGATAACCTGCTCTCATCAACAGCAGATCCATCAACAATCGCGCCGTGCGGCCGTTGCCGTCAAAAAAGGGGTGGATATGAACAATTTTATGGTGCGCCAGCGCGGCAAACTCAACCGGATGCATTTTCTTTTCATTGGCATTGATCCAATTGACCGTGCGCCGCATCAAATTCGGCACCTCAAACGCGTCCGGCGGGCGATGGCGCGCGCTAGCGATAATCACGTTGCCGGTGCGATATGAGCCGGCGATGTCCGACGCGGTTTCTTTAACCACCAATTTTTGCAAATTTCTGACTGTGGTTTCCAAAATGTTGCCGCGTTTGTTTTGATCAACCAAATCATACAAATAACCCAACGCCTCTTGATGATCTTTGGCTTCCAGATGATCTTTTAGCGGCTTGCCTTTAATCGTGACTCCTTCGTTAATAACAAAAAATGTTTCTTTTAGCGTGAGGGAATTGCCTTCAATCGCGTTAGAATTATAGGTCATTTCAATCGCAAACTGCTCTCTCAATTTTTTCACTTTATCAACCGGAAGCGGCCGCAACGCCTGCAAGCGGGAAAATTTTTCATCAATTCTTTCTTGCAATTTCAAATCCAAGTATGCCATAGCTTTATACATAAACCTTAATATGGTATGCCTCTATATTTAAACTATACCATATTAAGAAAACTAACAAGCCCCAACAATTCACGATTTTGACAACCAAAAGCGTGAAAAACCACGTTTTAAAATCATTTTTCACGTTTCTCCTCGATTTTTGTCCCAAATCAATAAATTTTTTACACCACATTCATTTAATGAGACCGTAGAAAAACTATTTTCAGAACGAAATTTTCAGATTTTGAGCGAGAAAAATGAGAATGGAGAAGGCATACTTGGCTTAAAGTCTGCCGCCTACTGACGAATTTTTCGTAGCCGAAATATGAAAGTTGCAGTTGAAAGATGGTTTTTCTACGGTCTCTTAATATGTTATCATAACTATATGACAAAACTTAGCGGTAAAAAAAGGTACTTGCAAATCGCGTTAAACAGCAATTTGGTCGGCGCGCAAAGAATTATTTCCCAACTTCCGGCAAGCGGACAGATTATCATTGAAGCCGGCACGCCGCTGATTAAGGAAGCCGGCATTGTTGCGGTTTCACGCATAAATTATTGGTGGCAAAAACGGCTTTTGGGCACGGACATTGACGCGCCGGGTTATATTGTGGCGGATTTAAAAACCATTGACCGCGGCGCCACCGAAGCGCGAATGGCCGCAAGCGCCGGCGCGTCCGCCGCAGTCGCCATGGGGCAGGCGCCCATAGAAACTTTGAATTCTTTTATCGCCGAATGTGAAACTTTGGGGATTGACGCGATGGTGGATATGATGAATGTGGAATATTCTTTAAATGTTTTGCGCAAATTAAAAAAACAACCCGCGGTCGTTATTTTGCACCGCGGGGTGGACGAAGAAAAGTTTAATCGGGAAAAGCAAATCCCCTACCACGAAATCCAGCGCGTCAAAGGCAACTATGATATTATGCTGGCAATCGCCGGCAGCGACACGCCCCGCGAAGTCCAACGCACGTTTTTCAACAGCGCCGACATCGCCGTGGTCTGGAAAAATTTCTACACCGCCGCCGACAACACCGTCGCTCTCGCCCAAGAATTTCTAAAACAAATCAAATAGGGTTCTGTATTTATTCCTCCTTTTGTAAAGGAGGTGGTGCGTAATCGCGCCGGAGGATTTTTAAATTTCAAATCCCTCCCCGCTTTTATCAAAGCGGGTGCTCCCTTTTCCAAAGGGAGAATAAATACGGATTACATTTTCTCCGGAGCGGAAATTCCCAGTAGCGAAAGAGCGTTTTGCAGGGTGATTTTTGCTGCCAAAATTAGGCTCAAGCGCGCTTGGGTGGTTTTTTTATCTTCGCCGATCACTTGGCAGTTATGATAGAATTTGTGAAAGCTTGCCGCCAACCGCATCGCATATTGGCAAATGCGCTGCAATTGGTAATCTTTGGCGCAATCGGCCACAATTTCGGGCAAGCGCAATAATTCTTTCGCCAACTCAATCTCGGCAGGATGCCGCAATTCTTGAAAGGGTCCGACCCTTTTAGACTTGAAAGGGTCGGACCCTTTCAAATCTTTCAAGCCGGCTTTGCGCAAGATGCTGGCGATTCGCGCGTGGGCATATTGCACATAGAATACCGGCGAATCGGCGGATTTTTTCTTTGCCAATTGGACATCAAATTCCATTTGCGCCGGCAATGAATTTTGCAAATAAAAAAATCTGGCCGCGTCAACTCCCACCTCGTCAATCAGCCAATTGAGCGACACAATATTGCCTTCCCGTTTGGAAATTTTTCCGCCCTTGATGGTCACAATTTGGCAGATTAAAACCTCAAATTCACCTTTATAGCCCAAAATTTTCATTATCGCCTTCATTCGCGGCACATGTCCTTGATGATCGGCGCCCCAGATGTCAATGATTTTTTTATATCCGCGCTTGATTTTATTGTAGTGATAAGCGATATCCGATAAAAAATAAGTGGGACTGCCGTTTGATCGCAAAAGCACCTCATCTTTTTGATTGAATGAGGACATATCCAGCCAATAAGCGCCATCTTTTTCAAACACCAATCCTTTCTTTTTTAAAATATTATAAGTTTTGATGATCAACCCCCTTTTATACAAACATTCTTCGAAAACCCAACTGTCAAAACTAATCTTTAAATCTTTGCCGATAAATTTTTGCAAATCTTTTAGAACCTCTTGCGCCAAAAAATAGCCCGCATCGGTTTCGGACTTTATTTTTGAAAGTTTTGGCGCCAACTTTTTGATTTTTGCCGCCAAATAAGGAGAAAGATAGGCCGTTCCCCGCCCCAGCGCGGTGGCGCCCAAAGTTTGAATTTGTTTTGAAACGCGCGCGTCGTTGACATAGTATTCCTTTTCCGCCTTGTATCCCGCGGTTGATAAAACATTGCCCAAAACATCGCCATAGAACGCGCTCCGGCCGTTGCCCACATGCATCTGTCCCGAAGGATTGGCCGAAATGAATTCCACTTGCGTCAATTTGCCTTTGCCGATTTTTGCCTTGCCGTAATCGACTCCCTGCGCCAAAATTTTTTCCGCTTCCGCCAGCGCGTATTTATCGCTTATCGTGAAATTGATAAACCCTGGCGCGGCAGTTTCAATTTTACCAAAAATTTTTTTCGCTTTATTGTTTTTTTCCAATTCCTCTTTTATTCTATCGGCAATCTCCATGGGATTTTTTCCCACCAATCCCGAAAGCCGCATCGCCGCGTTGGACGCGTAATCGCCATGGCCGCGATCCTTGCAAACGCTCACGCTCCCCGATTCCAAAACCAAAGCCCCCCCGTCCAAATCAAAAAACTTGGCCCCCGCCAATTCCCCCACCGCCCGATTTACCAACAAATCTATTTTCTCCCGCATCATAAATTGCTATTTTACTTTCACCGAGTTCCAGTTTACCATAAATTTTGATAGAATAAAAGATATGAAAGAATTGGCGAAAAACAGAAAGGCGGGGTTTGATTATGAGCTTTTGGAAAAGTTTGAGGCCGGCGTGGTGTTAAACGGGCAAGAGGTTAAATCCATCAAAACCCGCGGGCTATCTTTGACCGGATCCTACATCGCCGTTCGTCCCGACGGCGTTTTTTGGGTGGGCGCCAAAATCCCCCCCTATCAGCCGGCCAACGCGAGCGCGGATTATCGCGAACAGCGCAACCGCGCGCTTTTACTGCGCAAAGCCGAAATCCGCCAATTAAACGGGCTGGCGGCGCAAAAGGGCTTGACTTTTGTGCCCATTCGGTTATATACTAAAGGACGTTATCAAGATTTTGGCAAGATAAAAATGGAATTTGCCGCCGCGCGCGGCAAAAAGAAATATGACAAGCGCCAAACCCTGAAAAAACGCGCCATTGAGCGAGAAATCGCCCACACCTTTTCCAAAATCTAAATTCTAAGCACTAAATCCTAAACAAATATAAAATTCAAAATTAAAAAAGTTAAACCGCGAGTCCGTTTTGAGCTTTTAATTTTGAGATTTTGAATTTATTTGGGCATTGGGATTTGGTGCTTGGGATTTACCCCAAGGCATGGGGATGCAAGGCATCGATGGATTATTGAATAAATAATCGCAAGCCAAGTTGGCAAAGCTTGTAAAAATTGCCAAACCTTATTAAGTGCCAAATCATACAGCACTCCCGAACTCGTTTACGCTTAGTAGCCAATTCGGTGTTCGATGGGCGGATTCTTCCTCAAACCTATCGGGCATAATCTTTGGAAGATAGAAAAATCATTTCAATCCCAGACGGTTTTTCGAAAACAAAACAGGGATAAAGAGTTCAAGAATTTTGCCGGACTTTAATCTTGGATTCTCAAACAAGCCCGGCTAAGCTTGTAGAAGTTGTTTGTTTAATTTTTCAGATACGGGTCCAAGTCCCGTCGTCTCCACCCTGAAGAAGAAATTCGCGCGAGCTTTGCTCGTTGCGCGTGAAACGCGCGCGAATTTACTCTTCAGGGTGAACCCAGTAGAGTAATTTGGAATGGCGTAGCCATTTATTGCTTTAGCAATTCCAAATTCTTCTAATGGGCACTAAAATTAAGTAGAAATCTGATAGTGTTTGGAATAGCCTTGTTAGTGTGAGTTTCTCTCTTGGAAACACCAAAAATGCAAAAAAATAGATTTTACCAAAAAAACAAAGGGCCAAAAAAACCGCCGGTCAACAACCAGATACGGGCAACTCAGGTGCGCCTCATAGATGAAAACGGGGAGCAAATCGGCGTTGTTTCTTTAAAAGAAGCACTGGAAAAAGCATGGAGCAAGCATCTGGATTTGGTGCAGGTCACCGATAAAGCCGATCCGCCAGTGGCAAGGATCACCGATTACGGAAAATATCTTTACAGCTTGCAAAAAAAGGAAAAAAACACGCGCACCAGCGAAACCAAATGCGTTCGCCTCACCTACAACATTTCTCCGCACGATATGGAAACCCGCGCCGCAGCCGCTAATAAATTTCTGCAAAAAGGCGATCGCGTGAAAATAGATTTGCGATTGAGAGGCCGGCAAAAAGCGTTCGGTGAGTTATCAAAAGAAAAAGTGGAACAATTTTTGAAAATTCTGGAAAAATTCACCCCCTATAAAGTGGAAAAAGAATTAAAAAGAGAGATGGGGGGATTTAATATGATAGTATCAAAGAAATAATTTCTAATTTCTAATTTCTAATTTCTAAACGGAATACGGGATACGAAATTGACAAAAAAATGAAGACGAGAAAATCAATCGCAAAAAGATTTAAGATCACCAAAAACGGCAAAATATTGCGCCGGCCGACTGGGCAATGCCATTTGCGTTCCAAAATGTCGGGCAACCAAATCCGGTCCGGCCGCAAATGGGTGCCTTTAAACGAATCCGAAGCCAAAAAAATCAGAAAACTAATCACCAAATAAGCAGATTTAAGATTTAAGATTTAAGATTTAAGAATTTTATTCATAAATCATAAATCATATATCATATATCTCTGAATTTTAATGTCTAGAGTAAAACGAGGCACAATCCATCACAAGAGAAGAGCCAACATAATTGAATATACCAAGGGGTTCAAATGGGGGCGCAAGTCAAAGCTTGCCTCGGCGAAACAAGCGATGATGAAAGCGCTTTCCTACAATTATCGCGACCGCAAAGTGAAAAAACGCGAAAATCGCTCCATGTGGAACATCCATATCAACGCGGTCTGCCGCCAAAACGGCACCAATTACAGCCGCTTCATCAACGCGCTTAAAAAAAATAACATCGCCATTGACCGCAAGATTCTCTCCGAATTTTCCGAAAAACACCCCCAGCTTTTCCAAGCGGTATTGGAAACAGTGAAATAATATCATTACAATTTAAAAAACGCCCCTTCAAGGAGCGTTTTTATTGGTACCATTCCTTGTTTTCCAATTGAATGAGCGCGGAGATTATTGCCTGCTTTACCGTGTCTTTCCTTTGCCAGCGGCCGCGAGTTAAAATTCCGATCGCGCCTTCGGCTGATCCAACACTCGGATTTTTGGTCAGCCCCAATTTATAAAACGCTTGATTGATATCCATCCCCTCTTTGACCAGTCCAACTGCTTTGAGCGGATACTCAAACGCCGACGACAATCCCAAATAAAATCTTTGCCCGTCATAAAACGCGGCAACCGTGATGTTCATAAATCCGGTCAATGATTCGGGCACCGCCATCAAGCCATCTTCAATACCAACTGCCAAATCACAATCAATAAAAGCACCCTTTGCCCGATTTTGCGCGCCGCGAATCGTTTCTTCAATGCTTTTGGGCTGATCGTCAACACCCGAATCCGCATCAATTGATTCCGCCGCGCCGCTTTTTAAGAAATCATAATCCGCGATTATTTCTTTTAACGCTTCTATTTTTATTTTGTTTTTTGTGCCAATGTTGATCTTCATATCTTCCTGAATTTATCAAAAACGGCTTTTGCAAGCCGTTTTGTTCATATTACGCGGTAAATGATTATTTCACCAAATCTTCGGGAGTATAATTTTCGCTCACCACGCATTGCACGTTAAAGGAAAAATTCACCGTTGGACTGACGCATTGGGATCCCGCTTTGCATATTCCTTGAGCGCTTAGAATCGCATCTCCCTCTCCAACGACTTGGTAAACTCCTTGCACGCGATCATCGTCTATATCAACCGATCTTTTCGCCAAAACATTTTCATCACTTGAAGACACCTTCCAATCGTAGTTATCGTCCAGCATCAAGGATATATTTTTCCCGGGCGTCAATGACGACGAGTGTCCGTTATCATCCATGGTAACGCGCAATGGCAATCCGCCCTCGGGCAAATTCAGTTTTTGGGCAATTTCTTTATTTATTTCGCTTTCGGTTTTTGGCGGCTGTTGAATCGGAATATCGCCGTCGGGTACAACCGGATTAGCCGTGTTCATCGCAATAATGATCCAAACAACTAAAATCAAAGCCGCGCCCGCGATCAAATAATACAATATTTTTTTATCCATATTTTTAATTATTAATTTTCCCTCTACGGAGAAATTTATTCCACAACTCCATTGTATCAAGTTTAAAAAACTTCGCAAACCCGCTTGTGGAAAATCTCGTTTGATTATTCCAAAACCGCCTTAATTCGCCGCACTCCCGCCGACGAGCTTTGCTCTTTGGTAATTTTAAAAACACCCAATTCGCCGGTATTTTCAATATGCGGTCCGCCGCAAATCTCCTTGGAAAATTCCCCAATTGTATACACGCTTACCCGCTCGCCATATTTGGATCCAAACGTGCCCATCGCGCCACCGGCAAGCGCTTCATCGGTTGCCATCTCCTCTTTTTGCACCGGAATATTCTTTTTTATTTGCTTATTCACCAAATCCTGGACTTTTTGGATTTCTTCGGACGTCATTTTTTGCGGATGGGAAAAATCAAACCGCAACCGCTCCGCGGTGATATTGGATCCCCGCTGAATCACATGATCGCCCAAAACCTGACGCAATGCCGCCAAAAGCAAATGCGCCGCGGTGTGCAATTTTGTGGTCTGCTCGCCGGCATCCGCCAACCCGCCCCTAAACATCCCCGCGCTGGCGGTGCGCGAAAGCTCCTGATGCTTTTTGAGCTCCATATTAAACTCCCTCATTATATCTTGGTTGATTAAAATATTTTTTTCTTTGGCAATTTCCACGCTCAATTCCAAAGGAAAACCATAGCTCTGGTATAAATCAAACAATTGTTTTCCGTTCAGCGTGCTTTCTTCAACTCGTTTTTCCATTTCTTTTAACCCCTGCTTTAATGTTTTTCTGAACTTGACTTCTTCTTTTTCCAATTCATCTTTGATTAACGTTTCCGGCAGTTTGTATATATCCAAATATATATTTGAATATATACCGGCAATTTCGGCCAAAAAATTATTTTCAATCCCCAGCCGGTGGCCTTTGACGATCGCGCGGCGAATTAACCGGCGGCAAAAATATCCCTGCGCTTTGTTTGAAGGCAAAACCCCGTCGGCAATCAAAAACACCGCCGAACGGATGTGGTCGGCAATCACTCGCATCGCGCTCGTGTTTTTTCCATCGGTGCCATATTTATTGCCCGATAACTTTTCAATTTCTTCTATTACCGGCAAAAACAAATCAATTTTGAAAACATCCGGATTATTTTGCGACGCGGCGGAGATCCGCTCCAACCCCCCGCCAAAATCCACATTATGGCTTTCCATCCTTTCAATTTTGCCAGCGCGTTTGATATATTCCATGAACACGCTATTGCCGATTTCCATAAACCGCCCGCAATCGCAATTGATATGGCAAGGCGAATCTTTCCACGGTGAATTTTCGTGCAATTTCAATTCCGCGCCAAAATCCCAGAAAATTTCCGAGTCGGGCCCGCCCAATTCTCCCTCGGGCATTTTGTCGGGCGCGCCGGAGCGCGACCACCAATTTTTGGTTTCATCATAATAAAAAATCCGGCCGCCTTGCGTTCCGTCCCTTTCGGCAAAATCAACGTCCTTGGCATCAATCCTCGCGCCGGCAAATAATTCTTTCCAAATTTTTACGGTTTCTTCGTCCTTTGGGATACCGGCATCCGGCAAACCGCGAAAAACCGTGACATACAAATTTTTGGGATCCAACCCGATCTCTTTTGTCAAAAACTCAAAAATCCACGAAAGCTGTTCGCGCTTGAAATAATCGTTTAATGACCAATTACCCAGCATTTCAAAAAAAGTGGTGTGCCGATTGTCCCCCGCCTCGTCAATATCCTGCGTGCGCAAGCATTTTTGCGCGTTGGCGATCCGCACCCCCAGCGGATGCTTTTGCCCCGATAAATACGGAATCATCGCCTGCATCCCCGCCGAAGTGAACAAAGTGCTCGGATCATTATCCGGCACCAAGCCACTTGAAGGCACAATCGCGTGCCCCCGCTCTTTCATATATTCCAAATATTTTCCCCTGATTTCTTTTGTGTCCATAATCCTCTTTTTTACCACAAAACCGCCCCAAAATCCACCCGCTTTATTCTTAAATCATAAATCTTAAATCTTTCTTGCGTCATACCCCCAGTGCAAAACCGCTTGGCGTTGTTTTGGGCGGCAATTCAAATCGCGCGGGGCGCAATTTTTTTTAATTTGGGCGATGTGCCGCTTTATGGCTTTCCATCTTTTAATCTGCCATTGGTCATATTCGGGCAAACGCCGCCCCACATAATAGCGGCAATACCACTGAAACCATCCGCGAGGATCGGCCGGATGAATCCATCCTTTTTGGCGCCAAACCAACATTGGCTGAGACGCGTTAACCCCGAAATAATTCAATTCGGGATCGTGAAAATTAGGATTTAATTTGGCATTTTGATACCAATCCGCCGGAAATTCCTTTTTGCAATCGGTCATATACTTGACGCCAAAAACTCCACTAGACAGAATTTGACATGGCGTCGAC
>CAZRVG010000014.1:0-25564 GCA_964603475.1 uncultured Candidatus Saccharibacteria bacterium
GGCTTTCCGAATTTATCAAACAGCGCAATGATATTCTTGTAAATGTGGAGGGCGGACTAAACGAATTAAAAGAGCAGATAGATGTAAAATTTGCCGAATTTAAGAGTTCTCGCAACGATTCTGAAGCACAAGAGAAAGAATTGTTTGAAAAAATAATTCAAGGCATTGAAATTGAGGGTGATATTGTTTTTGATGAGGAGCAATTTTGCA
Source organism: uncultured Candidatus Saccharibacteria bacterium (assembly GCA_964603475.1). GTDB lineage: Bacteria > Patescibacteriota > Minisyncoccia > Minisyncoccales > UBA5738 > UBA5738. The sequence goes on from CAZRVG010000014.1 coordinate 211, forward strand.
ATGATGTTCTCGGTAGCTTTGTTGATAATAGAAAAATTAAAAACGAGAATGATCTCAGGGAAGAAATTGCCGGTAAGAATACTGACGGCACAGCAAAACACATCACGCTAATATCTATTGCCAATTGGGTCAAACAAGATTTATCAACCAAACTTTATTTCAATAGGAGCGGAGTAGACGGAATGCTTGAATATATTTTTACCAACTGGCCTCAATTTATGCGAGTTCGGGCAATTGTAAAATTGAATGGAAAATCGACGGAAGTATTATCGATTGGCCAAAGAGGAACATTATTATTGAAAGTTTTTCTTGCTACAGCAACGGCAAAACAGGTGTTTATCATTGACCAACCAGAAGATAACCTAGATAATAATTTTATCATGCACGAATTGGTTCCGCTCATCCGAAAAGCCAAAGTTTCTCGTCAAATTATTATGTCTACACACAATGCCAATTTAGTCGTAAATGCAGACGCAGAACAAATCATTGTTGCGCGTCTTGACAATGAAGGTGATTATATAAGCGGTAGTATCGAAAACCAAACTATCAATCAAAGCATTAAAGAAATTCTTGAAGGTGGCGAGGAAGCATTTAGAAATCGTGAAAATAAATATGGCATGGCTATAATAAATTGAGGCCCCGCCGTCCGCTCGCAAAAAAATCTGGCCGTCCAATCAGGCGGGCGAAAAGGAAGGGGGTTGGGGGGAAGGAATTTTCGCCCGCCTGTTCTGCGCCGTAGGCGCAGTGGGGTGGGAAGCGTTTCCGCCGTTTGGCATAAAGCCAAACATCAAAGCAAAACAATTTTCAATTCCTTTTAAAAGAAAAAAGGGCGCGCGCAAAATACAAAAAATTGAAAGAAAATTGTTTTGCTTTGCTCGCCGAGTTTCGGCGGGCGGAAACGCTGGGGCGGGGTTTCAAATCATTCGAGCAATTCTCGCTCGAAAAAGGTTCGAGCTTCGTTCAGCAATTGCGACAAAAAAACAAAACTCTTCTGACGAAGAGTTTTGTTTTTTTGGAGCGGGCAACGGGATTTGCACCCGTGCCGAAACCTTGGAAGGGTTTCGTGCTGCTACTACACCATGCCCGCGCACCACTCCGCCGTAAAGACGGAATGACTTTTGACTTTTGACTTTTGACTTTTGACTTTTGACTTTTATCTCGCGTATTCGGTTACTCTGGTTTCGCGGATAACGTTTACTTTGATCTCGCCGGGGTAGCGCAATTCTTCTTCGATGCGCCGGGCAATATCTTTGGCCATTTTATGCGCCTGCCAATCGTCAACTTCCTTGGGACGCACAAAAACTCTTATTTCGCGTCCGGCTTGCAATGCCCAGGCTTTTTCCACACCTTCAAGCGACGTGGCGATATTTTCCAATTCTCCCAGCCGCTTTAAGTAATTTTCCACCGTATCCTTTCTGGCTCCCGGGCGCGCGCCCGAAATTTGATCCGCGGCCTGCACAATAATTCCCTCAATGCTTTCATAAGGAAAATCCTCGTGATGCGAGCGCATCGCCGAGATCACCTTTGGATCTTCGTTGAATTTCTCCAAGATTTTAACGCCGATTTCCACGTGAGTTCCTTCAATCTGCTGATCCACAGACTTGCCGATATCATGAAGCAATCCCGCTTTGCGGGCAACTTTGACATCAGCACCCACCTCAACCGCAATTGCCGCCGCCAAATGCGCCACCTCAATGGAATGCAAAAGCGCGTTCTGCCCGTAGCTGGTGCGAAATTTCAGCCTCCCCAGCAATTGAACCAGCCGGGGATTGAGATTTAAAATATTAACGTCATAGCACGCCTGATCGCCGGCCTCTTTTATCTGATTGGCGATTTCTTCCTGCGCGAGTTTAACCGTTTCTTCAATGCGCGCCGGCTGGATGCGCGAATCTTGAATCAATTTTTCCAGCGCGATTTTGGCAATTTGCCGGCGCGTGGGATCAAATCCGGAAATCACCACAGTTTCGGGAGTTTCGTCAACAATAATTTCCACGCCAGTCATCCGTTCAAGCGTGCGGATATTGCGGCCTTCTTTGCCGATAATCCGCCCCTTGATATCGTCGCTGGGCAGACTCACCACCGAAGTGGTAATTTCTTGCGACTGCGGCAAAGCGAATTTTTGAATGGCTTGCGTTAAAATTTCCTTGGCGCGCTTTTTAAACGGCTCCGTGCCTTGGCTCTCCAATTTTCGCGTTTTTTCCAATAAATCTTTGGCATATTCTTTTTCCAATGCTTCCAACAATTCTTTTCTCGCGTCCTCTCGATTCATTCCGGCGGCGCGTTCCAAATTTTCCACCGCTTGCTGTTGCAAATCTTCCAAATTTTCTTTTATTTCTTTGAGCTTTTGGGCTTTTTCATTAAATTCTTTTTCTTGAACTCCAAATGTCACCATCTTTTGCTCCAGCAAGCTCTCGCGCTTTAACAGCAAAGTCTCGGTTTTGGCAATCTCCCGCTGGCGCTGGGCCACTTCTTGCCGGCTTGATTCCAATATTTTTTGCGACTTCGCTTGCGCGTCATCAATTGTTTTCTGCGCTTCAGCTTTGGCTTTTGCCAACTTGCCGGCGATATTTTTTTCAATCGTGCCGGCGCGCCTCTTGGCAATCCCCTGGCGGGCGTAATATCCAATGGTCGCTCCCAGCATTAACGCCGCCAAAATTACAATCATAGTGATTAAATCCATATTCTTCTCCATTCCCGCAAATCAAAACGCCTTTCAAACTCAAAAACCCGCCGCGAATCGCCCAAATTATTCGCGCACCGATTTGCGAGAAATGTTTTTAAACTGCTTTCAATTCTCTGTTTACGAACAATCAATTGGCCGCAAAAACACTTTGCGCCAAAGAAGCGATTTTTTGCCAAATCATCCCCACCGGATTAATCTCCTGCCATTTGGGCAACGATCGGGCGGTAAATGAAACTTCCGTACAATTTTCGCGAGCACCGTTGTCAAACACATCAAGCTCAATTTTATTTTTCTTGCCGGCGATAAAACTGGCGATGTCTCCGTCGGCGGTGGTTATATTTCCATCAATCGTAAATCTCCAGTCATAATCAACGATGGCGCTGGCGCCGCCCGAAGGCGTGGAAATATCTTTAACCCAAACCACGCCGCCTTTCACTATCTTTTTTCCGAATTCGCTTTTGCCCAGCGAGCTGGTGCAGTCTTGGAAAACTCCGTCGTTAATACCGATAATCGCGCCGGTTTCTTCGTCATAAATATTCGGATCGGTCAACGCGCATTTGAAATTCGCAATCACTCCTTGCTTGATTTCAATCGATCGCGTCGCGGTGTTGGTATTCCCCGCCGAACAATCCGCGCTCGAAGTATCGCTCACCCTGAGCGACAACGTGTAATTTCCCGGCACAATGTTATTGGCAAAAGCGCCCAAGTTGATGGTCTGCCCCGCGCCCGCCGCCAAATAACCGTATGACGCCGGACCGGACAATTCCCAATAGGCGCACTGCGCGTTGCCTTCGGACTTGTCGGTAACCGAGAAAATACATATCGGGCACTGCTGCACCGGCGGATAAGCGATCCACGACGCGCCCGGACTGTTGTCGCAAGTTCCATAGGCGCAAGAAGTGCCCCCGCATTCCATTTTGGCAATCGGTGCAAATTTAGCCGTCGTATATACCTTGTGGGCATTGCCTCCCGCGCCGGAATCCGCGCTATTAAAGCTCATCCACCCCAAAACCATATCCGACCACGCCCAGCCGTGAAAATCGCCGGCTGAATCGATCGAAACGCCATAACTTCCGCCTCGCAGACTCACGCAGCCGTCCCATCCGCCGCCGTTAGCCAAAACTTTGGCCCATCCGCTCACTTCGCGGCTACCGTCCGCTTCAACCGTCAAACTCGCTTTTGCCTGGCAATCAGCCCCCGAACATCCGTTGCATCCAACCGCATCCGATCCATTAAATGAAATCCAGCCGATGTTTTCCGACCAGGCGTATCCGGATAACAATCCCGTCACTTCATCAATATTAACGCCGTAGTCGATACCCGAACCGTCGGAAAGATTATTAAACGACACCCAGCCGATGTTTTCCGACCAGGCGTATCCGGAAATATTATCATCCGCACCCGCATTTACCTTCGGCGCAAAAATTGCAGCGACGGAAAAAAAACACACAAACAAAAAACACAAGAACGCGCGAAATCGATTGATGTTTTTCAAGGTATTGGCGTCGCGCTTTCGTCAAAAAACGAACGCGCGCGAATAAAGCTTTGCAACAACACTTTGCCGCAAAAATATTTTTAAAACCTTTACAATTTCACTATAACACATTCTTTTTTGCGCGCAATACCGCAAAATGCAACCATTCACCGGGGATAATGAATGTTAGAAACCGCATTTTGGGGTCTTACCCTCGCGTACTCGCGAGCGGTTAGACCCCTTCAAAAGAATTTGGGCATTATTGAAGGGTCCGCACCTTCCACGCTTTTCACTTTCCGCTTTCCGCTTTCCGCTTTCACGCTTTCGTTTGTATCACCTCGTCAATGATGCCGTATTCTTTGGCGCCTTCGGCGGTAAGATAAAAATCGCGGTCGGTGTCCACAGTGATTTTTTCGATTTTCTGCCCCGTGTGCTTGGCAATAATTTCGTTGAGCGATTCTTTGATGCGAATAATCTGCCGGGCGTTGATTTCAATGTCCGCGGCCACGCCTTGGGCGCCGCCCGCCACCTGGTGCAGCATAATCTCGGAATTGGGCAAGGCAAAGCGCTTGCCTTTCGCGCCCGCGGCCAACAGCACCGCGCCCATTGAAGCGGCCATGCCCACACAAACCGTGGACACCGGGCATTTGATGTATTGCATCGTATCATAAATCGCCAAACCCGCGGTCACCGATCCGCCCGGACTGTTGATGTATAATTGGATATCTTTTTTTTCATCCTTGGACGTCAAGAATAAAAACTGGGCGATAATCGAATTGGCAATCATATCATTAACCGGCCCGCCCAAAAAAACAATCCTTTCTTTGAGCAAGCGCGAATAAATGTCATATGCCCGCTCGCCATATTGGGTTTTTTCAATCACAGTAGGAATTAAATTCATAATTTTCAAATTCTAAATTCCAATCTCTAAATCCCAAACAATATCAAAATTCAAAATTTAAAAATCAAAATAAATACACAAAGCAATCAGTTTTGAAATTTGGATTTTAATATTTGAATTTGTTTAGAATTCAGGATTTGGGATTTAGGATTTTTTGAAGTTTGTTTCAAGAAATTCAAAGACTTTTTCGGTTTTCAGCGTTTGGCGATAATACGCCTTTTTTTGCTCATCGGGAGCTTTTTCTTCGCCGCCGGCCTTATTTTCCAAATCGCCTTCACGGGATTTTTCAATCGCCGCGGCCACTTCTTCGTCAGTAGCGTCAATTTTTTCCGCTTTGGCAATCTCCTCCAAAAGCAAATACTTTTTAATCTTTGCCGCGTTGTCTTTGGCCATTTCTTCTCTTAACGCTTCTTCGGTTTTACCAAGTTTTTTTAAATATTGCTCAAAGGAAATCCGCAAAACTTGCGGCGTTCTTTCTTTGAGATCGTCCATCATTTGCTGGGTTTCCCGCTCCACCAAAATATCGGGGATCTCAACTTCCATCTTTTGCGCCATCGCTTCAAGCATTTTTTGGCGCGCGTCTTCGCGCAAATGCCGTTCTTTTTCCATTTTCAAACGTTTGATATCTTCGTCGCTAACCTCGGCGCGCGGCGCTTCAAACTCCGCCGCGATTTGCTTGTAGTCGGGCAAATCAAATTGCGGATAGACCGCCACCACAGCTTTATATTCAAAAGGATTTCCCGGAGCAAGTTTTAAAACGCTCACTTGGGGATATCCTAACGGCGCCAGCGAGTTCTGCGCCGCCGCTTCGGGAAAAGTGGACTCAATGGCGATTGCCGCGGCGCGGTCAAGAATTTTTTGATCGCCGGTTTTGCTTTTCACCAAATCTTTGGGCGCCATGCCCTTGCGAAAACCGGCTGTTTCAAAATTTTTCGCAATCTCGTCTAACGCTTTTTGCTCAAACGCTTTAAAATCCTCTGCCGAAATCTCGGCCTTAATTTCAACTTGTGATTTTGGAAGTTTTGCGATTGTGTATTTATTCATTGTGTTGAGAGTATTAAATAACTACCTTCTGCCGCGATTTCGCCAAAAATATAATCATTCGGCGCTCTTATCTTTTTTTGCTTTTTTGGCCGCTTTTTCTTTGGTTTTTTCTTTGGTTTTTGCCGCCTTGGCGCCTTTTTTGGCGCTTTTGGCTTCCTTGGCGAACGGATGCGCCTCTTTGTCTTTCTTTATTTTTCTATTTTTTTCTTTCCCGTCGGCTTTTTTCGTTTCTTCGCCGCTCTCTTGAGTATTTTTTTCCTCCGCCGCTTGTCCCGCGCCGGCCGCCTCCGATTCGGGTTTCTCCCCGCTGTCTTTGCCGGCTTCATCCGCTTTTTGCTCCTCTTTTTCCATATCGGCCATTATTTCTTCAAAAGCTTCGGGGCTGCGCACATCGATCTTCCAGCCGGTCAATTTGGCCGCCAGACGCACGTTTTGACCGTCTTTTCCGATTGCCAGCGAAAGCTGATCATCGGGCACCACAGCCATCGCTCTGTTTTTGGGCAAAATTTTCACGTCTATAATTTTGGCCGGCGAAAGCGCGTTGATAATGTATTTTTGCGTGTCCTCGGAATATTCAACAATATCAATTTTTTCCCCGCCCAATTCGTTAATCACAGCACTCACCCGCGTGCCGCGCTGTCCCACCGCGGCGCCAATCGCGTCCACCCCCTCGGCGGCGGACGCCAGCGCGACCTTGGTGCGCGATCCGGCTTCCCGTGCAATGGATTTTATCACCACTTGGCCATCGGCAATTTCGGGCACTTCCAATTCAAAAAGCTTGGAAACCAATTTGGGATAAGCGCGCGACAAAAAGATGACCGGTCCCTTTGAGGTTTGCTCCACCTTGAGCACGAACGCTTTCAGGCGCTGTCCCGGCCGGTAGAATTCCCCGGGAACCTGCTCCTCGCGATTTAAAATTCCGGTAGTTTTCCCAATGTCCATATAAGCCGCGCGATTTTCCAAGCGCTGGACAACCGCCGAAATAATCTCTCCTTCTTTGAGCTTGAAATCGGAAAAAATCATTTCTTTTTCCGCTTCGCGGATCTTTTGAATAATCACCTGCTTGGCGGTTTGCGCCGCGATCCGGCCAAAATCCTGCTTTTTCTCCAAAGGAATTTTCACTTCATCGCCGACCTCAATTTCCGGATTTTGTTCTTTCGCGTCCTCAATCATAATGTGCTTTTCCGGATTAAACCTCACCTTTTCCATCGGCTCGCCGTAGCCTTCGGCGGAGGCGGCAATCAGCTCGCCCTCCTTTGCTAAAGCTTTGGCGGGCAAGCCGGAGCCTTGCGCGGAGACGGTTGCTTCATCTTTTCCCTCTTTGGCCAGATGTTCTTCGCCGGATTTTTCCTTGGCCGTCTCTTCAGCTTCCGGTTTTCCCCCATCCAAAACCTTGCCGTCTTTTTCGGGTAAAGCTTCGGGCAAAGCGGTCTTTTCCTTCATCGCCTCCAATTCCTCCTCGCTAAAAATCATACTCTCATCCACCACGGTTTTTATCTGCCAAAAATCCGCCTCGCCGGTTTTAACATCAAGCTTGGCTTTAATTGTCTGGCTTTTTTCGCCATATTCCTTTTTATAGGCCGCGGCCAGCGCCGTTTCAATGCCTTCAATGATTTTTTCAGGCGCAAGCCCTTTTTCCTGCGAAAGCTGGCTAATCGCCGAAGCGAAAGATTTGAGATCCACGATATTAAATGTAAAATTTGAAAATCAAAATTAAAAATTACAATGCAAAATTAAAAATTGAAAAATGCGAAACAGGACATTTTGCACTTTAAATTGTCATTTTGATTTTTGATTTTTACACTTTGAATTTAATTTATTTAAAATTAAAATCCGATTTTCATCGGACTACCCCAATTATACCCCCAATCCCTTCCTTGTCAAGCCATCGGCCAAAAAAACCAAACCAACAATACTGCGCAAGCTGAATCAAGCTTGCCTCTTTTTTTATTCACGCCCTCATTTTCCAACTTCCGCGTTTTAATTTTCGCATTTTAACTATCAACTATTGGCTATAAATGAAAATCATCTCCGAAAGGAGATGATTTTTTGTGCCGAGGTCCGGAATCGAACCGGAATCTAATGTTTTTCAGACATTCGCCGTGACCGACTTGGCTACCTCGGCGGGATCCCGCCAAAGACGGGATAGTTAATCGTTAATCGTTAATCGTTAATCGTTAACCGGTGGACCCGGGGAGAATCGGACTCCCGTTTCTACAATGCGAATGTAGCGTGCTACCACTCTACTACGGGCCCAACTCTCAAAATTTTCGCAAAAATTTTGAGAAAATCCAAATTTCTAATTTCCAATTTCCAAATAAATCCAAAATTAAAAACAAAATACGGGCTACAAATACTTTTTCAGTTCTTTCAAAGAGGATATTTTGGTGATTGCGGGATTGTCAATTTCGATATCGCCTTTTCGATCAATCAATATCGGCTTGATGCCCAATTCCAATGCCGGCAGAATATCGTTTTCCAAACTGTCGCCCACCATCGCGGCTTGCTCGGGCTTGGCATTCATTTTTTCCAACACCGCCAAAAAGGCTTTTTTGTCGGGTTTGGCAACGCCGATAACATCGGGCGAAAAAATTTCAAAATGCCGCAACTCGGGAATGCTTTCAATCGCGAATTTTGAACTCAAACTCAAAATCGCCTTATCTTGCGGCGATTTTATCGCCTCCGCCGCGTCATCAAACAATTTGCAAAGCAATTTCCTTTCCAAAAACGCCGCCAGCGCGTCCCGTCGATCCGCCTCCAAAACAATGCCCAATTTTTGCGTGATTTTATCCACCAGCCCGTTCCAGCCGGTCGCATTGCAAAAATACTCGGGCAGAGCTTTTTGCAACGCAACAATTTGCTTTTGGCTGTTTTCGGGCAAATCAAACTCGCGGAGCTTTTCAAAAATCCTTTGATGCTCAACCGGATCATAATAGCCCAAAGTGCCGGAAAAATCAAAAATAACAAGCCGTATCATTTTGACGTTTTAATGAAACATTCTCACCATACCAAAAAACCCCCCGTTCTTCAACCTTGACATTTCCCCAAAAATATGCTTTTTTGTAGTTGAGGTGAATTAAATGAATAGATTTTTAGCTCTTTTAGTAGCATTTTTGGTAATGTGCGTAGCGACACAATCCGTTAACGGAGCGTTAATTTCTTCCGTTGATGCCGCAAAGGAGATATACAATCAAACCAATGGCTCTATTGCTCCAACGCTATGGATCACAAGCGGAGATACTATTGATGCATATGCTTCAGCTGGCATACGCTACAACGAATCTACATCTGATCGAACATTTGTTATCGGCATTTACCAATATTTCCGAATGCCGGCACTTTTAAAAATCAGCGCGCCAGATTGCCATGCGATATGGAGACCGATAATTTGCGATGTAAAATATGGACCATTCACGGTAACCACTACCAAAGATGGCAACTTATTTACTGAGATCGCCGATATCGGAAACGGGAGAATCCAAGTAGTAAGAATTGACATTCTTGGACGCACCCCGGACAGATTCTTATTATTGCAACCAATTACATTGGAACAAGTTGCAGCACCCCAAGAATGGACAGATTTTGTCAACTCCACAAGGCCGAAAACCCTTTATTAGTACCGCAAGGTACACTTTTTTTATACGCGAGCGCATAAATAAAAACAAAAACAAAATTGCGTGGGTCAGACCCACGCAATTTAACCCCTGCGATTTAATTTTTTTGTTTTGCGGTTTTTAGTTTTTATAATGATTGGGCAAGGCCGCGGGCGGCAAGAATGCCGGTGGCCGCGGCTTTGACGATGTCGCGGCTCAATCCCGCGCCGTCGCCGGCGGCAAAAAGATTTTTCACGCTGGTTCGCATTTTGTCGTCCACGGCAAGCTTCATTGAATAATATTTGATTTCGGGCGCGTATAAGAAAGTGGAATTGGTCGCCACGCCGGGAATCACTTCGTTTAATTTCTCCAGCCCCTCCAAAATATCAGTCAAAATCCGATGAGGCAAAACCATGGCGATGTTGCCAGGAGTCGCTTGCGACAGGGTAGGTGCGATGGTGCTTTTTTGCAGTCGCCACGGATTGGATCGCCGCCCTCGCCGCAAATCGCCCAAGCGCTGAATGATGGGTTTTCCCTGTCCCAGAATCGTGGCCAGGCGCGCGATGGATTCGCCATAGAGCGCGGTGTTTTCCAGCGGCTGGGTGAGCGCCACGCGGACCAAAAACGCGAAATTGGTGTTTTTTGATTTTTTGAACGCGTAGGAATGTCCGTTGACACCCACGAAATCATCATAACTCTCTTTGATCACAAACCCCTCGTGATTGGTGCAAAAAGTCCGCATAAAATCCTCGTATTGCCGCGTCCAGATATGAAACTTGGGATCGCGATTCACATCAATCACCGGCTTCATCACAATCGCCGGCACTTCCACCCGCACGCCCACATCAATCGGCGCGTTAGCCGCGGCAATGCCGTGCTTGGCGGTCATTTGGCGCGCCCATTTGCCGGCAGATCGCCCCGGCGCGAACACCGTCGCTTTTGCGAAAACTTTACGGTCGTCGGCAAAAACCGCTCCTCGGCATACCCCGTTTTCCACGATTAAGTCCCGAACAAAACAGCGCGTGGCGATCTCAACCCCGTTTTGACGCAAATGATCGGCAAACTTTTTGATAAGTTTAGGAGTGTTTTCACTGCCCAAATGCCGTTGCTTGATCTGCTGGAATTTAATGCCCGCGGCCATTGACCTTGCCATCAATCTTTCCGCCTTGCCGTTATTGGTGCCGTGCAACTCCTTCGGCGCGCCAAAGCGCAGAAAAACATCATCTATCCGATCAACAATTCTACGTGATTCTTCCTCATCGTGCGTGAAATCGTTTAAATCGCCGCCCACAACATCGTGGCGCAAATTCAAAATCCCGTCGGAAAATATGCCCGCGCCGCCCACGCCACACATAATATTGCACGGCTGGCAATTGGCGCACGGAAGATTTTTGTTGCTCACCGGGCACTTGCGCTCCAAAGCGTCACTGCCGCGATCAATCATCAAGATTTTCAATCCCTGCTTTTGGGCGGTCAATTCATATGCCGCAAAAAGCCCGGCCGGTCCGGCGCCAATGATAATGACATCCCATTGTTCTTGAAAATTTCTCATTTTCGGTTTCAAAAAAAAGGCCTTTTTCTGGCCGATTTTTGAAAATTAGAATTTTTTCAACAAAATTACGGCTTTTTTGCCGTTGGTTTCCAAAATCCCGCCTTCAATTTGTTTTTCGATGGTTTTGTCGGCAACAACTTTCATTTTTCCGGCCTGCAAAACCGAAACCAGCGGCGTATGATTGGGCAAAACCGCGATTTGACCGGCGCGCGACGGCACAATAATTTCTTTTACTGCCCCCGTAAATTCAATGCCTTTCGGGGTGAGAATTTCAAGATTCACAGTTTTGCGGAAATTTTTAATTTTCAATTTGAAATTTTTAAATAATTTAGAAATTTAAAAAAATTTAAAAATTAAAACATTAAAAATTGTTTGAAAATTAAAAATTATAAATTAAAAATTTCAGCCGTTGGTTACTTCTTCAATACCGCCCTTCATATAGAAATCCGATTCGGGACGGTCGTCGAATTCGCCGGCGATTATTCTTTCAAAACCCTCCAGCGTTTGTTCCAGCTTCACGTATTTGCCGGGCTTGCCCGAAAACACTTCGGCCACAAAAAACGGCTGGGACAAAAACTTTTGAATCTTTCGCGCGCGGTTCACCGTGAGCTTATCTTCATCGGAAAGCTCTTCCACTCCCAAAATCGCGATAATATCCTGCAGCTCTTTGTAGTGCTGGAGAATCTGCGCGGTTTGCGACGCGATGCGGTAGTGGCGTTCGCCCACAATGTGGGGATTTAAAATCGATGACGTGGTCGCCAGCGGATCCACCGCGGGGAAAAGCCCCAGTGACGCCACTTGCCGGCTCAAAACCAGCGACGAATCAAGGTGAGAGAAAATTGCCACCACGGCCGGATCAGTGTAATCGTCGGCCGGCACATAAACCGCCTGCATTGAAGTAATAGAGCCGCTCTGCCCGGAAGCAATGCGCTCCTCAAGCGCGCCCATTTCGGAAAACAACGTCGGCTGATACCCGGTTTGCGACGGAATGCGCCCCATTAACGCCGACACTTCGCATCCGGCCAAAACAAAACGAAAAACGTTATCCACGAAAAGCAAAACGTCTTTTTGCTCCTCGTCGCGAAAATATTCCGAAACCGCCACCGCTGAAAACGGCACGCGAAAACGCACCCCGGGCTGGTCCGACATTTGCCCGAAAAACAGCACTGTGTTGTCCAAAGTTTTCGATTCTTTCATCTCCAAATAAATATCGTTGCCTTCGCGCGTGCGCTCGCCCACGCCGGCAAAAACCGAAACTCCTTTGTGCACTTTGGCAATATTGCGGATGAGCTCCTGAATCAGAACCGTTTTGCCCACGCCCGCCCCGCCGAACAATCCGATCTTGCCGCCTTTGGGCATGGGGCAAAGCAAATCCAACGCCTTGACGCCGGTTTCCAAAATTTCCACCTCTCCTTTTTGGGCGACATAATCGGGAGCATCCTTGAAAACCGAAGCACGGTTTTCACATTTAACTTCGCCCATTTCGTCAATCGGCTCGCCCAAAACATTGAACAATCTTCCCAAAGCGGCTTTTCCCGTGGGAACCGTAATCGGGGATTTTTTGTCCTTGACTTCTTCTCCGCGGCACAGCCCCTCGGTGGGACCCATCGCCAAACAGCGCACGCTGTTGCCGCCCAGATACTGCTGAACTTCCAAAATCAATTTATTGCCGACAACTTCAAGCGAGTTGCCCAACGCCGGCAATTTGCCTTCTTCAAACTGCGCGTCCACCACCGGACCGATAATTTGCGTAATTTTAGCCATGTAATTATTACAGAAATTTTTAATTTGAAATTTTTAATTTTTAAATAATTTAGAAATTTTAAAATTTTTAAAAATTAAAACATTAAAAATTGTTTGAAAATTAAAAATTATAAATTAAAAATTTCAGCCGAGTACTTCTTTTGCCGAGGATATTTCACACACTTCGCGGGTAATTTGCTCCTGGCGCGCCTTGTTATAATCCAACGTTAATTCTTTTACTCGATCGCGGGCGTTATCCGAAGCGTTGCGCATCGCCGTCATCCGCGCCGAGTGCTCCGACGCGTTGCTTTCCAAGACGCAATGATAGATTAAATATTCCACCATCTGCGGAATTATTTCGCGCACAAGGACCGCCGCCGAGGGTTCAATTAAGGTCTCCGTGTCCCCGTCTTCTTCGGCGGCGCAAGCAAACTCCTTCAATTCGTTCCACTCCAAGGGCAAAAGCTGGATTGTCTTGGGCTTTTGATTGAAAGTGGAAACAAAATCGGTCCAAAAAAGATAAACCCGCTGATAGCGATTCTCAATGTATGATTTGAGGATAAAATCGGCCATCGGCTTGGTTTCCTCCAGCGAGCCGAAATCCCCGATGCCGGTCAAAAAGCGATCGAAATTCTTTTGCTTTTTTTTAAAAAACGCGACCGCTTTTTTGCCCACGGGGAAAACCGCGACCTCCGACTTTTCTTCCAATTTTTCAATTTCTTTTGCCGCCTGCTTTAAAAGATTCTGGTTAAACGATCCGCAAAATCCGCGATCCGAAGCAATCACCACCGCCAGCGCGGCGCGCAATTTGCGCTTGCGCAACTGCACCTTGTCTTTTAGCACCGGCTCCAAGCGCCGAATGAGCCTCCCCAGCCTTTGGGCGAACGGACGCGAAGCCAAAGCGTATTTTTGCGCTTTTTTCATTTTCAAAGCCGATAAAGTTTCCAGCGCGCCGGTGAGTTTTCGGATATTGGAAACCGATTGAATTTTAAGCCGTATCTCCTTTAATTCCATAAAAACAAATTAAAATCAAATGATAAATTATAAACAAAATTCTAAATTTAAAATCAAATTTTAAAACATAATTCGCGAATTTGTTTTGATTTTAAATTTTGATTTTTGATTTTGTTTATCATTGAATTTCTAATTTTGATTTCTAATTTTGGCATCCTTTCTTGACCTTCTTGATTATTTCCTCCAGCTTGGCTTCAATATCGCCTTCCATCTTCTCGGTTTCGCGAATTTTATCCGTCAAATCCGAAGCCTCATCCAAAGCCGCGATCAATTCTTTTTTAAATTCCGCCAATTTTTCAACATCAATGTCATCCAACAGGCCTTTCGCGCCGGCATAAATTATTGCCGCTTCTTTTTCAAACGGCAAGGGGCAGAGATCGGCTTGCTTTAGCAATTCGCGCATCCGCTTGCCGCGTTCCAAGAGCCGGCGGGTTTGCGGGTCCAACTCTTCGGTAAATTCGGAAAACCTTTCCAATTCCTGAAATTGAGCAAGGTCAAGCTTTAACGTGCCGGCAACTTTCTTCACCGCCGGGGTTTGCGCGGTCGATCCCACGCGCGAAACCGAAGTTCCCACGTCAATGGCCGGCCGCTGGCCTTTCGCGAACAAAGACGAGTTCAAAAATATCTGGCCGTCGGTAATCGAAATCACATTGGTGGGAATATAGCCGGAAATGTCTCCCGCCTGGGTTTCCACGATCGGCAAAGCGGTGAGCGAGCCTCCCCCCATTTTTTCCGAAAGGCGGGCGGCGCGTTCCAACAAGCGCGAGTGAAGATAAAAAATGTCTCCCGGGTAGGCCTCGCGCCCGGGCGGACGGCGCAACACCAGCGAAATTTCGCGCCACGCCCAAGCTTGCTTGGTCAAGTCGTCATAAACCGCCACCGCGTGCTTGCCGTTGTCGCGGAACCACTCTCCCATCGCGCATCCGGCATATGGCGCCAAATAAAGCAAGCTGGCCGGATCATCGGCGAAAGCCGCCACCACGATGGTATATTCCATTGCTCCCGCGTCTTCCAAAATTTTAACCAATCGCTTCACTTTTGACTTTTTTTGGCCGCAAGCCGCATAAACGCAAACCGGACGGTTTTTTTCGTTTTTCTGGTTTAGAATCATATCCACGGCAACCGCCGTTTTTCCCAAGCCGCGATCGCCCAAAATCAATTCACGCTGGCCTCGGCCGATGGGAACCAAACTGTCCACCGCCAAAATTCCGGTGTGCAGCGGCTGATTCACCGGCTGGCGTTCAATCACTCCCGGGGCCGGACGCTCCATTGAATAGGCTTCTTTGGCTTTAATGTCCCCCTTGCCGTCAATGGCTCTCCCCAAAGGATCAACCACGCGTCCGATCATCTCCGGTCCCACGGGCACCGAAATTGTTTTTTTCGTACGTTTTATCGTGTCGCCCTCTTTAATCGCGTCATCCGGGCCCAAAACGATAATGCCGATTTCATACTCTTCAAGGTTGAGCACCAGACCGAAAGTCTTGGCGCGCTCAAATTCAACCATTTCAAAATTTTGGACATTTTGCAGGCCCGAAGCCTTCACTACACCGTCGCCCACCTCAACCACCTCGCCGATTTCGTCGATTTTGGGCAAAGCCTCGCTTTCCTGCAGCTGCCGTTTGAATTGTTCGATTTTATCCATAAAAAATTACAGAAATTTTTAATTTGAAATTTTTAATTTTTAATTATTTTGAGAGCGTTGAATAATTATATTCTACTGCAATTTCCATCTTTCGGTTGCGAAAAATTCGTCAGTCGGCGACAGACTTTAAGCCAAGTATGCCTTCTCCTTCCTCATTTTTCTCGCTCGAAAGCTGAAAATTTCGTTACGAAAATAATTGTTCAACGCTCTCAATTTAGAAATTTGAAAATTTTTAAAAATTAAAACATTAAAAATTGTTTAAAAATTATAAATTAAAAATTAAAAATTGTTTTTGAGGTTTTCCAATTGTCCTTTGACAGACGCGTCTACAAGATACTTATCGGTGCGCGCCACAAATCCGCCGATGATTAACGGGTCAATCTTAACATCGGCGTCTTCACCGGTGTCCAAGCGGCGCGCCAATTGTTTTTCAAGCTTGGAAAAGACCGCTGATGTTTGCTCCCGCGCGAAAACCACTTCAAAACGGGCGTTTTTCCCCATTTCCCGCAACGCGGCGCGCACAATGCCGGCCAGCAAATAATCTTTTTTCTTGCTTTTCAAAATCTCCCTTAAACGCAAAATAATCTTTTTTTGCTCCGCCGCGCTTTTTTGCCAACACTCTTGCGTCAAAACCCTTGTCCAAATTTTAACCAATTTTTTACTGTTCATAGCGGAATATATGCCCCTTATAGTTCGGCGGCCATTTTTTCGATTAATTTTTTATCCTGCTCTTTGGTTATTTTTTCCGTCAAAAATTTTTCCGATACCGCCATCGCCAAATCAACGGCTTCTTTTTGGCGGCGCTCCCGGGAATCGGCAAGCTCTTTTTCCATCGCCGCGCGCGCGGATTGGATTATCTTTTGTTTTTCTTCTTCGCCGGCCGCCAAAATTTGAGCGGCCTTTTCTTTGGCTTTCCCTTGGGCGGCGGCAATCGCTTCCTTGGCCTTTTTCTCGCCGACGCTCTTGATCTCTTCGGACATTTCACGGATTTTGGCCAGCGATTTTTCGGCCTCTTGCGACTTTGCCACGCCCGCCTCAATTTCCTTGCGCCGCTTTTCCAAAACCGCCAAAAACGGCTTGTAGGCGTATTTTTTCAAAACTATGACCAAAACCGCAAAAGTGGCAATGTTTCCGATTAAAATTTTTGGATCGATTCCCAAACCCGAACCCTCCATAAATTCAATATCCAATAAGCAATGCTCAATTTCCAAAGAATATCCAACAATCAAATATCAAACCGGCATCGCGCATTCGTTTGAAACATTGAAACATTGAAAATTTATTGAAAACTGAAAATTGAAAACTGAAAATTATTTTTGCTCCACCCGGTCTGACTCAATTATGAGGCAGACCGCGGAGAACAAAACTCCGCAAAAAAACAATCACACAAAATGAATAATCAACGCTACCACCAGCGCGAAAATCGCAATAGCATCCGTGAACGCGATCGCCAAAATCATATTCGTGCTGATTTTGCCCGCCGCTTCGGGATTGCGGCCAATCGCTTCCATCGCGCCTTTGCCGATAAAACCGATGCCCAATCCGGGGCCGATGGCGCCAATACCGATTGCCAGCGCCGCGGCCAACTGCTTCATTGCTTCTAATTCCATATTGATTCAAACGATAATTACAATAATTATAATTATAATTTTTATTTATAACTTATAATTTATCATTTATTATTTATCGCTTATTTATTATTGTTTGTTATTATTCTTTGACCTTTTTTTCAAGAAACGGCAAAATTAATTGCTTCACTTCAATTACCGTAGCGGCAAACCCCGCCAGCAAACATATTACCACAAACAACGGCATTGTGCCAAATTTTTTATCCGCCCACATCCCTAAAAGCAAAAATCCGATCAACGGCAAAGCGATAGCAAGTCCCAATTCCAATCCCAGCACCATCGCTCTCGCCAACTGGTTTTTGTTGCTGTATTTCATAAATCCTAAATTCTAATATGAGAGCGTTGAACAATTATTTTCGCAACGAAATTTTCAGCTTTCGAGCGAGAAAAATGAGGATGGAGTTGGCATACTTGGCTTAAAGTCTGCCGCCGACTGACGAATTTTTCGCAGCCGAAAGATGGAAATTGCAGTAGAAAATAATTGTTCAACACTCTCAATATATAAATCCTAAATAAATCCAAAATTAAAAATTCAAATCTCAAAACAAATAATCATTGCTTTTTAGCTTTTAATATTTGAATTTTGAATTTGTTTAGAATTTAGAATTTAGTGCTTAGAATTTTATGCGTGGGCTTCCACGGCCGTGGAATAAAACACCACAATCAACGAGGAAAATATAAACGCCTGCAAAACGCCCACCAAAGCCTCCAATCCCAAAAACGGCAAGGGCACCAAGTAGGACATCGACCAATGAATTCCCACCGAAACCACCATCAAAAGCACTTCTCCCGCAAACAAATTGCCGAAAAGCCTCATTGACAAAGAAATCACGCGCGTGAATTCGCCCATCAGCTCCAGCAAGCCCACAAACAGCAAAACCGGACTTTTAAAATTAAAAAATCTGCCCAGATAAGGAACAAGTCCCAGATTTTTCAACGCCAGATAATTAACATAAAACATCGACAATGCCGCCAGCCCCAAGGTGAAATTCAAATCCGAACTTGGCGAACGCAAAATGGGGAAAGTCCCCAATCCGGGGATCAACTCCACCAAATTTGACGCCCAAATCAACAAGAACAGCGTCATCGCGAACGGAAAAATCTCCAACGTTTTTTTGCGGGAATTGGTGATTGAATCGCAAAAATTGAGAAAGGTTTCCAAAATAAACTCCAAAAAATTTTGCGTCTTGCCGGGAACGATTTTGGCCTTGGAAAAAACAAAAGCAAAAAAAACCGCCAAACCAACGGCCAGCAAAGCTATCCAAAAAACCGTATTCGTGATGGCAACGCCGCCGATTTCAAACAACGAATGCGCGGCAACGGATATCTCTTCCATAACTGTTATTCCTCCTCAAAAAAACATCCCGCCAATCGGGTATACATTCAATTTACCGCCTTTTTTTCCCAAAGTCAAGCCGCGCGCGATGTATATACACGTGTATATACATTAAAAATTTCTATTTTTGCTTTTGGCGCCATTTGCGCTCCAATCGGCGGGCGCCGGCTTCATCAAAGCCGAAATGGTGGGCGATTTCGTGCCAAAGAACGATTTTTGCCAATTCTTTAATATCGTTATCGGTTTTTGCTGACCGCTCAATCGCCGGCTTGAAGATCGTAATTTTATCGGGTAAGCAAATGGCATCGTTTTTGCCCCATTCAGTTTCGGGAATGCCTTCATACAGCCCAAGCAAATCACCTCGTGTCCTATCCTCTACCACAACCGCGACATTTTCCAATGCGTTTTTAATGTTTTGCGGCAATTCATCCGCCGCCCGCACAACCAATTTTTCAAATTCATCAATATCCATCTTATTTCGCAAGTGTGGCAAGGTTTCACCTTGACCAAATTTGGTCAAGGTGAAACCTTGCCATGTTTAAATCTTTATATGCGATCTTCCCTTTTCGTGCGCGATTGGAAGAATCATTCTTCATTTTTTATTTTGTAGGGGCGGGTCTTGTACCCGCCCGTATTTTATTTGGGCAACCACAAGGGTTGCCCCTACGAAATGCGGGTTATGGGTTGCCCCTACGGAATGCGGATTATGGGTTGCCCCTACGGAATGCGGGTTATGGGTTGCCCTAACGGAATCAAATACAAATTTAAAAAGGATAGGTGATGGTTTCGAGGCGGCGATGGGCGGAATCAATTTCTTTTTGATTTGTTTGGCTGGTTTTAATTCCCCGCTCAATCACCGCCAGCGTTTTGTCATAGGTGGCGCGATCCACAGGAAACGGCGTGCCATCTTTGCCGCCCACCGCGAACGTGTAGCGCGCCGGATCTTCATAGGACGGCTTGGCGCCGTAGACAACTTCGGCCACCAGCGACAGCGCCCGAATGGTTTTGGGACCGATGCCCTCGCCGGCCAGCAATTGCAAAAAATTTTGCGGGGCAAAAGAATGAGCTTTCTCAATGGTTTTTTTGAGCCGCTTTACGTTAAATTTTTCCGAAACTACCGGATGCCAATGAAATTCCACATCGTTTAATTCCATATCCACAAATCCGGGCAGGCAGCTTTGAGATCCCAAGCTGCTGCCGGCCGGAGAAGAAACGCGCGGCATTGTTTTTGATTTTTTTGCCGCCAGTTTTTGAAAATCCTTTAAAAATGCCGCCGGTTCGACTTTCACCAAGTCCGCGGAAATTTCTTTGTTTTTTTGGCTTTCTTTTGCCGTGAGATTGAGATGCGCCAGGCGCGCGTCGCTGGCAATGCCCGAATGAGGCTCAACATCAAAATCATTTACGCCATCGGACATCCAGTGATAGCGGCGCGCTTTTTGCAAATCAACATTCATTCCTTGCTGAATCACCGCCCATTTGCCCGAATTTGTGAACAGCAAATTATGCGCGTAGATGGAAAATCCGTCCTGCACCAGCGCCGAATCCACCTTGGCCGCCATTTTGCTGGCATTAACCAATCTGCCGGTTTTTTGCTCATCCCACCCCAATTTTTGCCCCCAACCAATCGTTTCTTGGGGAGTGTTGCGCGATACTCGCTTGCCGCCGCAAATAAAAACTCCCAAATCGGTTTCCATGCCGCGCACTGCTTCTTTTAACGCCCCCATTGTGGTCACGGTCAACCCCGAAGAATTCCAATCAAATCCCATCACGCACCCCAACGATTGAAACCACGCCGGATCGGACAAGCGCTTCAATAATTCATCGGACCCAAATTCTTCCACAATGGCAACACAAATCCCCCGCCCCAAACGGGTCATCCGCTCAAAAAGCCAGCGGGGACACCGCCCCCAATCCAACGGCACTGTGGCAACTCCGGTTCTCATAAGTTAATACTAACACAAAAAGCGAAACGTAGGGGCAACCCTTGTGGTTGCCCTTTTGCGCGGCACCCGACAAAAAGGGCGGGCACAAGGCCCGACAAAAAGGGCGGGCACAAGGCCCGCCCCTACGGGGTGAATTATTTTTTAAATGTGAATTTGGATTTTAACTCGGCGATCAGTTTTTTTTGTTCTTTTGCGTCCATCACTTGCTTTCGAATGCGCGCCTTTTCCTGCCGAATGTGCTTTTTGATGCCTTTGGGTAATTTCCTTGCCATAATATTCTTTTGATTCCTTGAATTACAAAACGATCTCTGTTGAAGTCAAATTTCAACGCGCTCGTTGAAAATTGACTTCAACAAACATTTAACACTATTCCGTTATAACTTGATAAACGGGATTTGTAAAATAAAAAGGAGCCGGTGTTTTGCGTATTGCAAATCCCTAAGCATGCGTCTTGCCGATTGCAGTGTTTGAAAACTGAAACATTGAAAATTCAATGAAAATTGTAAACTGAAAACTGAAAATTATTCGGTTTATTTATCCGCCAATGGGAAGAAAACGAAGAATTTGGAACCCATTCTTTCAATGCTTTCCAGCATAATGTCGCCGCCCATTTTGCGCGCCATTTCGCGCGACATCCACAACCCCAGCCCCGTTCCCGGAATGCCGGCGTTCTCTTGGGTTTTCACGCGGTAAAATTGCGAGAACAATTCTTTTTGGCCTTCGGCCGAAATGCCAAACCCCGTATCCTGAATGGTAATCACGCATCGCTTTTTTGCCGTTTGCGCGGAAATTGATACCGCCACCTTGCCCGCGGGAGTGTATTTGATTGAATTTTCCACCAAATTATTGACAATGCGCTTAAAACACACCAAATTGGCATTGATTTTGTGTGAAAAATCGCCTTTTTCAAAAGTGAGTTTTAATTTTTTCTCTTCGGCCTTAAACATTAATCCGTCAACAATTTCTTGGATCACCGCGTCGGGCGCGATAATTTCGGGATCAAAATCGGTGCGCCCCTGCTCCAAATGAGAAACTTCCAGAATATCGGCCATCAAATCGCCCAGATTTTTCACCGAGATCGCCATACGATCAACATATTTTTGATGATCGTCATCAAGCGTCCCGCCCAAATCGTCTTTCAAAGATTCCATATAGGCGTTTAACACCGTCACCGGCGCGCGCAATTCATGGGTGGCCATGCGGATAAAATTGTCTTTGGCGGTATTTTTCTGTTTTAAGTCCCTAGACAAACCAACATAGGAAAACAGTTTTGTGTGCTGAAAAACTAACAGCAAGCTCAAAACAATAATCAGCGCCATAATAGAATAGCCCTGATATATCGCGCCGCTCAAAGCATTAATTGTTTGGCTGATGGGAATATCGGCAGTCGCCAGCACATAGACTTCTCCGGTTTTGTCGTCGGCAAAAACTTTAATCACTCGCCGATATCTTTCATTGTTAATTTCAATTTCGGAAGCAACATCCTCACTACCGTTCACCCAGCTGTAAGCAATCAGCGATTCGCCATTCAAGGACGGGCTCACATCAATAGCTTTGCCCACCGTATCGGAAGTTTGCGCCGCGACTGTTTTATATTCTTTGCCGTCTTTGACGATCACGCGGATATTTTGCAGATTGGTATCATCAGCAACAATTTTATCAATTTTTTGCTGTACCGCGGACACTGTCTCGGCATTGAAAACGGAAAAATCCCGCGGCACCAGAAGCGACAACACATCTTTTGCGGTATACGTATGTGAATTGATTTCAATTTCCGCGGCGCGTTCAAAAGAATTGATAGTGAGAGAAACATAAAAATAAAGCGCCAAAGGAATGAAAAACATCAGCGCCAAAGAAAAAAGAATTGCCGGATTGTCGCGAATAAAAACAACCGCGTTTTTAAAAAATTGCTTCATTAAAAATTATTGGGAATTTTTCTTGCCGCGATTCGCCAAATAACCGATCGCCATAATCGCAACAACCGCCGCGACGCCAAAAATTAAAATGATTACAAATTTAAAATCCTCCATCATTTCCGCCACCGAAGAAGAAACCGACGCTTCCTGCCGGGTGATCACTCGTTCAATTTCGTCTCCCTTTTTACTAAAGACATAAACCTCCGATCGCGCGGTTGGCTGGCCTTGACTGCCGATAAGCGCCGCGTAAACCGTGTGCTGGCCGTCTTCCAGCGGCTTATCCAATACATATGTCCAGCGGCCGTATTCATCGGTTTTCACGGTCACAATCACCGGCGAAGAATAAACAAAAAGCGTCATATAGGAGTTGGCCAAGCCGCGGCCGGCAAAATAAGTTCCGCTATCACCATTGGGCAGTTGGACTAATTTTACTTTTTCGACGGCATAAATGTCCGATTTCGCCGGCGGTATTATCACAAGACTGATATTTGGATCAATGACAATTTCATCGGGAACCAGCGGATCGCGGCCATAAGCGATTTCATCGCCGTCCAGCAATCCGTCGCCATCGGTATCGGGATTTAACGGGTTTGTCCCCGCTTCGATTTCCTGACCGTCCAGCAATCCGTCGCCATCGGTATCACGCAATAAAATTTTTCGGTTTTCAATAATTTCTTTTTCACGGGCCGCAATCTTTTCTTCCATTCCCGCAATTTCTTCCCTCATTAAGGCTTTGCCGCTATCGCTTTGAGCGGAATTCAAAATCAAATCTGTCACAATTTCGATTTCCCGCGCGGTTTTTTTAATTCCCGCCAAAATCGCGGCAATTTCTTCATCAATAACTTTTTTTTGGTCTTCAAAATATTGGCGCGCCCTAACCTTATCATCATACACCAGCGCTATCGTGTTGGGCGGCAAATTTTGGATTCCCTCGTTTAAGCGATCGATTTGGGCGGCAATGTTTTGCCGTTCAATATTCTTTTCTTCCAACAAATTTTCCAGACGCAAGCGCACCCTGATCAATTGCGCCAGTTCTTCCACTTTATTTTTCACGCCGGAACCCGCGAATATCTCTCCCGTAGATATTGTTTCCACGGCGGTTTGGATAATTTTTTCGCTCCGCTCCACGGCCGCGGCTTTTTGTTCCACAACCTGCTCCATCGCCGCGGTCTGTTCGCGATTCTCCGACGATGCGATATTAACGGCAATATAAATATCAGTACTGCGGTAAATGCCGGCATCGCCGCGATCAATTTGGGCAAAAATATAATAATTGCCGTTGGGCAAGGGGTTGGTGTTTAAATCAACAGCATACTCCCAGATCCCGCCCGCGCTTTGGCTTGCCGCTCCCAAATAAAGCGGCGCGGCGGTAATTCCTTTGCGAAGATAGAACGCGACCGACTTGGCGGCGGCGGTTTCCAATTGAATAACAATTGCCATTTCACTCAACGATGCCGACAATTGGGCGTCGGCCGCGGATAGAACAACAACTGACGGCGTTTTTTCTTCTTGTTGATTTTTCGCGGATTGTGGTTCGGAAACAGCGCTATCGGCAGTTTGCACCGCCAGAGTGGCGGTTTGCAAGGAGTAGGGATTATCCGTTATTGTCCCGCCGGAAACTTCGCCGCTGCTTGATGTACTGCCGCCGGCGGCACTCACATAATTGCTCACCACTACCGCTGCGGCAGCCACGGTTCCTTCTTCGGATTCGTAATTTGGGGACACGTTCTCAGTTTCCGCCAAACCAGTGGAACTTTCAACGTTTTGATTTTCCGCCGATTCGCTTGTTGTTTCGTTGCCGATCGCCGGCGCGGATTCGTTCGCGGAATTGGCACAGCCGCTCCCCACGCAAACCGCTTCGGGCTGGGTTTGGTTGCCAAGAGCGACAGTTTCGGGTTGGGTTTGGTTGCCCAGATCAACAGTCTCGGGTTGGGTTTGGTTGCCCAAATGAATGGTTTCGGGTTGGGTTTGGTTGCCAAGAGCGACAGTTTCAGGCTGGGTTTGGTTGCCCAAATGAATGGTTTCAGGCTGGGTTTGGTTGCCCAAGTAAATCATATCCGGCTGAATAGCGTTTCCCAACACAATTGTTGCCGGTTGGGTTTGGTTGCCCAATTCGGCAATATCCGATTCGGTTTGATCGCCCAAATGAATTGTTTCCGGCTGGGTTTGGTTACCCAAGGAGAGAACATCCGAAGATGCCTGGCCATCGTCTTCTTGGGTTTGATCGCCCAAATGAATTGTTTCCGGCTGGGTTTGGTTACCCAAGGAATTAACATTGGTTTGGCTATCGGGAAAAATAATATTCGGTTCAGGTGTTTCTTCGGCAACAATATTCTCCGGCTGGGTTTGGTTGCCTTGAGTAATGTCTTCCAAAACGCCAATATCGCCAGACTCATTTGTTAAATCGTTGGGCACGATTTCGGTTTGATTGCCAAGCGAGTTGGTTTCTGTCTGGGTTTGATCGCCCAAAGTACCCTGATTGCCTGTCGACTCGGATTGATTGCCAAGCGAGTTGGTTTCTGTCTGGGTTTGATCGCCCAAAGTATTGACATTTTCGATCGCGGTTTCCTCCGCCGGATTTTCCCCCAAACCCAAAATCTGCGGTTGCGCGGCGCCGGTTTCATTCTCGGATTGAGGAAGGCCGACTGCCAAAGCATCGGCCGCCACATCCGGATTCTCGACAATCACTTCATTTCCCTCGCCGCTTGCCTCAACTGCGGCTTCGCTATTGGTTTCGACATCAATCACACTGCCGGTTTCGGGGCTTATTTCAGCATTGGTTTCAGCATTGGTTTCGGCGCTGATTTCCGCACCCGTTTCTTCGGCGCTGCTCTCCGCGCCCGCCGCGGTATTTGCCGCCTCAATGCTGGAAACAATGTTTTGCG
>CAZRVG010000015.1:0-23670 GCA_964603475.1 uncultured Candidatus Saccharibacteria bacterium
CCAATCCAGCATATTTCAGAAGGGACTATATGTCCAATATATGGGGTACCTGCCATGTATGCGTTATGGGTTTATCATCGGTTAGAATTATTGTCTTTTTAAGACTTCCGTTAAATTTCTCTAAGAATAATAAATCCAGTATAGAAACAAATTTCAATGCTCTATCCTCTCTCTGAAGTCCTATTTCGTTGCCCTCAAGCAGAATAAGCCCCCTGTCTTTTCGTACCTTCTTACTCTCCTTACGAAGTTCCTTGAAAAATCCTTTATCATCAAAACGGATAATAAGCCAACTCTTAACCAAGCAATCATAATAATTTCCCGCTCGGGAACGAGCAAAAAAATTTCTATCAAAAAATGGATTTTTCTCGTGCTGTTTTTCTAAGGCCTTTAACGATTTTTCAAGATATTGCTGATGTAAAAGTGCCTTACTGTCGCTGACTAAAAAATATTCCTCAAGTTTTTTGCTTTTCTGAAAATCAATCTTTGATTTTAAAAAATTCCTAACAAATTCAATTTCGTCTTTACTTTTTGGGTTATCTAAAATAATTCCCCATTTTTTGGAGAGAACAATATTCTTTTTTAATGGGAATATCCCTTTCAGCAAAACTATATTCATACTTAAACTTCTTTTATAAATTCGTACTCAACTTTTGAAAATAGATTGCTCGGTAAATCCGCCAGCCTCTTTTTTACAACTTTAATTGCTTGATCTGACTTATCGATACCAATCCAATTACGATTTAGTGTTTGAGCAGCAATAAGTGTCGTGCCGGAACCAACAAAAGAATCAAGCACTAAATCACCTTCGTTTGATGAGGCTTCAATAATAAATTTAAGCAAGTCTAGGCTTTTCTCCGTGGGGTATTGAGGATATTGAGGGTCTTTGAACTCCCAAATATCTTGCATTTTTTTCCCTTGTTTTTCATCAAGAAATATTTTTTTCCGAGGAACGCCTTTAGTCGACCATTCAATTAATCCTTGTTTATCCCATTCCTCCAAAATCGCCGGGTTAGTTCGCCAATGACGACCTTTCGGAGGCTTCATCCCTTTCCACTCTTTACTGGTATTACCATTAGATGTTTCGCCCGGAGCATGGAGTGGAATTGTGGTATATCTTCGCCCGTTTTTATCTATCTTTTTAAAAAGTCGCTCTTCGTCTTCTTCTGAAAATGGGATGCGCGGATCATTCCATATCGGCATAGCTGACTTGGAATAAAAAAGGATCAAATCTTTGACGTTACCGTATGCTTTGCGGTCAAAATTTTTAGGATTACATTTAATTCTAGTAATGTCATTCCTAAAATTTTCTCTACCAAAAACTTCGTCCATTATCAATTTTACATAATGCCCGACTTTATAATCTATGTGAAGATAGATAGAACCTCGTTCCGATAATAATTCGCGCAAGAAAAACAAACGTTCTCTTAAAAATTCTAAAAACTCGACTCCGACAATAGTATCGCTATACGCTATTGCATCGCCATTACTGCTGCTAATTGTATTGGCACGATCTTCACTAATTTTAAAATGCCCATTGGTCGCAAACGGCGGATCAATGTATATTAAATCAACTTTGCCAGTGTAATTATCCAGCAAAGCTTTTAAAGCAGAAAGATTATCGGAATGAATGAGCTTATTTTTTGCCCCTTTACCCGATACAGTTTTTAACTCTGCTCTCGAAGTTTTTTCAAGAATATCCTTCTTAGATTTTTTGTTGTCATAGGTAACTAACATAATACTACAACTGATATAAAAACTCCCTTAAAACTAGTGCGCTCATTATATTTTCATTCTTCAATCTACCCGAAATATCCTTATACATTTTATTATTACCTTTAATATAAAGAACCCCGTCAAGAATTGCTATTTTGATTGCTTTGACATTTTTTGCTTTGATCGTCGCAATAGCATCATTGAATTGCGCGTTCTGGTGTCCACCAAAATCGGTTAAAAACTTCGCCTCGCCAATAACATATTTTCCATTAAAACGGCCAATAAAATCTAAGCCTTTGTTGTGTTTATAATTCAAGTGTTCCTTCGCAAAAGCCATCATTTCAGCATCACTAGCGTCTAAAACAGCATTTTCTTTTGTTTCTAAAAATTCGTCAAGTTTAACCGGCTCAATACCAAGTGATTTTTTTCTAAGCCATCGTTTAAAAAGTGGCCCAATTTGCCGATTGGTTTCCTTGGGTTCGGAACAACGAGTATAAATTGCATCAAGACCCATTTCATACAAACGACCAGAAAGACGCGCGGCTGTAGCTGGATTTCTCTCTAGCGCAGTTTTGTCTCGCTTCAGGTAAGCAACGTATGAATCTTTAATCGGAAATAAATCTAATTTCAGAAGATTTTTTAAAAGCAGTTTGTTATCTTTCTGCTTAAATGCTTTTTCAATATCTTTCCATAAATTCCCATCAAGCTCCCTGATCCCTTCAGGAATTGTCGGGTATACTTGGAATAAATCATCCAAATAACTCCGTTGACTTGCATATTCTATACTTAATTTTGTCCAATGATTCATGTTGTTTTTCATATTTTTTAAAATTCTTATTTTCTATTTTTCGTATTACTCGTCTTTTCTAAAAAAGCATTGAGGTCGGACTGCTTGATTCGCCAAACGCCAATCTTCGAAGCCCTAAGCTTGCCGGCTTCGATGTAACGGGTCACGGTGCGCGTATGCACCCTTAAAATTTTAGCTACTTCTTCGATGGTGAAAAGTTTTTCGATTTCGTTCATAAAATTAAGTTAGCCTTTAATACCATTTTACCTCTTATGATTTTCATTGTCAAAATCGCCCTATTTTGTCATAATGGGAGTATGCAGACCAAATACACCAAAATGGAAATATTCGAAAGGCCAAAGTTGGTCAATCGACCGACATGTAAAACCTTCAAGCTCGAGGGTGGGTGTTGGGATTGCGGCCATACGAAATTTCGCTATTACAATTCCGTATTCGGTAAAAAATATTACCAGTGCGAAAAGTGCCGGGCGATCAATCATTAGGTTTTACTATATCAGCCTATTGATACAGTAAACGGCTCTACTATCTCGGTTGAGTGATATAGTAAACTTTAGTGAATGAAGGGCATAAAATGGGTCCCATTCACTAAAGTTTGGCGTTTCGGCAATATGACAAAAGCGTATTATTGCTGAAATATGAACTGGAAGTTAGTTTTAACCTTACTTCCAGTTAAAAAACGATGCTGATTTCCGTCAACTTCTTGTCAGCTTTTGTCAGATTAGCTGTCCACAGAAATGGGTAACCATTCACTGGGGATTGTATTTTGTATCTATTCCTCCTTTAGAAAAGGAGGTGGCGCGTAATCGCGCCGGAGGATTTAAAATTCAAATCCCTCGCCCTACGGGCACTCCCTTTTCCAAAGGGAGAATAAAATTCCCAGTGAATGGTTACAGAAATGGGTGTTGACGGTCCCTAGAGAAATCCGCTAAAATATAAGTATAAGAGTTAGTTGGTCTGACGGCATCCCGCTTGGCGGGACTAAACGCGACGGGACTACGACTACTGTTATCGGCACTGCCATTTGGCGGGTGCATTTGATGACAAGAGTCGTGGTCTCGTTTTTTGTTTCCGGCTCACTCTGCTGAAAAATAATTTCCCTCTGAGGCTAAGGTGCCTCGATGTGATCCGAATTGACGTACAAAATGCGCTTCTGCCCATGCAATTCGTCTCACGCCCGGAAAAAACAAAAACCGGTGCGTTCGAACCGGTCAAAATGGGCACCATTAAAGAGAAAAGCGGAGCTTTTGGCTCCGCAAATCCCACATGGCTCCGCGGGTAGGATTCGAACCTACAACCTAGTGCTTAACAGGCACCCGCGCTACCATTGCGCCACCGCGGAATGTGTAAAATATACGAATTCCAACAAGTAGATAATACCCCATCATTGGGATTTTTTCAAGGGGCGAGCCGTCAAAAAAATAGCCGACGGAAGTCAGCTCTTTGAGGTTCGGCGGCGGCGCGACATCCGCCACGCGACAATCGGCAGAGCGATCATCGGCATACGGCCAAGCGGAGTTTCTTGCGGTTCGGCAAATTCTTCTTGCGCAATCCAATCGTCAGCAGGTTCGGCAACAGCAATAGACGCGTTGGAATCATTGACCGCCGCGTGAATCCACACGGGTTTCCATATTCCTCCATATTCCCTTTCTCTTTTCCAGTCAAAATAATAGGCATATATCCATACTTGATGCGTGCCTTCGGAAAAATAAAAGGGAGATGCCATTAGCGTGCTTTTGTCTCCGTAATAGTACCTTACGGAAACACTTTTATCG
Organism: uncultured Candidatus Saccharibacteria bacterium; assembly: GCA_964603475.1. Lineage (GTDB taxonomy): Bacteria > Patescibacteriota > Minisyncoccia > Minisyncoccales > UBA5738 > UBA5738. The sequence goes on from CAZRVG010000015.1 coordinate 4,294, forward strand.
CTTCGATTAACCGGTATTTTGCACCGCTCTCCGGCGAAACAATAAACATGTTCCGGCACATCAATCATCGCCGTATCTTTGCTTGTGCCCCCTTTTTTGGTTACCAAAATCGTCGTTGTTTTTTCCGCAATCGCGCCGTAACTATCGGTAATTTCAACAGTCAGAGTATATACTCCTACTGCCTCAGGCTTCAATTGCAGAATTGGCAAAGATTGCCCCTTGCTTATGATCTTTTGCTTACTGCTCACCTGTATGCCATTCTCATCCCTCAACCATACTTCGATTTTTTCAATATAGTCACCATCTCCGGAATTACCGCTATTCGATCCATCAAAATAAACATTGAAAGATTCAAATGAATAAATCGGCGAATCGGTTCTAATTTTAATGGTGGGCGCGGAATTGTCCAATATCATCAGCTTGGTGCTTTGTTGCCTTCGATTATCTCCGTTTTCGGAGGTAAGCACTACCATCACGGTAGGATTTTCCCCCGAATAATCCTTGACAACATATCCTTTGGTGGAGAGCGACCGAGGATCATTGAAAGCAACTGCCGCGGGCGGATCCGCAATCCATTCAACTTGATATTTCTGGCAACCGCTTTTAACCCTCACGCTAAAATCAAGTTCCCCTCCAGCCGCGGTTTCCCGCGTGTCATCTTTGGCGTATTCATCACCGTTGATTTTAATCTCTGATCGCCATTCGGGAACGCAAGACGATAATGGACTCACGATTATCGTCGCGTAAAAATCACCATTCTCCGTCCTTAATATATACAAACCGCTTTTTGCAACATTAAGGCTAATAGAGCTTCCGGTGCCAATATCCTGCCCGTTTTCATATTCCCAAAAACCGGAGCTTCCCTCCAAGACAATCCTGTTGCTTTCCTTGGCGTAAAACGTCTGCCATCTATCGATTCCATTGGTAGTTTGGCTTGTTTTTTTATTCTCGCAGCCAATGCAAGAAACCAATGGCGGGCTTGCCAGAGCAACCGGCAAAACTAATACCAAAAAAATGCAAACCATTGCTTCGCGCCCAATATCCAATCCAATCATCTCCCCAACATTTTTTGAATGTGCTTTTGTGCTTACAGATTAAATAGAATTCCTAATTTGTCAAGGCCGCAGTCCCGTATAAATTGCGCTTCTTTATGGGAAAACAACTCTAAATTTGGGTTTGGAGTTTTTCTAGGATGCGGAAGATGTCGGATTGGCGGTTTTTGGAATAGAGCACCACGATCGCTATCGGTTTTTTGTTGACTTCAAACACCGAGGCGATGGTTTGCTTTGATTCCACCAAGTAGCCGGTTTTGCCGCCCACGAACGCCGCCAGCGGATAGAAATTGTTCACGTTTTGGAATTTCATCCAAGTGCCGGATTTGTCGGGCAGCCAAAGGTTGTTGCTTTTGGTGATTTGCAAAATTTCGGGATGGTTTTTATAAACATAGTCCACCATTTTTGCCAAATCCGCGGGAGTGGATTTGTTTTTGGGATTCATCCCGCAGGCGTCGTAAAAAATAGTATTTGCCATTTCCAGCTCTTTTGCCTTTTGGTTCATCAGCGCCACAAATTCTTTTTCGCCGGCCGAATGCGCCAGCGCTTCGGCGGCATCATTGGTGGACTGAATCAGCGCGGCTTTTAATAAATCGCGCGCGTTCACGCGCGCGCCTTCAAAAAGCACCGGACTGCCGCCCCAATACGAGAGCATCTCATCGGTGAGAGTTATTTTTTTATCAAGATCAATATTTTCGCGAGCAACCACCGCGTTCATCATTTTGGTGATTGACGCGATGGAGCGGATTTGATCGGGGTTTTTGGACAAAAGCGTTTTTCCCGACGTCAAATCAACCGCGATATACGCCGGCGAATTGATTTGATTTTTGGCCGCCAGATTGCCCAAAAGCATCTTGAAAAGCGAAATTTCGTATTTGAGCGATTCAATAAACGCCGCGGGATTCAACACGGCGTAATTTTGCGCCCGCGCGAAATTGTTTTGCCAAGGCAAAACCGCGAAAAGAAGAATGAAAAATATGATTGGAAATAATTTTTGTTTCATTTGGGTAATTATTCGTCGAAAATAAAGCTAGAATGCAAATTGGCCGAGGTTTGCGCCCCGCGCAGTTTTAGCATAGCCAAGGCGCGGCCTTAAATCCCGGGAGGAATTAAGCTTTTGATAATCGCGATTTCTTCTTCTTGCGAAATCATCGCGGTGTTTAAAACCAAATGGTAGTTGGCCGCGTCGCGATAATCATATTCAAACAGCCGTTTGCTTGCCGCCACCTCGTCGGCTTCGCGGCAATAGAGAATATCCTTGATTTCCTCCTCGCTGCTGCCATTATATTTTGCCAGCCCCGCGCCTCGCTTGGCGCGAATATCCAAATCCGCGGTTAGAAATACCAGAAAAACCGGCAAATCTTTTAAATAGATCGTGTAGCGGCTATCGCCCAACAAATGATTTTTTGAAACTTGCTCGCGAAAATCAATATTTACTTGCTTGTTGTCTTCGCTGGAAGTGGTGCGCCAATATTCCTCAAAAGAAATTTGCTTGTCGGGATATAATTTTGCCCAGCGCGCGCGCCACAAATCGCCCACGGACAACACCGGCCAGCCATAGATTTCTTTCAATTTTTCAACCAGCGTGGACTTGCCCGCCCCGGGCAGTCCGGAAAAAACAATCGATTGATATTTCATAATCAATAATCCCTAAGTTTTTTCAAGCTGGCGTGGTTGCGGATTTTTTCCAGGGCTTTGGCTTCAATTTGGCGAATGCGTTCGCGCGTGACGCCGAATTCCTGCCCCACTTCCTCCAACGTATGAGTTACGCCGTCTTCCAAGCCAAAACGCAGTGCCAATATCTTTTGTTCACGGGGCATCAAATCAACCAAAACCTCGTGCAAGCGGTTTTTGAGCAAGCTGCGCGCGGCGTCCAGCGACGGCGAAGTGATTTTGCTGTCGGCGATAAATTCGGCCAAAACGCTGTCTTCGCCGTCGCCGCCCACCGGCGTCTCCAGCGACACCGAATCCTGGGAAATTTTTTGGATATAGCGCACTTTGGACGGCTCCAACCCCATTTCCGAAGCGATTTCTTCGGGCAAGGGATCGCGCCCCAAAAACTGCAAAAGCTTTCTTTTCGCTTGCGTGAACTTGGAAATGGTTTCGATCATATGCACCGGAATGCGCACCGTCCGCGCCTGGTCGGCCAATGCCCGGGTAATCGCTTGGCGAATCCACCATGTAGCGTAGGTGGAAAATTTGTAGCCCTTGCGCCAATCAAATTTTTCCACCGCGCGAAATAATCCCAAATTTCCTTCTTGAATCAAATCAAGCAAGCTCAAATGAGCGCTGCGGCCGATATATTTGCGCGCGATTGACACCACCAATTTCAAGTTTGACCGGGTAAGCCGCTTTTTGGCTTCCATATCGCCGGCTTCAATTTTTTTTGACAGTTCTTTTTCGTCGTGGGCGGTGAGCGCCGGAATCCGGCCGATTTCTTTTAAATACATTTGCACCGGATCGATTTTTGACGCCAACACGCGCTTGGCGGCTTTATCATCGCCCACTTCCAAAAATTCCCGCGCTTCCTTGACCTCAATGCCGCTCGCGTCAAGTATTTGATAGAGTTCGTCCAATCCTTTAACATCTTTTTCCACCGCGGGGAAAAAGAATAAAATTTCGGCAAAAGTGATAAAACCGCGCTGGCGCCCCTTTTGCATAAAAGCTTCAAGTTTTTGCGGATCAAAAACCTTGCGCGACATCGTTTCCTTTTCGCCGCGTTTTTTTGAAGATTCGGGTTTTACCGCGATAAATGTTCGGTTTTGCGCGGCTGCTTGAGGTTTTGGCGCGATTGTTTTTTCTTCCGGTTTAACGGTTTTCTTTGCTTTCACCTTTGCTTTTGCTTTTACCTTTGACTTTATTTTGGCTTTTGCCGCGGACACCGTTTTTTTCTTTGCCGCGGCTTTTGCCGGCGTTTTTGCCGTTGAAAGCTTTTGCGCTTTTTTCTTTGTTGCCATAATCAAAAATTATTTACTTTTCGGTTTTATTATTCACGGATTTTGCCAATTCATTAAACTCGTCCCGCAAGCGGGTGGCGGCTTCTTTGTCGCCTTTTTTTTCCGCGTCGATCAGCCTGCCGGAAGCCCGCGCCAGCGAATCTTTAAAAAAACTTTGCCCAACGCGTTCAATATGAAAAGAAAATTCTTCTTTTGCGGCTTGCCGGCTGATTATTTCATTTTCGGCTTCTATAAAAGCCGCCTCAAAATAATCTTTTGCTTCGCCTTTGAGCTCGCCGCCGGAAAATTTTTGGTCAACTTTAAAATTATGAAAAATTTCTTTTGCCGCGGCCGAAAAAGAATCAATAATTTTATCTTCAAGTAAAGCCGCGAATTCAGGAAATTTAACCGCCAAAACAAGCAAGCGTTTTGCCAAACGATCTTTGTCGGAACAAAATCCGCCGCGCGCGGCCGCTATGCCGACGCCGACCGAGGGTTCCAAAACATTTTCATTTATCCTAACTTTTTTTAGCTCTTGACGCAAGTATTCCTCATAATGAATATCGCGCGCTTCCATGCGATCGGCAAGTTTTTGCAGCCAAAAAGCCTGCTGCACCGCGTTGGGAATAATTTTGATCGCCGGCAAAACAAATTCGGCAATTTTTTTGCGGCCTATCGGCGACGATTTGTCATGCGCGGCAAACGCGCGATCAAAATAAAAATCCATGATTGTTTGGCTGGCGGCAACCGCGCGCCGCCACTCTTGCGGATCGGCCAGCGCGACATCGGCCGGATCCTTGCCATCCCCATTCGGCCGCGCCACGCTCACGTTAAATCCCATTGCCGACGCCAAATCAATCCCGCGGCGATTGGCGGCCTCGCCGGCAAAATCCATATCATAACCCAAAATCAAATTATCGGTAAATCGCTTCAGAATCTTTAAATGCGCGGGCGTTAACGCCGTGCCCGAAGTGGCGGCGACATTTTCCACGCCCACCTGCGCCGACATTATCACATCGGTATAGCCCTCCACCAAAACGCACGAATCAAGTTTGCGCACCTCGCTTTTGGCGCGATCCAAGCCGTAGAGAATCCGGCTTTTATCATAAATAAGCGTATTGACGGTATTCAAATACTTCGGCTCCGCGGAAACGTCTCTTTGCCTGCTTTCAAATATCCGGCCGCCAAACCCCGCCGCTTGCGAATTGAAATCAAATATCGGAAACATAATCCGCCCGCGGAAACGGTCATAAACTCGACCGCCGGAACTTTTAACCGCCAATCCCGCGCCGATTATTTCATCGTCAATATAGCCCTCGCGCGCCAAAAAATCATGCAGCCCCTGCCAAGAATCGGGAGAATATCCCAATCGCCAAACCGATATGCTTTCTTCGGACAGCCCGCGGCGCAAAAGATATTCTTTGGCCGCCTTGCCCGCGGCGCTCTGCGCCAATTGCTTTTCAAAAAATTTCGCCGCCAGCTCGCAGGCGTCATACAAACGCCGCCGGACGGTTTTTTGCTCTTTTTCCTGTTGCGTGGGCGGACGCAGCTGCACGCCGGCTTTTGCCGCCAAAATCCGCAAAGCGTCGCCAAATTCCACGCCCTCAATCTCTTCAACGAAGGTGAACATATCCCCGCCCTTGCCGCAGCCGAAGCACCGCCAAGTCTGGCGCGCCGGCGAAACAAAAAACGACCCGCTCTTTTCCGAATGAAACGGGCACAATGCCGAAAAATTCACGCCTGTTTTCTTCAACCGCACATATTCGCCGACAACATCCACAATATCCAGCCGGCCTTTGATTTCCTCAACGGGAGAATCCATGTAAAAAAATATTAATATCCAATTATCAATCCCAAAACAAATGCCCAATACCGAAATTTAAAATTTGAAATTCAGAAATTTGAAATTTATTGGAAATTGGAAATTTTGATATTTGTTAATAGTATCATCAGTCTAACGCAAAAACGGGTAAAAATCCACCGCAACATAAAACGATGGAATTCTTTTGCGAAATCTTTGGAAAATTTAAAATCGGGAGAATAAATGTATTTACAAATGTATATACATTCAAAAAGGGGATTGCGGACAAGCGGGAAAAAAATGCTATGATAAAAATGCAAATTGCCAAGGTCGCACCTTGCCGCACTCGTCAAGGAACGACCTTTTAAAAATTCACAAATCAATGAAAATCGCGATTATTTCAGACACTCACGACAATTTGGCCACGCTGGATAAATTTTTGGCGTATATCAAAGAAAATCCGGCGGGCGCGATAATCCATTGCGGAGATATCGCCGACGGCGCTACTTTGGAAAAACTGGCAAAAAACTTTTCCGGAGAAATTTTGGCGGTTTTTGGCAACATGGATTACCGCGACATGGTTGAAATCGCGGCCAAAAAATACCCCGGGCAAATCCAATTATTCAAAAGTTTCGGGCAAGCCGAACTGGGCGGATTGAAAATCGGGTTTTGCCACTTCCCGGAAGCTGCCAAGCGCGCAGCCGCAAACCAATCGTTTGATTTTGTTTTTTACGGTCACACCCATAAACCATGGCTTGAAACCATTGATAATTGCCAACTGGCCAATCCCGGCACGCTGGCGGGAATGTTTTATCAAGCCGCTTTCGCGATTTTGGACACCGACACGAAAAAATTGGAACTAAAAATCGTCAGCCGTTTAAAAACCCAAGTTTGATAAGGTGAAACCTCGACGATTACATCGAGGATTCACCTTGAAATACAAAAGCGCCCCGCAAAGGGAGCGCTTTTTTTGAATTTTATTCTACTTGATAATACCTTGACTTGAACTGCCGGATTCGGGGCGTTTTTTGGCGAATATGTAGATATAAACAATCTCCAAAATGCCTACGGTGTTCACCAGCATCAACGCCGCAAACCAATATAATTGATTGTTGCGCGCGGCGCGCCAAAGCGCGGCGGCTTTCCATGCGATTGACCAGGCAAAAACCAGAACAAAAACCCACATCGCCGTTTCTTCAAGCGGCTGGCAAACCGGCAAAATCCGGCTTATTTGTTGAGGAAATGTATTCATATTTCTTTAATTTTAAATTTTTAATTTTCAAACCTTTTCGACCATTGTTTCCTCCCCGCTTATCTTCTCGGAAAACTTTTTTATCAATTTAATCTCCCGATTGGGCACAATGTATATCGTACCGTCCTTGCCTTTGAGCGTTGTGCGGCGCAAAGATATCGCCAAAACTTCTCCTTTCGCCCCGCCGATTTCCACGCTGTCGCCGATATTGTATTCACCTTCAATAATGATAAATATTCCGGCGATAAAATCGGTGATTAAATCTTTTGCCGCCATGCCCACGGCCAATCCCGCCAGCCCAAGTCCGGCTAAAATCGGCGCCACGTTGACGCCAAATTCCGGAAGCAAGGTAACCAGCGCGATAACCCAAACCGCGGAAGACAAAATATTCTTCAGTGTATTGATTATCGTTTCAATCCGTTTTTTCTGTTGGCGGATAATTATATTCTTATACTTTGCCCGGCCAATATTGTCAACAATCGGCATCAATTTTTTGCGCGAAAGCAAAGATCGCACGACCGCGTCGGCAAAAACCGCCGCCGCGATTATCAAAACCGCCCGCACCCCGTGCTGCGCGCCCCACGCCCAAACAAAGTTGAATATATTGCTAAAAATCAATGATAATTCCATAAATTATTACTTAAATGCTGTTGAAACCAAACTTCAACACGCTTGTTGAAGTTTGATTTCAACAATGGCTTCCATTTTAGCACAACTTCAATAATTTTTTAATTCTTTGCGGCAGGCGGAATAATTGGGAATCGCGATGGAAACCAAATGCCAGAATTTTGAGGAATGGTTCATTTCGCGCAAATGGCACAATTCGTGCGCCACGATATAATCGGACAAGCAATCGGGCAGAAGCGCGATGCGATAATTGAAATTTAAATTTTTTTTGCAAGAACAACTGCCCCAGCGCGTTTTTTGATCGCGTATCGCCACGCGATTGAAATCAAAATTGTAGGCACAATTAATTTTGGCAATTTTTTGCAAAACCAAACTTTTGGCCGCCGGCGCCAGGCGCAAAAAATCGCGGCGATTCCCAACCGCCAACAAATTTTTTTTGTCCTTTAATTCCGCAATTTTTCGCAAAATCCAATTCGCTTTTTGCGCTAAAAATTTTCGCGCCAAAACTTCCGGCAAAAACCGCGGCTTGGTCACGCAAACTTGACCGCCGCGCTTCACGGAAATGCGCAAACATTTCGCCCGCGCGCTGGTCTTTAAACAATACTCAATCTCTACGCCATTAAAATTGATTTTTCTTGATTTGCTTTTCAAGCTTGGCATTAATCTTAAATCTTAAATCTGTTATCTATTGTCCCCCGAGCCGTGCAACACCCCTCTCTCCTTTCGCGATTGCAACTTGGCGATATTTTCTTGCGCGACATCTTCCAAACTCAAATCAAGCTCCACCGCCAAATTGGCGATATACCACAAAACATCACCCAATTCCTTTTTTAACTCCTCGCGGCGCTTATCGTCAACAACATTGTCATTATCGCGCACGATCTTTTTGATTTTTTCGGCCACCTCTCCCGACTCGCCGCAAAGCCCCAGCGCCGGATAAACAAAATTCTTCCCCGCGCCCGCGTAAATCGCGGTCCCCCGCGCCAATTTTTGATATTCATTAAATTCCATAAAATTATGCAATAACTAAAAACTCATAACCGATAACTTCAACTCAAAACCTAAGATGTTGTCATTTTATAAATTCAACACATTTTCAGATCTGAATTTTTACATAAAGTTTTGGGTTATGGGATTTTACATTTTGCATGTATTTATTAACGGTACTTTGCCATGATTTGGGCGGTTTCCAAAACGTGGCCGGAAATCGCGCCTTCAAATTGTTCAATGTCGGCGCCTTCGTTTAGATAAAGTTTCGCGTCTAGCGCGTAGAGGGTGAAAATGTAGCGGTGCGTGCCGCTTGGCGGGCAGGGGCCCACATATTCAACCTTGCCGTTGGTGGTTTTGCCTTGCCGCGCGCCGGCGAGCAATTCGCCGGATTTAACGGTTTCGGTTGCAGGATCAATATTCCACAAAATCCAATGAATAAAGGTTCCCGAAGGCGCGTCGGGATCGCGCAAAACCAACGCCAGCGACCGCGCTTTTCGCGGGATATTTGCAAATTCCAGCGGCGGGTTTGTTTCCTCGCCGTCGCAAGTGAATTTTGGCGGAAAGCCGTCATTATTCTCAAACGACGGACTGGCAATTCTCATATCATTGGTATTGATCATATTGTTTTGATCATTGTTTTGCCATTGTAGCACAAAATTCACCGCAAAAAACACCGCGCCAACCGCCAGTAAAATCGCAAAAGCGATTCCCCACGCAACGAAAAATTTTCTCATATTACACGAATATTACTGATAATCAAAAGATTGACGAGGTCGCACCTTGCCGATTACGTCAAGGAACGACCTCAAAAATATAACTGCCAGCAATATTTATGGCAATTGCAAGCGAACGAGGCGCAACTGTTCGTAGCTTATGAACCCATCGCCCAATAATTCCATCGCCGGCGCCAGCGGATAGCACCCATCTTCGGCGCGGCAATTTCTCAGCGCCGCTTTGGCGGCGGCCAGCTTGCCGATTGGAATTTCTTTTGCCAAATCCGAAAAATTGAATTTTGGATCTTTGGCTTTTATTTTTTCGCAATGGGAAATAACAGTTGCCAATTTCAACCTTCTGACATCGGCAATTCGCGCAGGCGGCATTCCTTTTTGAAGCCATTCGCGCGTTGCCGCCACGGTATCGATTCTTTTCTCCTTTTTGGAAATATCGGCAAAACGATTCTTTGGCGCGTACGCGGGAATTTCTTTCGCGTGCCGCTCGGACTCGCGTTTTAATCCGCGATCAAACTCCAAAACATCTTCATCCACGCGCAGGGCGATTTCGTTAAATCCGGCCAACGACAATCCGGCTGATGAGCGCACGCGCGACAACGCCACATAGCCCATACCCGGCTCAAACGATTGGCGCAAATCAACCCGTGCGGCATCCAAACTCATCCCTTGGCTTTTGTGCACGGTGATCGCCCATGCCAAGCGCAAGGGATATTGATTGATTTCAGCCTTAACGTCGCCGTCTTCGGCAATGTGCCACGCCGCCAAGCCGACATCAATCGTTTTGCGCGCGGTGCGCACCAATATGCGCCCGTCATCCAAGCTCTTAACCACTCCCAGCGTGCCGTTGACATAGCCTTCTTCAAAATTATTTTTCACGAACATCACCCGCGCCCCCGCCTTTAATCGCAAAACCGAAGGCGCCAAACATCCTTTTTGCAGGCGGCCGGCCAGCGCGGCCGGCCCGATTGATTCCATTTTATAAACAAATTCTTTGCCGGAAATTTTTTGCAATTCCAAATTGTTTTCAATATCCACGTCAACATTGTGCGTGTAGAGCTTCGTCGGTTCAACCGGCATGGTAATTTCGGCATCCACTCGGGATTGCAGATATTGCCTCACGTTCTCGCCGGCGGCATTGTCTCTAACGGCATTCAGCAGGCGCAAAAACTTTTCATCTTTTTGGCGGTATTGCTCATCCAAATAACAAATTTTTAAATCAAGATCTTTCCACGCCCGCGATTGGTAGGCAAATCTTGCCAGCTCGCCGTTTTCTTGCCCAAACCCAAAACTTGCTTGCGTTTCGCGCGTGTTTTTCCTTGCCGGCGATCGCATTATCGGAGGCAATTGAAAAAAATCGCCGCAAAGAATTGCCTGCACGCCGCCGAAAGGCAAATCAATTTGCTTGAATTGGCGAAACAACAAATCCGCCAGATCCAACTGCGCCGCCCCCAGCATGGAAATTTCATCAATAATCAAAACCTGCGCCCGCGAAAAACGGCGGCGCAAATAGCTCCTTTTTAACAAATCTTTCAATTCGGATTTGGAAATCGAATCGCGCACCCCCATACCGGTCCACGAATGGATGGTGATGCCGTCCAAATGCGTGGCGGCAATTCCCGTGGACGCGCAAACGGCAACACTGGCGCCCGCGGATTTCAGCCAATTGATATAGCGGTTTAACAAAAAAGTTTTCCCGCTGCCCGCCGGTCCGGTAATAAACGCGTTATTCCCCGCTTTTAATATGGCCATCGCCTGCTCCTGTGTCATCTTGTATTTTTTAGTTTTCCGTATTTTTTAGTTTTCCGCTTTCCGCTTTCCGCTTTAAGTTTTACACTTTCTCGCTTCCATTCTATACCGCTCCCGCCCATCCCGCAACCCAAACAAATAATTGGCAGAGCTGGAAGTTTTTTTTATTTCTGTTATTATTTTGCTATAATAACGAATAATCATTTAAACATAAATTATTTATTTTGAATTACGAAATTAGCATTTGTGGAAATTTGACTTTGGCTTTTGAAAAGTCAATTTTCAACAAATGCGCTCATATCGGTGTTTTGTTGAAGTCAAATTTCAACGCGCTTCCCTCGCCATACTCGGGACAAGCTGTTGAAAATTGACTTCAACAAAGTGTATTTCGTAATTCAAAGTATTTATAAACATTAAAATTATGAACAAGGGTATACTGGTATTGATAGTTGTTTTGGTTTTGGGTGTTGCGGCGTGGATGATGTTGGGCGGGCCAAAAAAACAAGAAGGCGGCACGCAGGAGCCGGTGAGCAAGTTGAGTCCTTTGAACGCCAAATATCTGGTGGAAACCGATTTTGTTTCGCTGGAAAACGGCAAGGCCGAAGGCATCAACCCCTATGGCGCGGCAAAAATGACCACTGAAATTACCGGCGAGCCGGTTTCGGGCGATTTGAACTCCGACGGCCAAGCGGATTGGGCGGTGGTGCTAAAACAGCAAAGCGAAAATGATCCGGGCGCCTACTATTATGTGGCAATTGCTCTGGTTGACGAATCAAAAGATTTAATCGTGGGTTCCAACGCCGTGCCTCTGGGAGAAGGCGTAAAAATTGAAGATGTTACCATTATCAACGAAGCGGTGCGCGTTAATTTTCTGGAAAGAAAGCTAAACGGCGACGAAGTAGAACCCGAACCCACAGTGCCGGTTTCCAGAAGCTATATTTTGGATGGCGTGATGTTTAAAGAACTCACGCAAAAGCGCGCCAACGCCCAAGCCGAAGCCGCCTGCACCGACAACCGCGGCGAATGGAATATGGATGAGAATACTTGCTCGGGCATCAGCCAAGAGCTATGCGATCAATTCGGCGGCGAATTTGAAGGCAACCTGTGTAAATTCTAAAATTTATTAAAAACAAAAAGCGTATCGAACTTGCCGATACGCTTTTTTTCTTTATCAGCCAATGGTATCGCGGCCGATCCAGCAGATTTTTAACGTGCTCCACAGCACCAGCGGAAGAAATACCAGCGACAAGGCACCGTAAATTATGTAGCGCCGTTTTATTTTTGAAAATATGCCCGCGACCGCCGCGCATATCACCGTCAGCGGCGCGATATACCACGCGAAATAAAAAGACAGCACCCAAAAAAGCGCGGCAGAACAAAACCCGAGCGCGAAATCAAGCTTTTTTATCAGCGGATCTTTTTTATAAAAATCCGGATCAAATCTTTTGGCAGGCATGCCGTACATAGAATTAAGTCAAAAGTCAAAATTCAAAAGTTTAAGTGATAATCCAAAAGTTAAATGCAAAAATACGAATACAAAGCATAAGGTCAAAGGCTAAGGTTTGGGGTTCAAAAAATTATTTTTGGCAATTTGGGCAGTAGAAGGTGCCGCGGCCGGCTTGTTTTTCTCGTTTTACAATGCCCAGGCAATTAAAGCATTTTTGCCCGTCGCGCTGATAGACCAAAAAGTGATCTTGATAGCATCCGGGCGATTCATCCAGCTGGCGGTACCACTCGTCTTTTCCCGAAGAGCCGCGGCAGTCAATCGCTTTTTTCAAAATTTTTTCAATCGCTTGACGCAGCTCATTAACTTCTTTTTGGTTTAAAGAATTTGCCGGCCGGAACGGATTGATTTTTGCCTCAAAAAGCGCTTCGTTGGCATAGATGTTGCCGATGCCGCCGATTTTTTCCTGATCCATCAACACCAATTTTACCGCACGGCGCGATTTTGACAAGATAGCGGCAAAATTATCCAAAGTGAAATTTGCGCAAAACGGCTCAATCGCTTTTTTATTCTTGTCCAAATCGCAAATTTTGGCAACTTTTATCCATCCAAATTTTCGCGAATCGTTAAAAAGCAGGCGCGCGCCATCGGCAAAATAAAAAACCGCCCGGGTAAATTTTGCCGGCGCATTATCGCCCGCGGCGCGCCAAAAAAATTGCCCGTTTAATTTAAAATGCGCCAAAAGCGCCGCGCCGTTGGCAAAGCGGATTTGCAAAACTTTGGCAACTCGGCCGACATCCGTGATTTTTTGGCCGATAACGTCTTTTGGATCGCCAATAAACATTTTTGGCTCCAAAATCTCAATTCTTTTTATGGTTTTGCCGATAATTTTCTCGGCTAATTGCCGCCTGATTGTTTCAACCTCGGGCAGTTCGGGCACGAAATTAATTCAAAAGTCAAAAATCAAAAGTCAAAAGTGAATTTTGAAATTTAAAAATTTTGATTTTGTTTATTATTTATCATTTATCATTTGATTTTCATTTCTTGAATCATCCCATGAATCGCGGCCGTCGCCGGTGATGGGGATAACATTTCCCAGATAGCGAGACTGGGCGTTGGCGGCAACATCCAAAAAGGCTTTCACGCGCGCCGCGTTCTCGCGCAAAAAATTATAAAATCCCAGATCATATGCCCGCAAATCCGCCTTCATTCCCGAAGCTTCTATGCCGATTTCGCGCGCCAGATAAAGCGCGCGCGGCAAATGAAACTCCTGAGTGGCAATTATCAGCGATTGGGCTTGAAAAATATGCTTGGCGCGATAAATGCTGTCATAAGTGTCAAATCCCGCGTAATCAACAAAAATATCTTGCGGCAAAACGCCGTTCTTCAAAAAGAAATCTTTGGCAACATTCACTTCATCATAATCATCGCGGCTGTGATCCCCGCTCACCAATATTTTTTTCACAATTCCGGCACGGTAGACCTCGAGAGCGGTGCAAACTCGGTCATAGAAAACCGCGCTCATTCTCCCCCCGCGGTAAACCGCCGCTCCCGGCACCAAAACCGCTTGCGCCCGGGGCAAATCTTCAATTTTGGAATATATATTTTTTGCGCCGGCATTCGCCACATAAATATCGGCCACGATGCCGGCTAAAAATACTCCCGCGGCAATTGCCGCCAAAACAAATAACAATTTCTTCAATCTATCATTCATAATATCAATTTAAATTCCATGCGCGTTAAAGTCAAATTTCGGCAAACTCATTGAAGTTTGGCGGCAGACATTGCCTTGAATATGCCTCAATTCAAAAAAAAGACAATGGCGCGACCGGCATTACTCTTGACATTATGCCGAAAAAAAGCGAGATTGGTATAATGTAAAAAAATCGGCTAATATAAAAACACAGTGCCGTTTTCGGGCGCACCGCACAAACCCCGTGTTTAAAATATGCGGGGAAATTATTTTTAATCATCTATATTTTTACAATGGTTAAAACAATGCTTTCCAAATTTTTACAAATAATTCCGCAAAAAAATTGCTCAAAATGCAAGGGTATTTTGCTTGTAATCACCGGTCCCAGCGGCGTGGGCAAAGACACCACCAAGGATCTTTTTTTGAAGCGCAATCCCGAATTTTGCAAAATTGTCACCGACACAAGCCGCGCGGCGCGCCCCGGAGAAGTTGAGGGTATCAGCCACAATTTTTACGACAACAAAGAATTTAAGCAAAGAATTAAAGAAGAAAAATATTTGGAATATATTGAAGTGCGCCCGGGGGAATATAAGGGAACCAGCAAAGAAGCGATTTCGGTGATTCTCACCGGCAAAAACGTGATCTGGCAAATTGATGAATACGCCATGGCTCACGTGAAAAGGATTATTAAAGAAAACATGCCCGATGTCGCCGATTCGATCCTTGAGAGGCTGATTACCGTTTATATCGCTCCCGAAGATTGGGACCAATTGCGCGAACAATATTTTCGCCGCGACCCAAGCGCTTCCGAAGAAAAATTTTTAATCAAACTCGCGCGCGACCGCGAAATGTGGTGGCAATACCACGAACGCTATGATCATGTGGTGATCAACAGACGAGGAAAGATTAATGAAACTGTTGCCGCGATTGAAAAATTGGCGGCGCAAAAAGCCGAGTCGTTACTGGGATGCTGCACCGTGCAACAGCATACGGCAATTGCCAACTAATCCCGCAGAAAACAAAAACTGCGTTTTTTTAATACAAGAACGTTAAATAATCGGCACAGCCGAAAGATGGAAATTGCGGTAGAATATAGTTATTTACCACTCTTAAAATGAAAACAGAAACGATAAAAATTGCCAAATACATTTCGCAAGCCGGTGTCGCCTCGCGAAGAAAAGCCGAGATCTTGGTTGGCCAAGGGCTGGTTTTTGTTAACGGCAAAAAAATTAGCGACGTCGCCAGGCGCGTTGATCCGACAAGTGACAAAATAACCGTTGCCGGCAAGCAATTGGAAATTCAAAAGCCGGTTTATTATCTTTTAAACAAACCTGCGGGATACACTTGCACCTTGCAAGATCGCCACGCGCGAAAGCTCATTATTTCGCTGGTTCCCGATAAACCCAAAGTTTGGCCCGTGGGACGGCTGGATAAAATGACTTCGGGGCTGATTTTACTCACCAACGACGGAGATATCACTTTGAAGCTCACCCATCCGCGCCATGAAATTAAAAAGGAGTATGAAATAATCTCCAATCTGCCCCTGACGCAAACCGAAATTAAGTCGATCCAAAACGGATTGAAACTTGAAGACGGATTTATCAAACCCGACCAATTTGAAGTAATCGGCAAAAAGAAGTACCTCATTACCATTCATTCGGGAAAAAAGCGCGTGGTGCGGCGTATCATCGAAAAAGTCGGCAAATCGGTGGTTGATTTAAAAAGAATCCGCGTCGGTTCCTTGAATCTGGACAGCCTGCCCTCGGGCAAATACCGCGAATTATCGCCTCAAGAAATCTCTCGCCTGCTGAAATGATTATATGTTTATATGAATTTTACAATTTCTTCGGCTACTTCTTTGTGGTTATTGATCACCAAAATGTGATTGGCTTCTGGCAAGATTTTCAATCGCGCGCCTGGAATTTTTTTTGCCAATAGAACCGAATCCGAACACGGGAACACCGTGTCTTTTTTTCCGTGAATTATCAAAACCGGCAATTTTATTCCGCAAATTAATTTCCAGCCATCGGTTTTGCGTGCCTGGCGCAGGCAATGGCAATAAACCCGCAATGAAGTGTTGGAAATATCGGCAAAAAGGCGGCGCCAATCCCAATCACCGCTCCCAATGAATTTTGAATAATCAATGTGTTTGCCGATTCGCTCTTCAAAGGGCAGTAAATTATTGATTTGCGAAAACGTCAAAAACGGCCAAGCCATTTTGGCACGCGCGGTTTGAGCAATGCGATAATCCGGCGCCAACAAAATCAACGACTTAACCGTTTGAGAATATGTTCGCGCATACTCAAGCGCCAGCAAAGTGGAAAACGAATGGCTCACCAAAACAAACCGGTCCATTCCAAATTTTTTGGCCAGCCCGTTAATATCTTCAGCGGTGTTTTTTGGATCATAATAGCCAAAATCTCTTTTTTTGATTGATTTGCCGTGTCCCCGCAAATCAAAAAACAGCAAATTATAGTTTGCGCTAAAACGATCCTCATAAAACCGCCACGCCGACAAACTTCCCGACAAGCCGTGCATAAAAATCAAATTCTGCCGGCCGGCAACAAAATCATTGCGCCGAAAATATATTCGATCTTGAAAATATCCTTCGATCATATTGGGTTTTATTCTGTTCTTTATTACCTATTCTTTTTCTTTCCAATCTTCAACGATAATTGCCTGCCCCCGCTTTTTTAAAACCACCCTTTGCTTTTCGCGCCACCCCAAAGAAGTTAAAAATTCTTTGGGAATGGTGATCGCCAGCGAGCTTTTTCCCAACCGAGTTAATTTGCGCACGTTCTTTTCGGCAAGTTTTCTCATATTTTTAATTATTAAAAATTATTACCGCAACCCCATTATACCATCACCCCACAAAAAACAAAACGAATGTATATACATCCAAAAAACAGCTCCGCCTTTCAAAAAAAATTGCACAGGTTTCACCTATGCATTGTGGCAATATGTCCATTATTCGAACGCGGATATAGAATGACCCGATCACCTTTTTTTCGATTGCAGTTGTCGCACAAAGGCTGGATATTGCCAATATCGTCAAGACGCGGAATATTATAACGCCGCCTGAAACAAATTGGCACAATATGATCTCTGGTCAGCTGTTTCCCCGTCTCTTTTTCCGTGCGCCCGCAACATGGACAAGTATAATCATATAGCTTTCTTAAATCGTTCCACTCCTCAATCGTGTGCCTGCCCTTCGGTGGCTTTGAATAATCACCCCTCTGCCATCTTCCCAAATTATTGTCTATTCTTCTTATCCAATTCCCATATCTTTCCAGCACTTCCAAATCCGGATCAAAAAACCATGATTTTTCAATGAGCAATTCTTGATCAGCGGATATTGAGCTAGCGATAAACACCCCCGCAATCTTTGGTTAGATTTTCCCATTTCAAAAGATAAAAGTCAATTTCAATTGGTCAAGGTGTCACCTTGACCAATTTTTTGGGTTGAAATAAGAGGAAAATTGGGGTAGAATTGGGTTGGAAGAAAAATTAAAATAGGATTTGTCAAAATTATGGATGTTTTTTCTCAAATTATCAATAATCAGCCGCTCGCCGCCGGGTTTTTGGCATGGTTTATCGCGCAATTGATAAAGCTGGCTTTGGCGCTGAAACACGGCGTGAGCCGCGAGGCGTTCCGCCGGCTTTGGGCCAGCGGCGGCTTTCCCAGCTCCCATTCCTCGGCGGTCACCGCGCTGGCATCGGCCTGCGGCATCGTCTATGGTTTTGACTCGCCCCATTTTGCCATCTCCGCGGTTTTCGCGCTCGTGGTAATTTATGACGCGTTCACTCTGCGCCAAGAAACCGGCAAACACGCCGAACTGCTCAACAAAATCATTGAAGACTATTACCGCTACAAGCGGTTTGAAGCCAAGCATCTAAAAGAACTCTTGGGGCACACCCGCTTTGAAGTGTTTTTCGGCATCCTCTTGGGCATCGCCGTGGCAGTTTTAATCTGCGCCTAATTTTGTAATTTCAAAAATGCCTTCGCAACAAAATGCAAAGGCTTTTTTGATTGATTCTTCAAAAAATTTTACGGGTACTGCAAAGCCTATCTACCCTTTCGAGCGAAAGCTTCCAAACCAGCACCGCGCAAATCGCCTCCCCTATTTTCCCGACCGACAAAATAAAAAACCAATCAGAGGGTTGTGCCCTCTGATTCAGGCATAAAATTGTAATCCGATTATTTGCTCCAGCCGCGAATTACTTCTTGAAAATTCTTTAGTTTTTTACCTTGCGCCTCCCATTCCTCCTGCTTAATATAGATCGTTTGATATTTAGCATTTTTTTGGTTGGCATTTACATCGACGCACCATTGTTCGAGACGCTTTATTTTTTCAATATCGTCTAAATCCTCCCTGCCCTTGGTTTCTACGATATAATATTCTTTTGGTGATACCTTAATAATAAAATCCGGATAATACTCTGAGATATTACCATCGGCGTTTTTATAATCAATTTTGAAATGGACAGCAAAATAGTTTTTGGCGTATGAAATTATGTCTTCGCAATTTTCAAGGAAGTTGGCGAATTCCAGTTCAAAACGGCTGTCGCCAACAACTTTATTGAAAATACTTTTTTTAGGCACAATATATCCTTGCTCCTTGACCACGAACGGACGGCTCTTACTAATCTTAATATAGTCGCGAATTTCAGCCTCGCCTTTATCAAGCACCGTTAATTTATTGATTTCTTTTTTAAATGTTTCGATAACGGTTCTTGAAGCCTCTATCTCAGAAAGATTGCGGAGTGAATTAAGATTATCCAAAGCTATCGGATTGCTAAACAAATGATTCTGGATAAATTCTTTTACTTTTCCATAAAGAACATCATATCCGCTTACCAACCGAAGTTCTTTCATGATTACCCGCGCGAAATAACCGATCGCGCTTTGATAGTTAGGAATAAAATTGCTGTCCAGCTCGGTTTTATGCGTGATCTGACCGCTGGCAATATCACGAAATACAATTTCTCGTTTTTCTTCTTCGCTAAATTCTTTAATCCCGATCTTTTTATAATCAAATTTCGCGCAAACTGGCAGGTACCCCATATACTGGACATATAGTCCCTTCTGAAATATGCTGGATTGG
>CAZRVG010000016.1:0-13933 GCA_964603475.1 uncultured Candidatus Saccharibacteria bacterium
TGCGCCCAAAAACTACTGGCGCGGCTCCTTCCCTCTGAAATTTTTGAGGGAAAATTCCAGCCTTTATCCCGGAGCGGCTCAATTTGGAATTGTTCCGTTCCGGGCCAGCGGGCCTTTATCAAAAGGGTCGGACCCTTTTGATAAAGGGTCCGACCCTTTTGGGAATTTTATGTTTAATAAAGTTTGTTCATTCGCAAATTTGCATTCGGCATATTTGAAGGCGCGCAAATGCAAGCGCTATAAAAAAGAGATTTTGGAGTTTGGGTTTGATGTTGAAAAGAACCTTTTGGAATTGTGCCGGAAATTGCAAACGCAAACCTATCGGCACGGAAGCTATCGGGAATTTATCGTCAATGATTCAAAAAAGCGGTTAATTAAAGCCGCGCCGTTTGCGGATCGCGTTGTCCACCACGCGATGTGCAACAATAAAAATGTAAAATTGAAAAATCAAAATGGAAAATGACAGAGCAAAATTTAAAAATGAATTCAAACAGCGGCTTTACGCGTGGACTTTGCGGATGATTAAATTCATTGATAAGCTGCCCAAAGATTCGGTTTGCAATGTGATGGGCAAACAGTTATTGCGGAGCGGAACAAACATTTTGGCGAATTATATCGAGGCAAATTCGGCCAGCAGCAAGAAAGATTTTATCAACTTTTTCACCCATTCCCTGAAATCGGCCAATGAATCAAAGGTTTGGTTGACGCTATTGAGGGATACGGAAAAGGGCGATGCCCGGGAATTAGGATGGCTTTTGGATGAACTGATTCAAATCGCAAACATTTTCGCGTCAAGTATTTTAAAAATGAAAGGCAAAAAGTGATTTTGCGATTTTATGTTTGTCATTTTCTATTTTGATTTTTACATTTTCAATTGAGTGGTTATGGATGATTTTTTGATTTTTGGAACAAATAAAAAGGAGTTGCGGTTTATAAAAAATGTGATTGAAAAATTTTTGAAAAATAAATTAGATCTGATTTTCAATCCCAAAAAGGCCAATGTGTTTCCAATAAAAACAGGGATTTATTTTTTGGGATTTCGCCTGTTTTCCGATTATTCCGTTTTGCGCAAAAGCATGTTAAAAAGATTTTGCAAAAAGATGAAAAGAAAAAACGGAGATGAGGTTGCCGCGGGAAAATCGTTTGATTCTTTTGCCGCCTTTGCAAGCCAAGGGCGCTGTTGGCAAACTTTGCAAAATCTTGAAACAAGATTTTTACCCCGCCGCTTTCAATCCCGTTTGATTGAAAAAATCAACGCCGAACTGCAAGCTATTTCGGCAAAATCGAAATTTTGCTATCATTGAAATATGAAGAAAGCGCAAAGCAATTACGCGTTTATTGACAGCCAAAATCTGAATCTTGGCGTGCGGAGTCAGGGGTGGGTTTTGGATTTTAAAAAATTCAGAGTTTATTTGTCGGAAAAATACGGTGTTAAAACGGCATATTTGTTTATTGGCTACATTCAAAAAAATCAGGATTTATATTCCAATCTTCAAAAATACGGTTACGTTTTGATTTTTAAGCCCACGCTTCCCGACGGAGATGGCAATATAAAAGGCAATGTTGACGCGGATTTGGTACTGCAGGCGATGATTGAATATCCGAATTATAATCAAGCGGTTATTATTACCAGCGACGGCGATTTCTATTCTTTGGTAAAATATCTTTACGGAAAAAGTAAATTAAAAACGGTTATCAGTCCATATTATGATACTTGCTCCACATTGTTGCGCCAAACGGCAAAAGAAAGGATTGTATTTATGAACAATCTGCAAAATAAATTAAGACACATAAGAAAAAACACCGCCAAAGGACGGAACCTTTAGAGGTGTTTTTATATGTGAATTCTATCTTCAGTTTAGCCCCAAGAAATTTTTTGTCAAGCATTTTTGACCAACAAACCATATCCGGGAATCAGAGGGTTGGACCCTCTGAAAAAAGCATTGATAATTGATAAGGGATAAATTATAAATTATAAATGATAACTGATAAATGATGAATGAGGTTTTTTTGGTGGTTGACGGGAATTCGGTGGCGCATCGGGCGTTTCACGCGATGCCCGTGCTTACCAATAAAAAAGGCGCGCCGGTGGGCGCGGCGCATGGGTTTATGCTGGCGCTTTTGCGCGCGGTTGAGGACTTTCGCCCCCATTATTTGGCGGTATGTTTTGATGTGAAAGGAGGCACTTTTCGCGACAAGGAATTTGCCGATTATAAGGCTCAGCGGTCGGCCACCGCGCCGGATTTGATCAAGCAATTGGCGGCGATTCAGGAATTGCTGCCGAAACTGGGGATCGCGGTTTTCGCGCGCGAAGGATTTGAAGCCGATGATTTGATCGCGTCGGTGATCTCTGCCGCGAAAAAAGAAAGCGGAGAAATAAAATTCTACATTTTGAGCGGAGATTATGACAGCTTGCAGCTGGTTGACGGCAGGGTCAGGGCGTTTATCGTCAATCGCGGGGTTAAAAACGCGGTGATGTATGACGCGGGAAAAGTGAAAGAAAAATTCGGCGTCAGTCCGCGGCAAATACCGGCGTTAAAGGCGCTCGCGGGAGACAATTCCGACAATATTCCCGGTGCGCCGGGAATCGGTCCCAAAGCCGCGGCTGAAATTTTAAACAATTGCGGCACGCTGGAAAACGCGCTGGCGCTTGCCCGAAAGAATGATGGGAATTTTTGTTCCATGTCCGGCGCGCGCGGTGAAAAAATCAGGAAAATTCTTTTGCGAAACCAAGAAAAATTGATCCAATTTGAAAGGCTGGCGACAATGATTGAAAGCGCGCCCATCGGGTTTTCGCCGGAGAAATGCGCGTTTGGCAATTTCGCGGACGGCGCCGGCCGCCAAGCGCTTTTGGATCTGGGGCTGGCGGGGATTGCTAAGCGCCTGCCGGAGCAAAATGCCGGGCGCAATGGCACGCTGTTTTAAAAATATGTTATTATAAAGCGAGAGCATTGAATAATTGACAAAATTGTCAAATTTGGGAAAAAATTAAGCTAAGCTCAAACAATTCTTAAATTGGCATAATTCAACAATTATTCAACGCTCTAAAAGTTGAACGATTTTGTTTTTTTATTATGGATATTATTGAGATTATCAATATCGCCGCGCTCATCAACCTTCTTTTGCTTTTTTTGGCCAACGCCGTCGGACTTGAGCTGATCTTGTGGGCATATGCCACCAATCGGCATAATTCGGCCGGCCGCGTTTTTTTGGCGGGTATATTTTTCCTTTTGCTTTGGATGGATCTTGATTTTATCAGCATTCACGCCGCCGCGTTTTTTCCGGCGGAGATTGCCATGGACGCGGGGCTGTGGGCGACACGAGGTATTTTCGCGCTAATGGCGCTGTTTTTTGCCGTCTTTTATCGTTTTGCTTTAACTTTCCCCGCGCCCAATCCTTTGGACAAAAAACAGCGCCGAAAAAATAATTTTGCCGTCTTTTTGTGGGCGCTGTTTTTTGCCGCGTCTTTTTCTCCGCTTGTAATTGAAGAAATGGGATTTAACTCTAATTTGCCTTTTTTAACTGTGGCGTCAACCGGCGTTTTGTTTTGGCCATATGTCCTCGCGGCGGCCGTTTTTTTTGCCGCGACGTTTTTTGAGTTGTCGCGCAACCGGCGCTTCGCGGACGCGGGCAGCCGCCAGCGAGCGCGTTTTGTCGCTGTGGCCGCGATTATTTTCGGCGGGTTTAATTTGTTGTTTAATATTGTCACGGCGCCATTTTCCGGATTGTGGAATTATGTTGATTTTTTCGCAGTTTTCGCGGATTACGCAGTCTTGGTTTTACTCGGGTTTATTTTTTACAAAGCTGCTTTTAACAAACTGTTCGGTATTAAGATAATATTGGTGGAAATTTTTGTCGGGCTTATGGGCGCTAGTTTGATAATGATGCCTTTTTTTGTTGAATTTTTGTGGCAGCAGGCATTGTTGGTCGTGTTATTTATGCTTTTTTGCGTTTTTGGGTATGTTTTGATTAAAAGCACGATCAAAGAATATCGCGAAAAAGAATTGCTTGAACACAAAATTGCGCAAAGAACGCAAGAATTGCAGCGCGCTAAAATGAAACTGGAAGAAATGAATTCAATTTTGGAAGTGCGCGTGGGCGCTCGCACGCGTGAATTGGAAATATTAAACCAAACGTTGGAGGAAAAAATCGCGGCGCGCACAAAGGATCTTGAAACAAAGGTGAGGGATCTTGAAAAGTTTCAGAAGATCACTATCGGCCGGGAATTAAAAATGATAGAATTAAAAAAAGAAATTGAAAGATTGCGGTCGAGTCTTTTGGCTTTTGAAAAATAATGGAACAAAAAACTAAAAACAAATTCAATAACATCCCAAAGCGGCCGGAAGCTGATTTGTTCGGTCAATCCGGCAGTTTGCCTGCGCGCGACGAAGAACTGATCCTCGTTCATCGGCAGAGGAACGGCGAGGTACTGGCGCTCAATGAAATCAATAATCGGCTTGAAGAAAAAAAGAGCGCGCTGGAGATTCGCTTGAACGCCAAAAACCGGGAATTGCGCGAAACCGCTCAAGTTTTGCAAAAAGAAATTGAAGATCGCACTCGCGAGCTTGAAGAAAAAATCGAAGAATCGCAAAACTCTCGTGTGGCGCTGATGAATATGCTCGAAGATATGGAAGATTTGCGCCGTCGCGCGGAAGAGGAAAGTGAAAAGACTTTGGCAATTTTTGCCAATTTTGTCGACGGAATGATATTCTTTGATTCCGGCGACCGTTTGATATTGGCCAATTCGCGGATGATGTCCTATTTTGGCGCTCGCAAAGAGGATATTAACCAAATCAAAGGAAAAAAAATCGGCGAATTAAAGGAATTTGCCGGCTTCGCGCCTTTGGTTGATTTTGTTAAAAATTCCCTTAGTACAATTTCTCGAAAAGAGCTTTTTGTGAGTGATAAAGTTGTTTTTGAGATAAGCTGTTTGCCGGTTGAAGGGAAATATGGCAAAGTCGGTACTTTGTTGATCGCGCATGATATCAGCCGCGAAAAAATGGTGGAAAAAATGAAGACGGAATTTGTTTCCATCGCGGCGCATCAATTGCGCACGCCGATATCGGCGATTAAATGGACGTTGAGAATGATTTTGGACGGCGATTTGGGGCCGATCAGCGAAGAACAAAGCGAATTTTTGGAAAAAACCTACAAATCCAACGAAAGAATGATTCATTTGATAAACGATCTGTTGAATGTCACGCGCATTGAAGAGGGTCGGCAAATTTATGATATTGCTGTCGCGAATTTGGGGAAAGTGGTCGGAGAGCTTATTCCCGGATATGTTGATATCGCAAAGCAAAAAAATATTAAAATAGACTTTTCAAATCACGCCGCCGAGGCGCCTTTGGTCAAAGTTGACGTGGAAAAAATCAAATTGGTGATTTCCAATTTGATTGAAAATGCAATCAAGTATACGCCGCTTGGCGGGAAAATTTCGGTAGTAGTTGAGTGTGAAAATAGTTGGGTAAAAATGACGGTTTCCGATACGGGCATGGGGATATCCACAGAGCAAAAAGAGAGAATTTTTACCAAATATTTTCGCGCTGCTAACGCGATAAAAATGGAAACCGAAGGCACGGGGCTGGGATTGTTTATTTCCAAAAATATCGTTGAAAGCCACGGAGGGAAAATAGGCTTTGATTCTTATGAAAATAAAGGCTCAAAATTCTTTTTTGTTCTGCCTCCATCCAACAAATAACCCGGCGCGGACGATTGATTTATCCGTGTCGCAATCATTGGTCTTTGTTGCGTTTTTTCTTGCGGCGGGGTATAATTACAGAAAATGCGGCAATTCGTTATTGCCGGGAAAATATGAAAAAAATTCTATTGGTTGAAGACGAAGAACTTATTATCAATCTATTGAGCAAAAAACTCGCGGGGCTTGGATTTGACGTTGACCTTGCCATGGACGGACGGGAAGGAATGAAAAGAATGAGAGAGAATTTGCCGGATTTGGTTTTGCTTGATATTGTTATGCCCAAAATGGGCGGGTTTGAAGTGATAAAAGAAATGAAAGAAGACCCGCTTTTGGCAAAAATTCCGGTGATTATCATTTCCAATTCGGGCCAGCCGCTTGAATTGGATAAGGCCAAAAAAATGGGAGTGGCCGACTGGCTGGTTAAAACTGAATTTGATCCCAAGGAGGTGGTTGAAAAAATCAATAAATATATTAATGCGAATTGAATAATGCCAAAACAATAAAATTATGGCAAAAAGAATTCTTATTGTTGAAGACGATAAATTTTTGAGAGAATTGATCGTCAAAAAGCTGTCAAACGAGGGGTATGAGGTGATTGAAGCCGCCGATGGTGAACAGGGGCTGCAAAAGATTAAAGAAGAAAAGCCCGATTTGGTGCTTTTGGATTTGATTTTGCCCGGGATTGACGGGTTTGAGGTCTTGGCGCAAAAAAGGGAAGATCCTTTTGCCGCTTCAATTCCCGTGATTGTGCTTTCAAACCTTGGACAAAAAGAAGACGTGGATAAGGGTTTGAATCTCGGTGCGACGGATTATTTGATTAAGGCGCATTTTACTCCCGGAGAAATCATTGAAAAAGTGCGAACTATCATTAAGTAAATGCTGATTTTTTTGTATGGACAAGATACGTTTCGGTTGTCGCGAAAACTTGCCGAAATTATTGGAGAATACAAAAAACAAACCCGCGGATTGGATTTCGCGGTTTTTGACGCGCTTGCCGATACCAGTGAAGATTTTTTTTCCAAATTGAACCAAAATTCATTATTTAGCGCGAAAAAGTTTTTTGTGATCAAAAATCCTGTTTCCAATAAAAATTTCAAAGAAGCCTTGATTGCCCGCGTCAAAGAAATGTCTCGCGCGGAGCACAATGTGGTTTTTTATCAAGAAGGGAAGGTTTTGAAAGCTGACCGTTTGCTAAAAATCCTTTTGTCTTGCGCGCAGGTCAAAGAATTTACGCCTTTGGCCGGGGCGCGGCTGAACGCGTGGATTGCGGCGGAATTTAAAAAAACGGGTAATTACATCGGCGCGCCGGCAATTGAAGTGCTGTCCGCTCGCGTCGGCGGCGATCTTTGGCGGGCGCAAAACGAAATTCAGAAACTGGCGCATTTTTGGTCCGGGCAGGAAATCAGCGTCAATAACGTTGAGCGAACCGTGGCTTTGTCTTCGGAGGCCAATATTTTCGCGGTGGTTGACGCGGCGGCGGCGCGGGACAAAAAAAAGACATTATTTCTTTTAAAAGATCATATCGACAAAGGCAGCCATCCGGTTTATCTTCTGGCGCTCATTGCCTCGCAATTTAAAAACTTGCTTTTGGTGAAAGATTCGGCTGGCGCCGCCACTGCCGCGCGGCTGGGCATACATCCCTACGTGTTCGGGAAAACCCTTTCGCAAGCGCGCCGCTTTTCTCTTTTTGAATTGCGGGAAATTTATCGCCGAATCTGCCAAACCGATTTTGATGTTAAAACGGGAAAGGTTGATTCTGGAGCCGCGCTGGATTTATTGGCGGCGGCGCTGTGAATCATGTAATCATATAATCATGCGCTTCGCTAAGCATATAATCATTTAAACATAAACATATAATTGGGGAATGGGGGGTGATGAGGGGAAAAATAAAAATCGCGTTTTTTACGCGATTTTTATTTTGTTGATCAATTTAGCGGCGCGGGATTTTTTTCTGGCCGCGGTGTTAGGCTTTATCAGTCCGGTTTTCGCGGCTTTATCCAGCGCTTTATAGACCGAAGGCAGCTTCTTTTTCGCGTCTTCGGTTTTTTCGCCGATTGCCAGTGCGCGGGTTTCTTTTAAAACGGCTTTCAAGGTTTTTTTAACAAGCTTGTTTTTTACCTGCCGCTTGATGTTTTGGCGCAAAGCTTTTTTTGCTGATTTGGTAATTGGCATGTTTCAAATTAAAAATTAAAAAATAAAAGTGAAAAATGAAAATTCTTGCGACAAGACAAACTATATCATATTTTTTGATTTTTGCAAGAGTTTGGCTATAATTGAGCATATGATCAATTTGGCTCGATTAAAGACGTTTGCCCAAAAATTTTTGCCCAAGCGCGCCTTGGGAGTCTATCATTTGGCGCTGGCTCTTTTTGCCGCGCTTTATTACGGGAACCCGTCGCGGCGCTTAAAAGTTATCGGCATCACCGGCACGAACGGAAAATCAACCACGGCGATAATGGCCGCAAAAATTTTAAAAGAAGCCGGCTATAAAGTTGCCTTGTCCTCTTCAATTGAATTTGAAATTGGAGATAAATTATGGAAAAATAATTCGCGGATGACAATGCCCGGGCGATTTGCTTTGCAAAAATTTTTGCGCCGCGCGGCGGACGCGGAATGCCGATATGCCGTGATTGAAATAAGCTCCGAGGGAATCGCCCAGCACCGCCACCGCTTCATTGATTTTGAGCTTGCGGTGATCACCAATGTTACTCCCGAGCATATTGAATCGCATGGAAGTTTTGAAAAATACCGGGCGGCCAAAGGCAAGCTGTTTGAATCTTGCAAAAAAATTCACGTTATCAACGGCGATGACGCCAATTTTGATTTTTTCGCCAAATTCGCCGCCAAGAATAAATATATCTACGCGATTGGCGGAAGCAATCAAAATGCCGTTGGCAACAAAAGAATATTCGCGCGAAACGCGACACCGCTTGCGGGCGGCGTATCGTTTGAGGTCGAGGAAACTCAATTCAAATTGCGCTTGCCCGGAGAATTCAATGTTTATAACGCGCTGGCCGCGATTTGCGCGACGCGGTCGCAGGGAGTCAATCTTGGCGTTTGCCGGGCGGCGCTGGAAAAAATCAGAATCGTGCCGGGCAGGATGGAGAGGGTGATTGCCGAACCGTTTGAAGTTTTTATTGACTACGCGGTAACTCCCGATTCTTTGGAAAAGTGCTATCAAGCGTTAAAAAGCGGACTGGAGGGCAAGCTAATCTGCGTCCTGGGCGCTTGCGGGGGCGGCAGGGACAAGTGGAAGCGGCCGGTGATGGGGAATTTGGCCAAAAAATATTGCGATATGGTTGTGCTTGCCAATGAAGACCCCTATGACGAGGATCCTATGGCGATTATCAATCAAATCGCTTGCGAAAGCGAAAGCGGAATTAAAAAAATCGAGGATCGGCGCGAAGCGATAAGAGAAGCTCTCAAAAGCGCGCGGCGCGGCGACAGAGTGGTTATCACCGGCAAAGGGTGCGAGGACTCAATGTGCGTTGCCGGCGGCAAAAAAATCAAATGGAACGACAAAACGGCCGTTTTGGAAGAAATGGAAAAAATGGAGAGTGATTGAACAACCCCAACGCGTTTGAATGTATATACATATGTATATACATTCAAGCCCCAAATACCCTTGACAAAATATGTCAAATGCTATAAAATTGATGGCGTCGCATTAAAAAACGCGAAATTTGCGCCTGTTTGAACGGAATTTTGCGAGGCGCGAAATATCGCTAAAAACGCATAGAAAGGCATCTATGGCAAAAGGTTTGTTATGAGTATTTGCCCGTCAGCTTGCAGGAAAGGTTTGCTCGTTTTAATTCTAATAATGGGAGGCGCGTGCCTGGCGGCCGAATCAATGCCTGCCAAGGACGCAATCGGCGGTTTGCCGCCAAAAGCCGATTTAACCGGCGAGAAAATATCTTTGGAATATAGCGGAATAATGATTTCGCGGGCGCATCTTTTGGGAATCAAAAATGATGCCGAGGCGTGTTCCAAGATAGGCGATTTGAATCTCTCGCAGGTGCGGATACGCCGCATCAGAGTGGTTTTGACCGGATATTCAAGTACAGTGGCGCAAACCGACAGCACGCCGTTTATCACCGCCAACGGGACTTATGTCCGCGACGGAATCGTGGCAAACAACGGATTGCCGTTTGGCACCGAATTGCGCATTCCCGAATTGTTCGGCGATAAATTATTTTCCGTGCAAGACAGAATGCACGCGCGCAAGGGAAGCTATCATTTTGACATCTGGTTTCCCACCTACGAGCAAGCCAAAAACTTCGGCGTGAAATACGCCTACGTGGAAGTTTTGGAAAACAATTAAAACTTAATATCAAAAAACAAAAAACGCTTTTTACCAAAAGCGTTTTTTGTTTTTTTATTAACTCGATGTTCTCGGTGCCCGGGGCGGGACTTGAACCCGCACGAGATTGCTCTCAAGGGATTTTAAGTCCCTCGTGTATGCCGATTCCACCACCCGGGCGGATATAAAATTCAGTAATTTGTGCGGGTAATTTGTAATTGGGGAACGAATTTCGCTTTTGACACTTCAAGTATTTTGTATTTTTCAATTACAAACTACTTTAAATTACGAAATTAGCATTTGTGGAAATTTGACTTTGGCTTTTGAAAAGTCAATTTTCAACAAATGCGCCCACATCAACGCTTTGTTGAAGTCAAATTTCAACATGCTTATTGAAAATTGACTTCAACAACAATTACAAGCTACTAATTGCCAATTGCGGCAAATTTTGCGCGCGAAATTTGTTGAGGCCGGTATGAGAATTGCACTCATGTATAACGGTTTTGCAGACCGTTGCCTTACTACTTGGCTAACCGGCCATAGAATAGTTGACAAGCGATGGGTTAATGAGTTGATGAGTAAAATCTTAATACAAATTTATTATTTTTTCAATTGTTCCAAAATGGTTTCCACTTCTTGCGCTTGGAGGGGTTGTTTGTCGCCGACAAAAATAATTTTGGGCACCGGGCGCATCCTTAATTTCCGGTTGAGCATGCTTTGAAAAAAACGGGCTCTTTTTTTTAAAACCGAAACCACGTTTTCCCGTTCTTGGTCGGGGAGCACGCTGATATAAACTTTGGCCTCCTGCAAATTGCCGCTGGCCGAAACCTTGGTGAGCGACAAAATCGTTCCTGCCGGAGGAATAAATTCTTCGGCAAGCATTTGCGCCAGAATTTGCCGTATCAGCGATTCCACTTTTTTGACGCGATGTTCCATTTTAAAAAAATTACTTAATTTCCAAATTTCTAATTTCCGAATAAATATTAAAATTTCAAAATTTTGTAATTTATTCAATAATTCAGCAATTTAGGAATTCAGAAATTTACCGATTTAGGGGTTTTTTTCGAGGGTGTAAAAAACCAGATAATCGCCTTCCTCTATTTTTTGGTCGCCCTCAAAAAGAATGCCCACTTCATCTCCCTTTGACGCGTGAGGAATATCTTTTTTATTTTTCTGCAAATTCACCAGGCGGCCTTGTCCGACCATTTCTTCTCCGCGCAGGACTTCGATTTTGACGTTCTTTTTCACCTCGCCTTCAATCATTTTTCCGCCCACGATTTGGCGTTTTTTATCGCTCCAAAAACTCAAAATTACTTTCATCTTGCCCCAGTCTTTGCGCTCGGTTTTCGGGGTTCTTATTTTTTCCATATACGCGCGCAGCCATTCAATCGCTTCATAAACGACGTCAAAGTTCATCACGCGAATTTTATCGCGCTCGGCCATTGCTTTGGCATCGGGGTTCGTTTTCACGCGAAAACCGATAATCGTGACTCCGCCCGCTTCGCGCGCCGCACGCGCGGTTTTAATGTCATTTAAACTGATTTCGCCGGCGCCGGCGTCGAGAATGTTTAAAGCAACGCTTTCTTGCGGAATTTGGCAGATTGTTTCTTTGAGAACTTCAAGCGAACCCAAAACGTCGGCTTTTAAAACAAGATTCAATGATTTTTGGCCGTCCGACAGCGCCTCTGGCGAAATTTTTTGAACATTAAGTTTTGCTTCTCTTTGTTTTGCGATCACAAAATCGCGTGCCGCCTCCAAGCCTTCGAATTCAGAAAACATTTCGCCGGCAATGGGCACTTCGTCCAATCCGATCGCGATTGCCGGATGAGAGGGGAGCAGTTTTTCAATCTTATTGCCGCGCGAATCCTCCAAAGATTTTATTTTTCCCAACGCCGAGTCGGTGGCGATGATTTTTCCGGGTTCCAAAGCTCCGCTTTGCAAAATAATGCTGGCACTGGGGCCGCGCTGACGGTCCAGCGACGATTCAATTATGACTCCGTTTGCCGGCGCGGCCAAATCCGCTTGCAGATTTTCTATTTCGGCGACCAGTAAAATCATTTCCAAAAGATCATTGATTCCGGCACCGGTTTTTGCCGAAACATTGATTGTCGGCACGTTGCCGCCCCAGTCTTCCGTCAAAAGGTCTTCCTGCTGCAGATCGTGTTTCACTTTATCGATGTTTGCCTGCGGCAAATCGGTCTTGTTGATCGCCACAATCACCGGAATGCCGGCCTTTTTAATGGCGTTTGCCGCCTCTTTTGTTTGGGGTTTAAAACCTTCCTGGGCGGCAACAACCAAAATTGCGATATCGGCGATTTTTGATCCGCGAATTCTCATTTGCGAAAACGCTTCATGGCCGGGGGTATCGATGAAAGTGATGTTTTTGCCGTTAAATTCCGCCACCGAAGCGCCGATGTGCTGGGTGATGCCGCCGGACTCTTTGTCGGTGATATGGGTTTTGCGGATATAGTCCAAGATGGAGGTCTTGCCGTGATCCACGTGCCCCATCACCACCACCACGGGCGGCCGAGAGATTAAATTTTTATCAGATTGATCAGCCATCTTATTAATATCGAATATCGAAATCCGAATATCGAAACAATATCGAAATTAGAATTTTCAAATAATTAAAACAAAAATTAATTTCGTTTCAAATATTTAAAAATTTAACTTTTAGAATTTGTTTCGGATTTCGAAATTCGAATTTCGGATTTATTATTTTGCGCGATTTCTATTGCTTGTTTTTCTTCTTTCGACAGGGGGTATTGCGACTCGCCGTTATCCACGGGTTTGGCGTAAACGCGGTTGCCGTCGCGGGAAAACAAGCTGGTGATAATCGCGCCGCGATTGTTGTCATCCAAAATTGCCAGCGAAAAGCTTTGGTTGCCGCCGAAGCCTTCAAAAGGATTGAACCTCACCACGCCGACTTTGCTGATGTTTTGTCGGTTTTTTTCTTCAAGGTCTTTCACTTGGCGGGAAAGCCTTTGGCATTTTTCCTTCACCTTTTTGAACTCGGCCAAAATTTCTTTGGTGGTTTGCGGATCTTCTTCGGGATTTTGCTTCTTCGAAAAAAATTGCATATGGTTTTGTAGTTTGTGCGAGCAATTTATAGCTTGGGAACAAATTTTGCTTTTGGCGCTTCAAGTATTTTGTATTTTCCAAATTACCAACTGCCAATTACTAATTACTTCAAATTTTGTCCGCAAAATTTGTTGCGGTGGGAGGAGGATTCGAACCTCCGATGCCGGTGAAGGCATAACGGTTTTCGAGACCGCCCCATTCGGCCGCTCTGGCATCCCACCCTTGCCCTCCGAAGCTTTAGCGTAGGAGGGAAATCCGAAAAATAACAAAAAACAACAAAAAACAAGCTGTTTGGACAACAGCATTTTTATACCATTTTTATCCCAAAATTGCAAAAAAAGAAGGCTAACCCAATTGCATAGATCGCCCCCCGATGCATATTCCTGCCACGCCAAATATTACTGCGGCTACGGCACCTATAAAAATGTATCCGTATTGCAGTAAAATAACAAAAGCGATGCAGACAGCAATAATCGCTGTTATATCCAATGCCAACGATTTCCCAGTTATTCTTGCCATATTATTACGCGCCTCCTCTTTTTAATCTGCTGTGGGCGCTAAGGGATTTGAACCCCTGACCTACTCGGTGTAAACGAGCCGCTCTGGCCAACTGAGCTAAGCGCCCGGAAACATAAATTCGGTAATTTGTGTGCGTAATTAGGAGTTTGGGAACAAATTTTTCTTTTGGTGATACGGATATTTCGCATTTTTCAAACTATAAACTACAAATTACCAATTATGGTAAATTTTATCCGCAAAATTTGTTGTGCCCGGGGCGGGACTTGAACCCGCACGGGGGTGAGCCCACTAGCACCTCAAGCTAGCTTGTCTGCCGATTCCAACACCCGGGC
>CAZRVG010000017.1:0-12851 GCA_964603475.1 uncultured Candidatus Saccharibacteria bacterium
TTTGTTTATATATAAACTTTACCTTATCAGTGCTTGCACTGCGTAGCCTTGGCGAAGCAGTGCCCCCAGCAGGAGTCGAACCCGCATCTAGAACTTAGAAGGTTCCTATTCTGTCCGTTGAACTATGGGGGCGGCCAAACAAAAAGCAATACCGAAATTATGCCTTGATTTTTGATTTTGGTCAAGACAAAATGCCGCGGCCAAGGATATTTTCGCTACTGCTTCAAATCGCGCGGGGCGGAAAATATTTCCGCACCGATGGCGGCGGAAGGCGTTTCATATTCAATTTGGCGCTTTTTGATGATTTCAAAGATTTGCCGATATTCCCGCGCGCGAGCATTGTCAAATCTTTCTTTTTGAGGAATTTGGTTCGACAAAATTTGCGTTGGGCCGGGTTCCTTAAATTTAAAAAAAACACTCGCGGCAACCGCGCCAAAAAGAATCAGCAGGCAAAAAAACATTTTATAGGGGGCAAAAGCCGCTTTCTTCACCGCCGCGGCCGCCGATAAACGCATTTTATTCAGATTGCAGTTGAACATAATTTTTTATCAAAAGGCGCGCTTCGGCCATAACCGGCGCGTTGAATTCAAATTGGATTTCGCCTTGATATTCTTCTTGCGGATTCAAACCTTCTTTGATCGGATCGGTTTTAATATCAATGCTTTCTATTTCTATCAAATAGCGGCTGTTTTCAATTTTGTCGACGAACTTCAATATTGATTCAACCATACCGCCGACATTCGCTTCAATTTTTATAAACGGCCACTCGCCGTTTGATAATTTTTGTTCCGCTATCGGCGAAAATTTGATTTCCAAATCCGATTCTTTTGCTACATTTTCCAAAAGATTAATCAAATCCAAAGGCATATTCGCATCGGTAAATCCGGCTTTTACCATATTCAAACCGATGTTCTCCTGTTTTTCAAACGCGATAAAATCACGGGTATTGGCAATATGCCGGCCATAAGTATCAATTTGAAATCGGCGCTCGGAGGTTTGCGCCGCAATCTTTTCAATGCTGGCAATTATGGGCACAACACCCAAAATCACAATCGCGGCCGCCAGCAACAAGAACAATGCGGCCATGGCAATCGGGTTGTCAATTTTTTTTGCCATATTCAAAATTAATGTTAAATTCTATATCTTTTGCCATGAGCCAATTTTTTGAGGGAAAATCAACATTTAAAAAATCCGGGCACATTTCCAAATTTTCTTTAAATTCAACCAACGACACGCGTTCCGCCGCAAATCCGCTCAATTCAACCTTCCCCAAGGAGTAAACAAACTCATTTAAAGAAATACCTGAAGGCATAAATTGAGCGATTTTTTCAATGATTGGCGTAATTTTCGCTTGTCGGGAATAAAAAATCTTGGTTTGATCAATTAATTTATTATTATAGACAATTTGATCCTTGATCTTTGCCACGTCAAAAATTTCCATTTCATTTTTTTTGGCATCCACCGCGACTTGGATTGCATTCAATTCAGCCAAATAAAAATTACGTACCAATAGTAACGCCAAGACAAACACCGTCAATCCGGCGCAAAGCGATATCCCGATAATCGCGGCAACCCTTGCCCAATCTTGCCGGCGGATTACATCCTGCCGATCTTGCGGTAATAGATTAATCATTTAATTTTGCTTTTTGATTCCCGCTTTAATTTTCTTTTTGGTTTCGGCGGCATTAAAAACTGAAAGCTTCCATCCGTAGCGGCTGATTCAATCGCCAGGGCGCGCAGGGCCAGCCCGGCCGCAACCGCGCATCCGCAAACACCGCTTTTGGCAAAACCGCTTTTTTTTATTGCCAATCCATCCGTGCCAATGGGCAAAATCAATCGCGAAACCGGCAAATTAATCTTAGAGAGAAGAAACTCATCCAATCCCCTCAAATCGGCGCCGCGGCCGCAAAGTATGATTTTGCCGAAATTTTTGCCGTCTGATTCGTCCCCGTCGGCCTCGTGAGTTTGATAATACCGAGCGCATTTTTGAACTTGTTGGACAAAATCAACCAGCTTGGGAACCAACGCTTCAAAAATTTTTCTTTTCTCGGATTGTTGATCAGACTTCTTTTTTCCCGCGGGGCGCACAAACTCTTCAATACCATACTTAACTTTCAGTTTTTCGGCCAAATCGCGATTGACATTGGCGCAATCTGAAATTGCTTCAACAAAATCGCGGTTCGAAACCGGAATGGCAAAAGTAAATCTTATTGAACCGCGAGAATAAATAATGACATTTGATTGCGTGTCGCCAATATGGATTATCATAAATGACAACTCATTGTTTTTACCCGCCAGCGCGGCGCGCGCCACGGATTGGGACTCAAGTTCCATCGCCGCGCAAGCAACCCCGGCGGCATCCAAAACTCTAAGGCGCGAATCAACGATTTCTTTTGGAATCGCCGCCGCCAAAACTTCGCATTGATAAAAATCTTC
This sequence comes from uncultured Candidatus Saccharibacteria bacterium, assembly GCA_964603475.1. GTDB lineage: Bacteria > Patescibacteriota > Minisyncoccia > Minisyncoccales > UBA5738 > UBA5738. The sequence continues at coordinate 2,437 of CAZRVG010000017.1, forward strand.
CAGCGGGCGCGGCACTGTTTCAAAATCAAGATAAACTTTTTCCAAGGGCAAAGGAATATAGTTCTCCGCCTGGAAAACAACCGCGGCGCGCATTTCTTCGGCGTCAAGCTTGGGCATTTTAATCACCTGCAAAAACGCTTTTTCTTCAGGAAGTGAAACCACCGCGTAGCAAGGCAGTTTGCTTTGTCCTATAAACTGCCGCGTAAGTGATTTTATTTTGACGGCAAGCTTGCCCTCATCTCGAATGTTGCCGTTTTTAATAATACCCGCTTCCAATTCCACGCTGCCGGAATCAGCTATGAACAAATGCCGTTTCTTATCGGTCAATTTCATTATCCTGATATAGGTATCGGTAATTTCCAATCCAAACGCGCTCTTTTTGATTGATAAAAAGTTAAACATACTTTCAGTTTATTTCATTTCTTCCCAATTTACAATTTTAAAATTAGAACTCATACCCGCAATAAACGGCGGCGGATTGTAAACCTGGTTCTGATCAACATAGGTATAACGCTGCGCATAGCCGGAAACCATTTGTCCGTAACTTACCCATTGCGTCCCCACTCTCTCCCTGCTAACTACCGAACCGTAAATATTTAAAGTATTTTTGAAGTTATTGGGATAATGATTACGCCCGAATCTTCCTTTTTGTGCCACAATGATCGCGTGCAATTCCATATCGCCGGGAGATTGCGGTCCGATTAAAACATTTCTTTCGGCAATAATCGCCAAACCATCATCCCCTCCATAATTTGAGTAGGTAATACTTTCCGGAAGGATGACATCAGTATCAATATCCGGTTCCGTATCGCCATCCTCTTTGAGATGAGCCGACGCCACCACCACCTTTCCTTTTACCGTGCCCGTCACCCAAAGATTGTCCTCAACATAAATCGCCGAACAATCAAGGGGGATTGCGTATGTCGCATACAAAATTTCGTTATTGATAATAAAACGATCATGATGCCATTCTTCTTCATCGCTATAAGCATATGTTTGCTGAAGCGCCATTACCGTCCATATTTCAATAGTCCCATCACTTTTAAAATTAAGACGATAACCTTTACTGCCGGGTTTCAAATCATCAGACGCCGGAAAATAAAGCCCGCCGCCGGTTTTTGCCTTTTCTTTGATATCGGCCAAATCCATTGTAATCGCATCAAAACTGAAAGGCGGCTCCGGATACTCAAAAAGCCCGATATCCGGATTCGCAGTTGTCGTAAAAACACTCGGGCAAACACATTGCCATCCGGATAAATAACAGCCCGAACTTACCGGGCATGGATCGCATCCGAAAGAATCAGTACAAACCCATTCACCCGCTTCATTACGCACCGCGGCGCTGGTTATCAGCGATTGGTTCTGTCCGTCCATGCGAATACCGCCATTTGAATGGAAGGGGCCGTTTATTTCGTGATCCGCGCCGACCCACACGCTACTGTTAATAATATATGAATACTTTGCCACTGATTCGCGTCCGTATAATATCCTCACGCCCCTTTCTATATTTGGAAATTTTGCCGTTCGACCCACGGAAATAATTTGCCGTGAAGCGGTTTGGCCGCAAGACAAATTCACATTTTCGCTAACCGTGAAAGTTCCCGCCAAATCTCCTGCGCCATTATAATAATTTTTTTCTCCGGTGCAATCGGCTTCAACTTCATTATTAATGCACCAGCGGTAATAATCCACCCCGGCTTCGGCAATATTAAGCGCTTCATTCCAGGCAACTTTTTGCGAGGACTGGCGCAACTGCATCAATATGTAACCCAAAAGCCCCGCTAGCATCAATAAAAACACCGTACCGAAAATCAGCACATAAGTAACAATAATTCCCTGCTCCAAATTTAATTTTTTAGATTTCATCATTGTTTGAGATTCCTTATTTGCACATATTGTTCCAATTCATAATCATTTGGAGCACGATTCGGATTTACATTCACCACCATAAAAAGGCGCATCATTTTTGTATCGCGCAATATCGACGGATCCTGTATAATTTGATCTCCATTTTCATCATAATAAGTAAATATCGGCGGCGCGTTGCGCACATAAGAAGTAACAATTTCCGTTTGCTCTTGGTCCGCGGGATAGGACGCTGGATTTGATAACGGTTCAATAATACCGCGCCTTAATTCGTTTCCGGAATCAGGGATTTCTTCGGTGAAAAAAAATTCAAAACGCGCCTTAATCGAGTGATCAAAATCAACCCAATCACACCGCGGTTTAACACTATAGGTGCTGTCGAGAGTAAATTGAATTGAATTATCGCTTGCAATATCGGTCACATCATAAGTTTGCGTTCCTTGCCACGCTCCGGCACACTCCGAACAATCGGCATAGCACATATTATCCAATTTAACGCCGTCCGCATAAAGAGCGGCATAACGGCTTGTTGTGCCATAATATCCTTCGGTAGAAACCCGAACTTGCGCGGATTTTAACACTCCGGACAAAAAACCGGAAAAAATAACGCCGCATTGCCCCGACTGACTGTAGGAACGACATTCTTGGGTTTGCGTTTCTGAATTAACAACCGCTAAATAATAACGCACTCGTTCCGCCTGTCCGTCTCCATCAACATCACTGTAAAAAATAAATTCTTTACCCCCTCCCTTCTCAATCGGATAAGCTCCATTGTCTCCATAACAAGCTTGGCGAATTTCCCTCGCCATCAAATCAACCCCCCGGCGCGCTTCATCAACCGCAATCGCCTGTTGCATCGTGTATTCGTATGTACGGTAAATCGCCATTATTGAAGCCGCGGCAGCGCCCATCATAAACGTAAAAACGGCTATTGCCAATAACGACTCTATGATGGTAAATCCGTTTTTTGAAAATACTCTATTCATTTTGATGAATATTGATAATTTGCGTGGTTTCTTGCAACACAAAAATCGAACCCGAATATTCGGCAAAACCGGCGGCATTAACTAAAATATCATAGGTTCCGCTTTCAAGAAAAATAAAATATGTTTGCCCGTTTTGATCCGTATATTGTGTTTTTTCATACCCGCTCCCGGAATTAATAAGCGTTACCGCGGCGGAAAATACCGGGGCCAAAGTCGTATCATCCTGAACCGCGGCTAGAAACGCGTTTTGAGAGCGCAGAAATAAATTTATTTGCGCCGCCCCTCCCGCGGAAACGGCAATCGGCAAAATCGGGTCTGTGCCAAGCAAACTCAATCCGCCGCTATCATCAACCGAAAAAACATAGGCATCCGAGTCAATGCTCGCAATATCCAAATGCCCGGAATCATCCAAAACATAATCTTGCGAATGTTTATAAACTTTTTGGCCGTTTTCATCTTCGCCGATAGTTTTTGTTCCCTGTAAATGAAATGGTACTTGAGGTGTCGCGATACCGGAACCGGTAATCCACAATACTTGCCAATTATTAACCAGCGGCGTTGCCTCGGGGTCGTTTGTTGATAAATTCGCCTTTATTTTGATTTGCGGATAATCAGCCGCGGCAACTTGCGAAAGATTGACCGGAGAAAGGGAAAATCCCGCGCTATTTCCGCCCAAAACCGAATCCGGGATTAAAATCCAATTTACGCCGTCATAATATAAAACCTGATAATAAACCCCCGTCCCCTCGGGCACTGTATTATCAAACATCAACTCATCCCACGCCGCCAAATCATCGGAAGAAATAACCGAAGAAAGAACATATCCCTCAAAAGTATATGGAGGGCCGGCAAGAGAAACCGCCCCCGAGATTACTTGCGCGTTGCTCATCATTGATATTTGCGATTCATTCTCAAAGCTGTCGGCAAAACTGTTTTGCCCATCCGGGCTAAGACCGTCAACGGCAATCGCGCAAGCCTTGTCGATTAAAAGATCGCTGCTCACCTCCCTTCCTTCTAAAACTGTTGGATTGAGGTTATCCGGCACGGCAATTTCATCGGTCCCATATGTTCGCGTACTGCTATATCCGGTTTTGGAAACCTGCACGCGGTAAGCGCCCGGCGCCAGCGGAAATGAATACTTGCCGCTTGTCGGCACGGCATTGGCCGCTAACCCTCCGGTTTGCACATCATAAACAGAAATGTCCGGAGAAGGCACGATAACTCCTCCGTCGTTAAAAACCGTTACTGATAAAACACCGCTGGGATAATCAAGGCAGGATTGCAGTTCTTGCGCTTTGGTTTCGGGCGCGATATTGGTAGAAAATTCCACGCTTCCTTCATAGTTCCCCGTCCATGACACCGTAACATTCGCCTTTTTATAATCCAAATTGCAAGAATCTTCGGCACCAACACCATCAGAAGCATCAGAAACAAATTTTACCTGGGTCGCGATCGTAAACGCCGCCCCGTCTATGGTTTGTACGGCCGTTTCTTCCAATATCCCCCGCGCCAGAGGAAGGGCGGCGCCAATCGTTCCTACGGATTCGTAGGAAAGATTGCGAATTTTTTCAATCTGGGCATTCGCGATCGAAACAGCGGCAATTTTGTTTTTGCTTGTTTGCACCACCCTTAATCCAAGCCTGTAAGCCGCGAACAACCCCGAGAAAATAATCACCAGAAGCGCCGTACCGACCAAAACCTCAATCAGTGTAAATCCACAGAGTTTATTTCGACATTTTAAATTATTTATCATTGGTTGCCTGGATAGAAGATAATTATTCAACATTTCCATTATATGGAGTCCATCATTGAATACATTGGCTGTATCATAGACACCGCAAAAAACCCCACTGCCGCGCCGATGACAATCATCAGCATCGGCTCAATGACCGAAGCAAAATTCTTTGTTTTTTCATCAACTTCATTTTCATAGAATTCGGCCAGTTTTAACAAAATATTGCTGGTCTCGCCCGTTTCTTCGCCCACGGCAATCATTTGAATTGCCGTCGCCGGATAAAGATGTCCGTATGCTTTAATCGCGACAGAAAGCTTTTCGCCTTTTTTAATCCTACCCTCAACATTCAAAAGCGCGTTTCTGTAATTGACGTTGCCCACGGTATTTGAAGTAATCACCAAAGATCGCGGCAAAGAAACTCCGGCACCGATCAGGGCGCTTAAATTGCGCAAAGTATAGGCAGAGTTGACATTAATTATGATTGAAGAAATTGCCGGAAATTTTAAAACCATATTATCAAAAAATCTTTTCCCCTGCCGCGTTCTGGCCATTTGCGCGCCGGCAAAGCCAAGCGCAAGCGTGCAAATAATAACTATCCACCAATACTGAACCATAAAACCCCCCAAAGCAATAATAAACTGCGTAGTCATAGGCAATTCGATTTTTAGCTCGGTAAATGTTGCCGCCAATTGAGGAACCACGGTTACCAGCATCAACATTCCGATTCCCAGCATCACGATTAAAATTACCGCCGGATAAATCATCGCCCCCTTCACTTTCGACTTTAAAGCGTAATCTTTTTCCATTTGCAACACCGCGATTGTCAAAACGTTTTCCAATGTGCCGGTTTCTTCGCCCACTTTAACCATACTGCACAAAAATTCCGAAAAAATATTTGGATATTCGGAAAGCGCCGCCGAAAACGAATTTCCTTTTATCAAATTTTCGCGTATGCGATAAAGCGCCCGCGAAAATATTTTATTGCTTGTCTGATCGGATAAAATTCCCACGGCGCGGGGCAAGGAAAGGCCGGCGGCAATCATCACCTGCAAATTTTTGCAAAAAAATATCTTTTCCTTCAAGCTTATCGGCACCGGCAATGCGGCAAAAAAATTAAATTTGTTTTTTGATAATCTGATCGGCGCGGCCTTAATCAGAACAAAGCCCTCGCGCCGGAGATCGCGCGCCAATTGGCTCTCGCTTTCGGCTTCCCGCACTCCCTTCTGCTCGTCGCCGTCGATTGATTTTGATTGAAAGGAAAATTGCGCCATTGATTTAAAAGCTTGAGGAATTAAAAAAATCGGCAATCCGCGCCACAAGCGTTTCGAGCGCCCCCTCTTGAACCGGCGAGGGCGGCGATAAAAAATCGGTTTCTATTTGAAAATCTTTTTTTGGCAAATTATCAGCCTGATCAAAAACTTCCGCGGATCGGCTGATATTTGCCTGGCCGATCGCCGCGCCGGGCAATCGAATGACGTCCAAAAGCGCTTGCGGCTGAGCCGCGAAAAACAAGACCAGCGCGATCAGCGACCCCGAAGCGATCGCGCCGATCGCGCCATGATTCAAATTATCGCCGGTTTTAGCTTCTTTGGGCGGCGGAATTATCTGTCCGCCGGCAAACCCGGACAAAACGGGGCGGGCGGGCGGCGGCGGCGGCGGAACGCGCGCCGGGATTGAACACAAAGCCGCGCGCGGGGCGTAGTAATCAACGTATTCAATCGGCGCGTCAATGGCAGTATCGCCCGCGGGCGATAATTCGGCGTCCGAGGATTCATTGTCGGGCGATTTGCCGCCCAATTTATTTTTCTTGCTTTCGCTTTCGGCGCGCCATTGGCAAACCCGCGCTTCATAATCGGCCAGCCATTGCCGCGTGGTCATCCATTTTTTGCCCAATTTAATGGACTTTAATTTCCCCTGCCGCGAACGCAAACGCAAATAAGGCTCCGAATATGAGCAAAATTTGGCCGCGTCAAAGAGCGAAATATAATTCAAATTCCGATTTAAGCTTTGTTTTTGGTTTTTATCCTCCTCCATAATTTCATTATACCCCAACACACATCCGTTAATCAACAAGGCAACAATACCTTCTTAGCCGAAACACGGGTACAATTATTATTATTCGCTGATCACGCGCAAGACTTCTTCAATGGAGGTTTTGCCTTGCGCGGCTTTGATAAAGCCGTCTTCAAACATAGTAATCATTCCGTCTTTAACCGCCTGCTCTTGCACGGCATCGGCAGTGGCGTTTTTCACAATCAAATCCTTGATTTTGGGACTCACTTCCAAAACCTCGTGAATTCCCACGCGCCCTTTGTATCCGTCAGGCGATTCCTTGTTCGGGCGCGCCCGAAAAAAAGGAATTGTTTTCCATGTTGATTTTACCGGCACTATGTTTTGATTTTTTAAAATTTTTAAAATTTTTGCCGTGTCGCAATAATTATCCAAATGACGCACATCGGCATCTTTCAAATAATATTCCTGGCGCGAATCGGCCAAACAGCGAATCAGCCGCTGGGCGATTATGACATTAATTGTTGAAGCGATTAAAAATGATTCGGCTTTCATATCAATCAATCGCGGCATCGCGCCGGCGGCCGTGTTGGTGTGCAAAGTGGACAGCACCAAATGGCCGGTGAGCGAGGCGTTAATTGCCAGCGAGGCGGTTTCATTGTCGCGGATCTCTCCCACCATAATAATGTTGGGGTCTTGGCGCAAGAGAGTGCGCAAACCCATGGCAAAAGTGAGGCCGATTTTGGAATTCACCTGCGTTTGATTAACTCGCGGCATTTGATACTCAATGGGATCTTCAATAGTGGAAATGTTTACCCCGGGATCATTTAGAATATCCATCATAGAATAAAGTGTGGTTGTCTTTCCCGATCCGGTGGGCCCGGTCATTAAAATCATTCCCATGGTTTTGTGTAATGCTTTTTTGATTTTTTCAAGGCCTTCGCCGTAAAAACCCAGTTTTTCCAGCGGATAAGCTTTGGCACTCTCCGAAAGCAGGCGCATCACGATTTTTTCACCGTAAAAAACCGGCAAAGTGGAAACACGGAGGGAATACTTCCATTGTTCGCTTTCCACTTTAAAACGGCCGTCTTGAGGCAAGCGACATTCGTCAAGCTTTAAATTGGAAAGCACTTTAATGCGTGCCACAATTCCCGGTGCGGCGCTTTTGGGCAAAGTCATTGCATCGCGCAATATTCCGTCCACCCGATAACGGACCACCACGCTTCTGTCCGTTGGCTCAATGTGAATATCCGACGCTCTGTCCAAAATCGCATGTTTGATCAGGGTGTCAACAATGCGGATCACCGGAATTTCTTGAGCTGCGCGTTTCAAATCCCCGCCGCTGTCCGCCGTTTTTTCATCGCCCGCCGCATCCATCGCCAACAATTTTCCGGAATCTTTTTCTTTTACATCGCTATGCTCGCCAACCAAATCGCCAACCTCGGCCATTAAAGTTTTTTGATAGCGCAAAATGGCATTTTTCATCCCTTGGGGATCGGTCAACCGCGGCAAAACCGTTAAACCGGTAGTCTTTTTGATTGTCTCAATAATGCGCAAATCCTCGGGATCAATCATCGCCACTTCCAACGTATCTCCCGTTTTACGAAACGCGACGATATTATTCGCGCAGGCAACCGCCTCGGGAATTAAGTTTAAAACGTCAAAGCGAATATTTTCTTTTTCAAGATTAACAAAAGGAATCCCCAAAATATAGGCCTTCAATTTCGAAAGCTGTTCGGCGTCAATAAATTTACGTTCAACCAAAACATCCTCCGTTCGGCGGTTTTGCTCCTCTGCCTGAAGCACGCATTCATCAAATTGCAGAGCGGTCACCAAATTGGAATCAATTAAAAACGCTTTTAGCTGTTGAGGTTCAACTTTCATTTTTTTTAACCTTCTTCAAGAGTTTTTTGCACAATGGCTAGAATATCCCGCAAACTTTGGTCGCTTTTAACCAAATAAGTGGTAACCCCCATTTCCATCATTTTGCTCACGTCATTCATTTGAGAAAGATTGGTCAAAACAATGATCGGAATGGATTTTGTCGCTTCATCTTCTTTGAGTTCTTTTAAAACATCAAAGCCGTCTTTTTTGGGCAAAATAATATCCAGCAAAATCAAATCCGGTTTTTGGCTTTTGGCGGCATTTATGCCAAGGTCGCCATCAAGCGCGGAAATCACATTATATCCATGCACGCCCAAAAATTCGCTCACCGCTTTTTGCATCACCGCTTCATCCTCAATAAAAAGTATGTTCTTCATTAAATTATTAAATCAAATTTTAAATAATAAATTATAAACAAAATTTTAAATTCAAAATCAAATTTTAAAACGAAATCCGGTATTTTGTTTTGGTTTATGATTTAATATTTTGATTTTGTTTATCATTGAATTTTGGATTGATTTTTTGGATTTTATTTGCCGTTTTATCTTTATGGTTGCTTGCCGCCGGCAGTCTGAACCAGAAAGTCGTGCCTTCCCCTTCTCGACTCAAAAAACCGATCTTGCCGCCGGATCTCTCAACAATATTTTTGGCGATATAAAGACCCAAGCCAGAGCCGCTGGTTTGATACCGCCGCACGTTTTCCGCCCTAAAAAATTTTTGAAAAATATATTTTTGATCTTCTTTAGGAATGCCGATCCCGTTATCCTTAACCTGGCAGTAAACATATTTGCCTTTACCGTAAAGCCTGATCTCCACTTCGCCATGTTTGGCATTAGCGGCATTGTCGGCATTGTCAGTGGCAAAACCGATATAACGAATCGCGTTATAAACCAAATTTTCCACCACCTGCAAAACTTGAAAAGGATCGCCGCAAACCTTGGGAACCTTTCCTTCGGTTATAACCTTTATTTCAACATGAGACGACTTTGATATCGGCGCAAACTCCGAAACAAGATCGCGCGCCAAATTTTCCATTGAAAAATTTTCCTTTTTCAAAATAAGCTTGGTCGCTTCAATCCGCGACACGGTTAAAAGCTCGCTCACCAGCTTTTGCATTCTTTCCAAATTTTCTTTTAGAATTTTGAAATATTCACTTTGCTTATTTTCGGTTTTCCCCAATATCCCCGAAGTTAATATCTCCACAATCCATTTGAGATTGGTAAGGGGCGATCTAATCTGATGCGAAACAATGCTGATAAACTCAGTTTTTAGGCGGCTGGTTTCCGCTAATTGTTCAAAACTATGAACAATAATAAACGAAAGCACCATCATCGCCGTAGCCAAAGCAATCACCACCAGCGCGATCTTTTCCGGATCGCCGTTATAATACAAGCCGATAAAATAAACCGCGAGCATTGCCGCAACCGTTATAATCCCCATTATCAAAAAAAGAAATTGCGGGCATTGTCTCAACGGAACATTGTATTTTCCGCACTGCCCGATAATATCCAGCTGCCTTATAATATCCTTAAAAAAATTTTTCATCTAAATTTGCAATTAATTATTTTAACACCCGCACCAGTTTTAATTATAGCGCAGCGTTGACGTAAAAACAATTACGCGATAGGATTTACAAAGGAAAAGATAAGCGGCTGGCTATGCGCAAAAAACGGGCTTGCCCGCCGTAGCTTTAGCGAAGGCCCGCCTTCATTAAAATTACGGCGGATAAAACGGGGTGTAGTGCAACGGCAGCACGAGTCCTTTGGGAGGATTTAATTCCGGTTCGAATCCGGACACCCCGACCAATTCAGACATTTTGAAAATTCAGAGGCGTTTTGTTGCTCGCTCGCCCCGCCTTCGGCGGGTCTCGCTTCGCAAAAAGCCCTGTATTTCGGAATTAAATCGTAAGGTCGGACAAATTCAAATTCGGCTTT
>CAZRVG010000018.1:0-12548 GCA_964603475.1 uncultured Candidatus Saccharibacteria bacterium
AAACAATATACTAGAAAAAGCAAAAAAACGGTTCAGTTTTTTCAGGACTTGACACCCTACGGGCATCCATTCGGCAAAATGCCTCAGGGCAAGCCTTCCTTTAAGAAAGGGAGAATAAAATTCCCAGTGAATGGTTATAACCCATAGCATTGACATTTAAATTAATTGGTATATAAACAGGACAGGTGAGCCCTATGAGTCGAAAAAGCACCTTTTGGGTTGCCGCGATATTGCTCGTGGCGACAATAGGCATGGCCGGCGCGATAGACTATTCCTTCGCGCTCGGGCCGAATGGACAGCTGGGCCTCGGCTTTGGCGTCAATTCTGATATGGACGATGCAATAGTAAATGCCGTAGTCCCGAACGGTGACGGAGTCGTTATCGGCAACTTCCGCGATGTGCCAGCGGGAGCACGCGATAACCTTGCGAGCATAGAATCTGTAGCAGAGCGCATGGGCGGCGGATAAGCCGCCCAACCAACCTTCTTACATCAAGGTTGGCTTTTTTATGTAAACAGGCGAATAATTGAAAGAATTGAACAAAAAAGATAGAATAACGACATAAGGCAAAAACAAAATGATTCAAGGTTTTGATTTTGGGGCGATGATGGCGGCGATCTCCTGGTTTTCCCAGGCCGCCGGATCGCTGGCGGTATATATCGGCGCCGGGGTGCTTCCCTGCTTTTTGTGGCTGGCTTTTTATTTGAAACAGGATCGGCATCCGGAACCGAAAAAACAAATCGTTTGGGTTTTTTTGCTGGGCGCGCTGATGACCGCGCCGGCAGTGGCAATGGAAATTTTTTTGATTAACGCCATTGAATCCTGGGGGCTTCCCGAAACGGCGGGGCTGATCGCGATTAACATTCTCGGCATCGGACTCATTGAAGAATTCGGCAAATATTTATCCGTGTGGTTCAAGGAGCAAACCGTGGAAAAAAACCGCTACTTGGACGAACCCGTGGATTTTGTGATTTATATGATTGTCGCCGCGCTGGGATTCGCGGCGGTGGAAAATCTTTTGTTTCTATTGCCCTCGGTGCAGGAAAGCTTAACGGGGAATTTGATGCTTCTCCGGCCGGACAATGCCGCGACACTGGTGCTTTTGTCCCTTTTCCGTTCCGTGAGCGCGATCCTGTTGCACACGCTCTGCTCCGGACTCTTGGGATATTATATGGCGCAAACGTTCTGCAACCCAAAAAGAAAAACTTCTTTTCTGGCATTCGGATTTTTCATCACCAGCTGTTTGCACGGATTGTATAATTTTTCTATAATGGAAAGCGAGGGCAATTTATCGTTCTTGCTCATTCCGCTGGCAATCATACTGATGCTGGCAATAACCCTTTATTTCGCGTTCAAAAAGCTTCTAAATATGAAAAGCGCCTGCAAAATATAATCAAAATTCCACAAGGAATTTCACCTGACTTTTAACTTTTGAATTTTGACTTTTAACTTTTTCATCATGAACTCTTTTATTGAAAAATTGCAAAAAGGAATGAAGTCGTCGCCCGCGGCTGAAATTACGGAAGAAGAAGCCGGCGAAGTTTTGCCGGCAAAACCCGAGGATATGGCCGAGTTTGCCGCGTATAAAACCGGCGCGAAAGGCGGCGCGGCGAAAAAAACAGCGGGAATTCCGATTCTAAAAGAAAGCGCCGCTCAAATTATCACCGCCGAAAACATTGATGAAATGACCGGCGGTTCAAAAAAAACGGCCGCGAAAGCAAAGAGCGCCGCGAAAGGCGGCACGGCAAAAAAAACAACAAAAAAAACCATGGCAAAGAAAAAAATAACCCAAGAAGAGGAAAGCGAATGGCTGGGCAATGACGGCAAACTGGCCGTGAACGTCTACCAAACCGAGGAAGATCTGGTGATACAAGCCGCGATCGCGGGAATTAAGGCCAGCGATATGGATGTTTTGATTGAAGACGAGATGGTCACCATCAAAGGCGAGCGCCCCAACCCGTCCGGCGGCGAGGAAGGCGATTATTTCATCGAGGAATGCCACTGGGGAGCATTTTCCCGCAAAATAATTTTGCCCGTTGAAGTTGATGCCGGCCGTGCCGACGCGGCGCTAAAAGAAGGCGTCCTCACCATCCGCATCCCCAAAATCCAGCGCGAAAAAAAGAAAAGGGTGGACATCAAAGAATAATAAAACCCCGCCGCTGGCGGGGTTTTATTATTCTTAATTTAAAATTGAAAAATCAAAATTTAAAATTAAGGTAAAATTCCTTACGGAATTTTGATTTATAATTTTACATTTTGAATTGTCATTTTGATTTTTGATTTTTAAATTTTTAATTTGATTTGGTGCCGAGAGGGAGACTTGAACTCCCACAGGTTGCCCCACCAGTTCCTAAAACTGGCGCGTCTGCCAATTCCGCCACCTCGGCGTTTCCATAATATTTTATTACTCCATAATCCCCAAAAAATCAAACCAAAAACGCCTCCGCGAAAAAGCGAGGCGTTTTAATACAACTTTATTTATCGCAACGTAACATTATTATTGCAATGCTCCAATCACCAGGTTCACCACACCGATTGCCACCAAAGCGATCACCACCCCGATTGCCGCATACATAATTTCCTTGCGCGCGCTGGCAACTTTGTCTTGATCTCCGCCGGCAGTCGCAAACGTCCATCCCGCCTTGATAATGAAAAACACCGCCGCGATTATCACCGCACCCAAAAAATACTGCAAAATAGTGCTAATTGAAGTTTGAAGGTCCCCACTGGCAAAATCATACTGCAAATTCGGATTGTCAGTTCCTGTCTTAGACGGTAAGTTGCCACCGGTAGTGCCACCGGTAGTGCCACCGGTCTGGCCATACGCCAATAACGGGACTATCAATGCTTGACAAGAAGCAAAGAACAGAAGTGTTTTTGATTTTATTGATTTTATCATTTTCATCTTTTTAGTTTTAAGTTTTAAAGTTTGCATAAATTAATCATTGATACAACGACCTTTATTAAATTGCGCCAATCGCTAATTCAACAATCGCTCTCGCCAAAAGCGCCACAACCAAGCCAATAATTGCGCCAAACATTGTTTTTTTGGCTTTGGTGATTTTTTCCTGCTCGCCGCCGGCAGTCGCAAAAGTAAATCCGGCCCAAATCATCATAAACACCGCGGCAATAATCACCGCCCCCAAAAAATATCCGATAATTTTATCAATTACCTCGTCAAGTTCCACATCGGGAATATCGGTGGCAATATCACCGGTATCCGCGCGCGCGATCATCGGCAAAAGCAAATTTGCGGTAATGGCTAAATATATTTTGTCAAAAAAATTTTTCATATTTTGTTTAAACATTGTTGATGCCAAATTCCGGCAATCTTGTTGAAATTTGGCGCGGCACGCTAAGTGTTTTCCAAAACATTTTGTATCGCGGTTACCAGCGCGCTGGATAGCGCGATGATTAACAGCCCGATAACGGAATACTGGATGATTTGCTTGCCTTTGGCAACTTTGGCCTGATCTCCTTGCGCCAGCGCAATTTCAAACCCGCCCCAAACAATCAAAACCGGACAGATAATAATTCCCAAACCAAAAATAACGCTGGCAATTTTTCCAATTATTCCTTCCAAACTCAAATCACCTTCTATCGGGCTTTGCAGTTTTACTTCGTCGGCATAAACATACCCGGCCGCCAAAAGGCAAATCACACTGCAAACAATAAATTTTGAGATTTTTTTAAAAGACATATCACATTCCCACAATATCATAAATTATGGATTTGAACACCCCGGAAAGCGCGATTATAATCAACCCCGCCACCGCGTAGGTGATAATTTTTTTTCCCTGCTTGGTTTTTTCCTGCTCGCCGCCGGCCGTGGCGATATTGAACGCGCCCCACAAAATCAATATCGGGCAAACGATAATCGCCACGCCAAAAATAAATCCCAGCAGACCGTCAATCATATCCGATAACCCCTTGTCCCCGGAAGTTCCCGGCTTTGAGGTGAGCGGGTTGGTGAAAGTGCCGTTAAAATCATCGGCGCGGGCGATATTGGCGGTAAATAATATCGCGGCGATGGATAATTGTTTGAAAATTTTTGGCATATTAAAAAAGTTTGTTAAGGTCGCGCCTTGACGATTATCCCTCGCAAAACCTCGGGATAATCGTCAAGGAACGACCTTGGGAAACGGGATTATTAGGGTTTGGCAAAGATTAGGCCATAGTGGAAATTGCCGGTTTTGAATTCGTTTATCAGCTCAAATCCGGTCTTTTGGGCGGTTTCTTTAACTTCTTCGGGCGATACTTTTTTTTCTGGTCCGAGTTTTGTTTTTTCTTGCCAATCGATCACCAGCACCTTGCCTTTTGATTTTAGCACTTTTTTTGCTTCCGCAAAAATCGCGGCTTTGTCGTCAATCTGAAAAAGCAAATTGGTCATCAAAACCAAATCAAGGGATTCGGGTTTTAGTCGCGGAATTTCCTTTTCCGCGTCGGCGCGGATAAATTCCAAATTCTCCAATCCCGCCACCCGGGCGCGGCTTCTTGCCGCCGAAAGCGGCTCCTCCAAAAGATCAATTCCCCAAACTTTGCCGTGCTCCAAAATTCGCGCCAGCGCGACTGCCCACTCCCCCGATCCGCAACCAAAATCCGCGGCGGCCATATCGCGCTTCAATTCCAAATGATCAAGCAAAATTTGTTTTGGGCTCGCAAAAACCATCCGTAATACAAATTTTTAATTTATAATTTTTAAATAATTTTTAAATTAAAAATTTTAAAATTAGATCTTGTTTAAAAATTTCAAATTTCAAATTAAAAATTTATTTTTCTTTAATTTCATTTTACCGAGAATTGATTTCAGATGCAACTGGCCGATGCCACTTCATCGCCGGCGTCAAGGCGCATAATGCGCACGCCCTGCGTGGGGCGCGACAGCACCGAGATGCCTTCAATCGGCACGCGGATCACTTGGCCTTTTTTGGAAATCACCATCAATTCCTCCTCATCGGTTAATACAAACGATGTCACCAGATCGCCGGTTTTTTGCGTGATTTCAGCCGCCTTGATGCCCGATCCGCCGCGGTTTTGCATTCGGTATTCTTTGATATTGGTGCGCTTGCCATAGCCGTTTTTCATAAGCACCAGCACCAATCTTTCCATCGCCTTGCCTTTCTCGTCAATCAGCGCTTCCGAAGTTATCACGTCCATCCCCACCACTTCATCGCCGCGTTTCAAGGAAATCGCCTTGTTCCCCGCGGCCTGGCGCCCCATGGGACGAATATCTTTTTCTTTAAACCGCACCGACTGGCCTTTTTTGGTCACCACGATTATTTCATCGCCGCCATAGGTTTTGGCCACTTTGCGCAAAGAATCATTCTTTTTGAGGGTAATGGCAATCAAGCCGGACTTTCTTATATTGTCAAAATCTTCTATCGCGGTTTTCTTGGCAATGCCGTTTTTGGTCACAATCAAAAGATATTTGGCACTATCCTCAACATTCCCATTGCCGTTTTTTTTACCCGCCGCAGCCTTGGCGGAGGAGGGCTTGTCCTTCGTAGCTTTAGCGGAGAAGGAACCCAAAGACATAAAGTAGAGCACTTTTTCCTGTGGTCCCAATTCCAGAAAATTTACCAATGCCCGCCCCTTGGCAACGCGGCTGCCCTCGGGAATTTCATAGGCCAGAGTTTGGAAAACTCGCCCCATATCAGTGAAAAACAAAATTCGGTCGTGCGTGCTGGCAACCAAAGACTGCTCCACGATATCATCGCCCACGGTTTTGAGGCCGATGATGCCCTTTCCGCCGCGCCGCTGTATTTTGTAGGTTTTGGGATCAATGCGCTTGATGTAGCCGGAATTGGTCAAAGTTATCACCACTTCCTCGTTGGGAATCAAGTCCGCCTCGGAAATTTCGCCGATTTTGTGCACATAGGCCTTGGTGCGGCGCTCGTCGCCGTAAACTTCTTTTACCTTGGCAAACTCCTTTTTCATCACCGTTTTAATTTTGGCCGGACTCTTTAAAATGCCGGTATATTCCTCAATTTTGGCTTCAAGTTCTTTTAATTCGTTGTCAATTTTTTGCTGTTCCAATTTCGCCAGCGCCGCCAGCTTGGTTTCTAAAATCGCGTTGGCTTGAATTTCATCAATCTTGAAGCGCTTCATCAAGTTTTTGCGCGCGTCGTCGCGATTATCGGATTTGCGGATAATACGAATCACTTCATCAATATCGGCCAAGCATTTCACCAAGCCCCGCAAAATATGCGCGCGGTCCTTGGCGCGGTCCAGCTCATATTGAGTGCGGCGCGTAATCACCTGCTTGCGGTGCTCCAAAAAATAATTCAAAACCTGGGACAAATTCAAAACTTCGGGCTGAATGCCGTCAACCAGCGCCAGCATATTCAAATGAAAAGTGCGCTGAAGGTCGGTGAATTTGTAAAGCCGGTTGAGAATTTTTTGCGGTTGGGAATCGCGCCCCAAGTCAAGCGCCACGCGCATTCCGTCTTTGTCGGATTCGTCGCGCACGTCTTTCACGCCGTCAATCTTCTTTTCGGCCACCAGCTTGGCGATTTGCTCCAGCAAATTTGACTTTTGCACTTGGTAGGGAATTTCGCTGATAATAATTTGATAGCGCTCGGTTTTCGCGCTTTGCACGATTTCGGCTTTGCCGCGGCAAACAATGGGGCCCTTGCCCCGCGAATAGGCCGCGATAATTTCTTTGCGGTCAAAAATCTCTCCCCCCAAAGGAAAGTCCGGCCCTTTGATAAATTGAAACAATTCCTCGGTGCCGGCTTTGGGATTGTCCAAAAGATGCACAAGCGCGTCAACAACTTCCGACAAATTATGCGGCGGAATGTTGGTGGCCATGCCCACGGCGATTCCCAGCGAACCGTTGAGCAGTAATTGCGGCAGAGGCGAAGGCACAACCGACGGCTCTTTGCGCGTGCCGTCATAGTTGTCAACAAAATCAACCGTCTTTTTTTCAATATCTTCGAGCAAAGCCTCGCCCACCCGCGATAAGCGGCATTCGGTGTAGCGCTGGGCCGCGGCCGGATCGCCGTCGATGGAACCAAAATTACCTTGACCTTGCACCAAAGGATAGCGCAGTGAAAAATCTTGCGCCAAACGCACCATAGTTTCATAAACGGCGCTGTCGCCGTGCGGATGATAGCGTCCCAAGGTTGATCCCACCACCGTGGCCGATTTGCGGTATTTGGCGTTGTGGCGCAGCCCCTCTTCAAGCATCACATATAAAATACGCCGCTGGGCCGGCTTTAACCCGTCCCGAACGTCGGGCAGCGCCCGCGCCACAATCACCGACATGGCATAGTCGATGTAGGAATCCTTCATCACCGAAACAATTTCGGCGGGTTTCACCTGTTCCTGCGGCAATTTTTCCGGTTCCTTGTTTTTGTCGTCTTTAACGAATTTCTTCCTTGCCATAATCAATTGTTGAAATTTTTAATTTGAAATTTTTAATTTTTAAACAATTTTTAATTCAAAAATTTTGAAAAACTTTATCATTTTTTTGCCGCAATTTTTGAAAAAATAAATGTTAATTCTTGCGACTCCCTCCAAAGAATACGACACAATTCCTTATTACTTTGTTCTTCCGCTGACCCAGCCAACAACTGCAACCAATACATAGTTTCTTTGGCTTCTTTTTTACAAAAATGAATTCTGTTTATAAAATCTTTTTTGCTGGATGCTCCATTCGCCTCCCGATAATTCGCGCCAATACTGGTTGCCGACCTTATTAGCTGTTTGATAATCGGTACACTCACTATGTCTTTTGGAATTTTTTTAACCGAGGCAATAATATCTTCGCTAAACTTCAAAGTCCTATCTTCCAAATCATATTTGCAATTTTCGTTTAAAAATTCGCTCATTTTGAAATTGTTTAAAAATTAAAAATTTCAAATTAAAAATTATCAAGGGTTTAGCACGATAATTTTGGCCACTTCGGCGGCAATTTCTTTTTTCTTGATCGTCAACTTGGGCAAAGGATCCACTTCTCCCACGCCCGCGGTGGTCAAAAATTCTTTCAAATTGCCGGCTTCAAGCTTTAATTTGGGAATTTCATAATTCATCGGAATAACAATGCTGGGCTCGATTTGCGAAACGATTTTGAGCGCGTCCTTGGCTTTCAACTTCCCATTGCCGGTCGGCGCCATCAAAATATCAATATTGCCGATTTTTTCCACCTGCGCGGGCGACAATTCCGCCTCCGCGTAATTTCCCAAATGGCAAAGCTTCATTTCTTCGGCTTCAATGGTGTAAATCGCCCCGGCCGGCGCGTCTTTTTCAATGTCGGCCTTGCCGAAATTAATATCCGTGCCGCGGATATAAATATCTTTGATTTCGTATTCTCCCGGCGTGTCAATCACAAAAGCGCCCGGTACGATTTTTTCCAAATCGCCCTTGCCGGCGGTGTAGGCGGCATTGCCCAGCAAAACAACCTGCGCCCCGGTTTTCGGAACCTTGAGACCGGTTTTGGTTTCGCTTAACGGATCAATTAAAATCGAAACATTCTCCCCCTTCCCTTTATTGACGATAATCTCAAAACAAGACTGCCCGTGCCAAATTATCTGCATAATAATTTAATTCAAAAGTCAAAAATATAATTGATAATCCAAAAGTAAAAAATATAACAAATCCCAATTCTTCATCCTACCACAAAGACGGTGTGAATTCAAACAAAGCGCCGTCAACCTATTCTTTGGTGGTGCTGGCGTTTTGTTCCGGTTGTCCGCCAATAATATCAGCAACTTCTTCCCGGTTAATTCCTTCGTAACGACGGATAAAGGTCGCACGGGGTCGCACGGGGTCGTTCCCTTTTGTACTCAAAAGGGTGCGACCCCTATAAAAATTATCACTTATCATTTATAATTTATCACTTATCAATGATTAATGATTATTTAAGATGCGTCGCCACCCCCTGCTGATAATCCATCCGAATCTGCTCCTCCGTCCGCGCGTAATTGTAAAATTTTATGTCATCAATGGAACCGTTGAAATAATAGTCATTACTGTTTGTTCTCTTGCCGATAATAAAATTGTATGAGGATGTAGACGCAATGTCAGCGGTGGAGCAAGTTGAATTTTGTTTTACTCCATTGATATAAAGAGAAAGATTAGTGCCACTTCTAACTCCAACGATATGATACCATTGCCCAGGAATAAAAACATCGTCGGAAGCTATGAGACAACCTGACCCCGATCCACGATATTGTGCAGAAAATTTATTGGTAACGCTTTGATAAATACCCCAACTATCAGTACTAAACCTTAATTTTCCGAATATTGCCTGCAACAATTCAGTTGCTTCAGGATTAACCCAACCGCCAATTGTAAAGTCGGAAGCATCAACATCAAGGTTACTTTTATTCCCCGCATTCACATAATCATCCACCCCGTCAAAACTCAACGCGCTGCCATACTTCCCCTCAACCCACGCGGGACCGTTAGTCAAAACCCCATGATTACCGTTCCCCGAAGAATCAAACGCCCGCGCCCCCTCGCCCTCATCAAACTTCCACTCCGCCACCGGCTTCCCCTGATTATAGTGATACCGCACTTCTTCGGCGCTTAGCGCACGATTATAGATTTTCACCTCATCAATTTGTCCATTGAAATAACGGCTTGGAACATCATAGCCAATAAATAAGTCTCTAGAAGCTATTCTTATGTTCCCAGTCGTATAATCAGCATCCTTTAAGATTCCGTTAATATAAAGGTTGGTAATCTCTTCACTTCTAGAGTACACAACCATCACATGGTTCCATGCTTTCAAAGAGATTGCTCCAGATAAACTACTACCTACATCTCCGTCTGTCCATATAAACGCCCTTACAATATTACCCGTATACTGATCTAACCGATACCCATACCAAGTTACGCCTTCAAGTAATTGCTTTTGTACAATATAAGAAATTGAATCAATTTCGGGTTTAACCCACGCCTCAATCGTAATCTCATCTGTTATATCCAAACTCTCATCACTCCCGCAATCCACATAATCATCCTTGCCGTCAAAAGCCAGCGCACCGCCCTCTTTACCCTTAACCCACTGGGGACCGTTGGTGAGGGTGCCGTCATTGCCGTTGCCCGACTTATCATTGAGCGTTGACCCGCCCCCTTCATCCATATCCCAATATCCCACCAGCCCATAATCCATACACCCCGCCGGGTCCTCGGAACAACTCTTCCCGCTCGGCCCCAAATGCACCGCCACCCCCGCCTGATAATCCAACCGTATCTCCTCCTCCGTCCGCGCGTAGTCGTAGATACGCGCATCATCAATAAGACCATCAAAGGTTCGGCCTGCTCCACTATTATTTCCTAAATACAAAATCCCTCCTGAATTTTTGATTAACCCCGACCAAGTCGCAGTGCTGTTTTGCTGGATTCCGTTAACAAATATTTTTTGGGTTGTTCCATCGTAAGTAACAACTACATACGACCATTGCCCAAAGGGAACACTATCAACATTTGAGCTAACATTATGACCAGCACTTTCTGAATCAATGATAGTAGCATAAACTTTTTGGCTATTATACATATATAATTCATAATCCATCCCCTCTTTTCTGAAAATCCGGCCATAACCTTCCTCGCCCGCGCCATCAGGCTTAATCCACGCAGATAAAGTGATTGCTTGCGTTGGATTAAGAGAGCTGTCATTCCCCGCATCCACATAATCGTCCTCCCCATCAAAACTCAGCGCCGAGCCGTGCTTCCCCTGCGTCCAAGCGGCTCCCGAAATCGTCCCGTCATTCCCATTGCCCGACCCATCCTTCACCACCAACCCGCTCCCCTCATCCATATCCCACTCCGCCACCGGCCCCCCCCGATTATAATGATACCGCACCTCCGCCTCCGAAAGCGCCCGATTGTAGATTTTCACTTGGTCAATAAGACCGTTATATTTACTATAATTGCCAAAATATAAAGGCAAACCAACAAAATTGATAGCTTCGGTATTGTCACTACTACCATCGTTTACACCGTTAATATATAGATTAGAGATAGAATTTTGATTATCTCTAACATAGGTTATATGATGCCATGTATCTATTGGATAATATCTACTTGAAGTTGCTCCTTTAGTAAAAAGTTCATTAATAGCCATTGCAAACTTTCCAGTAGATGAATACCATAAACCAAATTTTGCCCCCCCTCTGCTGATAATATACTTGCTATAAGATTGCGGTTTTACCCATGCCTCCAATGTGATGGTATTTATTGCATCTAATGACACGCTACTTCCCAAATCAACATAATCATCCTTGCCATCAAACGCCAGCGCGCCGCCCTCTTTACCCTTGACCCACTGGGGGCCATTGGCGAGCGTGCCGTCATTGCCGTTGCCCGACTTATCATTGAGCGTTGACCCGCCCCCTTCATCCATATCCCAATAACCCACCAATCCATAATCCATACAACTGGCAGGATCCTCAGAACAAGTCTTCCCACTCGGCCCCAAATGCACCGCCACCCCCGCCTGATAATCCAACCGAATCTCCTCCTCCGTTCGCGCATAGTCATAGATCCGCACATCGTCAATATTCCCAGAAAAAGATCTTGACCCAGGATAAAACGCACCAATAGTCAATGCGTCATTATTTGTTGGCGGATTTTTTGTTATATTTTTAGTGCTAAGAATTTGGCTATTTATATAAAGTTTCATCGTTGTTTCATCAGCAACGCCAACTACATGTATCCATTCGTCATGTGGCAGACTCGTGGCAACACTATCGTATGATTCACTTTCATTGCCAGTCCCAATAACAAACCTCAAAGTATCTCCATCAGCATCAACAAAAAGCCCTCCCGGAGAAGCTGAATAATAATGACTTGCTCTCTTGTTTATTATTCCTTGATAATCGGCTTTATGCGCCGAATATATCCATGCTTCCAATGTAAAATTTTCTGTTCCAAAAGCCGAATCTAAGCCGGAACTGTCCGCAACAGAAGCCCTGCCAACACCATCAAAACTCAACGCCGAGCCGTGCTTGCCCTGCGTCCAAGTAGCGCCCGAAATCGTCCCATCATTCCCATTGCCCGACCCATCCTTCACCACCGACCCGCTGCCCTCATCAAAATCCCAACGCGCCACCGGCTCCCCCCGATTATAATGATACCGCACTTCTTCAGCACTTAGCGCGCGGTTATAGATTTTCACCTCGTCGATAGAACCATTGAAAGGAATCGTTGTTCCGGGGGCAGAATATCCACCTATTATAAGGTCCCCATTATTTCCCAAATCATAATTTTCACAACCAGCGCTATATGTTTGCACTCCATTTACATATACTTTCGTACTCACCCCCTTGATCAAAACCACTGTTAATTTGGTCCATTCCCCAAAATTAAAGGACCCTATGTTGCTCGGATTGGCATAAACACCGGAAATATCTCTCCCGTAAAAGCCAAAACGAGAGGTGGCGTAAGATTGTATGTACCAACGATCATCGTTGCTTTCAAATTTACTCATAATGCTATCGTATCCGCTTTCTCCTCCAACCTTTGCTACATTCACCCACATATCTATCGTCATTTCGTTGGCAATATTCAAGCTTGCGCCATTTCCTGCATTCACATAGT
>CAZRVG010000019.1:0-7730 GCA_964603475.1 uncultured Candidatus Saccharibacteria bacterium
CGCCCAGGAATTTGGCCAAATTCCCCGATTTTTGCCCGTGTTTTTTTTAGTTGCGTCATAGCCTAAATTCTATGAATTCATTATAGCAAAAACATCAAGCGCTTGGCAAATAATTTGCCAAGCGCGAAAAAAAAGAACGTTCATACTTGGTAATGTCCCTGAAAATATAAATAAAATTGGAGCGGGCGAAGGGAATCGAACCCTCGTCTCAACCTTGGCAAGGTTACATAATAGCCACTATACGACGCCCGCAGTCCCGCAAGGCGGGAAAATACGAAATTCGAAATTCCAAATTCGAAACAAATTCAAATTCTCAAAACCAAATTAAAGGCAAATTTATTCAAACGCAAAAACGTTCAAAAGTCAATAGATTTATCGCCATTATTATTTCTTGGCCTTTTTGGCGTCCTTGGCATCTTCGGCGGCTAAGCGCTTTTTGACAATCGCCACCAGATCGTCGAGAGTGTAATCTATTTTTACCAAATAATCATAAACGCCGTTGGCCAGCGACTTTTCCACGGCTTCGGCGGTGTTCAAATTCGACAAAATAATTACCGGCGTTTTTCTGCCCCAATCATCCTGGCGCAATTTTTTGAGCACCGTGATGCCATCCATTTTTGGCATCACGATATCAAGCAAAATCAAATCCGGATGTTCGACAAGCGCCTTCCGCAATCCCTCGTCGCCATCGGCGGCGCCAATGGTTTCAAATCCGGCTTCTTTGATTTTTGAAATCAAAAGATTGAGCAAAACCGGCTCGTCATCAACAACCAAAACTTTTTTCTTTTTTTTCATATGCCTTAATTTTAGAACACTAACCCTTGATTTTCAACCAAGCAAGAGCTCACGCCCCCATTATACCACGCCTCGCGTTAATTTTGTTTGGCCGCCCCTCTTTGCCATTCCGGAAAGCGGAATATCAACATAAAAGACCGTGCCTTTGTTTTCCTGCGATTCAAATCTGATTTTCCAGCCGGCTTGGTCAATGATTGATTTTACCACATAAAGCCCCAAACCGCTGCCGCCGGAGCGAATGGCGCGCGCGTTGTCGGCGCGAAACATCCGGTTAAAAATCTTCGCCTGCTGGGGTTTGGGAATACCGCATCCGGTATCGGCGATTTTAAAAACAATTCTTTTGCCAAGCACATCGTCGACCGGCGACAAGTCAATCGATATTTTGCCGCCAAAAGGAGTGTAGTAAACCGCGTTTGAAATCAAATTCTGAAAAATCACTTGCGTCAATTGGGGATCGGCGTTAATTTTGGGAATTTTAGCATCGTAATTTTGAATAACCTCCAAATCTTTTTCCTTAATCGCCAAATCAAATTGCTTAGCCTCGTTTTCGCAAATATCTTTGAGCGATAATTCTTCGGGTTCAATAATAAACGTTCCCAAATCAAGGCGAGAAACATTGAGCAAGTCGTTAATTAAAGCAATCGCGCTTTTATTGCGTTTATAAATTTCCTCAATATATTCTATTTGCCGTTTTTTTAAATTTTTTGAATCCTGATTCAGCAGGGCTTCAGCACACCAGCTAATCACCGTAGGCGCGTCGCGCAACTGATGCGATGCCAGTGAAATGAATTCGGATTTGGCGCGATCCGTTTTCATCTCGCGCGTCACATCGCGCAAAACCGAAACCGCGCCCATTTTTTTGCCGTCAAACTCAATATCGCGCACGGTGACCGCGCCCGGGAAACGCGATCCGTCTTTGCGCGCGTAATAAAAGATCGCCGTCTCCGGCTTTTCTCCCGAAGAAGCAAGCGATATCAGCCTTTTTTCCGGCGACACGGCATCTCCTTTTTCATCATAGCAAGGCATAACGTCAAACAAGGATTTACCCGCGATTTCGGGCAATTCCCACCCGATCATTTCTTGAAAAACGCCGTTGGCAAAGATCACTTCATTTTTTTTGCCCGTAATCACCAAGCCGTCTCCGATTGACGCCAAAATCGCCTCGTCTTTGGCAATTTGCTTGCCCATTTTCTTTTTTTCGGCGTCCAAGCGCTTCACCGCGCCCAAAAGCGCTCTTTTGCTTTTGGCCAAATTTTGAGCTTGCTTTTGCAGTGATTGTTCGGCGATTTTACGTTCGGTGATGTCTTCCAATGTTTCCACCGCGCCGATAATTTCACCCTTGATATTCTTAACCGGCGCGGCGGTAAAATAGAGCCATTTGCCAGTTTTGCCCATTTCAGGGAAAAAATCAGTCGCTTCATAAGCCTCGTC
The DNA here is from genome assembly GCA_964603475.1 of uncultured Candidatus Saccharibacteria bacterium. Taxonomy (GTDB): domain Bacteria; phylum Patescibacteriota; class Minisyncoccia; order Minisyncoccales; family UBA5738; genus UBA5738. Next base: position 2,227 of record CAZRVG010000019.1, read on the forward strand.
CACGAGTTCAGACTTGGCATATTTTCCCGCGTATAACTTCGGTATCGCTTTCCAAGTCCTGATCGACCAAAAGATCGGCCAAACAAGGTCTTTTTTTCTCATAGAAAGCGCGCCAGTGCCGGCCGGTGCCGATCACTTGGCGGCTTTCGATGCCGCTGTGCCGGGCAAGCGCCTTGTTCCAATAAACCACTTTGTGGTTTTTATCAATCACAAACTGGGGAATTGGCGATCCGTAAACCAAAGAACACAATTGCCCCCCTTCACCGGCAAAATCTTTGAAAGAATTTTTATTTTTAAAAAAATTAAAAAGTTTCATTTTCCGTTTTTATTTCTTGATCGCTTTCCCGCTCCAAATCAATTTGGCCGGATCCGTCGATAAAATAAATCGCCGCGTCCGCGTCATAAATTCTTGCTTTCAGCCACGACGCGATCAATTCCTTTTCCTCGGCGGTAAACGGCAGAGCGTCAATGCCGCCGTAAACAAGCGCGGCAGACACATAAATTTCCTCCGAAACCGGCCGATCATCGGACAAATCCGCGGAAAGAGGCAACGCGCCGAGAGCAATTTTGAAAATTTTGCCATTTAACGCGCGCGCTTCCCTGGCAATTTGAGTTTGGTCGATTTTTTCTTCTTTGACATCTTCATTTTCCGCGGCCGCCGCGGCCAGCTTCGCTTCTATCGCGCGAATTTTTTCGCTCTCGTTTTTCATACTCGAAATGACCTGGTCCCACTGATCTTTGGTAAACGCCTCCTCGTCTTGCCTAATCACCAATTCCACGTTTTTTAAATCATAATCGGCAAGTATTTTTTTGAAATATTCAATCTCGGCGAGCGAAAACCTGTCCGATAAAAAGGCCAGCTCTATTTTGCGCGGACTGCTTTTATAGTCGAATTTTTGGTAAATCAGCGCGTACCCTTTTTGAATGAAAGCGTTATCCACGTAATCGGCCGCGTTTTGCTCAAAATCGTTTTCCATTACGAAAGTATAAGCCGAATATGCCGCCGGAACCATAATCGCGGCCACAATCATCGGAAATATGGTTTTCGTGAGCATTGAAGGAACATGATCGGCATGGTAGATCGGCGGCAATTTGAGATATTTAACCCCCGCCAAAGTCGCCAAACAGATAAAGATGCAGTCTATCGCGTATAGATAAAGCGCGCCCCAAAAGAATGCCGGCTGGCCGGACGACAGCCCGTAGCCGATGGTGCACAGCGGCGGCATCAATGCCGTGGCAATCGCCACTCCGGCAATAACGTTTCCCTTTTCCATCCGCGCCAGTCCGGCAATACCGGCCAATCCGCCGAAAAACGCGATCATCACATCATATAAATTGGGCGAGGTTCTTGACAAAAGCTCCGATTGGGCATTGCCGATGGGCGATAAAGAAAAGTAGATTGCCGAAACGATCGCGCCGATCGCCGTGGCGACAAAAAGGTTGGCGATTGATTTCTTGAAAAACGCGTAATCATTGGTGCCCAGCGCCAAGCCCAACCCCACGATCGGACCCATCAGCGGCGAAATGAGCATCGCGCCGATAATCACCGGTATTGAATTGATGTTTAACCCGATCGACGCCACAACAATGGCAAACATTAAATCCCACATTCTCGCGCCGCGAAACTCAACACTGCTTTCAATGTTATCAAGTATGCGCCGATTCTTGTCCTTGTCATCGCCAAAATCAAATATCTTTTTAAAATCTCCGAATAGTTTTTTTGCCGCCATAATTTTTGAAATTCCAATAACTCATTATACCACCTTAACTCTCAAAATTAAAAAATCACGCCACCAAATTTGTGCAAGGTTTCACCTTGCAAGCTTGCAAGGTGAAACCTTGCACAAATTTTTAATCGCAATTCAACGCTTTGCGCCAGCCGGCTTCAAGCGCTTCTTGCTCGGTGCAAAACCACCGTTCTCCTTTGTTTTCGTCAATCACGGTTTGGCGGTAATATTCGCAATTTGGCGTGTGATAAATTTTTTCGCCTTCCAAATTAATGTTGCCTTTAATAAAGCACCCGTTGGCGCCGGATTCGGCAGGCGCGGCCGCGGATTGCGCCTCCGTTTGGCAAACATCGCCCCACAACCCCAGCAAATTTTCTCGGGCATAATCTTGCGCCGCTTTATATTCTTCTTGGTATTTATAGGGAACCGCGTAAGTATACTCATGCGCGTAGCCTTGCTTAATCATCAAAAGGCCAAAGTTTGTTCCATCCGATAAAAACACGTGGCGCAAAAGCCGGCCGTATTTATCGCGATCTCCCTGCGTGGGATCATACTCCAGCCGCACCGCTTGCCCGAATAAAACCGCTTTGGCTTTGTTTGACGCCTCCACGCCAAAGCACTCCACCGGCCTTCGCGGATCCACGGTTTCGGGAGTGTTGATGCCGATCACCCGCACGCTTTCGGCAATGCCGGCAATATTCACCTCAAAAGTGTCCCCGTCAATCACCCGCGCCGCCGCGAAAAATTCATTACTCTTCTTTTCCGCATTTTCTTGGGCGATTTGTCCGATGATTTTGCCGCCTTGACCTAAATCAAAAACATTCTTTTGCCCCAACAAGATCGCGCCCAGCAAAATTGCCGCGATTGCCGCCGATATTAAAACAAGCACAAAAATCCTTTTCATAATTTTTTGGATGTATATGCATATGTATATACATCCATTTCACAAATCATTAATATCCGCCAAAAACTATTTGTATATTGCAAATATTATATCGCAAAAATCGCACGGACTTCCCCAACGAAAAACTTGTTAATGATGGCCGGATTTTTTAAGTTGGTCCTTTACTCTTTTGATGAATTTGCCGAATTGGCGATCTTTTTCTCTTTTACCGATTTTGTCTAACTCATAATAATCAGCTTCTTTTTTTAAGCTAATGTAATTGTCGTATTTTTCTTTATCAAGTTCTCCCGATTCAACCGCCGCCAAAACCGCGCAACCCGGCTCCCGAGCGTGGGTGCAGTCGGTATATTTGCATTCTTTCGCCAATTCGGCAATTTGCGCGAACGCGTCGTCAATGCCGGCGTCCGCATTCGCCACACCCACTTCTCTCATCCCCGGATTATCAATCACTATCCCGCCATCCTTTAAAATATGCATTTCTCTGCCCGTAGTGGTGTGTCTGCCTCTGTCCGTGCCCTCGCTTATATCGTTGGTTTTTATTGTCTCCTGTCCGATCAGTTTATTGATTAAAGTTGATTTTCCCACGCCCGATGACCCAAGAAAACAATGTGTTTTGCCCGCTTGGATATATTTTTTTAATTCATCCAGCCCCGAATCGGTCATCGCGCTGGCGGCGATAATATGGATTTTGCCGAACCGATTTTTAATTTGGCTGATTTTTGATTCCAGCTCCTCCTTTGAAATCAAATCGATTTTATTCAAAACAATTACCGGCTCAACTCCGCCGCCGCGGCAAATGGAAAAATACCTTTCAAAGCGATTCAAACTGTAATCGCCGTCCATCGCCTGAACCACAAACGCCGCGTCAACATTGGCCGCAATAATTTGCGTCGCGGATTTGCCGCAAGACTTTCTTTCTATCATCGTCTTTCTGAGCAGCACTCCGACAATAACCGCCTGCTCATTATTAATTTCATCAATAACCGCCCAATCGCCCACAGCCGGATAATCCTCGCGCGAAACCGCGCGAAACAAAAGCTTTCCGGTAATTTTTGCCAAATATTCGCCGTTTTGATTTTTGACCCGGTAAAGCTCTCTATATTCGGCCGCCACCCGCGCGACAACAAAACCGCCAAACCCCATCTCGGCGCGCCCGGCTTCAAAAAAATCATCCCACCCCAAATCCTCCAATCTTAATTTATTATTTTGATTATCCATTTAATTTTATCAATTGTTTGGCAATATCATTTATACACATCATGATCGCCAATCGCAAGAAGAACCGCTCGTGATTTCGATTGATAAACAAAAACAATCCGATATTTATAATTTACCGAAAAGCTGTGATACTTTGAAAGCTCCCCCTTTAATTTGTGAACTTTTAATCGCTTATGGTTTTTTTCGTCTCGAAATAAATCTATTTTTTCTTCTTTTATTTCCTCTTTCAGGGAATCTTGAAAGCAAGCATATTGCCTTATGAAAGTTGGCTTGTAATCTATTTCCATAATTTTATCCAAGGCGACTTCCATAAATAATATGCGGATATTGTCCGCAGATTTGCTCCCAGATTTCAAATTTCCGACCGAGCGATATTTGAGGTGTAGCAATAGCTACATCGAAAATATTGCAACCGAGGAAATTTGAAATATGGGGCAAAGATGCGGGTATGGTGTGCATATTATTTATGGAAGTCGCCTAAGCTTTTTTGCCAATTTGTCCAAATCACCGCGAAGCACCGGCTCCTGATCGGCCTTTAACACGGCTTCTACCGCTTCTTTTTCGGCAAGCAAGCGCAACGCCCGGCGCACCACCGCGGCTTTATTTTCCAACTTCCCAAGCCGAACCTGGGATTCAACAAACTCTTCCAAATCTTTAGTTAAGGGAACAGATAAAGTCGCCATAAATTTTTGATTTAATTAATATGATATTATAATATGATATAATCATATCATTCTAAAAATTATTGTCAAAATTAAGAAACAAAAAAAAAGCCGCCCAAATGGACGGCTTTCGCGCTTTTCTCATCATCCGCAAACTCACAGCTCATCAAATCATTGTTCATTTGCTGTTCTTGGGGTGAGCGAGGAGATTCGAACTCCCAACCTCCGCATCCACAGTGCGGGACTCTAACCAGTTGAGCTACGCCCACCATTGACGTTTTCAAACTTTCACATTATGACAATGAACTAAATGATGGCAATTACGACACAGCCAAACAAGATTATCAACCGTATTATGGCTTCTTATTTTGTCTAAATGATGCACCTCCAAAGCTCTGATATCACTATATCCACAAAGCTTGCATATTGGCTTTATATTGCTATCAATTAAAATCTTCCTATACTCAACATTTTCGCCATTCTTCCAATTCGGGTGATTTATTCCTTTAAATATGCGATTTCGCCAAAGAGTTTGGCAAGATTTAGAGCAAAAATATTGATTGCTTTTTGATCGTTTTAACTGTAATGGTTTTCTCCAAATTTCTTTTCCGCAGATCGCACATTTCACGAATTTACCCTTGCGTTGCCCCAAATATTGGCATTCGCTGGAACAATATATTCCCCACCCATTCTTTAACCAGCTTGGTTTGGCAAGAAATTTTTTGCCGCAAATTTTACAATTTCTGTACGGCATAATGATATTCTAAACCATACATAATTAAAATCAACAAATAAGGTTCCACAAACCTTCGTGCTAACCGCTACACCATGGCCACCATGACAAAACGATATTACCTCATTTTTGCTTTAATTTCAACCAATCGCGCTTTTTTCGCATTTTCCATCAACTATTAAAATTTTCAGTGCTTGCACTGCGCAGCCTTGGCGAGATTAGCCCTGCTCCGTTAAAACTTCGCAGGACACTGCTTCTAT
>CAZRVG010000020.1:0-7331 GCA_964603475.1 uncultured Candidatus Saccharibacteria bacterium
CCAAAATTATCAAAATCAAGATCTTCGGAAAATCTTTGGTTATCATAAACCAGCCGCAAGGCGGTTCCGCCCAAAAAAGAAAGTTTGTTGGCAAACTCGGAATTAAAAATTATTTCAAGAATTTTATATTGCAAATATTCACGCAAAATTCCACGCTTGAATAAACGCAAAGATTCGGGATATTGTTTTTCAATTTGTTTAAGAGACAGCATAATGTGATTTTTTAATCAGATTCAAGAATAGCTTAACGCGATTTTCAAATCTTTCGTTTTCAAATCTTGCGGCATATTCGCGAAATTTATTCATATCCGCGCGAGCAAGAAACTCGCGACTGTCAAACCGCCACTCCGCGAAATCGCCTTCTTTGATAATCGCCGGATTAAGATAAAGATAGTCCAAAACAGCTTTTTCTATTTCGGCAATTTTGCAGTTTCGATCGTTAAAGTTTTCCAAGCGATAGCCAAACATCAAGTCCGGCTTAATCCGCCGATAAGAAAATTCTCCAATCGGCGTTTTAAACCCAAAAGTTTTCGCGCTTGAAACCGAAGTGATTACGTAAACTCCTTCGGGGATTAAATTATAATAAGATAGCGCCGATTCAAGAGAAACATATGAGGGATAATATATTCGATTGGCAACAAAAAACATTTTTCGCTCGTCTAAATCAATATCGGAAAAAATATAGTACCCTCGGCGCAATTTTTTAATATATTTTTTTTCTTGCCATTCATTCAAGCGAGATCGATAAAAACACGGATCGATTTTTTTGATATCCTCAAGCGAAAAAACTATAAATTTTTTAAAACGCGATTTGAATTCTTCGTAGCGCATAAATTTCCGAAAAATACGATATTTAGTATCCTTTGGAATTATTATACCCCGCCGCTCACAAATTGTCTATAAACCGCATAATAACCATTCACTGGGGGCGGCATTTTACGGGGTCGTTCCCCTGCGTAGCGTAGCGGAGTAGGGGTGCGACCCCTGTAAAAGAATTTAGTTTCAAAATCCGAATACTTTTAAAGGGGTCGCACCCCTTTGAGTACAAAGGGGAACGACCCCTCCCCAGTGAATGGTTACATCGCATATCCACTCCTTCATATCATTGATGGTTATCGCGGATGGTCTGGATTTCTTCTAACACTCTTTTTGCCTGCGCGTTTTGCGGATATAGATCATAGGCGGCTTGCGCCAGTTCCATTGCTTCATCAACGCGGGATTGGTAGAGCATATTTTGCGCCAAGTGCCAATAAGAAAGCTGGTTGTCGGGCGCGAGCCGCATCGCCTTGCGCAAAGCGATTTCAGCATCAACAATTTTGCTTCTGTCAAAAAGCGACCAAGCGTTATAGAGTTCCCCGAGCTTTAACCGCGACTTGAAATCAAGCGGCGAATCGTCAACGCTTTTTTCCAATTGATCGGCGATAAATTCAAATTCCGCGATAATTTGCTCCTTGTCCATTTTCGCGATCGCGTCCTTATCTTCCAATTTTTCCAGCCACATACGGGCAAAAAACAGCCTGATCTGATATTTTCCCATCGGCGACGCGGCAAATGTTTTTTTGTAATAATCCAACCTCTGCTCCGATCCAAACGGGCTTTTTGCCGCAAGAATCACATTGCGATCCGCCGCCAACGGCCCAAGCACAAAATTGAAAAAACAAATCGCGGCGACAACAATAATTGCAATCACTGGAAATTTTTTAAAATAAATCGATTTCGCCAAATCACTATTATTTTCTTTTTTGGGATTATCGCAAAACGCCGCAAAACCCAAGCAAGAGAAAAACATCAAATAACTGGCGGTCATATCAAACACGGTGAGATTTTGCAAAAAATAGGCCGCCAACAGCGATGTGAAAACTCCGGCCTCGGCAAAACCGAATTTGTTTTGAAAATACCCCCTCCACAAAACAAAAATCGCGGCAACAAACATTCCCAAATAAGCCAAAAGCCCCAATACCCCCGCCTCAACCAAGAAATCAAAAACCACATTGTGCGCCCGATCAAACCAAATCTCGCCGGCGCATCCGGCAGAACCCATGCAGGGATTATAATGCCGCGCGAATGCCAAATCAAAATTTTCCGGCCCCCATCCCAGCAGAGGCCGCTCCAAAAAGCCCTTCCATGCGGTTTCCCAAACCACAATCCGGCCATGAACCGTGCCTTTTTTGAATTGCTTTTCAATTTTTTGATAAAATTCATTTTTTTGATCCGCAATTAAAAAAATCGCCCCAATCACGCCAAAAAATCCAACCGCCAGAAATAAAAGCCCAACAGCTTTAATAATTGACTTGCGTCGCGTTGCCAGCCAGAGAACCCCCAAAAGCGACATTCCGGCAAAAAATGAAATTTTTGCCGCGCGCGCCCCGGAATTAAAAACATTGATCAGAAAATTTTTTGTTGCAACAGATTCGTTTCCAATCACACTTCTCCAAAATTGCGTCCCCTCAACCAGAAGGCAAAACAACAATGACAAAAAAGCAATCCCGTAAAAAAACCTTTTCTTTTTGCTCTGCCCGGATTTCAAAAAAAGATACAACGAGATAAAAAGGTTAAACAGAATATATGCCCCCCAAAAAGAATCATTGCCAAAAAATCCGCCGCCGCGCGCCGCCGAAGTTTGATTGAAAAGAGCTTCGACGGCAACAACCCCCGCGATGATAACACTTGCGGAAAAAAAATTTATCCAATCATGTTTTTTAAATATTGACGCGACCACGATAAAAAAAGCGGTCAAATGGCAAAACATCAAAACTCCGCCCATTCTCTCAAAAGTTGACCAAAAACTGTTGGAAAAATTGGCGCCAAAGACCGCGCCGGCAAAAATTGTTGCCAAAAACATTATCACCGAAAAAACAACCGGATTTTTAAAATCCGGCCGGTATTGCTTGAATTTCAGCGCAAGAATTACCCAAGCAAAAAAGGCAATCTCGGCCAACGCCATAAAATAGACGCCTTTTGGCCCCGTATATGGAAAATAATAGTCCGTATTGACGATAAACGGCGTCAATAACGCCAGAAAGGCGCACCCTTTTATGATATTGAGCAAGCATTTCGCGTTCATTATTTTTTAGCCGTATTACGCCACCACTCCGAAATCAAGACTCCAAAAATTCCAACGAACAATCCCAGCACCGCGGCCAAAACCGCGTTGAGAAGCGGGCGCGGACTCACCGGCCGCTCCGAAACCGACGGTTCCTGAATTATTGCCGTCATCTTGCTTTGATCAATTTGCATCTGTAAAGAATTGATAAACGCTTGACTGGAATTAATCGCTTGATGAATGCCTTCTATTTCCTGGATTTTATTTTCCAACTGTTCCTTGTTGTCAAAAAGCGCGAATTGCGTTCCCGCGTCCCGATTTGTAATCGGCAATGTCTGCAAAACCAATATCTTGCCTTCAATGGCGTTCTTTTCTTGATCAAGCGATGCGATCTTATTTTGCAGACGCTCAATGTTCTTTTTTTCAATCTCAATCCTGGCCTCTGATTCTTTTTTGGCAATTTCCAACTTTTGTTCGTGTTCGGACAAAATCAACGCGTTGATTTTTTCAAAAATTTTTTGCGCCTCATCGGTTTTTGAAGATTCGGTGGAAACAAAAATCGTGTTGGTATCCTTTAAATTATCAACTTTGATTTTGGGATAATCTTGTTCGGCAATTTCCAATTCCCGCCGGGCAATATGCCCATAGACATCATTATCTATCTTTTCTTGGAGCTGAACCGAATCCTCAAGCGCTTGCCGCGCCTCCGACCCGACAATTGTTCCGATCTCCAAAGCAGTTCTAATTTCATAATTCTTGGGCAAGGCAAAACTAACCGCCAAAGCCGCAACTACCGCCACCAAAACAACAGCAAAAATAACCCTCTTGCGCCGCATCAAAACCTCCGCCAATTCGCGCAAATCAATTTCTTCATATTCATAAATATCTTTTGAACATTGTTTTTCTTTTTCCATAATTTTTAATTATTATTACTATTGCAAAATTCCGGCACCAAGGATTGTAATTTTTCAACGACTTGGAATTCTTTTTCCCGCATTCGCATAGTGCTTTTCAAGCTTTCCAATTTTTCCGCCAACGATTGCTCATCCACCGCTCCCATTTTGGCGATAAAAATTTTTTCGCTTTGCGTGACACCAACCGCTTCGCTGTCGGCCATCAATTCCTCAAAAAGCTTTTCTCCGGGGCGAACCCCGATATAAACGATGGGCATATCAATATCGGGCTTGAATCCCGACAGCGTGATCATCTCCTTTGCCAAATCAACAATTTTCACCGGTTTGCCCATATCCAAAACGAACACTTCCCCGCCTTTCCCCAATGCCCCCGCTTGCATTACCAGCAAACACGCTTCCGAAGTGAGCATAAAATAACGCTTCATTTCCGGATGGGTCACTTCCACCGGACCTCCCCGGCGAATCTGTTCGCGAAAAATCGGAATTACGCTGCCGCGGCTTCCCAAAACATTACCAAACCTCACCGACACGAATTTGGTTTTCCCTGTGCCGTTCGCCGTCTGGCAGATCATCTCGCCAATCCGTTTGGTGGCGCCCATCACCGAAGTCGGATTGATCGCTTTGTCAGTAGAAATAAAAATAAAGTTTTGCACTCCAGCGGCAATCGCCGCGTCGGCAAGATTTTTGGTGCCGAAAACGTTGTTACGCACCGCTTCGCCGGCATTTTCCTCCATTAACGGCACGTGCTTGTATGCCGCCGCGTGGAAAACAATCTGCGGACCGATTTCCGAAAAAATTTCTTCCATCCGGCGCGCATTTTGGATGTCGGCAACAAATTCTTTGACCGGCAAGTCCCCAAAATGGTTCTTCAGTTCATTGCCGATATTGAAAATGCCGGTTTCGTCCTGATCCAAAACCGCCAATTCCGCCGGTTTGAATTTGGCCGTCTGGCGGCACAATTCCGATCCGATTGATCCCGCGGCACCGGTGATCAAAATTTTCTTGCCGACGATAAATTTCCCGATCGCGTCCATATCAAGCGCCACTTTGTCGCGCTCCAGCAAATCTTCCACTTCCACCCGGCGCACGTTTCCCAACGAGAATTTTCCATCAATGATGTCGGCCAGCGGCGGCACAATCTTGATTTTTTTGAGGCCGGCATCTTTAGCCAAGCACACCGCTTCCCTCACGGATTTTGATCCCGGCGGCAAGGCAATAATCAGCTCGTCAATGTTGTGGCGCGAAACAATTTCAGGAATTTGGGCAATCTTCCCCAAAACTTTCGCCCCGTGGATAATGCTTCCCTGCCGGGAATTGTTATTATCGGCAAACCCCGCGACAAAATAACGGTCTGCCGCGGAATTTTGGATACTGCGCAAAAGCTGTTCTCCCGCATCACCGGCTCCGGCAATTAAAACACTCACAATTCCCTCGCCATTCTTGCGGCGAAAAAAATAGAAATAAATTCTTTTGGCAAAACGAATTCCGCCGCAAAGGATAAAAACCAAAAAGGCCGCGATGAAAATCGTGGAACGGGGGAATCCCGAGAAAAAGACAAAATCCCGAAAAAGATACAAAGCGGCGGTTTGCAAAAGAAATCCCAATCCGACCGCCTTCGCCAGCGCAATCAGCTCATTGGCGCTCACATACGACCACGAAAAAGAATAAAGGCGGTTTAAAAACAGCGCCGGCAGGTAAAAGATCCAGCCGAGCAAAACCAAGCGCGCGATAATGGGAAAGTATTGTTCGGGAATCTGCGCCTCGAAACGCACCATAAACGCCAGCCAAACCGAAAAGGCGATTAAAACCATATCGCCGGCAAAAAAGACGGCCTTTTTGCGTTTTGCCAAAAAATCAATTATTTTCATAAAACAAAATTAATATTAACGTATCGATCACTCACTAAGAATAACCCAATCCAATATAAAAATAAAGTTTTATTTTTATTGTTCTTTGTAGCCAACGGACATTTATTTTTCGTATAGTCCTTCTCCCCTAATAATTAATTTCCAAACGGACAAAATAAAAATTTTCACATCTAAGAACAAAGAAAAATTATCAACATACCACACATCATATTTAACTCTTTCCGTCCAAGAAATCCAATTACCACCATTGATTTGCGCCCAGCCGGTCAATCCGGGCTTCATTAAAAATCTTCTTTTCTCAAAATCATTTTTAACATCAACTTGGCTTAAAAGCGGCGGGCGCGGCCCCACAAAACTCATATCCCCTTTTAAAATATTGAACAATTGGGGCATCTCGTCCAAATGCGTCCTTCTCAGTAACTTTCCTATTTTGGTAATTTGCGGATTATTTTTTTTCATATTGAGCCCCAACTTTTCAGAACCTTGCCTCATTGTCCTAAATTTGAATACTGGAAACATTTTCATATTTAATCCCGGCCGCATCTGAATAAATAGAACTGAACCACTTGAATCAAAAACAACTGCAATCGCTATAATAATGAATAAAGGCAGCAATAAAAAAAACATTAAAAAGGCAAGTGATATGTCAAGGAAATGCTTAATAAAAAGTTGAATTTTTTTTTCTGTTTGAACCGCCATAATTTTAAAATTGTTTTTTAAGGGGTTGTAAAATAATTTTAAATATTCCGAACAAAGACCCAAGTCCGTAACCAAAATGGCGGATAATCAATGCTAGCATAACTAGCGGAATAAGCCGCCAATTATATTTCGTCGCCACTATTTTGAAAGAAGCAAAAAATATCGCCAGCGAATATAACGCGAATCCCGCCAGCGCCAATTTCCAATTAATAATAAACACCGCCACCGAAATTAAAATAAATATCAATGGCAGATATTGGCGAATTTTTAACGGCCGGCCGGTGATTCTCCACGAATAGATTCCCCATCTGCCATATTTCAAATTATAAAGCAAAAAATCGCAAAAATTCGAAGGCGCGTAATAACAAGCCCTTATTTTCGGATCAAAAATGATTTTGCCACCGTTTCTTTTCAGCCGTATATTCAATTCCAAATCTTGCGTTCTTGTGAGTCGTTCGTCAAAATAACCGATTTTGTCAAACACTTCCCTCTTATAACACCCACCAAAAACCGTATCGACCTCTTTGATATCCCCGCCTTTATGAGTTTTATAAACCGCCCCTCCTGACCCGGCGAAGCTGGAAATTGAAAGCGCAATCGCTTGCCCAATAATATCATTTTTTTGGGGAAGAATGATCGACTGCCCGCCAACATTATCTGCCCCTGATTTTTCCATTACGGCAACACATCGTGAAATATAATTTGGTGTGTATTTCGCGTGCGCGCCCATAAAAATGATAAAATCGCCCTTGGCGTTCTTAATCCCGATATTCATTGCAAACGGCGTAAATTTTTTCGGATTATCCA
>CAZRVG010000021.1:0-7249 GCA_964603475.1 uncultured Candidatus Saccharibacteria bacterium
TTTGATAATTGGTTCATTGTTAATTCAATGAAAATTGAAAATTGAAAACTGAAAAATGTTTTTTATTTTTTAAATACGATGAATTTGTAGCCGGCGAAGTTCCAGGCGAACACAACAATTACTGCGGCGATGCCGCCAAGATTAGCCCATAATTCGGCGGGCAGATTCCATTGCGGCCCGACGCGGTTGACGATCAAATCGGCGATAAAAACATTGATACCCAAGCCGATGAGGGTGATTGTCAAAAATTGGACAAATTCCTTTTTTACATTTTCGCTGCCATTTTTTTTGAATGCCCAGAGTTTGTCGGGAATATATTTTATTATTGTTGCAAGGACAAAAGATGTGCCTTTGAAAAGATTATATCCCGCTCCGCCGGTGGTTCCCGAAATTCCGATGAATAATGCCAGCGCGCCCAAATCAAAAATTGTCGCCATCACGCCCACGAGCAAGAATTTTGCCAGCTGGTAAACCGAAATAAATTTTTTCCCAATCAGGGAAGCAACCCAAAGCCCGAACGGCGCCAATATCGGAAACGCGATAAACAACAACCAAAGCCATTGGCCAAAAATTCCCAATTTGTTTATCGCCCCTTCTTGATTGAGCAAGCCGTAAAAATACCATGCGGTGATACCGCCGATACCGGCGGCAATGGCCGCGTCAATTTTTTTCATCATAATTATTATTTTTGATTATCCAAATTCATTCTACCATACGCGCGATTTTGGGGGTATATTGACAAATGCGGTTTGTTTTTGTTAATGTGGAGTATAAACGTATGAATCGCGACAACTTCAAAAAATCGGCGTGTTTGTGTTTAATCCTTTTTTAGGGGCCGGTTTTCGCTGTCGCGATTGACAATAATTCTCAAAACCCGCGCCCTTGTAGAAGAGGCGCGTTTTTGCGCGAAGAAACAATATGAACACAATATTGGAAGCAATCGGAAATACGCCGATGGTGAAAATGGAGAGCGTTAATCCCAATCCAAAAGTTGAAATATGGGCGAAGGTTGAAGGGTTTAACCCTACCGGATCAATTAAAGATCGGATCGCTTTGGCGATGATTGATTATGCCGAGAAAGCGGGGGTTTTAAAAAAAGGAAAAACGATTATTGAGGCAACCAGCGGCAACACGGGTATTGGTATTGCCATGGTGGCGGCGATCAAAGGCTACAAAGCGATTATCGTTATGCCCGAATTGATGAGCTTAGAGCGGCGCAAAATGATAAAGTCTTTTGGCGCCCAACTGTTGTTGGTCAAGCCGGAAATGTGGCGCGACGGCGCGGTGGCGATGATTAAAGAGATGGTCGCGAAAAACAAAAATTTGGTAATGCTTAACCAATTTGACAATCAGCAAAATTGCATGGCGCACTATCGCGCCACGGGAAAAGAAATTGTTGGGCAAGTCGGCAAAAAAATCGATTATTTCATTGCCGGACTGGGCACCGGCGGCACGATCACCGGCATCGCGCGCCGCGTTAAGGAAAGATATCCGCAAGCGCGCGTCATTGGCGTTCAGCCCTATTTGGGAGAAAAAATTGAGGGGTTGCGATCGATTAAATCCGGCGCGATTCCCAAAATTTTGGAACCGTGCCTGCCCTGCGGCGACCACAGAAAAAGCCTGATTGATATTGTTATCAATGTGCATGAAAAGGATGCAATCGCCGCGGCGCGAAAGCTGGCGTTAAGGGAGGGTATTTTTGCCGGAGTTTCCTCGGGCGCGGCAATGTTTGCGGCAGCGCGCTACGCGCGCAAAATGGAAAAGGGCGTGATTGCCACGCTATTCCCCGATCGCGGAGAAAAATATTTGAGCACCAAATTATTTGATTAATGATAATCGGCGCGAATTTGTTGAGGATTGACCTTCCAAAAGACGAGGTCAAACCTCCGCAAATTCGCTAATATTATGAATATACTTGATACAATCGGCAATACGCCGATGGTGGAAATAAAAAAATTAAACCCCAATCTAAGAGTGAAAATTTTTGCCAAACTGGAAGGGTTTAATCCGGGCGGCTCAATGAAGGACCGTATTGCCTTGGCGATGATTGAAGATGCCGAAAAATCAGGGGTCTTAAAACCCGGCAAGGTGATTATTGACGCGACCAACGGCAACACCGGCATTGGTATTGCCATGGTGGCGGCAATCAAGGGCTATAAAGCGATTATCGTTTGCCCGGAAAATATCAACGCGCAAAGACGGCAAATCATTGAAGATTTTGGCGCCGAATTGATTTTGGTCAAGCCCGAAATTTGGCGCCAGGGCGCGATTGAAATGGTCAACAAAATGGCTTCCGAAGATCCGCGGCTGGTGGTTTTGGACCAGTTTTCCAATAAGGAAAGCTGCGCGGTGCATTTTCGCACCACGGGCAAAGAAATTATCAAACAAGCGGGCGCGCCGATTGATTACTTTGTTTCTTGCGTGGGTACCGGCGGCACAATCACGGGCATCGCGCGGCAATTAAAGCAGGCATATCCCGAAATTCGGGTAATCGGCATTCAACCGCGAATCTGGCCGGGAGATTCGGGGATTGAAACCGGCACGGAACCGATAATGCTCAAAGACAATTCTCCATGCGGCGATCACAATAAGGCGATGGTGGATATTATTGTTGAAGTCGGCGAAAAGGAGGCAAAAGAAACCGCCAAGCGCATTCGGCAAGAGGAGGGTATTTTTGCCGGAGTATCATCGGGCGCGGCGTTAAGCGCCGCCTTGCGCTACGCGGAAAAAATGGAACAGGGCACAATCGTGACGATTTTTCCCGATCGCGGCGCCAACCATTTGGCCACAGAAATGTTTAAAGTGTAAATCATATAATCATTGAATCATATAAACATTGAATCATTAAATCAAAAAACGCACGATGTGCGTTTTTTTGATTCATGCTTATATATTTGCATGATTAAAAAATGATTAGCAAAGCGTATGATTAAATGTTTATATGAAATGCTACTTGTCCGAGAGTTTGTCGCGCAAACCGCGGATCGCTTCGGCGGCGGCGTCTTTGCCTCCCAGACCGAATGCCAGACCGAATGCCAAGGCGAATGTTGCCACAAATCCGGTGATCAGGGTGCTGATGATCGCCTGCGCCACTCCCAATTGGAGCAGAATTGCCAAAACCGCGAAAGTATAGATCGCGGCGCGCACGATCGCGCCCAGCAAATTGCTGTATTTAATTTCCAATTTGCGCACCGAGGCCTTGATGATTTTTTCCAAAATATCGGCCACAATAATGGACACCACGAATATGGCCGCGGCAACGATCACATTGGGAAGCCACGCGAGCACGCTGGTCAAAAATACCGCGAACGCGTTCAACCCCAAAATTTCCACGAATATCTGCAAAAACACAATCACAAAAATCCACTTGACGATCGCACCGAAAAACTCCGAAGGATTAACCTTTATTTCCGCGGATTCAAGCGCCGATTTCCAACCGCTTTTTTGAAAAATCGCGTCAAATTTGATCTGCTTTAAAATCCGGGCGATGATTTTGCCCAACGCCGAAGCGATTATCCAGCCGATGCCAAAAACGATGATGCCCACGACAAGTTTGGGCAAAAACAGCAATGTCCCTTGCCACATATTTTGCAGAGCCTGTAAAGTGATATTTGACCAATCAGCAATCATATTTTTATTATTAAATGTTTTAATTTCGCCGCGCTTGACTCTAACGCGGCCGCAAAGCCATACTAAACGGATTCTATATCTTATATCCTATATTATAATATGCCCTTATTTTTTGTCAATGAACATCAATTAAATGCCGCCTTCCGATTGGGGTGGAACATATTCGGGAAATTGAATTTCGGAGCTTGTTTTTGGGCTTACCGCCGATAGCCATAATATAATCAGCGCAATTATTCCTATCGTTGTAATAATGACTATGAGTATTTCCTTTTTGCTTATATTTTTTGGCGGTTCAGCATTCTGTTCGTAATTGCTGTCCGAAATATCCCGCTTATTATAAAAGTCGCTAAAATCAATTTTTGGATCAGGATTATTGTTTTGCATATTTTTACCATGATTTGGCGCCGTTGCCAAAGTAGATGCAAATATCGTCCCCAACCGGTGCGTGGTTGTGAGAAGAGATTGATCCGTTGGGGCCGCCGGAGCATACTGATGTAGACCATTTTCCCGGCTCGCAAGATGTGGCGCAACTTGAGCATGGCTCGGGGCAGCCGTCATAAAAATAAGGGTGTCCCCATGGGTCGTCGCCAATTCCGGGGATATAATTAGCCAAAAATGTTTGGAAAGCGGCGGTCGTGCTTATATTTCCTGCCGAGGGATATTTTTCTGTCTCCGCCTCCATTCGCATAATTGCTTTATATATCGCGTCAACTTCGGTGCGGGCTTTTGCGATTCTCGCGTTGGTGCGCGCACCTTGCATGCTAACCAAAACCGATCCCGATAATATTCCAATTATCGCGATCACCACTAAAAGTTCAATTAACGTAAACCCCTGTTTATTTTTATCGTATTCCCCGATTTTCATTTATCCCTTGTTTTTGGTGCGCTTCTATTTTAACTTATTATACAAAAAAAAGACCATTAAGGCATGATTAGCTTAACAGTAGTTTGTTGGTAAAAAGAAATTTTTGCGCGCTTCCGGTGCAGATTTTCCAGCGATTCTTGAGTGAAAAAATTTAACAAAACTTCTATCAGGATAACAACTTGTCCTGAATAAAGTGAAGGATTATGCCATTTAATTGTGGGCGCGGAAGGAATCGAACCTTCGGCCTCTGTCTTTCGCTTTGCGGAAATAATTTCACAACACGATAGAATTATTTTTTTTGGTGGGCGCGGAAGGAATCGAACCTTCGGCCTCTGTCTTATCAGGACAGCGTTATACCACTTAACTACGCGCCCGGCAAACAAAGTGATTTTACCTTATTTTATAAAAATTGCAAGAGATTTGGCTTGTAAATTTGGCAATTTTTGTTAATGTATTATTGCGGGCCTTTAGCTCAGCCGGCAGAGCGCCTCATTTGCAATGAGGAGGTCGGCGGTTCAAATCCGCCAAGGTCCACCAAATTAATCGGAGCAACAAAAATGACCGCAGATTAAAACTTCAGCGAACAATAAATACGCCAAGATCCATCATAGCAAGATGTGGATTGGCGCTGTTTTAGCATCTATGGAAATGCCGGCTGGTATGTTTCGCCGGGAGCAAATCGATAATTGACAGGCGGTTCATATTCCCCCTCTTTGAGGGGTTTTTCGCCGGAAAAATAAACGGAAACTATTATTAAAGTCAAAGCCAAAACCGCAAGCAATATTAATTGTCCCTTTAATTTTTTTGGGCAGGGAAATGAATAGTCTTGTTTTTTTCCCGCGATATTGTTATCGGGCTTTTTGGTTGGGAAATCGCTGAAATCGGCTGGCTGGTTTTGGTCGTTTTCCATGAGTTTTCATTTTAAAGAGAGTCTCCTCTTCCCCATTTTGAATAACTGCCCCCGCCATCTAATCTGTTGGCCGTTATGGTAAATTCGCAGCATCCTTTTCCCGTGCATGTTCTTCCTCCTCCGCAATCTTGGTTGCAGCAAGGCTCGTATCTATAGTAATACGTTCCATCGTTAACGGGATCTATCGGCAAGGTCATAATCCCGTTGTTTGATAATTTGTACCAAATATAATTCGTGTTTGTTTTGCACCAATTGTTTCCGGTGCAATCACCGGGAGCGGGGCAACTTGCCGGGCATCCGCAATTATCACTGCCCCTGCTTGAATCGGTGCAAGCTTCCGATCGTCTATTTTATTGTTTAGCATGGCAAATCGCGCCAGAACGCGATCAATATCAACCTTGTCGGCTTTGGTTGTCAAGTCTGCTTTGGTCGCCATGGTTTCGTGGACCTTATCAAATTGTCCGATTAAAAAATCCATTAATTCTTTATAGTCGGAAACGGTAATATTTTTATCGCGATTATTTTGAATGTTATTTGCCATAAAATTATCTTGGAGTTTGATGTTATCATTTTATCAAAGTTTTTCGTTCCGTCAATTTTTAGATTATCTCCAATCATATTTAATTCCCGCCTTGCCCTCTATAGCCTTGGCGGCGGAGGGCTTCGCCAGAAAATTCTCCACTTTCTTGGGATGTTTGATTGTTTTATTGGTTTCTGAATTCATATTCGCTTAATTTAGATTGGCGGATAATTGAACGAAATGTCCCATATAGAATTTTTTTTTCCGTGAATTGGAACAATCACAATAATCGGCGGCAGTCCGTGTTTTCGGTATTTAGTGTGGCTGCCGTTTTGCAAAACAAAAACAAATCTATTTTTCTCCAAAGTTTTAATAACCTTCTTTGCGGTTATGGGGTTAGGTATTGGTTAAAGTTAGCGAGAAAACATCCGGTCGTTCAACTTTGTTGACTTGGGAAATATCTTGGTCTTCAAAATATAATTCCAATGCTTCTTTGAGGTTTTCTATTGCTTTTTTTTGGTCGTGCCAAAACTTGCCACATCAACATTGAGGTATTGCGAAACATATTGTTTCCCCTCTTTCCAAACCGCGGCTTTTAAATTAACCTTTTCCATTGTTTTGATTTTAATTTTCCCCGTATCTCCATCCTACCAAAATTCTCCACCCCGTCAATTCCAAATTAAACTCCTAACAAAATTAGCCTAGGCTAAAAATGTTCGATTTTTGTCCTATTTTTAAATTTTTAATTTGGAATTTATTTGGGATTTGTTGCTTGAGACTTGAAATTTCCAAAAACAAAAACAGCACGAAAATGCTGTTTTTGTTTTTGGAAGAATTTCTTGAAGTCGTCTTGGACTTTCGAAACCAGCTTTTTTGAGATGTGCTGGCACATCTTGAAGTCAAGAGAAGAATTCTCGTCTCTCGACTAAAGCCGACACTCAAAAATGTAAATTAATTGATCCACGAGCAGGTTCCCCTACCCGTGCCTTGTTACGACTTCGCCCCTCTCACTGAATCCAGCTTAGTTCCCCTTGCGGGGCGCTTCGGCTGTTCCCAGCTCGCTTGGCGTGACGGGCGGTGAGTACAAGGCTCAGGAACATATTCAACGTGACATGATGATTCACGTTTACTAGCGATTCCGGCTTCATGAGGTCGAGTTGCAGACCTCAATCCGAACTGGGGCCGCTTTTGATGGGATTGGCTCCGCCTTACGGCTTCGCTACCCTTTGTAACGGCCATTGTATCACGTGTGCGGCCCTGGCTGTCAAGGGCCATGCTGATTTGGCGTCATCCTCGCCTTCCTCCGGGTTGTCCCCGGCAGTTT
>CAZRVG010000022.1:0-6421 GCA_964603475.1 uncultured Candidatus Saccharibacteria bacterium
ACCAAAACAACGCGCTGGGGTATTATTCCCTCTTCTCCAACACCACCGGCTACCACAACAACGCGCTGGGGGTAAATTCCCTCTACTCCAACACCACCGGCTACTACAACAACGCGCTGGGGTATTATTCCCTCTTCTCCAACACCACCGGCTACCAAAACAACGCGCTGGGGAGGGATGCGGGACGATATAATGAAACCGGCAGTGAGAACAACTACTTTGGCTACCGCGCGGGCGGGTATGGCGCGGGGGCGGTTAATTCTCACAGCGGGACAACGGCGGTGGGAAGCTACGCGCTCTATAATCTCACCACGGGCAACTATAATCTTGGGCTGGGATACAAGGCGGGGGAAAACCTCACCAGCGGTTCGGGCAATGTGATTATCGGCTATGACATTGACGCGCCCTCGGCAACCGCCAACAACCAATTAAACATCGGCAACCTCATCTTTGGCACGGGATTGGATGGGAGGGACGGCACCATCTCCACCGGCAATGTTGGGATTGGGACCACCAGCCCCACGCGGCGGCTTGAAGTTTTGGAAAACACCAGTGCGGCGGCGCAAATGAAAATTATCTCCGACAGCTCCAATTACGCGGAAATGTATGTTGATGCCACTGGCAATCTGAATTTGAAGCTCACCGGATCCGCAGGCGACGATTTCACTTTGCTTGATGAAAATATGCAAATTTGTTCGGCGGGTGATTTTGGCTCGGTTTCCTGCCCCACCACCGGATTTTCGGTTTCGGGCACGGGCAATCTGATTGTGGAAAACAAAGTAATTGCTGACAAATTTGAGCAAATCTGCCCCACCGGTTATATCTGGGTGCCGGGGAGCGCCAAATACGGCACTCTGCCCGGCTTTTGCGTGATGAAGTATGAAGCCAAGGATGTGGACAGTGCGGCGACCAGCCAGCCCGCCGAAACGCCGTGGGTGAGCATTACCCAAGAAAACGCCCGGGCGCAATGCCAAGCGCTGGGCGCGGGCTATCACTTGATTTCCGAACCCGAATGGATGACCATTGCCGAAAACATCGCCGCCACAACTATCAACGACCTTGACGCCGACTCTGGCCTTCAGCTGGCAACGGGGCACAGCGACGACAGTCCGTCGGGCGCGCTGGCAACCACCGCGGCCGCGGATCCGGTAACCTCGGGGTGCGCGTTAACTTCCACGATGGAAGACGCCGCCAACGCCTACACCTCAACCTGCCAAGTGCGCGGCACGGGAAGCTATGCCGGCGATGCCACCGACTTTGGCTTCTATGGCACCGGCCAAGCGTGGTCCGATTCGGGCTATGCAAGCGGTGCCGCCAACAAATCCCAAGCGCGCACTCACATCCTTTCCAACGGCAATGTCATTTGGGACATCGCCGGCAATGTTTGGGAATGGACCGACGCCATCATTTCCCAAGTTGATCAGCCCGGCATTAGCAATGACGGCGGCGCGGATGTTGGCAATTGGGGCGAGTGGAATGTTGCCTATCATCTTGTCGGCGCGGCGGCAAACTCAAGACCGCCCGACGACGGCTGGACCGCCGCCAATGGCATCGGTCGGTTGTACACCTACGGCCGCGACGAAACCGCAACCACAGCTTTCCGGGCTTTCCTACGCGGCGGTTATTGGTATAACACTTCCGTCGCCGGCGTCTTCGCTCTGCTTTTGTACTATTCGCCTGCCTATTCCTTCACGTGCGTTGGTTTCCGCTGCGCCCGCTGACGGGGTTTATGCATTTATCTAAAATCTGATCTCTTAAAATCTAAAATCTTGAATTCTAATTTCTATTGAATTTTGCATTTTGGGGTCGTTCCCCCGTGTAATCGCGGGGGTGCGACCCCTTCAACGGCATTTTATTCTTTTTAATTATGATTTCCGATCTGATCGTATTTCAAAAAACCTATGACTTCTTGCTTTGGATCAAGCCGACAGTGCAAAGATTCGCAAAAGCGCATAAATACAGCTTGGGCGTGGAATTGGAGCAAGAAACCCTGCGGTTATTGCGCCGGATAATCCGCGCGAATATGCTTAAATCCGGGAAACGCCAACATATCGCCGAATGTTTTGTTAGTTACGAAACGGTTAAAATTTTTATTCGGTTAGGTAAAGACTATAATTTATTGAGTATTCAGCAATACGAGTTTGCGGCAACCAAATTAAACGAAATCGGCAAGTTGCTGGGCGGGTGGTATAAGAAAATGTAAAATGTAAAAATCAAAAATCAAAATTTAGGTAAGGGTCTATCCCTCGCTAATGCGAGGGTTAGACCCTTACAAGAATATTGCTTGTTTTGGGCGGCGCGGACAAGTTCATATCTTGATGAATTTATCCGCCTTGCTCAAACATTTTTGTTCAAGGCGAGGGGCAATGCCGATTAAAGCGCGGCCCGGGCTTTCCAACGCGGCGGTAATTGGAATAACACTTCCAACGCCGGCGTCTTCGCTCTGAATTTGAACAATTCGCCTGCCAATTCCAACACGAACATTGGTTTCCGCTGCGCCCGCTTCAGTGATTCATTAAAAAATGGCCGGAATTTGCGTTTTGCTTGCAAAACGGAAAGCGTGCCAATAAACCCCAGGCGTTGCTCCTTTCTTGATTGAGAAATTCGGCATTTGGCAGAAACGTTGGTTTTTCTTAAAAAAGAAAAAATCAAGACCCTTACCCCGGAGCGGCTCAATTTGAAATTGTTCCGCTTCGGGCCAGTGGGTCTTTATCAAAAGGGTCCGACCCTTTTGGAAAGGGTCCGACCCTTTTGGAAATTTTATGTTTAATAGAGTTTGTTCATTCGCAAATTTGCATTCGGCATATTTGAAAGCGCGCAAATGCAAACGCTATAAAAAAGAGATTTTGGAGTTTGGGTTTGACGCGGAAGAAAATTTGCTGAAATTAAAAAGCAATTTGGAAACCGGGCATTATCGTCACGGGAGCTACCGCGAATTTATCGTCAATGACGCAAAGAAGCGCGTCATCAGAGCCGCGCCATTTGCCGATCGGGTGGTTCATCACGCGCTTTGCAATGTCATTGAGCCGATTTTTGAGCCGGCGTTTATTTTTGACAGCTATGCTTGCCGGAAAGAAAAGGGGACGCACAAGGCGGTAAAACGCGTCAAAACATTTTTGCGGTCATTGGCATTTGCCGAGAGAGAGAGAGAGAGAGAGAGAGAGAGAGAGTAAAAACCCGCAGCCTGAAATTTATTGCTTGCAATGCGACATTTCCAAGTATTTTGACAGCATAAATCACGAAATTTTATTTGCGATTTTGCGAAAAAAGATTGTCGATGAAAAAACATTGTGGCTGATAAAAGAAATTTTGGACAGCAACAACAAAGAAACCGGCAAGGGGATTCCGATTGGCAACTTAACCAGCCAGCTGTTCGCCAATGTGTATTTGAATGAGCTTGACCAATTCGTGAAGCGGAATTTGAAACGAAGATATTATCTTCGCTATATGGACGACTTTCTGATTTTTGGCGGCGGCAAACAAGAACTATGGCGGATTAAAGAAGTAATCGCTGGATTTTTGAAAGCCAAGCTGGACTTGAGTTTGCACCCCAAAAAGGCCAATGTGTTTCCAATAGAAACGGGGATTGATTTTTTGGGATTTCGGATTTTCCCCGATTATTCCGTTTTGCGCCAAAGCACATTAAAAAGATTTGTCAAAAAGATGAAAAGAAAAAATGGCGACGAGGTTGCCGCGGGAAAATCGTTTGATTCTTTTGCCGCCTTTGCAAGCCAAGGGCGCTGTTGGCAAACTTTGCAAAATCTCGAAACAAGATTTTTACCCCGCCGGCGCGAACAAAGAATTATAAATCAAATCAATGCCGAATTGCAAGCTATTTCGGCAAAACCGATTTTTTGCTATAATTGAGATATGAAGAAAGCGAAAAACAACTATGCGTTTATTGACAGCCAGAATCTGAATCTTGGCGTGCGGAGCCAAGGATGGGTTTTGGATTTTGCGCGGTTCAGGATTTTTCTCAGGGATAAATATAATGTCAAAAAAGCTTTTCTTTGCATCGGGTATGTCAATAATAATCAGCTGCTTTACACTTTTTTGCAAAAATCCGGTTATATTTGTGTTTTTAAACCAACATTGGAAATCAGAGAAAACGGGGCAGTGAAAATAAAAGGGAATGTTGACGCGGAATTGGTTTTGCACGCGATGATTGAGCGGGACAATTGCGACAAGACGGTGATTGTTTCCGGTGATGGCGATTTTCATTGCTTGATTGAATATCTTGAAGAAAATGACAAATTAAGAAAAATTATCGTGCCCAACCAAAGACACTCATCCTTGCTTAGAAAATTTGGCGGCGATATAGTTAATATCCAATTATTCAAGGAGAAATTGGAATTCAAAAGCCGCCCTAAAGAAAGCGGCTGAATTTGCAAAAGAGGCATTCCCGCGGGACGAGCCCTTTGGTAGTCCCCTTATCGTGATATTTTAATTTT
Source organism: uncultured Candidatus Saccharibacteria bacterium (assembly GCA_964603475.1). Classification (GTDB taxonomy): domain Bacteria; phylum Patescibacteriota; class Minisyncoccia; order Minisyncoccales; family UBA5738; genus UBA5738. The sequence goes on from CAZRVG010000022.1 coordinate 4,452, forward strand.
AGCTAATAATAATAATATGTCAAGCCAAACAATCAAAAACAAGGCGCTGGATTTTATCAAATACCACAACGGGTTTGTTCTCGGGTTGGTTTTGGCGCTGTTTGGCGGCGTGGCGATCTTTGCCGCTAATCCGGAAGCCAAAAGCGCGATTTTGGGCGAAAAAATTACCGCCGAAAAGGGCATTGATAATTCTCAAATTATCAATGCCGACCTGGAAAACTTTGATTTTGCGATGAAGATTGAAAATGTTTCCGAGGACAACAAAAGATACTATGTGGATTACTCTTTTAAAACCATCGGCATTCAAGATAATATTTGGCAAACCGCGCCGCGATATTTATCAATGGAAATTGATAAATTATCGCTTGAAGGCGGCGATTTGGGGCTCTATGTTCAAAAACAGCTTGCCCAGGTGGCGCAAAACGAATTGGATTACTTGAAGCGCGTCCAGCTTGCCGAAATAGAAAAAGGCCAAACCGAAATTGTTAAAACCGTCAAATACACCGGCTTGATTGGGATGGTTTTGGATGTCAAAAACGCTGTTTTGCCCGGCTATGATCCGGTGGTCAAACCGGCACCGGTGGAATTAACCGTTGCGCCTCCCGAACCGCCCGAAGAACCTGCTGGCGAATCGGAAGAACCTGCCGGCGAGGAAAATAATAATAACAACAATAATAACGCATCATTGATAAATGAATCCGGCGATCAGCCGCCGGCCAATGCCACCACAACCAAGGATATGGTTAAAAATCAAGATCCGCAAACTTCCGGAGGCGGAGGAGGAGGCGGTACCACTACCAATGCCCCAACCTCTTCTGGTGCAAACGAATCCGCCGAATCCGAAAATAACGCTGGCAATAATGAACCGCCCGCCGAAGAATCGCCTGCCGAAGAAGAACCAGCGGAGGATCAAAATGAAGAACTGCCCGAGGAAGTAGCCGAAGAGCCGGCCGAAGAGCCTGCCGAAGATGAGCCGGCCGAAGAGCCTGCCGAAGAGCCTGCCGAAGATGAGCCGGCCGAAGAGCCTGCCGAGCAAGCAGCCGAAGAATCCGGCAATGGCCAGCCTCCGGCGGCAGAAAGCGCCGCTCCGGCGGAATCCGAAGCACCCGACAACGATCAATAATTTCCAAAATATTTTCAAAAGGGTCCGACCCTTTTGAAAAGGGTCGGACCCTTTTTAGAATATTCAAAAGATATGAGTGTGAGAGTTGAACCTTTTGGTGTGGGAGATTTTATCCATGCTTACAATCAAGGCAACAACAAACAGCCGATATTTTTGAGTAAAACCGATTATTGGTATTTTACGCGCGGCTTGCGTTTTTTCAATGATGAGCGCGACATAAAGGAATTGGCTCCATGTTTGGGCGATTTGATTGAAATGAAAAAAATGATTTTAGCTGATTTGGGACCGCAAAATTTTCCCGGCGGACGCAATACTTTTGAATGGCAAGAAGAATGGGGAGATCCCCGCCCGCTTACGGAGATTGTTTCTTTTCATTTATCTCCGAACCATTTTCATTTGCTGCTAAGAGAAATTAACAAAGGAGGAATCAGCAAGCTCATGAAAAAATTGGGTGCTGGTTATGCGGTTTATCGAAATTTTAAAGATAAAAGGGTGGGCACGATTTTCCAAGGAGGATATAAAGGCAAAAAAGTGACGGACGAAAATTACCTGCGATATTTGGATGTTTATATTCAAGTAATCAATGTTTTTGGATTATTTCCCGGAGGTGTTGAGGCGGCGGTAAAAAACTTTGACGAAGCGTTTCAATTCGCGCTGGATTATCCATTTTGCAGTTTGGGAGAATCTTTTGGCTTGCGCGATCTGAACATAATCAAGCGCGATTATTTGAATAATGTTTTTCCCAACGTGGAAATTTATAAGGAGTTTTGCAAAAACGCGATAATAAACCACGTGTCAAGTACCCATTTTTTAGACAATTATTCTCTTCTGAGTTTTTGTTGAATTG
>CAZRVG010000023.1:0-5999 GCA_964603475.1 uncultured Candidatus Saccharibacteria bacterium
CCAAGTATGCCAACTCCATCCTCATTTTTCTCGCTCGAAAGCTGAAAATTTCGTTACGAAAATAATTGTTCAACGCTCTCAAATTAGTTTTAGGAAATAACGATTTAAACAAAATTATGGAAAATAAAACAAAAAATATATTGTGGTTTAGGGAGGTAACCAAAAAAGATATTCCGCAAGTGGGCGGGAAAAACGGATCTTTGGGGGAGATGTTTTCGCAATTGACTGAAAAAGGGGTGAATGTTCCCAACGGGTTTGCCACCACGGCGGACGCGTTTTGGTATTATTTGCGGCACAATGGCATTGATAAAAAATTAAAGCCGCTTTTTGACGGCCTGGATGTGAAAAATTTGAAGCGGTTAAAAGAAGCGAGCGCCAAAGCGCGCAATTTGGTTTTGAAAGGGGAATTTCCGCCGGATATGAAAAAAGATATTTTGCAGGCCTATAAGGAATTGGCGGCATATTATAAAACAAGAAAGCTGGTTGTTGCGGTGCGCTCGTCGGCCACGGCCGAGGATTTGGAGGGGGCGTCGTTTGCCGGGGCGCACGAAACTTATTTGAATATTGACACGCCCGCGGAACTGCTGGACGCGGTGAAAAAATGCATCTCCTCGCTGTTTTTGGATCGCGCGATCGTCTATCGCGCCGAAAAGGGCTTTGACACGTTAAAAGTCGCGCTGTCGGTGTGCGTGATGAAAATGGTGCGCTCGGATTTGGCATCGGCGGGAATAATGTTTACGCTGGACACCGAAACCGGATTTCGCGACGTGGTGCTGGTCAATTCCATCTACGGCGCGGGCGAGATGATTGTCAAAGGCCATGTGATCGCCGATCAATTTTATGTTTTCAAGCCTTCGCTTAAAGCCGGCAAATCCGCCATTATTTCCAAAACATTGGGCAAAAAAGACCGCAAGTATATTTTTGCCAAAAAATCGGGATTAAAGGAGTTGGCGGTTTCCCAAAAAGATCAGCAAAAGTTTTCCCTAAACGATAATGACATTGAACAATTGGCCAAGTGGGCGGTGATTATTGAAGAACACTACAACGGCCCCCAAGACATTGAATGGGCCAAAGACGGCAAAACCGGCGAATTGTTTATTGTGCAAGCGCGGCCGGAAACCATATACGCGAGCAAAAAAAGAAATACTTATGAAGAATATAAAATCAAAACCGATGCCGATCCGCTGGTTAGCGGGATCGCGGTGGGGCATAAAATCGGTCAAGGCAAGATTCGCGTCATTCCCAACGTCAAGCAAATCGCCCAATTCAAGCCCGGAGAAGTTTTGGTAACCACCATGACCGATCCGGATTGGGTGCCGATAATGCGCATCGCGGCGGCGATTGTCACCGAAGAAGGCACCAAAACTTGCCACGCGGCGATTGTATCTCGCGAATTGGGCACGCCCTGCATCGTGGGCGCCAAAAACGCCATTAAATCATTGAAAAACGGCCAAATGGTAACCGCGGATTGCACGCAAGGACTCGAAGGGCGGGTGTATGCGGGCGAGGTTCCTTATGAAAAGAAAGAATATAATCTGGCCGATATTCCCAAATTGCCGGTCAAAATTATGCTCAACGTGGGCACGCCCGAAATCGCCTTTGGCGCCTCGTTTTTGCCCAATGACGGCGTGGGATTGGCGCGGCTGGAATTTGTTTTTGCCGACAAGGTAAAAGTCCATCCCTTGGCGCTTTGCGATTTTGCCAAGTTGAAAGACAAAAAGTTAAAAAAGAAAATTGAGAAAATCACCGCCGGATACAAAGACAAAAAACAATTTTTTGTGGATAAATTAAGCGAAGGCATTGCCACGATCGCGGCCGCGTTTTACCCCAAACATATCATTGTGCGCTTTTCGGATTTTAAAAGCAACGAATATAGCGCGCTGATCGGCGGTGCCGAATATGAACCGGTTGAATCAAACCCCATGATCGGCTGGCGCGGCGCGTCAAGATATTATGACGCGCGCTATAAAGAAGCGTTTGCCATGGAATGCGCCGCGATTAAAAAAGTGCGCCAAGATATGGGACTGGATAATGTTTGGGTGATGGTGCCGTTTTGCCGCACGGTTGAAGAAGGCAAAAAAGTGATTGACATAATGAGAGAAAACGGATTGCAAAGCGGTAAAAACGGTTTAAAGATTATGGTGATGTGCGAGATTCCCGCCAATGTGGTTTTAGCCGATCAATTTTTGGATATTTTTGACGGAATGAGTATTGGCTCCAACGACTTGACCCAATTGACGCTTGGATTGGACCGCGACGCGGGACAGTTGACGCATATTGCCAATGAAAATAACGAGGCGGTAAAAATTCTTGTCGCGCGAGCGATCAAAGCCTGCAAAGCGCGCGAAAAATATATCGGTATTTGCGGCCAAGCCCCCAGCGACTATCCCGAATTTGCAAAGTTTATTATGGGTGAAGGCATTGAAACAATGTCGCTAAACCCCGACAGCGTAATGAAAACCATCATCAAACTTGCTAAACCCCAAAAATAAAACCCCAAAATAAAAAATAGGGATTATAGTATTGCGCATATCACGGCGCATATCGCGACTGTTATGATTGTTGCGATCAACGGAATTTTCCAGCTACCATTATAATATCCAAAATATCCAACCACAGTACCAAGGGTAACGGCTAACAAAATCGCGAAAGGTCCGATCGTATTAGTTATCATCACGAAAATTATAATGCCGCCAATTATACCAAACAAAAGAGAAAATGCTCCTGAACGCTTATCATGTTGGCAGCTCTCTTCGTCATTCCAATTACAACCGCAATCGTGAGGCATTGTAAACCACCTGTGTTTTATTTATAACAAATTATTATTTTGTCAAGTTTAAAAATTGAAATATTAAAAATTGTTTGAAAATTTCAAATTAAAAATTGATTTGACAAAAACGTTGTTCGTTGCCATATTTGCTAATGTAAGCGGATAACAATAAAAACAAAAATATGGATAAAAATGTCACAATTTCATTGCCCAAAAAGTTGAATGAAAAAATTGAAAGAGAAATTAAAAACGGCGTTTTTGAGTCAAAAAACGAGTTTTTTCAGTTCATATTGCGTCGCTGGCGCGATTTGGTTGACGACGATGAATTAAATTCCGAGGATATTGCCGCAATAGAAAGAGGTAAAGACGATATCAAAAACGGACGATTTGTTTCGCATGAGGAAATTATGAAAGTTTTAAGTAGCAAAAAATAATGGCGGTCTATAGATCGGTTTATTCGGTTGAATTTAAAAACGATTTGCGTGATTTTGAATTTGATAAAAATATTGCGGATGGCATAGAAAAAGCCATCCCGATTATTTTGGAAAAACCATATCATAAGGCGGCAAAATTAAAAGGCCAAGACGGATTACTGCGAAAACATGTTTGCGCCAATCGTTTCAGAATATTTTATTATATTGATAATAAAAACAAGGAAGTAATTTTTGTGGCGTTCCGGCCAAAAAACAAAAACACTTATAAAAATTTATAATTTGCCGCTTTGGCAGTTTATGGTTTTTGCGGGATTTTGTTTTTTAAAATTGAAATATTAAAAATTGTTTGAAAATTTTAAATTAAAAATTAAAAATTGTTTTAAATTATGTTCGATGTAATTACATTTGGGAGCGTGGCGCTGGATGTGTTTATGGATTTGCCGCCAAAATTTGTCAAGAAAAGCGCGCATTTCACTCCGGCAAAGGATCTAGTGTTTGATTTGGGATCAAAAATTGATATTCCCGAAACCAGAGTCGCGTTTGGCGGCGGCGCGGTGAACACCGCGCGGACGTTCGCGGCGCAAGAGCTTAACACTGCCTGTTGCGGTATGGTTGGCGACGATATTTTGGGACGAGAAGCGGTTGCCCACTTAAAGGATTTGGGCGTTGATGCCGCGATGGTGGCAAAAACCGGCAAGCGATCCACTAACAGCTCGGTGGTGTTAAACGCGCACGGGATGGATCGGGTGATTTTGGTCTATCGCGGCGCGTCGGAAATACTGTCCGAAAAAAATATGGAATGGGGCAAACTGAACGCCAAAATGTTCTATTTGGCGCCGCTGGCGGGCAAATTGTGCCGCTTGACCGAACGGATCACCGCGCATGCCAAAAAACAAGGCGCGATGGTGGCGGCCAATTTGGGAAATTCGCAACTGGCGATGGGGCGCGCATGCGTAAAAAGCCTGCTGGCGCGGATTGATGTTTTGATTTTAAACAAAGAAGAAGCGGCGATAATGACCGGCGTTGATTTTAGCGATGAAAAAAATATCATCAAAAAAACCGCGGCAATGCATCCGGGCATCAATGTTATCACCAAAGGCAAGGATGGCGCGATAATAATCGCGGACGGCAAAATTTATGAAGCGAAATTGAAAAAATTCAAGGTCGTGGAAATCACCGGCGCGGGCGACGCGTTTGCCTCGGGATTTATGTCGGGAATGTTAATTTCGGGCAATGATATCGAATATTCGATGAAATTGGCTTTAGTCAACGCCAAACATTGCCTGTTGTCCCGTGGCGCGCAAAAACTCCTGAAAAAAGACGACCGCCATTTGATTGAAAAAGAAAACATCAAAATAAAAATCAGAAACATTTAATCATATAAGCATTAAAGCGAAAAAAAAGAAGATATTATATATCTTCTTTTTTGGTTTGAAATTATTGAATTTTTACTTTGTCACCGCCAAAACGCCGGTGAAAATTTGCGGATCGCCGTCTTCGGCGCCGCAGGAACAGAAAAAATCATAATTTTTTGATTCGGAAAATTCCTGGCCGATAACCAAATCCATTATTTCTCCGGGAGCGATCAAGTCAATCACAATATCCAAATCTTTGACTTCGAACGAACAGGAATTCTTTCCGGAATTGGTAATGGAAATTACGTTGATTTTATTGGCGTCTATTTCAAGCTTCGCGGGTGAAAAACCCGAATCCGTGATTTTCAACTCCGTTTCCGCACTGTCTTTGGGTGAGGAAACGGTTGCGGGTTCAAAGGTTTGCTCACTGGCGAAATTACCGTTATTGGGATTGATTTCTGTCGATTTTTTTTCATTAACGGCTTTGATATCCAATGCGAGTTGATTGATTTTGCCGTTAAGATTGGTTAAAGCGATGATAATAACGATTATCGCGGTCAGCCAAACCGCGTTGAGCGCCGTTAAATTTTTTGGAGACATATGTTGTTGTGGATTTATTTATGCTATTGCTGGATACAATAAAGGGATCTCGGAGCGTTCTTGCAGGCTGTTGTACTGCAACTTAGTAAAATATATGCCCATCTGACATCTTTTCTTGTGCTGTCGCCGACAATTTTTCTCAAACCGCTGGAGATAGGCGAATAGCCAACATAGCTACCTCCACCGATAGGTTGGAAGTTGGTAAAGACCGAAGTGCCGCTTCCACCGGCCACAGTACCAGTAGCGGTGTATTTAATGGGATAAGGCAAAGACCTACCCAACATTGCTGAAGGATTGTTGGCAAGTTCCCACCATTCGGCTTTACCGCTGACGATTCCACAATGCATAAAACGTTTATTGATGGGTAAAACCGCCTGAAGATTTATTCTGGAATTATTATTATTTATATATATCAATGCTTTATAATTTCCGGAAAGCCCCGCACTTCTTGCTTCATTCGTGCAAATCGCGTCAACTTTGGTGGCACTGTCGGTTTGATTAATTGGATAAGTGCTGCTGGTCACAAAAACCCTTTTGCGTGCAGATGCGGTTAACAATTCGTCACTGGTGGCGGCGCAGGAAACGGTTGACCATGGCGGAGTGTTACCCGAACCGCTACAAACAACCTTGCCGTCGGCATCCATACCGATTACCCATTGCCCGGTTGGACAAGATGAAGCGCTGAAAGTAAATCCTGTAGCCGGGGTTTTCCATGTTGCTAAGCCGTTGGAATCTGAAGTTAAAACTTTTCCCGCGCCGGGGGAACCGCCGGAAATTTTAATTTGGCCGGCGACATCCAGTTTCGCGGCCGGCGAAGCGGTGCCGATACCCACGTTGCCG
>CAZRVG010000024.1:0-5252 GCA_964603475.1 uncultured Candidatus Saccharibacteria bacterium
TTTTAGCCTTGCGGCCGTACTTCCCAGGCGGGACACTTAACGCGTTAGCTTCGCCGTTTGAAGGGTCGACACTTCAAGCAGCTAGTGTCCATCGTTTAGGGCGTGGACTACAAGGGTATCTAATCCTTTTCGCTACCCACGCTTTCGTTCCTCAGCGTCAAGAATGCCCCAGCTATCTGCCTTCGCTTTTGGTGTTCCGCACGATATCAACGGATTTCACCCCTACACCGTGCGTTCCGATAGCCCCTAGCACCTTCAAGTTCGGAAGTTTCCAATACTCGCCCCGGGTTGAGCCCGGATATTTGATATCAGACTTTCCGAACCGCCTACGAACACTTTACGCCCAATAAATCCGGATAACGCTTGCGGGTTCTGTATTACCGCTGCTGCTGGCACAGAATTAGCCCCCGCTTATTCATAGGGTACCGTCAATTACTTCTTTCCCTATAAAAGGAGTTTACGGCGCGAACGTCTTCATCCTCCACGCAATGTCGCTGGATCAGGCTTTCGCCCATTGTCCAATATTCTCGGCTGCTGCCACCCGTAGGTGTCTGGGCCGTGTCGCAGTCCCAGTGTTGGGGAACAAGCTCTCACTCCCCCTAACCGTCATCGCCTTGGTGGGCTTTTACCCCGCCAACAAGCTGATAGTCCGCAGGCTCATCATCAACCGGCTTGCGCCTTTACCCCCTCCTAATTTTGCGACTGAACCCTAAGGTTCAGAAATTTTCATATTCGCAAAATTAAGAGGGGGGCCATCGGGAATTACTCCGCCTTTCGACGGTCTATACCCGTGTCGATGGTAGATACCTACGTGTTACTAACCCGTTCGCCACTAGCACTCGCGCTCTGCACGGGGAAATCCTAAATAACAAACCCTAAATTCTAAACAAATTCAAAATTTAAAATCATAATATCAAAACGGGTTTTGTTTTGAGTTTTAATTTTTGGATTTTGAAATCATTTAGGATTTAGAAGTTAGAAATTAGAATTTCCTTGTGCAGAGCACAAGACTCGTTCGACTTGCATGCCTTATCCACATTGCCAGCGTTCATCCTGGACCAGGATCAAATCCTCAATAAAAGAGTCCAAGACAACTTCAAAAAATTCTTTGTATACGTATTACGTATTTTTGGCTCACAAAATATTTTGATGGAAAATATTTTGTTATTCAGTTGTCAACGTTCTACCCGGCGATCATTGAATTTGTTAAAAACAAACAAAAAATCATAACGGTCATAACCTTATGACTTTTTTCTCGCTTTTAATCATTCCTCTCCCTTTCATAATTGTATACCAGCTTACACTGCCACTCTATCTTTTTTTACCGGCAATGTCAAGGGCTGTTTTTGACCATCTTTTTCCTGCCGAATTTTTCCAATCATTGACTGAAAAAATTTGGAAGAAAGAGCTGTTCAAAAAAGGAAAAAATAACAGCTTATTTTAATTGCGGATAGCAATAATAATTGCTATTGCGAGCAGAGTTGGCAAAATATACCATCCGGGTGAGTACATCCATATTTTATGGAGTTTGTGAACTATCATTCCATCAATGCTCCTTTTTTATTTTGCCGAAAATTTCGGCACAAATAATTATATACTCCCGCGCGGCCTAAAAGTCAACAACAGTTATTAACAAGGTTCAATATTCAATGTTTATTATCAGTTTGTCAATGGTTGTATTTCTTGTCAATGGTTGTATTTCGTTTTTGGGTTTGGTAGGATGAGGATACTGATTTTGATTTTTAAACCTTATGATGGCTGATAAAAATATTCCGGGGAAAATTCCGCCGCAAAATTTGGAGATTGAGCAGTCGATATTGAGCTGTTTAATGCTTGACCGCAATGCCGTGACCAAAGTGGCCGATGTTTTGTCGCCGGAGGATTTTTACAAGCACGGCCATCAAACGATATTCGCGGCGTGCCGCGAGCTTTTCGAGAAGGGCGAGCCGATTGATTTTTTGTCGGTTTCCAACCGCTTGAAAGAAAAAAAGGAATTGGAGAATATCGGCGGCAACGATTATCTCACTCGTCTGATCAATTTGGTGCCCAGCTTCGGCCATATTGTGTCATACGCGCGCATTGTGCGGCAAAAGCGGGTTTTGCGCGATTTAATTTCCGCGTCGCACGATATTGAAACGCTTGGTTATAATGAAAACGATGATTTGGAGCAGGTGTTGGATGATGCCGAAAAGAAAATTTTTGCCATCGCGCAAAAGGGAGTTTCCCAAAATTTTACCGTGATCAAAGAAACTTTGAGCGACGCGTTTGATCGCATTGAGCGCCTGTCCCAAGGCACGGGGACTCGCGGCTTGCCCACCGGTTTTGCCGATTTGGACAAAACGCTTTCGGGACTGCAAAAATCCGATTTGGTAATTTTGGCGGCGCGGCCGTCATTGGGTAAATCCACGCTGGCGTTAAACATTGCCGCCAATATCGCCGCCGAGCAAAAAATTCCGGTGGGCGTGTTTTCTTTGGAAATGTCAAAAGACCAAATGGTGGATCGTTTGATTTCCGCCTATTCGGGCGTTGATTTGTGGAAAATCCGCACCGGCCGATTACAAACCGAAGATTTTGAAAACATTCAGCGGGCGTTGGGAATTTTGGCCGAAATGCCTTTATATATTGACGATGTCGGATCGCCTTCTGTTTTGCAGATGAAAGCGCTTTCGCGCCGCTTGCAGGCGGAGAATGGATTGGGATTGCTGGTGATTGATTATTTGCAGTTGATGGAGCCGCTCAACAAAATGGCCAGCCCCGTGCAGCAGGTGTCGGAAAATTCGCGCGCCCTCAAAGGTTTGGCGCGCGAGCTCAATATCCCAGTGCTTGTTTTGTCCCAGCTTTCCCGCGCGGTGGAACAGCGCGTGCCGCCCATTCCCAAATTATCCGATTTGCGCGAATCCGGCGCCATTGAACAAGACGCCGACGTGGTGATGTTTATCTACCGCGAAGACCGCTACCGCGAAAACAGCGAAAAAAAAGGCGTGGCCGATTTGATCATCGCCAAACACCGCAACGGTCCGGTGGGAAAGCAAAACCTGTTTTTTGATGACCGCACCGTGTGCTTTAAAAACTACACCGAGGGCTACGAATACCAAGATCAAGGCCAATACGCCGCCAGCGAAGAACAGCTGGGCGTGTAAATAATCGTTAATCTTTAACCTTTAACAGAAATCACAAAAGCGCGGCTCCCCCGCGCTTTTGTAAAAAATTACATAGGTGTCACCTATGCAATTTTCCGCCAACCCGCCTCAATAAAAAAAAATAGCCCCCGAGAGTTACCCTCATCATAATGGATGCGGCAAAACTATAAATTCAGGTATTTTTTAATAATGCCTTCAAATTCTTTGATGTCGTCAATGCCCGACATTAAAACCTCATAGGCAATGCCAAAATCAAACTTTTTATAATCATGGGCAATTGCGTTGCGAAACCCTGTCATTTGAATTAATTTTTGCATCATTTCAAGGTCAATAATTTTTTTTGATTTTAATACTTCAAAAATATCGGAATATGATGCCGGCCGATAAAACCCTTTAAAGGCGATCAATGATTCCCCAAGTTCAATTGTCGCTTGGCAGAGCAAATATAAATATCTCTCCAATGATGCCTTTAGAATAAAATCATCTTCCAATTTTTGGCGCGAATATTTTCTGAATTCAAGCAACAACAAATAATAGTCGTTAATTTCGCGCAACTTTGATTCAATAATATTAATGGTGGTCATTTTATTTTTTGATATTTATTAATAAGAATTCGGAAGTCAAAATATTCGTTCAAAATTCTCGGCTCCACAATAACTTTATAGGGCTCTTTTTCAAAGAGAAGCTTGCCTTCGCTGATGATCGCGTGTTTCAAATATACATTATCCGTGTCGTTTATCACTACCACGTCAACTTTGTTGGTTTTTAGCGCGCTTGACAATTTGCCCATCAATCGGAATTTAATGTCATATCTCTTTTTCTTGTCCGGTTCGTCCAAATAAACCGCGAAATCATAATCGCTCATCGGTCCGCGCGTGCCGGCGGCTGTGGAGCCGAAAATATACGCCAAAACAATCTGGGGCATCTCGCACGCCAAACCCTCCATCAAATCCTTATATTTTTGCAAATCCTTTTCAATATTATTCATGAGTTCCTTAAAAATAATTATTTATCCGAATTTGTGTTCCCGGCGCTAATTATGTCAAAAACAAAATTTTTAATTTTTTGCGCGGCTTCAAACGCACTTTCGACCTCGTTCCAGGTCAATTCGGGAATATCGGCGGGATAACGATCGACAACATAAAGCTTGCTTAACTCGCTTAATTTCGGATCGTCAATCGGTTTCGAAATTTCCGGCGTTAACGGTTTAAGTAAATTGGCGATTCTGATCAAATCATGGATTTTTGGATAATCCTGGGCATAAAAAACTAACAATCCCTTGAGATATTTTTCCGCCATTTGTTGTGACAACATACCAACAACGCTGGGCGCGCCGTCGCGGTGCTTCAAAATCGATTGCGCGCTTAATTCATCATTTTACGCCTTTTTTATCCATTCCTGCCAAATTTTGTCCGCGGGTAGCTTATTTTGCATATAAAAGTTTTCCTTTATTCAAAATATCTGCCACAAATTGATCTCCCAATTCTTTTCTTTTTTTGACTTGTTCGGGAGTGTAGACCAAAAAATCCATCGCAAAATCGCGGCGCAAAAAAAGCCGGTCAACATCCACCATGCGCTTTAACATCGGATCATCGGTTTTTTTGATGATCAAAAAATCCAAGTCGCTGTCTTGGTGCGGCTTGCCCCACGCGTATGAACCGAAAAGAATGATTTTTTCCGGCTTGTATTCGGCAACAATTCTGTCGGCAATTTTTTGAATTTTTTCTTCAATTTCTTTTGCTTTCATATCTATAATATTCCTTACGCGGTTCTTTACATATTAAACATATCAAAAAACCGCCCAAAATAAAAGAACATTATCATCCGTATTGAAGTCAAACTTCAACACAGAATTAAAGCTGTTGAAGTTTTACTTCAACACTCACTTCAACACTCATAGATGTCGCCTATGCAATTTCCACCCGCCCCCCCCAATAAAAAAAGAGCCCTGAGAGTTTAACCCTCGAGGGAGTTTAATGTGTCAACCTTCATAATATCCGAATTCAGAAAATCCAGCACAAGCTGAATAATCTCTGCGTCCGTGAGAAGATCAACATGTGTCAAGTCCTGAAAAAACTGAACCGTTTTTTTGCTTTTTCTAGTATATTGTTT
>CAZRVG010000025.1:0-4675 GCA_964603475.1 uncultured Candidatus Saccharibacteria bacterium
CGGGTACAAGGCGGGCGGGTACAAGGCGGGCGGGTACAAGGCGGGCGGGTACAAGACCCGCCCCTACAAATGCGAAAACAAAACCGCCCCTTGACAAATTGGGCAAAGTATGCTATGATGATGGTGTGAGGGTAAAGGTACATTCAAGCTTGGGAGGATGATGGAGAGGAAAGAGTTGCGGATTGCTCGGTCACTGATCTTGGGGGTTATCCCCGGAATGGTGCCAATCGGCGGTCCGTCGGGCTAGGCCCGGTGAGTTTATACACCAATATCGCGCCGGATGCCTGCCCATCGTCTTCATCATTTTCCCAAGCTTGCAAATTATTCGAACGGCGATTTGGGCCAAGTCCTTATTAATAATTTATCGAAGGACTTCCCAAACCGCCGTTTGATTGCAAAAATCAAACAAAAAAACAGGATTGAAAAATGGCGCGTTGTTTCTCAAAAAACTCTTTCCTCTTGGCGCGCCATTTTCCAGCCCTGTTTTTTGTTATCAACAGCCTCGCTTTGACAAAAGGAAAAAATAAATATAAAAAGAAATTGTTTTTATAGATTTTTTAAAATAAAAAGGAAAAAGGGGGTGAAAAAAATGTTGCAAGAAGAATTGGAACCGAAAATACCCCGGACAGTGAGCACTTGTCCTTTTTGTGGAGGCGAAGTTAATTTTCCTTATGCTGCGATGAGTTGCGTAAAACGTGGTGGAAGAATTTATAATGAGGAAAATTTAATTTGGCTTCCCAAGTCGGAGAGGCCTCTATTCTCATGTGGCGATAATTCAAAAGGGGTATTTCCAGAAGAGTTTACTCCTCGTGCTGTGTAACAAGCATTGACGAGTATCTCTTTCTTTTTTTATATTTTGTGTTAAAGTCTGGTTGCGTTTGCGTAATTTGTGTGAGTAATTTGTAATTGGGAAAAATTTTGATTACAAAATTTTGCCAAGGTAGCTCAGTTGGCAGAGCAGCGGTATCGTAAACCGCAGGTCGGGGGTTCGAAGCCTCTCCTTGGCTCCAAGTATCAACAAAATGAAGGCAATAAAATCGCAGGCCCTCCTTCGCTAAAGCTTCGGAGGGCAAATCGGGGGTTCGAAGCCTCTCCTTGGCTCATGAATTCACAAAAACAACCCTTTGGGGTTGTTTTTGCAATTTTCAATTACCAGTTTTCAGTTTTCAAAAACTTTTCTTTTGGGCGATTGTGTGATAAATTGGGATTGTTGGATTGATAAATATTATGGCGCAAAATTGCGAAAAAATTGGGGAATTGCAGGATAAGATCCATCTTTTGATGGACCGCCTTTGACGTTGCCAAAAAGAAGGAAAAGATAAAGGAGTTAGAGAAATTTGCGGCGCGGCCGGATTTTTGGGGAATTCCCGAACAGGCCGCCGCGGTTTCCGAAGAGTTGGCGGATTTAAAAAAAATAGTCGGCGATCTGGAAGATTTGCAAGTGGAATTGGAATTAATCGGCGAGGCGAATGGCGACGACGGGGAAATTGATGCGGTTGCCAAAAAGATTGGAGAAAAGGAAGTGCTCGTGTTTCTTTCGGGAAAATATGATCGCGCCAACGCGATTTTAACCATTCATTCGGGCGCGGGCGGCCAAGACGCGCAGGATTGGGGGGCGATGCTCTTGCGGATGTATTCCCGCTATTGCGAAAGCAAAGGCTTTAAAACCGCGATTTTGCACGAATCGTTCGGCGAGGGGATTTGTGAAAACAGAATTGGCTATAAGGAAGTTTCGGTGTATATTAAAGGATTGAGAGCCTATGGCTATTTCAAAAAAGAAGCCGGCGTGCATCGCCTGGTGCGCAAGTCGCCGTTTAACACCAAGCACTTGCGCCAAACATCATTCGCGCTGGTCCAAGTTTTTCCCGAGTTTCCTCAAAGCGATTTAAAAGAGCTGGAATTAAAACCCGAGGATTTAAAAATTGATTTTTATCGCGCTTCGGGTCCGGGAGGGCAATATGTGAACAAGCGGGAATCCGCGGTGCGCATAACACACGTTCCCACGGGAGTTTTTGCCACTTGCCAAACAGAACGCCTTCAGGGGCAGAACAAAGATCACGCCATGCAATTATTGAAGATAAAGCTTTTTCATCTGTTGCGGGAATCGCGCGAACAGGAATTATCGGCGATAAAAGGAGAAAAAGTTTCGGCCAGCTGGGGCAATCAGATCCGCAATTATGTTTTGGATCCCTACAAACTGGTAAAAGACACGCGCACCGAGGTGCAAACTTCGCAAGTGGACGAAGTTCTGAACGGCGATCTGGACAAATTCATCGAAGCGGAAATCAAACTACCTTAGATTCAAGCACTAAATTCTAAACCCTAAATCCTAAATAAATTCAAAATCCAAATATCAAAACTGATACCGTTTGTTTTAACCTTTGATTTTTGAAATTTGAATTTGTTTAGAATTTAGAAATTAGGATTTATAATTTGAAATAATTTTAGATGATACGATTTAACGATGTAACCAAAATTTATCGCTTGCGGCGCGCAGGCAACGACAACATCACCGCTTTGGAAGGCATATCTTTTGGCGTTGAGGAGGGCGAGTTTGTTTCGGTTGTCGGCAGATCGGGCGCGGGCAAAACCACGCTTTTTAAATTGGTTCTGGCCGAGGAGGCCCCCAGCCGGGGAAGCATTTTGTTCAAAGACCAAAATATATACAAGCTGAAACCCGGCAAATTGAATTCATTGCGGCGGAGCATCGGCGCGGTTTTTCAGGATTACAAGCTTTTGCCGAATATGACGGTGTATGAAAACATCGCCTACGTGATGAAAGTTATCGGCGCGCAAGATGCCGAAATCAAGTGCAATGTGCCGCGCATTTTGGAGATCGTGGAATTGGAAGAACGCCAAAAAAATTATCCGGCCGAACTTTCCGGCGGCGAGCGCCAGCGAGTGGCCATTGCCCGCGCGCTGATTCATCGCCCTGAAGTGGTTTTGGCCGATGAGCCCACCGGAAATCTTGATCCTTATCACACTTTGGATATTTTGAGACTGTTATTGAAGATCAACGAAATGGGGACCACGGTGCTTTTGGCGACGCACAATCGGGAAATTGTGAATAAATTAAAAAGGCGCGTGGTAACATTGGAAAAAGGCAAAGTGATTCGCGACGAAAAAAACGGCCGCTTCTCATTATAAAATCAAAATTAAAAAGTCAAAAATCAAAATGACAGTGTAAAATTAAAAAATATCAATTTTTAAAATTTTCCAGTTTTAAATTTTTAATTGTCATTTTTAATTTTGATTTTTAAACTTTAAATTTGAAACATGTTTACTTCTTTTCGGCGTATTATTGTTTTGGGTTGGCAGAATTTGGCGCGCGACGGCGGCATCGCCGTTGCCAACGTGTTTATCATCATGATTCCCATTTTGCTCACTTCCGCGCTTTTTTCTTTGAAATTCGTGAGCGATTTTTTGGTCAAGGATTTGCAAAACAAAGCCGATATTTCCATTTATTTCAACGAAAGCGTTTCCGAAGACGATATCTTGCGGGTAAAAGACAAAATCAAGGAGATTCCCGGTATCGAGCAAGTTAATTATATGCCCAAAGACCAAGCGTTGGCGGCTTTTCAGGAAAGGCATCAAAACAACCCCGTTTTGCTGGAATCGCTGGACGAAATCAGCGGCAATCCGCTTTTGTCGTCTTTGAACGTGAGCGCGGCATCGCCGGCGCAGTTTGACCAGGCGGCATTGCTTTTGGATCAAGACGATTATCGCGATTTTGTCAATAAGATCAATTACAGCGAGAAAAAAGAAACCATCCAAAAAATATTCGCCATCACCGCCGGCGCGCAAAAAATCGGAATGGGGTTGTTCGCGGTTTTGGGAACCATTTCGGTGATGGTGACTTTCAACACCGTGCGCATGGCGATTTTGAGCCGCAAGAGGGAGATTGGCATTCAGCGGCTGGTGGGCGCGTCGCATTGGTTTATCCGCGGACAGTTTTTGGTTGAAGGACTGATATTCGGATTTTTGGCCGCGGTATTTTCATTTTTGGCCGCTGCGGGAATCTGCTGGTGGATTTCCCCGGCATTGGCGCAAATTTTGCCCGGAATGGATTTGTGGCAATATTTCTCGGCAAACTTGGGGCTGATGCTGGCAATACATCTGGCAATCGGCGCGGGACTGGGAGCAATTTCCAGCCTGATCGCCGTGGGTCGCCACTTGAAAATCTAACGCGATTGGCTATAATACCAATTGCGTGATTTAAGATTTAGGATTTAAGATCCTGGTTTTATTTGTTTTTGCGTTAAATTTTTTGATATTTGGATTTGTTTAGAATTTAGAAATTAGTGCTTGAAATTTATCATATTGCGGGATCGTATAATGGTAGTACAACGGACTCTGAATCCGTTTATCATGGTTCGAATCCATGTCCCGCAGCAAGCGACCGAAGGAAGTCCCGAAGAATTGAGGGGCGACCGAAGTATGAAGGTGCTAGTTTCAACATAAACCAAAAAAATAAGATCAAAAACACCCGCGGGGCTTCCCCCCGCTTTTTGCGCTTCAATGCTTTAAGGCATAATTGAAAAATAGAGTAAAAAGAGTTAAATTACAATAAAAGCATTCTACATATCTTTAATACGATGTTAGGCCGAAAAATTTTATGGTTACCAAAGAAACAAGCATAAACACAACCAAAGAACGGGAGCGGGCGGAATTGCAT
>CAZRVG010000026.1:0-3298 GCA_964603475.1 uncultured Candidatus Saccharibacteria bacterium
TTCCGCCGGAGAAAAAAATCGCGGAAACTTTTTTTGATTATTGTTGGCTTTGCGGTTGTTCCTCGGGCATTTCAAAAAAATTGATTTTTCTTGCCGTGAATTTTTTGTCATCGCCGATTTGTCCGGCGCTCTCAATGACCGCAAAATCGCCGATTTTTATTTCGGAAATTTCGGCGGGAGACGCCTTTTGATCGGCGGCGTCTTTCTGTTTGTTCACGAAGGTATTTTCATTGACGAGCGCGACAAAATCATAATCTTCGCCCCCCGGCATCATTGTGATGGTTACGGCGTCTTTTTCGACCTTGACCACTTTTCCGCTGATCGTCACCGAATCGTCGGGGACGATTACTTCTCCGACGGGCTCCTCTTCGGCCTTGATTTCGCCCGCAATTCCTTGGGTGCCGGTGTTGCCGCCGTTAGCCGTTTCCGCCGGACTCAACAAAGCGGCGGCGGGGTTTGCTTGTTCCAAGCGGGAAATTCTTTCATTGATGCGGGAAAGATAATCAACCAAGACCACTCCGGCGATGGCGACCGCCGCCAAGATGATTATTGAAACAACACCTTTTGAATTTTGGTAATTCATTTTTTTATATCGCCGCTTACTGCGGCATTGTTAATTATTATGAGACCGCATAATAATTATATTTCTTTTGATTATATTTTACAAACTTTCAAAAATTTAAGCAAATATGTTTGCGGCAACCACTCACTGGGTTTAAAATTAAAGGGGTCTATCCCTCGTTACCGCGAGGGTTAGACCCCTTTAATTTCGCGCTTAAAATTCTTTTGCCAGGGTCTAACCGCTCGCGATTATCCCTCGGATTATCTCGGGACAAGCGCGAGGGATAGACCCTCAAAATACAATCCCCCGCAAAATACGCTAAACACCGTAATAGAGTTCAAATTCCGCGGGCGTCGGCTTGAGGCGGCAAAAATCACACTCATTTTTTTTGAAACTTATCCAGCCGTCAATCAGGGATGCGCCGAACACGCCGCTGTCAAGCAAATATTTATGATCCGTTTCCAGCGCCGCCAGCGATTCTTCCAGCGAGGCCGGCACCTGGGGGATGCCATCGTTGTTTTTGTAGATATCGCCGTTGGCGGGCTCTCCCGGATCGATTTTGTTTTTGATGCCGTCAATGCCGGCCATCAGCATCGCCGCGAATGCCAGATAGGGGTTGCCGGATGCGTCGGGCGGGCGAAACTCAATTCTTTTGGCCGCCGGAGAATTGTCATACATCGGCACGCGGATTGCCGCGGAACGATTGCGCGCCGAGTAAGCAAGATTGGTCGGCGCTTCAAATCCGGGCACCAGCCGTTTGTAAGAATTGGTTGTCGGCGCGCAGAACGCCATCAGCGATCTTCCGTGCGCCAGCAATCCGCCGATGAACCAAAGTGCGGTTTGGCTCAATTGGGCGTAACCCTTTTCATCAAAAAACAAATTTTCACCGTTTTTCCAAAGCGAAATATGGGTGTGCATTCCCGAACCGTTATCGCCGAACAGCGGCTTGGGCATAAAAGTGGCGGTTTTACCGAAACGATGCGCGACATTTTTGACCGCGTATTTGAACATCATTATTTTGTCGGCTTGCGCGGCTAGTGTGTCATACTTAATGTCAATTTCGGCCTGTCCGGCGGTGGCGACTTCGTGATGCTCTTTTTCCACTTCAATGCCGAGTTGTTGCAATTCGGCGACCATTTCGCGGCGGATATCCATTGTTTGATCGGCGGGCGCCATGGGAAAATAACCTTCCTTGTTGCGGATTTTATGCCCCGAACCGGCGCCTTCGCCGCCGGGCCAATTCGCTTCGCCGGATTCAATTTGGTAAAATGCGCGGTTTTGTTCATTGGCGAATTCAACGCGGTCAAAGATAAAAAATTCCGCTTCCGGGCCAAAATAGGCCGCATCGGCGGTGCCGCTTTCTTTCAAAAACTTTTCCGCGGCCTGAGCGATTGCCCGCGGGTCTTTTTCAAAACGGGTTTTTGATTCCGGGTCGCAGACATCGCAAATCAAACTGCCGGCCGGTTCTTTGCCGAAGCGATCAATGCCAAAAGTCTTCGCGTCGGGAATCAAGATCATATCGCTTTCTTCAATGTTTTTAAACCCGCGGATGGACGACCCGTCAAAACCGATGCCGCCGGAAAAAATTCTTTCTTCAAATTGATTAATCGGCACGGCAAAATGTTGCCACGCACCGGGCAGATCGCAAAATCTCAAATCAACCAATCTCACATTTTCTTTTTTACATTTCTCAACCATTTCTTTATGTTCCACGATATTAAATGTAAAATTAAAGAATCAAAATAATAAATTTGAATTTAATAATTTTAAATTTTGCAATGTCATTTTGATTTTTGATATTTACATTTTTAATTTAACAAAAAATCACCCAATTTCTTGGTGACCTCATTGTCTTTTTGCGGCACGCCATTGTGCCTTATTGCACTATAATTCTATCACCAATTGCCGCAATAATCAAATTTTGTGGTAAAATAGACTTGAAGCCAAAGAGCCAGCAACCGGTTTTAATATTGCCAAATTGTAAAAACAAATAGTAGCGGCTAATATCAAAAATTAATTGAAAATGAAGAAAAAAATAATTTCATCAATATTGATATTTGCCTTCATTTTTTTTGCGGAATCGGCAATTGCGGGCGATTTTATTAATGTCGGACCGACATCGCCCAGAGCGCCTGAATGGATTAATGATCTGATTATTTATCAAATGCGCGTTGACCAATTCACCCCCGAAGGCACAATCAACGCCGCAAAAAATAAGCTTTCTTATTTGCAAGACTTGGGAATTACTGCAGTACTGTTAAATCCGATCGCGGAATTCAATAAAGGATCTTATGGCTCAAGGACATACCGGGACGTGCGGCACATATATTATGGTGTCAAAGAATCCAACAAACTGGAATCCTTGTTAGGCACAGATCAGGATTTTAAAAATTTTGTTGATGAAGCGCATCGTCGGGGAATAAAAGTTTTTGTTGATACGGTAACTTCCGGAGTAATTTCGGAACAATTAGCGCCTCTCGCCGGCGACTGGGATGGCGACGCTATCAACGCTTCCGGATTGTACAACTTCCGCGATGCCGTTTTTGACTTACGCAATCATAACAGTGCCGGGAGTATTGATATGAGCTTCAATTTCGGATCATTCGCAAAGCAATTGCCTCTCGCCGGCGACTGGGATGGCGACGGCAAGGACTCTGTGGGGCTGTATGACCCGCAGAGAGGCATGTTTTATCTGAAAAATTCTCTGGCGAGCGGTGATGCCGACATCTCAATCCA
>CAZRVG010000026.1:3398-4608 GCA_964603475.1 uncultured Candidatus Saccharibacteria bacterium
TCTCGCCGGCGACTGGGATGGCGACGGCAAGGACTCTGTGGGGCTGTATGACCCGTGGAATTCGGAATTTTATTTAAAAACAGACGGTAATTTAAAATTTATTTTTTTAGCACAGTCTTTGAGTACCTTCACCAAGAGTCATCCTGATTGGTTTAAAAAAGATGCCAATGGCAATATCGCCAAAAATGTTTTTGGATTGGACATCTGGGATTTTAATAATAATCAATTCAGGAATTGGTGGATAAATATGATGGTCAATGACTGGATATTGAAATTTGATTTGGACGGTTTGCGACTAGATCTGGAGCCGAATGTCAGTAATTTTTCGGAAATTTGGAGCAGGGTGCGGCAATTGGCGCAACAAAACGGAAAAGATGTGGTGCTTTTTTCCGAAAGTCGGGATGGTAACGGAATTTCGGGTGATAATCGACACCAAGAATATGACTTTACCGAATGGGGATTTGGCGTGGATCCGGTTTGGGGAGGGATAGATTTTCTGAATAATAATTATAATATCGTTGATACAATCAAGGGAGAAAAATTTAGTGACAGATATTATACCAGCACGCTCTCGTATAGCAACACGGGCAGTGTTGATAGCCAGGGGCGCAAAGGACCCCATTATAATGCCAATGGCAATTTGGCATATTTCGCTTATGGAATGATTTTGTCGCCCTTCATTCCGGTGTGGTATATGGGGGAGGAATTTAATAATCAATGTTTGATGCCCAATGGATTAAATGGATTAAAATCATGTCAAAATTATATTTCTGCGGATATCTTTGATAGGCTTTATTTTATTGGAATGCGGTGGGGTGGGGCAGTAAATAATGAAGATTTTTTGAAAAAAGTGAAAAAGATAATTCAAATTAGAAAAGAAAACATTGATATTATTTCTCCGCGAACATTAAGTCTGGCACAAACGCAGATTGTGAAGGTTGGCCATAGCGGCACAGATCTTGTTCCCTATGCCTTATATAATGATGCGAGCGCGATTGTGGTGGTTGCCAAAAAAAATGCGGCATCAGGGGATGTGGTGTTGCGCGTTCCTCTTACTGATATGAATTTGAGCGGTGCAAACACATATTCGGTGACTAATTTAATGAGCGGGGATTGCGATCAGGTTTCTCAAAATGATCTGGCGGCTTATGCGGTTTCTGTCAATGCGGGCGATGCGGCAGTTTTGGAAATTAATAAAAATATAAACTGT
>CAZRVG010000027.1:0-4497 GCA_964603475.1 uncultured Candidatus Saccharibacteria bacterium
GCGCCATCGCGGCGGTGTTGTCGTCTTTGGATGACAAGATTGAGCTTTTGCGCGAGGAAAACAAAATACTGGAAGCGACCGCGCAGACGATTTTCAAAGAATGGTTCGTGAATTTCAACTTGCCCGCCGTAGTTTTAACGAAGGCGGGTTTTCACGATGGAAAGATCAAAATGATCAATTCCGAATTGGGCAAAATCCCGGAGGGGTGGAGAGTGGGCGGTTTAATAGAGGATAAAATTTCAAAATTCGTTAAAACAAATATAAATAAGTTTGGTGGCACAAAAGATTATGTTGAAACAGCGAATGTTAATCTGTCAAATTTTATTGGAAATTTTGAGAAAATAACTTACGAAAAAAGACCAAGCCGTGCCAATATGCAACCAATTGTAAATTCAATTTGGTTTGCTCGCATGGCGGAAAGTAGAAAATATCTATTATTTCAAGAAATAGATGATCACGATATTGAAACAAAAATTCTTTCAACCGGTTTTGCTGGTATTGAATTCGTAAAAGAATATTTATTTTTTTACTGGTGCTTTATTCTATCTGATATTTTTAACGATTTAAAAAAACAATACGCCGAGGGTGCGGTTCAAGTTGCCATTAGTAACGGTGGCATCCAAAGAATTATGCTTCCATTGCCTCCAAAAAAAATCGCTGATAAATTTAAGGAAACAGTCGGATTGTGTTTTGAAAAAATATCCAATAATACTTTCCAAATTCAAACCCTCTCTACCCTCCGAGATTTGCTTTTGCCGAAATTGATGAAAGGCGAATTAAGGGTAAAAATATGAAAATCGAATACAGCAATACAAAATTTTCGTTGCATATACCAATCGAAGAAATTAAAAAATGCACCCCTTTTTTTATAAAGGCTTTGTTTTGTCAGACAAAAATAGCTGAAAAAGAATACGGCAAGTTGGTTGTGGCGCTTGAAGAATGCCAAAGAAAAAATGGATGGGAAAATTTTTCAATAAAAAAAACTTATCTCAATGATGATAAAATAGGTTTTATTTTTGATAAAATGCCATTTTTTATTAGAAATAAAGTTAAAAAAATACTTATACAAAGATATGATGTTTACAGCTATGAGAAAAATAATGTTTTTTTTGCAGGATTAAATTTATTTGGCAAAAAGATAAACAAGAAAGATGTTAGTTTGATTTACAATAGATTATGCAAGAATAATCAGGCTATTGCACTTTTATCATTTTTGGAAGAAATTGGAAAAGATAGACCAAAATTATTAAATGAGGGAATGATCCATTATTTAGAGATAGAACAAGAAAAGTGTTTAAAGGGCTTGCAATAAATACTATTCTATGAGCAAAATATTTGAATCAATAATTAAAGAGTTTGTTATTGATCCTTTGCAAAAACGGCGCGGGCAGGGGCTTTTATTTGTTTAAAATTTTATGTATAGTATAGTATACATAAAATAAAATTGGTTTTTATGGCGAAAAATAAGCGCAAAAACGGAATTTTGCTTGACGCAAGTATAATTGCGAGAACCTTGGCCGCTTATGATCCTTGGTGGAGCGAGGCCAGTTTTGCGTGGAACAATCCGGCGTTCAAGCGGGATGTTTTTTTGCAGGCGATCAGCCACATTGAATCCGGGCATGGAATGGCACTGCTCATCAATGGTCCGCGGCGCGTGGGTAAAACCACGATTATGCGCCAACTGATTGAACATTTGTTAAAAGTCAAAAAAATCGCTCCTGCCGAAATTTTGTTTTTTTCGCTGGACGATCCGCTTGTCCAGCAACTTCCCCAGGAAAACCAAGGCGAAGTGTTTGAGCGGATAATGGAGGAATGGGAAGCCAAGCTGGGCAAAAAAATCGCGCAATTACCGTTGCCGGTGTATTGTTTTTTGGATGAAGTGCAGAGATTGCCGCATTGGGAGCTTTATATCAAGAGATATGTTGATTTAAAATATCCGATTCGTTTTGTGATTTCCGGTTCGGCCTCGCACACGATATTTCGCAAATCGCTGGAAAGTTTGTTGGGACGATTGGTTGATATTTCTTTGCCGCCATTTTCATTTCGGGAATGGATCAGATTCCATTACGGGGAATACGCCGCTGTTTGCGATGAATTGGCCGGCGCGAAAATTGATATCGCGGACAAAAAAATCTTTTCACGGACAATTTTGGAGATCACGAAAAAGCTTGGCGCGGAAAAAACAAAAAAATTGAATGAATTGGCCGGCGATTATGCTCGCGATGGAGGGTTTCCCCAGTTATGGGAAATGAAAGATTTGGTGGAGCGGGCACAGTTCATAGATTTGCAATTCGTGAAAAGAGTGACATTGGAGGATTTGAGATTGGTTCGCGAAGTGCGCCGACCGGAAATTTTCCACCAATTCCTTCGTTATGTGTTTGCTCGCACCGGCGAAGAATACAATTTGGAAGAATTGGCCGGAAAAATACATACCACAAGACCAACCCTAACCGATGCGCTGCCGTTGCTTCTGCAAACGGAATTGATAAGAAAGGTGGAAAGATTCGCCAATAAGCCGGTGCGCTTGCGAAGCACTCATGCCAAGTTATATGCCGCGGATACGGTTCTTTATGAGGCGATAACCAAAATGCCCGCCGATTTGAATGGCGAAGACAAAGGAAGATTGGCCGAAACCTTGGCGTTTAATATGTTGCGGCGGCTTCCGGGAATATCGGATATTTGTTATTTCAGAACGCCCGATGGCAAACACGAAGTTGATTTTATTTTAAAAATCGGAAAGTTGTTCATTCCTGTTGAAATAAAAAGCGGGCGGGCAAATATAAACGAAAGCGATCATATAAGATTTTTCTTGAAAGAGTATGGCGCAAAAGAAAGTTTCGGAATAATGGCGCACATGGGCGAAATTGATTTTGAAAACGATATTTTAACGGTACCCTTGGGTGTGTTTTTGTTGATTTCTTGAAATAATCATGACCAAAATTTTTGAATCCACAATTGAAGAATTTGTTATTGAAATTTTACAAAATCAGGGTTGGCAATATTTAGGACCCGAGGAGCAAGAATTAGAGCGTCCAAATTTATGCGAAGCGGTTTTGAAAAATCGTTTAAAAAAGGCGATTGATGATTTGAATCCCGATATTTCCCAAGAATCAAAAGAGCAAGCCTTGCGGCTGGTTTTGAATTTGCCCAGCCGGAATTTGATTGATAACAATGAGGCGTTTCATCGCTTGCTTACCGAAGGCATAGAGGTTGAGGTGATGGGCGCGGAAGGAATCAGGGGCGACAAGGTAAAAATCGTTGACTTTGAGAATCCGGATAATAATGAGTTTGTGGCTTGCAATCAATTTACGGTGATTGAAAACAACATCAACCCTCCTTCGCAAGAGCTTCGGCGGGCAGGTAAGCGGCCCGATGTGGTTTTGTTCGTAAATGGCTTGCCGTTGGCCGTGATAGAACTCAAAAATCCGGTGGATGAGAATGCCACCGTCGCCAAGGCTTTTACGCAATTGCAAAATTATAAAAAAGCCATTCCTTCGCTTTTCTTTTATAACGCTGTATTAGTTGCTTCTGATGGCTTGGATGCAAGGGCGGGAACGATTTCGGCGGATATGTCGCGTTTTATGGCGTGGAAAAGTGTTGATGGAATAAAAGAAGATACTGCGACCACGCCGCAAATTGAAACCTTGATTAGGGGAATGTTTGCCAAAGATGTCTTGCTTGATTTGGTTTTACATTTTATTGTTTTTGAAAAAACCAAAAAAGAAGATGCGGCGACCGGTTTAATTTCTGTTGCCACGACGAAGAAAATTGCCGCCTATCATCAATATTATGCCGTCAATAAGGCAATTGAATCAACATTGCGCGCCACGGCCATGGAACCCGCCTTCGCGCAAGGCTACGGCGAGGCGCGGTCGGAAATGATGGTGCGCGAAAAACCGGAAATCTATGGCTTGGCCAATGTTGGCGCGCAGCCGAAGGGCGATCATAAAGCGGGCGTGGTTTGGCATACTCAAGGAAGCGGGAAATCGCTTTCCATGGTTTTTTATACCGGCAAGGCGGTTTTAAAACTTAACAATCCCACGGTTGTCGTTATGACGGACAGAAACGATCTTGACGACCAGCTTTTTGATACCTTTGCCGCTTGCAAACAATTATTGCGGCAGGATCCAATCCAGGCGGAAAGCCGTGATAATTTAAAAAAACTTTTGCGTGTTGCCGGCGGCGGAATAATTTTTACCACCATTCAAAAATTCTTTCCCGAAAATGGAGCCCAAAATTTCGATTTATTGTCTGAAAGAAAAAACATCGTCGTGATTGCCGATGAGGCACACAGGAGCCAATATGGTTTTGGCGCAAGGACCAGCGAAAAAGACGGCGAGGTTTTCACTAAATACGGCTTTGCGAAATATTTGCGTGATGCGCTGCCGAACGCTTCGTTCATCGGATTTACCGGCACGCCGATAGAGAAAGAGGATGCTTCGACTCCGGCGGTTTTTGGCAATTATATTGATGTCTATGATATTGCTCAAGCGGTTG
>CAZRVG010000028.1:0-3443 GCA_964603475.1 uncultured Candidatus Saccharibacteria bacterium
TGGATAATCCGAAAAAATTTACGCCGTTTGCAATGAATATCGGGATTAAGAACGCGAAAGGGAAATTTATAATTTTAATGGGGGCACACGCAGATTACGCGAAAGATTATATTTCGCGGTGTATCGGCGCGATGAATGATTCCGGCGCGGATAATGTTGGGGGGAGAGTGATGATTAGGCCAAGGGATAATTCCTTGACGGGGCGCGCGATTGCTGCTGTTTTGTCGTCATTTTTTGGCGCGGGCGACGCGACCTACAAAACAAAGATTGCTCAGAAACCGATTGAAGTCGATACAGTTTTTGGCGGGTGCTTTAAAAGGGGAGTGTTTGATAAAGTTGGCTTGTTTGATGAACGGATGATCCGGAATCAGGATTTGGAATTTAATTTAAGATTACGTCGGGCCGGAGGAAAAATTGTTTTATTTCCGGAGATTGTTTCCTATTATTTCCCGAAAAAATCTTTGCGGGATTTCGCCCGACATAATTTTGCCGATGGATTTTGGGTAATTTACCCCCTTAAATTCGGGTTAAAAACTTTTTCCTGGAGGCATTTTTTGCCGATGGTTTTTGTTTTAGCCGTTTTTTTTCTGGGATTATCGGGATTTTTTAATCGCTCCTTTTGGCTTTTACTGGCCTTGCTTTTCTCCACTTATTTTTTGTTGAATTTATCTTTTTCAGTTAAAATTGCATATGAGAAGAAAAGCAGATTAATTTTTGTTCCCATGTCTATTGCTTTTTTCGTTCGTCATTTTTTTTATGGCTTGGGATCTTTCGCGGCACTGATCAAAGTTTTATTTTCTAAATTTTATTTCTAATGATTTCAGAGACGGAAAAAATCAAACAAAGATACTTTCGCCGCGAAACTTGTTCAAAAAACAAGCGCTATTCTTTTTTTAACGAAGCCAATTTTTTCATTTATCAGGAAAGGCAAAAGAAAATAATTGATTTACTCCGACGGAACAACTTTGAAGAACTTGAAGATAAAAAGATACTTGATATTGGTTGCGGCAATGGCGGATGGCTGCGGGATTTTGTTCAATGGGGAGCGCACTCCGAAAATTTATACGGGATAGATCTTCTGAAGGATAGGATTGAAGAAGCGAAAAAAATTAATCCCAATTTCAATTTTTTATGTGCGAATGCCGAAAAGCTTGATTTTGATGACAAGTCGTTTGATATTGTGATTGTTGCGACCTGCTTCACGTCAATTCTTGATGCAAAGATGAAGAAAAATATTGCCCGGGAAATTTTAAGGGTGGTGAAAATCGGCGGGATCATTTTATGATATGATTTTCGATTTGACAACCCATGGAATCCCGACGTGAAAGGCATAGAAAAAAAAGAGATTAAAGAGCTTTTTGGAGACTGCGATTATAATTTCAATCTGACGACTTTGCTTCCGCCATTGACTCGTCGCTTGGTGCCGTTGAGTCTGCTGGCGTGCGAGTTGCTTGCCAAGATTCCCTTTTAAAAAACGCATTATTTAGTTGTCATTAAAAAGAAACAATCAAAATGAGGAAAGATTTTTTACCATTCCACAAAGCATCAATCGGGGAGAAAGAGATCGGCGAAGTCGTTGATTCTTTAAGGTCGGGCTGGATTACAGCGGGGCCGAAAACCAAAAAATTTGAGGAGGAATTTACGCGCCGCGTTGGCGCGGAATATGGGGTGGCGGTCAATTCTTGCACCGCGGCGATGCATCTGGCGCTGGCGGCAATCGGGATAAAAGAAGGGGACGAAGTGGTCGTGCCGGTAATGACTTTTACCGCCACCGCCGAAGTGATCGCATATTTCAAGGCAACCCCGATTTTTGTTGATTGCGATCCCGACACTCTTCTTATGGATGTTGGCTTGTTGGAAAAAAAAATAACGCCTAAAACCAAAGCAATAATGCCCGTTCATTATGGAGGCCACTCTTGTGACGTTGATGCCATTTTAGAAATTGCCCGGCGGCATAATTTGAAGGTTATATGGGATGCCGCCCACGCTTTTCCGACTTTTTATCGGGGTAAAAATATCGGCTCTTTTCCCGATATTGTATGTTTTTCTTTTTACGCGACAAAAACTCTGGCTACCGGAGAAGGAGGAATGGCGGTCACAAATAATAAAGAATATGCCGATAAAATGAGAGTATTGAGTCTCCACGGAATGAACCGTGGCGCTTGGAATCGCTATTCAAAGGAAGGCTCTTGGCATTATGAGATTGTGGCTCCGGGTTATAAGTATAATCTTACCGATATCGCTTCTTCGCTGGGCTTGGTGCAATTGTCCCGCGCCGATGAACTTTTGGAGAAAAGATGCCGGGTTGCGCAATGTTATTCGGGCGCGTTTGGCGGCCGGAAAGAAATTTCGCCGCTTGCCATAATGCCCTATGGCCAAACTGCCTGGCATTTGTTTGTGGTTAAACTTAATTTGGGAAAACTCATTATTGACCGCGCCCGGTTTATTGATGAATTAAAAAAAAGAAATATCGGTTCCAGCGTTCATTTTATCCCGCTTCATTTGCATCCTTATTGGAAAGAGACGTATGGCCTTAAAGAAAATGATTTTCCGGTGGCGTCCGCGGTTTATCGGCAGATCGTTTCGTTGCCGATATTTCCGGATATGTCCGATAAGGATGTTGATGACGCGATAACCGCGGTAAAGGAAATAATTCGTCTTTATGGAAAATAATATGGGGTATTCTTTTTGCAAGAGGATTTTCGATTTGTGCGGTTCGTTTTTGGGGATGGTTTTTTCGGCGCCGTTCTTTGTGATTGTTTCATTGGCAATTTTAATTGACTCCGGCGGGCCGGTTTTCTTTAAACAAGGCAGGGTTGGGAAAAACGGAAAAATTTTCAAAATTTACAAATTTCGGACTATGGTTAAAAAAGCGCCGGCGCTGGGGCAAAATTTTACAACGCCGGCAAATGACGCAAGGATTACGAAAATCGGCCATTTTTTGCGTCGCCACAACATTGATGAATTGCCGCAGTTGATTAATGTCTTGAAAGGAGAAATGAGTTTGGTCGGACCGCGTCCGGAGGTTTGGGAGATTGTTCAATTGTATCGTCCCGAGCAAAAAAAGGTTTTGTCAGTGAGGCCCGGAATGACCGATTATGCGTCGCTTGAATTTCGCCGCGAGGGAGAAATGGTCAATAAAAGCGGTGATTTGTTCAAAGATTATACCGAAAAAATACTGCCGAAGAAAATAAACTTGCAGTTGAAATATATTGAAAGAAAATCTTTTCGCACCGATATTGAATTAATTTTCAAGACCGTTGCCGCAATCTTGGGAAAGTAGCTTTTTTGTTGAAATTAAGCTATATTTACCCAATCGGAAGAAATTTTGCGATCCGTCGGAGCGCACGTGGATGTTTTTATGAAAATTCCCAAAATTTTGGCACAGAACAAGAAGGCGGCGTTTTTTGTTGCCGACGCGGTGTTGGTCGCGCTTTCGGTTT
>CAZRVG010000029.1:0-3422 GCA_964603475.1 uncultured Candidatus Saccharibacteria bacterium
GCCGCACGTTGGTTTTGACGGATTCAAGGCAGTTTCGCAACAATTCCGGGGTCCGGCAATGATTCACGATGATTGAAAGTTCACTGGGCATATTCGGCGGCGGCGTTTAGCTGGATTTGCGCTTCCCCGTCGTTGCCAAGCTTGGCATAGGCATTGGCGTTGATGGCGTAAAGGGAAGAAAGTTGGTTAAGTACTAATTTCTTGTCGGAAGTGATATAAAAAGGGGAAAGGACATATTCTTTTTTATAGACGGGCAAAACCCGCGACAAAAGCCGGTTAACTTCGGCAAATTCGGATTGGTTTTGATAGATGGTCGCCAAATCAATATAGGCGGCAAGATTGTAAGGATTTTTTTCAAGCGCCCGGCGCAAGCTTTGAACGGCAAGATCGGACTGGTTTTGCGCTTGATAAATACGGCTCTGCAAAATAAAATTCCGGTCATTGTCCGCCCAATAAAGCGCCCGGGAAATTTCATTATGAGCCCGGGATAAAGAATTGGATGAAAGATAGAAAAAAGCGAGCTGAGTGGAGTATTGAGGATTGACCGGGTTTATTTGGCGGGCAGATTTAAGGCTGATGACGGCATTTTCAATATCGCCATTATCGGAATAATATTCGGCGTCCCGGTAGTAATGATCGGAAACAAAGATTGAAATCCCGCCGACTAACAAAATAAGCGAAAGTGAAAAAAATATGGGAGTTATTGATTTTTGAAAATTGACGACGGATTGATTATTGTAAATGTCGCAAGCCCGGAGACTAACGCCGATAAAGAAAAAGAAAACTACCAGATTGGCCAGATAGTTCCAGCCAAAATTAACCGCGTTATTTAATAATCCACAAACAACACCGGCTATCATTGCCAGAGAAATAAGGGCGGCATTATCCAAACCGGCGGCCGCCCGCAAATTTTTAAGAGAAGATGCAAAGCGCCGAAAAACACTGGCAATGAACGCGGCAAACAGCAAAAATGCGATAACGCCATTTTCGGCCAAAAGTTTCAGGTAAAAATTATGCGGATCGGCGCTGTAGTAAAACGGCGGCTGAATGTATTGTTTATGGAGATCGGGATAGGAAGCTAAACCAGCACCGGTGATCGGATAATCTTTGAAAATATCCCATGCCCTTTGCCAAAACAAAATACGGGCAGTGGCGGCATTTTCGGCAATGGTCTCCGGACCGCTATAAGACGCGGCAACGGATGCTTGACTTGCCTGCCAGGATTTTATCCGGCAAACACCGATGATTATCGCCGAACCTGCCAAAATAATAATCAAAAATTTTTTAAGCGAACTTTTGGTGAGAATCTGTTTTTTGAATAAAAGCGCCAGAACAATAAAGGAAATCGCCAAGCTTATCCAGGCGCCGCGACAATGATTAAAATAAAGAGCAACGAAAAATAAAATATTTGCGCAAAATAAAAGTATTTGTGCTTTTTTTGAATTATTGCCAAAAAACAACAATGAAAACGCGATTAAAAAGGGATAAGCGATAAATTCACCGAAAGGAATATGATGATAAAAAGTGGAAACAAGCCTCAGGTAAGAAAAATTTTGAGACATCAGAAAGTCATAAAGGCCTTGCAGGGAAAGAACTGCTCCCAAGGCAACCGCCAGCCAGCCGAACCAGTTTATCTTTTGGCGAGAATCGATGAAATTATACGATAAAAATAAAAGAAGGCCGCAGGCCAAAAGGTCAAGGAATATTTTTAAAGCCAGATATTTTTCCGGAGAATAAAAAATCGACAAACCGGACGCCACAAGAAAAAGGCTCAGGAAAATAGCGGGATATTTTATACCGCCAAGATTAAAGCCGCCGTTTTGGCGCCAGATAAATAACGTTAGCGCGGGCATTAAAACAAACAAAATCAATTCGGCAGCGGCGGTTTTGCCGCCTTCAAAAAAAGGCAAAATAAAAATTACCGCGGAAAAAAGCAATAAAATAAATTTTTGGCGAAAATCAAGCATTTTATTTTTTGCCTGCGGGCGAAAGTTCTTTTATGGTAACGCGGCCGGCAAGAGAAAACACCCATTCAATATCACAATGAAGCCAGGAAGATAAATAACCAATAATTCCGAAAATTTTTTCGCTGAAACGTTTTTCGCTTTTAATGATTTGCTGAAATTGACCGCGGGCAGCAGACCATTGTTTTGCCAAAAGTAATTTCCGCCCAAGATACCGAGCGTTATCTTGCGAAAGATATTCCCAGCTTTTTTCAATCGCGGATCGGCTAATCAACGACAACGGCAGGGATATTCCGCGCGATTTGACAAATTCAAGAGCAAACTGGCGCAAAATCGCGTTGGAAGCATCTTCATTGCGAGTCTGAGTATTGGAGGCAGCATGCTGGCGCCAATAACCGGTTACTTTCGGGATAAAACGATACTTGCCTTGCAGGGCAAGGTTCATGAAAGTGGAATAATCAATAAAAGGCAAGCCGGAAACGCTTTGAAACCCGCCGATTTTCTTTAGCGCGGAAATTCTAATCATCGTCGCGCACGGAAAAGTGAATGTCCTGACTGCGAAATCGGCCATCATGCAAGCGGCAATTCCGAGAGGTTCATTATTGAAATAAGAGCGAGGAAATTTATTGAGGTGGCGCAAAGTGGGAATGGTAAAATTCTTTTTTTTGCCGTTGGCGGCAACAAGCCGGGCAAAGCCATAAGCAACCACAACTTCCGGATCGTCAAACGCGGGAGTCAAGGAGGCCAATTTATCGGAAGGCCAGAAATCATCGCACTCAAGAACGGCGGCAATCCGGCCCTGAGCCATATCCAGAATTTTATTATAAGTCTGCCCCAAACGCAAAATGCCTTGATTTTCTTGATAGAAATATTTGATGCGAGAATCGCGATATCGCTTGATTATTTCTTCGGTTCTGTCGGTTGATCCGTCGTTGACAATAATCATCTCCCAATCCTGGAAGGTCTGCGCCAAAACGCTGTCAATGCATTGGGAGATGAACTGTTCGTGATTATAAGCGGGGCTGATAACGGTGACTTTAGCCATTGCTTTTCCGATTATTGAACAAACTTCTCAAGCGGCGTAAAAAGCTTATGATTTTGAAACCGCGGGAATCATATATCTCTTGGAGGCAGGCGGTTTTTTCTTCAAGTTCTTTGTTGCCAAACAAAGTTATCGCGGCGGCCGCATCTTGGGGCAATTGCCCGTTGCCGGCGATTGCGATGACATACATATTTTTATCGGCGGAAGTTTGAATTAATTTTAAATTCCGGGCATCAAATTCCAAAAAATCGGATAAAACGGCCCGCTCCTCCAAAATATAACTGGCGGCAAGATTATGTTGATGGAATATTTTTATATTCTTGAAATATCGTGAAAGAATATCTCTGAACTCAGAAGGAGCCAGTTCTTTTTTATGGAAGGTGTTGCCTTTGGGGAAAACCAGCACATTGGGGGTG
>CAZRVG010000030.1:0-2941 GCA_964603475.1 uncultured Candidatus Saccharibacteria bacterium
ACACAAAAATCACCAAGATTGTCGCCCGGCAAAACGAGCTTCGCACCGCGATTGACGAAATCGTGGCGGATATTGAGGGTAATAAATAATTATATGGAAAACAACCAGCCAAATAACGAAATTATTATCTATCAAGGCGAAAGCGGTGAATCAAAGATTGAAGTGCGCCTAACTGGAGAAACGGTATGGTTGAGCCAGCAACAGCTCGCTGAACTCTACCAATCATCACGCACCAATATTGTTGAGCATATCAAGCACATCTACGATGAGGGAGAACTTGACGAAGCGTCAACCTGTCGGAATTTCCGACATGTTCGCATTGAAGGCAGTCGCGAGGTAGAGCGTGAATTACCGTTCTATAATCTTGATATGATTATTTCTTTGGGATATAGGGTGAAATCAAGCATCGCAACAAAATTTCGTATTTGGGCAACGGCGCGGCTTCGCGAATACATCGTTAAGGGCTTCACAATGAATGATGATTTTCTCAAAGAGAATGGCGGGGGAAAATATTGGTATGAACTTCTTGATCGTATTCGCGACATTCGCAGCAGTGAAAAAGTTTTATACCGCCAAGTGCTTGATTTATATGCCACGAGTATTGATTATAATCCTAAGGCCTTGGAATCCGTAAAATTTTTCAAGATTGTGCAAAATAAACTGCACTACGCCGCGCACGGCAACACCGCCGCCGAGGTCATTGCCCGGCGAGCCAATGCCGGCAAGCCGTTTATGGGTTTGCTGGCTTTTTCCAACGGAGGCGTGAGCAAAAAAGATATCGCCATCGCGAAAAATTATCTCAACGAGGAAGAGTTGAAAATACTGAACAATATCGTTTCCGCCTTTTTTGATTTGGCGGAAGTGAGAGTGATGAAGCATGAGCCGATGCATATGAAGGATTGGATCGCCCAGCTTGATAAATTGATCGGCATTTTTGACAAAAAAGTCCTGACGGAAGCCGGTTCGGTGAGCCATACCGCGGCACTGAAAAAAGCGGCAACAGAATACAAAAAATACCAAGCCAAAACCATCAGCGAAGTGGAAAAATCATATTTGGAAACAATCAAAACCATTCAAAAAACAATTGAGAAAAAAGTCCGCGAAACAAAACGAACTTCACGCAATGATTTGAGATCGTGTTGAACATTAAAGAAAAATAAATTTTGTTAACCACGAACCGCAAAAGCGAAGATAAAAACATCCGCAAGCTGGCCAAAAGCGGCAAAATCTCGCTGGCCGTAACCATCCCGCGCGATTTCATCGTGGAGCTTGGTTGGCGCGAAAAGCAGAAAGTGGTGGTCAAAGAACAAGGCAAAACCATCATAATTTCCTATTGGTTTCAAAATTAGAAATCCCTGTGGGATCAACTTCTGTTTTTTTGCGTTTCAAATGGATTTTTGGCCCAAATTGTGATACTTTATAGTAAATGGGGCTTGGAATACCGATGTGCTCATATTTTTATTTTAAAAAATGAATAACGATTTAACATTTATTACCAACGAAGAAGACCATAATTTGAAGCAACGGTTTGAGGTATTGATTAAAAATACCGATTTTTTTGATTGTCTTGTCGGTTATTTTTATGCCAGCGGATTTCACGCGATATGCAAGTCGCTTGAAAAAACAAAGAAAACAAGAATTCTTATTGGCATTAGCACCAATCAGCAGACATACGAGATGATGCAAAAAGCAAAGATTGCCGAACAGGCCGTTTTGCGGTTTTCTCACGCGGAAACAAAAGAGCGATTGGTGCCGATTGTTGAAAAAGAGATGGAAGAAGTTGAAGAAAACGAAGAAATTGAAAAGGGAATATGCAAATTTATTGAATGGATAAATAGCGGGCAGCTTGAAATTCGCGCTTATCCGTCGGAAAAGATTCACGCAAAGGTTTATATTATGACTTTTTCCGAAGGCGACAGGGACACCGGGAGAGTTATTACCGGATCAAGCAACTTCACGCAAGCCGGGTTAATGGATAATTTGGAATTTAATGTTGAGCTTAAAAATCGTTCCGATTATGATTTTGCCTTGGCAAAGTTTAACGATCTTTGGAAGGACGCGGTGGATGTGAGTCAAAAATATGTCGAAACCATTTGGGCGAAAACTTGGCTCAATGACAAGATTACTCCCTACGAATTATATTTAAAATTTCTCTATGAGTATTTCAAGGAAGATTTGAATCAGCATGATGAATTGTTTTTCAAATATTTGCCGGAAGAATTTTTGAAATTGGAATATCAAGAACAAGCGGTTTTAAACACAAAAAAGATACTTGATGAATATGGCGGCGTGTTCATATCCGATGTGGTCGGGCTTGGCAAAACTTATATCTCGGCAATGCTTGCCGGACAAATCGTTAACGATGGCCGGATATTGGTTATCGCGCCACCCGTGCTTATTGATGAAGCAAACCCGGGATCATGGAAAAAGGTTTTTCGGGACTTCAATGTTCCGGCGACATTTAAATCCATCGGCGAGCTGGACAAAATTATTAAAGATGGCATTGAACAATATCTCTATGTTTTCGTGGATGAGGCGCATCGCTTCAGAACCGAAAACAACGCCACTTATGAGAAATTGGCGCAAATCTGCCGCGGGAAAAAAGTGGTATTGGTCACCGCCACCCCTTACAACAACTCCCCAAAAGACATTTTGAGTCAAATCAAGCTATTTCAGCCCGCTCGCAGAAGTACGATTCCGGGACTTTCCGATTTGGAGCAATTTTTTTCCGGATTGGATCGGAAATTGAAGAATTTGGATCGTCAAAACGATTATGACGCGTATATTGAAACGGTTAGAGAAAACGCCAAGGAAATAAGAGAAAGGGTTCTGAAGTATTTAATGGTGCGTAGAACGCGGACTGAAATTAATGAATATTTCAAAGAGGATTTGGCGGCGCAAAAATTGAAATTCCCGGAAGTTGCCAAACCCGAACCGGTTT
>CAZRVG010000031.1:0-2700 GCA_964603475.1 uncultured Candidatus Saccharibacteria bacterium
TAAAATGGCCAAATTAGTATATAAATCGGTTAGGGGATTGACAAATGCCCAAATTAATATATAATTTAGTCAGTGTAATGACGAAATTATATGATAATTCAAAGAGAAATCCAACCGCAAGTGGAGGATGCCCTTTTTAAGGGTAAAATTGTTGTGATCTATGGGCCGCGGCAAGTGGGCAAAACCACTTTGGCCAAGCTTATTTTACAAAACCGGCAAGAAATAAAAAGCGCGTATTTCAATTGCGACGAGCCGGATATTTGTCAAGCGTTAACCGATAAAACCTCAACCGAATTGAAATTATTTTTAGGCGACAGCAAGCTCGTGGTTTTGGACGAAGCCCAACGGGTGAAAAATATCGGTTTGACTTTAAAACTTTTGGCTGATAATTATCCGAAAATGCAAATTATTGCCACCGGCTCATCGTCGTTTGATTTGTCAAACCAAATTTTTGAGCCCTTGACCGGCCGCAAAAAGGAATTTTATTTATATCCTTTTTCGCTGGCGGAATTGAAAAATTATTATTCGGAAATTGAATTCAATCGAATTTTGGAAAACAGAATGGTCTTTGGTATGTATCCGGGGGTTATTTTTGAAAGCGATAAAGGCAAATCCGAATCGTTGCGGGAGTTGGCGAAAAGTTATGTTTACAAAGACGCGTTAGAATATCAAGGCATAAAAAATTCGGAAGTCGTGGAAAAATTATTGCAAGCGCTGGCGCTTCAGGTTGGCAATGAGGTTTCATATAACGAAATCTCGTCATTGATTGAAGTCAATAAAATAACCGTGGCCAATTATATTCAAATTCTTGAAAAGGCCTTTATTGTTTTTCGTTTACCTTCTTTTTCCAGGAATTTGCGCGACGAAATCAAAAGCAATCGCAAGATTTATTTTTTTGACAACGGCATCCGAAACGCGTTGATCAACAATTTAAATCCCGTTGGTCTGCGCCAAGACGCGGGCGCGCTTTGGGAAAACTTCATGATCTCCGAGCGGGTCAAACGCAACGGCAACTTCGGAAGCGTCGCCAATATGTATTTTTGGCGCACGCTGCGGCAGCAAGAGATTGATTTGATTGAAGATCGCGGCGGCGAATTAGCCGGTTATGAATTCAAATGGAAGTCGCGGCCCGGCAAAGTTCCGGTGGCATTTTCGCGGGCTTATCCGGATGCCAAAGTGGAAATGATCACCAAAGAAAACTATAAAACCTTTGTCGGATTGTAACTTTTATCCAAAACCGGCGACGAGAAAGCAAGGGTGGCGTCCAATCTCATATCTGCGACGGTATGCCAAGGTCAATTTGGCAAAAATAGTGCGGCGTTGATTATTCATTCGCCGTCTTTTTTTATCCGCATATTATTTTTTATTTTGTCAAGTGGATTTTTGGGAAAAATAAGTATATAATACAGGTGAAGTGTTTTGGAATAATAATCAAAAATAATTAAAAACCAATGAAGGTGGATTTTATCAATTCAAGCTATCGGCGGTATTATCAGGCGCATAAGGCGCAAATGATGAAAGCGCTGGATAGGTGTTTTTCAAAAGGGGATTTTATTTTGCGCGAGGATGTGGCGCGGTTTGAAAAAAATTTGGCGGATTTTTGCGGGGTTAAATATGCGGCGGGCGTCAATTCCGGCACTGATGCGCTGAAAATCGCTTATAGGGCGCTGGGATGCGGGTCGGGAGACGAGGTGATTACCGTGGGGCATACGTTTATCGCTTCCATTGAAGAGATTGTTCATTTGGGCGCCAAGCCGATATTGATTGATGTGGGCGAGGACGGTTTAATGAACGTTGACCAAATTGAGGCGGCCATTACCGAAAAAACCGTGGGCATCGTGCCGGTGCATTTATCGGGCAAAGTGTGCGATATGGCACGAATAATGGCGATTGCCAAAAAGCATAACCTTTGGGTAGTGGAAGACGCTTGCCAGGCGCTGGGAGCGCATTTTGACGGCAAGCCTGCGGGCAGTTTCGGCCACGCGGCTTGTTTCAGTTTTATTTCTCCGAAAACGTTGGGTTGCGCGGGAGACGCGGGAGGCGTTGTCACCAACGACAGAAAAATTTACGAAAAAATTTTGCTTTTGCGCAATCACTATAATATCACGCAAAACGCGTTGTTGGGGCATCAGCCCAAGGCGCCCAAAATAATGGGGTGGGGCTATAATTCGCGTTTGGATAATATTCAGGCCGCATTATTGAACATTAAAATAAAATATTATCCTCAAATGCTTAAGCGCCGCCGCCAAATTGCCGAAAAATATAACAAAGGACTGACGGGACTGCCCGTGGTTCTGCCGACGCAACAGCCGGAGCAGATTTATCAGGAATATATCATTAAGGTCGGCAATATTTGGAAATTCAAGAAATATATGCAAGATCGGAACGTGGAGCTTTTGGTTCGCGATACGGTACCCAATCACAAAATGCCCGGACTGGGACTGGATCGCTTTAATTTGCCGGTAACCGAAAGAATCGCCAAAGAATTGGTGCGTTTGCCGATTTACCCGGAGCTTACCGACGCCGAGGTTGATTATGTAATCAAGTGCGTGCGGGAATATTTTTTACCGGTAGCGAGGAAGGGCGCCAAATAATACCACAAAGAAAGGAGTAATTTTATGGAAATTATCCGGATTTTAGCGAAAAACAAGAAGGCGGCGTTTTTTGTTGCCGACGCGGTGTTGGTCGCGCTTTCGGTTT
>CAZRVG010000032.1:0-2599 GCA_964603475.1 uncultured Candidatus Saccharibacteria bacterium
ATGCGTAGTTTGAAATTTTAAAAATAAAAACGGATGCCATATCCGTTTTTATTTACCCGCCAGAATACCTTGGGGCTTTGCCCCGGGGATGAATGGCGGGGAAACAAACTTTTCCGATCGCGTAGCGAAGCGGAGCGCCGGAATACGTCGGGGCTCTGCCCCGGCGTAGTTTATTTATTTGCCGAATATTTTGATAATTTTGACAGCAATAAAAAATAAAAATATGGAAAATAAAAACGGCGAAATGTTTTTTGACGATTGCCCGATTTGCCGGGCAATGAAGGCCGCGCAGGAACAAGGTCGGGATTTGTCGTTGGAAGAGTTGAAGGCGGCGTTTCAGGAAGCCAAGAACGAGGGCGGTGTCGTCGGCGGTGAATGGTTTGAAAAATAAAGATAATCAAAAATATCAGCAGTAATCACGGACATTCCAACATTCTTGAGAATGTGAGAATGTCCGTAATGATATTATGGAGATCAAAGTTGTTGGAGGGGATATGACAAAGTTGGAAGTTGATGCGATTGTTAATGCCAGCGATGAAGAAATGTCGGGCGGCGGCGGGGTGGATTTGGCGATTTATCGCGCGGCCGGGCCGGAATTGTTGGAAGAATGCAAAAAATTGGGCGGTTGCAAAACCGGGGAAACCAAAATTACCAAGGGCTATAATCTGCCGGCAAAATATGTTATTCATACTGTTGGTCCGGTTTATGGCCAAGAAAATGGCAACGAGGAGAAATTATTAGCCGGCTGCTACAAAAATTGTTTGCAACTGGCAAAAGAAAACAACATAAAGACAATCGCGTTTCCGGCAATATCTACTGGCGCGTATGGTTATCCTAAAAATGAAGCGGCCAAAATTGCTCTCGCGGCAGTCAAAGAATTTTGCGCTGTCAACTCAGATAGTTTTGACCAAATAATTTTTGTTTGTTTTGATAATGAAAATTACGAAATTTATAAAAAATTATGTTGAGATTGGTGAAGCCGACAAAGAAATATGAAAAAAGTTGGCGCGAGGCAGTGGAAGAGTTTCGCAAAGATTCCAAAACGATCAAGTTGTGGGAAGTTTTGGGCAATCCGGATGATTTGGATGGGATAATCCGCAATGCGCGGTTGCATTCGCAAGGCAAAAATTTGCCGAAAGGCTGGGTGCCGTATGATTTGCTCTGGCTGGTTGACGGCGATGAAATTGTTGGAATTGCGAGCATCCGGCACAAATTAAACCCATTCTTGCTAGAAGCAGGCGGACATATCGGCTATGAAGTCAAGCCGTCAAAAAGGGGATGCGGATATGCCAATAAAATATTGCAATTGTCGTTAAAAAGGTTTGAAAAGTTAGGGATTGAAAAAATATTGGTTACCGCTTTTGAGAATAATGTCGCTTCATGGAAAGCTATTGAAAGGAACGGAGGAAAATTAAAAAACAGGGTTAAGGTTGAAAACGAAAAAGATACCACCAGAAGATATTGGATCAAATTATAAAATCATGAAAACTACATTTTGCCGGGTCAATACCAAAGATGAATTGCGGCTGGACGGATTGCTGATCAACTCGGAAGGTGGGGATTGCGGTTTGTGGATTTTTCTGTAATGTCAATATGCAGATATTTTGAAATTATCCATATTCATATTGCCAATATAGATAATTTGCGGTTAGGTAAAATCAAAGTAAATATGCAAACGAAATTGATTGAATTTAAAAATCAAAATGATGAAATTTTGCGGGGGATAGTCACATCTCCGGATAATAAGCCGCGCGCGTCGGCGGTTTTCTTGCAGGGGTTTGAACGCAATGCCACGGTGGAGAAAAAGTCAAAAATGACGGCCGGTGAATTGGCGGAGCGCGGCATAGTTTCGTTGCGTTACGATGCGGCCGGATGCGGATTGTCGGACGGCGATTTTTCAAAATTTACTTTGAATGGCCGGGCGCAAGAATTGTCAAAGGCGCTGGAAGTTTTTCAAAATGAATTTGGCGGATTAAAAATCAATTTTGTCGCGCATAGTTTGGGAATGTGTCCGCTGGCATTGGTTTTGAACGAGATTAAGCCGCTGATCAACAAAATGGTGTTTATCGCGCCGGCGTTGAACCAGAAAGACCTGATGAGATTTTATTTTGTCCGCGACTCAATGAAGGAAGAAAAGAGGCAAGCAAAAATAACATGGGATAATTACAAACAATATTTGAATGAAGACAAATTTTTGCAAGATTGCGCGCGGGCCGGAAAAATGGTGCGGGAAAATTATATCAACCCCGATTATTTCATGGAGGCCAAAGATTTTGATTTTTCCCATAACTTTGACGAGATAAAAGAAAAAGTTTTGCATGTGCACGGCGAATTTGATTTGTCAGTGCCTCTGGAAAGTTTGAATGTCAAATTTCCGAACCGGATAATCGTCAAAGGCGGCGATCATGATCTGGAACGCCCGGATTTTTGGGGGCAGTGGTTTTCGCAAGCAGTGGAATTTTTAACCGAATGAGCAAATTTGCAAAAACAAAAATTACGGCCAATGACAAGATGCAGAGGGATTATATTTACTACTTGACTGAGCCGGCGGGGGAGAATTTCGCGCCGGATTTTTTGCCGGAGTTGACGCCAAAGCAAA
>CAZRVG010000033.1:0-2369 GCA_964603475.1 uncultured Candidatus Saccharibacteria bacterium
TAACAGCTTTGTTCGGCTATAATCATCCGGATATATAAGCAAGAAAAACCCACGAGAAAGTGGGTTTTTCTTTGGCTTTCATTTAAGTCCGATTACCCAATAGTTTGAATCTTAGTGCCCTGCGCGGGAATTGGATTCGAGCTGGGCAACAAATTTAACTTCAAAATACCGACGGGAGTCAGTCACTTGACTTAGCATAGGTGTGCTGCCGGACCTGGATTCGAACCAAGATAAACACCTCCAAAGGGTGTCGTCCTACCATTAGACGATCCGGCAATTCTGCAAAACGAGTCCATTATAGCGCAAAAATTATAAAAATCAACAAAATAATTATGCAGGCGGCTTCCAAATAGCGGATATTCCAACATTCTTGAGAATGTGAGAATGTCCGTAAATGATGGATAATCTATTCCAATATTCTGTAGAATACCAGAATACTTTTTGAGTTTGGCGCGAAGTAAAAATCAGGGGTTGGACCCCTGATTTTTGATTTTTAGTTTTGGTGTAAAAATTTGCAAAAGGGGGCGGGGTTTGGTATATATAATTTGTGAAAAATTTTGGAGGCGGTGGTGGAAACATCACCCTTTTTTATACGAAAATTGAAAGCGCGCCGTCTGGCGCGCATTTTATTTATTCACATGATTCAACGATGGCGATTTCCAAAAAGAGTTGCGGCAGTAAACTCTTTATTTATTTGTTTCGGAAATTAAATTTTTGGTTTGCGATGTATTATTTTTTATAAATTTTGCCGTTGCCAAATAAAAAACAATTAAAAGGGTTGCGTTAAAGATTAAAGGCAAGAAATATTTGTTCAAGATATATTCCGTCATATTTGCCATAAACCAAAAGGGATTGTATAGCTCGTTTGCTGCAACTGTTAAAATAGGAAACAAGATATTAAAAATGAGCATATATATCAGCACTGATTTTATGATTTTTTTAGCATTATTGATGATATAATACTTATTTATATAATAAGCCCCAAACCAAGCACCTCCCATTATTATGATAATTGGAAGTATCCAACTGCCAAAAAATTGCGTGATTTTTGTTTCTGGCAAAAAATGCCCGATTTCAATTGCGATAATATGAGGAATGATAAATGCAGCAATATAATAAATTGCGGCAACGAACCAAGTATTAATTTGTTTTTTCATATATAAATTATGTTATTATTCGCAGGATTCAACGATGGCGATTTCCAAGGGGAGTTGGGGGATGGGAGAGTATTTTATTTTTCCTTGGGCGTCTAAAAATATTTCGATGGCTTTTTTGATGGTTGGCTCCCCCATTGTTGTTGTTTGGGTTCGCAGGATTTCGAATTCTTCGTTGGTGAGGCCGGTGATCATAAAATTGTCGTTTTGGGCGGTTTTGGGGTTGATAATCGCCAAAATCAGGGCTTGGCGCAGGTAATTCAAGACGCTTTTGCCGTATTCGGCGATGTCATATCCCCTTTGCGCCACGTCGTTTAGGTGGCTGATCGCGCCCGCGGCGTCTTTTTTCGCCAGAAATTCAACGAATTCGCCGATTGATTTGGTTTCCGAAATTCCCAAGAGGTCGCGCACGTCTTGCGCGGCAATTTCGGTTTTCTTTTTTCCGCCGGCGGTTATCACTTGCCCCAAAAGGCTTTCAGCGTCGCGCACCGATCCGCCCGCGGTGAGCGCCACCAATTCCAGCGCGGCTTTTTCAATTTTAATTTTTTCGTTATCGGCCAGTTTTTGCAAACGCCCCGCCAGTTCGGGCAAAGATAGTTTGCGAAAATCAAACCGCTGGCAGCGCGACAAAATGGTGGGCAGAATTTTGTGCAATTCTGTCGTGGCCAGAATAAAAATCGCGTGCGCCGGCGGCTCTTCCAAGGTTTTTAGCAGGGCGTTGGCCGCGTCTTTGGAAAGCTGGTGGCATTCGTCAATTATAAAAACTTTATACTTCAATTTATTCGGCGAAAATTTGATGCCCTCGCGCAGTTCGCGAATGTCGTCAATGCCGCGGTGGCTTGCCGCGTCAATTTCCACCAAGTCAATCGCGCGCCCGCTTTGTATTTCCAAACAATTAGCGCATTCGCCGCACGGCTCGGCTTCATCTTTTTTGCGGTTGAGGCAATTGACCGCTTTGGCGATGACGCGCGCGGTGGTGGTTTTGCCGCATCCGCGCGGGCCGGAAAACAAATAGGCGTGCGCCGCTTGCCCGCTTTTAATCTCGTTGGCGATGGTTTTGGTTACATGCTCCTGGCCGATGATGTTGCCAAAGGTCTGCGGCCGGTATTTGCGATACAATACTAAATTTTCCATAGTAATAATATTAGAAATACATTAAATTTTCAGTTTTCAATTTTCAGTTTCCATTGAGTTTTCAATTTATCATTTTGACAA
>CAZRVG010000034.1:0-2106 GCA_964603475.1 uncultured Candidatus Saccharibacteria bacterium
TGATTTTTTCTTCCACCAATAAAGATGAATCGGTATTGACCGTTATCGTTGACTGGAAATCCTTAATGTACCAATCAGTAATCTGATTCGTATCCCTTGCCAGTCCTGTTTGTGGGATAATTATAATAACCCCAACTGCTAAAATTATCAGTGTTTGAATAAATTTTTTCATAATTACACTTATTATTTTGAGGTGGATGGGATTTCGTAGCGGAGATTGTTGGCTTGCAAATAAAGTTTAGTGTCGTCGATGGCGATCTTGTTTTTATTGATTAAAATTGAAAAAATTCTTTCGT
The DNA here is from genome assembly GCA_964603475.1 of uncultured Candidatus Saccharibacteria bacterium. Taxonomy (GTDB): domain Bacteria; phylum Patescibacteriota; class Minisyncoccia; order Minisyncoccales; family UBA5738; genus UBA5738. The sequence continues at coordinate 297 of CAZRVG010000034.1, forward strand.
TTAATTCCTTGAGCGCTTTTTGTCCTTCGGGCGCCTTGATATCCAGGCGCAAGAATAATCTGTCAACAGATTCTCCCAATTTTATATTTTGCGCTAGATAAACGGCAAGCGGACTGTAAACCAAATTGCGGTTAAAGCTTAAGATCGTTTCGGCGGCCGAATCCAATTCTTTTATCCATTTGCCTTTTGGCAATTTCAATTCATTTAGTCGCCCTTGCAACATTGATTCGTCTGCTTTTTTCATTAATCCCCTTCCTTGTTTCATCAGTTCAATCATCCCGTCAATCCCGAATTTTTGGTAAAAAATGCATCCTTGCCGCAACCAGTCGGTATATTGTTCCCATTGTTGGCTTTCGACAGGATATGAGAGTCTTCTATTGATTTCATAATTCAATGCGGTTTGATAGCCAAAAATTTGTCCGCCTAAATAAAATTCCCCGAAAAATTGAGTGAATCCCTCTTCCAATCCACGGGCGAGAAAATTGGAATCTCTCAATCCAATCACGGCGTGGATAAGTTCGTGCGCCATCAATAAACTTGAAGTAAACGGATTCAATCGTTGGCGCTTTAAATATATTCCTTGTTCCAAGCCGAAAGCTTTATTGTCGGAATCGTCAAATTGAGTTCCGCTGGTGCCGTTTCTGTCAAAAAAATCATATGGTTTCGGGAAGCGGTCAACTATAAAAAGCGGATGATTGTAAATAATCCCGAATTTTGCCAATAATTTTTTTAATTTTTCAAAATTAATGTTGATTTCATTTTCCGGATCAATAAATTCAGTTTTTGCGATGTTTTTTCTAATTTTTGCCAAATCCTGCGCGAATAATATTTTTGCGGCTTCAACTTGTCCGATTTTTGTTTTATCGTTGTCGGATTTTGTTAATTCGTTAATTTTGGTAATTACCGCGCTTTTATCAAATTCCAATTTCGAAAAATCTTTTTCAAAGTAACCGCAAAAATCAGTTGCGCTTGCCCAATTTCCCCGGCGCATGAATACTCCGGTTTTAAATATATTAAATCCATTCATTTTATGGAATATTTTCATTGCTATTTGGTTATAAGTTTTCCGACAGTTGGATAACCCGACAGTATCTGTTTGCTGTGTTCGTCGTAAAATTCGGCGGTGACATCATATCCGGCCGAACAGCCGCGGTGTTGGCCGTTTATGAATAACGCGCTTACATCATAGACAATATTGTCCACGGCAATGTATGCGGGTTGGTTGTTTTTGCCGTTGTATTCTGCCAGTTCCGCGGCGGTGAAAGTTTTTTCCGCGGCGGGCCTGCCTTCAACCGCCGCCGGTTTTTGGTAAAAAAATCCGATGTAAGCAAATATAATGATAAATCCCGAATAAATTAAAACCAGCGAAGCCAAGGATGCGGAATTCCATTTGCGCCACCGCACCAGCGATAAACGAATTGCAAAAAACGTGTGGATGGAAAACGCGATCAGGCCGATGGGGGTTAGAATATTTGAATGCAGATTGGATGCCAGCCGTTCATCAATTATCCCTTTGGTCATTCCATAGCCGCTGATGAAAAAAAGAATAATCGTTGCCAAAAGCGTCCACGCCGCGGCGCGGTCAATTTTTACCTGCCACCATTGAAAATTTTCATTCATTTTTTGAATTGATTGCTTTTCGTTATTCTAGCAAAAAATCGCGCTTTGCGCGATATGGTTTGCATATAAATTATCACCGAATTGAACAACCGATTTTGAAGTGGGGGCTCCGGGGCATTTTGGCGGACGGATAAAATCATTCAATGAAGCCGGAAGATTGCAGGCGCCAGAGTTTGCGGTAGACGCCGTC
>CAZRVG010000035.1:0-1842 GCA_964603475.1 uncultured Candidatus Saccharibacteria bacterium
AATTGTCGGATGGGATTATGGTTTTTGTGGTAAAATGAAATTATGGAAAATCAAAAATCGCAAATTGTCATATATCAATTTTTGGGTAGCGGGAATAGAATCCATGTCAGGATTGAGGATGAAAATGTTTGGCTTTCGCAAAAATTGATTGCCGAGCTTTTTGATGTTGATGTGCGCACAGTCAACGAACATTTGAAAAATATATTTTTGGAGCAAGAATTGGATGAAAATTCAGTTATCCGGAAATTCCGGATAACTGCCGCCGACGGCAAAAAATACGAAACGAATCATTATAATTTGGACGCTATCCTGGCAGTTGGCTATCGCGTGCGCTCCGATCGCGGGACGCAGTTTCGCAAGTGGGCGACGGAGCGGCTTCGGGAATATTTAATTAAGGGTTTCACCATGGATGATGAGCGGCTCAAGCAAGGCGGCGGCAAGGCGCGTTATTTTCAGGAATTATTGCAGCGCGTGCGGGATATCCGAAGCAGCGAAAGGTTGTTTTACCAAAAGGTGACCGATATTTACGCGACAAGCATTGACTATAAAATTGATGCGGAATCAACGAAAAAATTTTTCGCCACGGTGCAAAACAAAATGCATTATGCCGTTCATGGACATACCGCCGCAGAAATTATTGCAAGCCGCGCCGACAACAAAAAACCTTTAATGGGACTTACCAGCTTTAAAAACGATTATATCACCGCCGATGATATCATCATCGCCAAGAATTACTTGACCGAAAAAGAAATAAATCAATTAAACTTGATTGTTTCGCTCTATATTGATTTTGCGGAATTGCAAGCCGAAAGCGGTCGTTTGATGAAAATGCAAGATTGGATTAAAAAATTGGATGAATTTTTAACAATTTCCGAAAAAAATTTATTGCATTCGGCGGGGGTTGTGAGCGCCAAGCAGGCGGAAAATAAGGCGCGGGAAGAATACGAAAAATATCGCCGAGAACAAAATAAGAATTATATTTCCGATTTTGACCGCGAAGTGAAAAAAATTTTGGAAACAGAGAAAAAGAAAGGTGGAAGCGTTTGAGATAAATGAAAAATTGGGCGGGTTTATCAAGGACGGGAAAAGATTGGGCGTCCTGTTTGTTACCCAAAACGGGAATACCGGGGAAGGGATTTTGGGGATGATTACTGCTTGGGATTTGGGGGAAATAAGATTATAAATTGGAAATAATTTGAAAACATAAAAAATACAAATGATTCCATTTGAATCCATAAATTGGTGGGAAGTAATAGGATCTATTTTTGAATGGTTTTTTGCTTTCTTTTGGTTTTTTATGAAAATGATGTGGTTGGTTTGGCCGGCGTGGTTATTGCTTGGCGTTGTTTTTGGCGTGAAATTATATTTCACGCGTTTGAACCGCGAACCGGTGAAATTTTCGATTGGCAATCTTTTATTCAAAGCGTCGGCCGCGCCTGCGGCCGATAAAACGCGTTACGCCACAAAATATTCGCGGCTTTTGCGCGACGAATTGCACCGCCGTGGGATTGAGCCGATAATGGAGTATAGCGACGGGCACAAAACAGTTGATTTGGCGATTTTGCCCGCGCGGATTTACATTGAAGTTGACGGAATCCAGCACTTGAACAATCCGGCGCAGATCATTCGGGATCTCAAAAGGGATTATTATTCATCCCGCGACGGTTTCTACACAATAAGGATTCCCAACGAAGTATTAAAAAAACATCCGGGAAGCATCGCGGACGCGCTCGCGGAAGTCATCAACGAGAAATTATAAGAGTTGCCGAGGGAATTGGAATAAAAGAAAAGTTTGGCGGTTTGTTAAGGGCGGGAAGCGGTTTGGGGTTTTGTCTGTTGCTC
>CAZRVG010000036.1:0-1697 GCA_964603475.1 uncultured Candidatus Saccharibacteria bacterium
GAAAAAGTGCTGGACGACGAAATAAAGAAGCAATTAAAAAATGTGGGAATTGAATTGTGAGAAACAAAGGTATATAATCATTAACGCGGTGCGTTAATGATTTTTTGTATTTATGGCAAAGGTATGCTAATATGAAGATATACTGGAAACGAGAAAATTTAAGAAAAAAAGTGGTTCAATATGCCCAAAGCAACCCCATCACGGCAAGAAGGATGAAAAGCATTGACAGCGCGGGTTGCTTTTGTGACCTTCGTCCGGCAAGCAACGGCAGAGCGCATTTTTTGGTCGGAGAGGAATACGAGGGATGTTTCGCGATTGATTTGGAAAAGAAACAAAACGGGAAAAGGCTTATATGCATACCGCGAGGCGAGTTTGAAATGGCAAATGGCCAATATGTTGAAGAGACCATCATTAAATTGGAGATAATCAATATAGTTGACTACCATTAAAAAAAATATGGCAACATTGCAAAAAAAAGAGATTATCGGCTGGGTTTCGCCTATGGCGATCCACCCGGGGGATTTCCTCGCGGAAATATTGGAAGAGTATTCTTTGTCTCAAGCGGAGCTTTCGGAAAGAATCGGAATTTCAAAAAAAGTTATTAACGAAATCGTCAAAGGTAAAAACGCGGTTACCAGCGCCACGGCATATAAATTGAGCAAGGTTTTTCCGCTCACTCCGGATTATTGGATCAATCTTCAGAAATCTTATGAAGCGGATAACGCGAGAATAGAGGAGCAGTCGCGATTGAAAAAAGAAAGCGAGGATTTCTTGCCGCACTTTAAGGAAACATACCGGGAAATTTGCCTGATCGGCTGTTTGCCAAGTTTTAATTGGGTGTTAAAAAACTTTATTCGAATAACCGCTGAATTGCAAAAGTTTTTTGGTTTTGATTCGCTTGAATATGTGGCGCGCGACACAAAGCAGTTTGCGTTTCGGAAGTATGAACGAGGCAATATCAATCCATATACGCTTGCGGCATGGCTGCGTTTGGGAAAAATCAAAGCGCAAAAAATGAATGTGGCGGCGTTTGATGAAAATAAGCTTAAGGGAACGCTTGAGGATATAAGAAAGCTATCATTGAAAAAACCGGAGGAGTATTTGCCGGAGATTGAAAAAACGCTTGCCTCTTGCGGGGTTGTAGTAGCATATGCTCCCAAGATGAAAAATACTCATGTTCAAGGCGCGTGCAGCTGGATAACTAAGGATAAAGTTTTGTTGATGCTCAATACCACCAAAAAAGACGAGGGCAAGTTTTGGTTCAATCTTTTTCATGAGATCGGGCACATATTGCTGCACGGCAAAAAAGAGGTTTTTGTTGATATGGATTGCACCGCAACAACAGAGATTGAAAAAGAGGCGGACAATTTCGCGGAAAAATGGCTGATTCCCGATTTTAAAAATAAAAAAGATAAAATCATCGCGAGTATAAGCGCGCAGGGATTGGAAAAAGCGATTAAAGAAGCGGCCGAACAGGAAGGAATTTCCACCGCAATTTTAGCGGGCCGTTTGACGAACGAATGTCGGGCGCAGTCAAATATTTACTGTTTGATGAGTAAATTTTTGCCAACAAAAATCAATTACCAAAATGTTTGCTGATGGTTTATGGGTGAGTGATATTTTTGATAAGCAAATTGAGAATTTTTTTAAATGACTATGGCAAACCAAACAACAACAATTCCAAAGGGCTGGAAAAC
>CAZRVG010000037.1:0-1669 GCA_964603475.1 uncultured Candidatus Saccharibacteria bacterium
AATAATCTCCCGCTCGTTGGCGGCCAAAAACAAAACCCGCGCCGGCCCGCCGATGCGATAGGTGCAGTGATTCGCCAACGGTTCGTTTTGTTTGATCATGATCGTCGCATTTCCAGCGACTTAATATAGGGCAAAAACAATTTAACCCGCTTAACACCGCTATCATCCGTTAAAAACGGCTTCACATCTTCGGCCATTGTTTCAAAGTCAAAATCCGCGGTTTTGGATAACAACATTTTCTTAAGATCGCTTCCGTTTTTCACGCCCAGTTTGGCGTTTAAATATTCATAATTCGGCATCGTTCGCGACAAAAGAAAAACAATATCGTAAAAGTCGCGCCCCTTAGTTCGTTTGCGATTCAACGCGGCATATATTTTTTGCGACAAAATAATATCAACGGGTGTTGCGTATATTTGAGTGAACACATCAAATTTATTGATATTTTTCAGCTCCCTGTCATACCCGAATAAATGCGGCGCGGTATCAACCTGAATCACAATTTTTTCTTGGCGCAAATTGGACAATTCATTGTCAAAAAGAACTTCAGGCAGTTTCACATAACAGCGATACGCGCCCTTGAAAATATTTTTTATTTCAACCCGATATCCTTGCCTTGCCAAATCAACGCGGATTTTATCAGCAAGCTCGGCAAAATCTTTTTCCGTGAGGCTGAAATTGTCAAAATCCAAATCTTCCGAAAAACGAGGGCTCCCATAAACAATACGCAACGCAGTTCCGCCCAAAAAAGACATCTTCTGTCCCTCCTTGGAATTAAAAATGATTTCCAATATTTTATATTGCAAATACTCGCGCAAAATATTACGCTTGAATTTTCTTTCCGGCGCGGAATAATATTCCGTTATTTGCGACAGATTAAGCATTGAAATATTTAATAAATTTCTTGGCGCGGACGGTTAGGGCTTTATTTCCAAACGCCGTCAGATATTTTTCCCACTTTTTCATATCCGCCCTTTCTTTGAATTCATCGTAATTAAATCTCATTCCTTGAAAATCTTCATTTTCTTTGATTTTTGGTTTTAAATAAAGATAATCAAGCAACGCTTTTTCAATTCCCGCGATGGCATACAAATAATCGTTTTGCTGGCGCAATTCATAACCGAACATTAATTCCGGCTTGATATGCCGATAGGAAAAATTCCCGATCCCGGTTTTAAAAGAAGCGGTTTTTTGCGAGGTAACGCAAGTTATTTCATAAACCATTTCCGGAATCAAATTATATTGCGACAATCCCATTTCCAGCGAAACATAGGATGGCGCGTAAATTTTATTGGCAATCAAAAACAAGCCGGACTCATTGATTTCAAGATCGGAAAAAATATACCATCCCTTGCGAATCTTTTTAATATACTTTTTCTTTTGCCATTCATTAAGCCGTCGCAAATCAAAATCGGGATCATTCTTGCGAATATCGGTTAAACTGAAAATTTTAAACCCCTTTAGCTTTTCCTTGAATTCAATAAATCGCATAACATCTCTTTATATTTCCGTAACGTCCGTTTTTTAACATATTTCGGAAATATATTGTCATTTTATCGCCATTTTTGCCTCTTGTCAACGCAAATCAAAACTCTGAACCGAAAACGGCGTATCGCATCATTCGTTATTGCCGGTTCTCGCGGATTTTTTGAATCTCTTCCATAATTGCCCG
>CAZRVG010000038.1:0-1572 GCA_964603475.1 uncultured Candidatus Saccharibacteria bacterium
CAAGATATTACGATCCGCGGTTTGCCCCGGCGTTTGCGATGGAATGCGCGGCGATCAAAAAAGTCCGTGAGAAAATGGGTTTGGATAATGTGTGGGTGATGATCCCATTCTGCCGCACGATCGAGGAGGGCAAAAAGGTAATTGAAGTCATGAAAAAAAACGGATTGGTATCCGGTGAAAATGGTTTGAAGATAATGGTGATGTGCGAGATTCCGTCAAATGTTATTCTTGCCGACCAATTTTTGGAGATTTTTGACGGGATGTCCATCGGCTCCAATGACCTGACGCAGTTGGTGCTTGGGCTGGACCGCGACGCCGGCCAGCTGTCTTACATCGGCAACGAGAACAACGACGCGGTGAAAGTTCTGGTGGCGCAGGCGATTAAAGCCTGCAAGGCGCGCGGAAAATATATCGGCATCTGCGGCCAGGCTCCCAGCGATTATCCGGAATTTGCCGAATTTATTATGCGCGAAGGCATTGAAACGATGTCTTTAAATCCCGACAGCGTGATGAAAACCATCATCAAACTCGGTGGCCTGCAGAAATAAAAAAATTTTTCAATTAAATTGAAAAATTAAAGTTGTGTTATTGCTGCCATTAACACGATACCCATTATTACAGTCCATAACGAAGTTTTCCATTCGCCGTTATCATAGCCAATCCATGCAAGGAAGAAGCCGAAAATAATCGTTACTACGGCGCCAGACACAAAAACGGCAAAAGGCGGACTGTTGTGGTATTGAAAGAACAGCGCTAAAAAAAATCCTATGCCGAAGATGATACCGCAGAATCCGGCAATGATACCGCTTCGAATATCTTTTTTGCTTGGTTCCTCGTCGTCCCAATCTCCACAACCCATTGAAAATCACCTTGCTTTAAGGTATAGCAAAATTTGATTTTGTCAATATTTGATAAAAAATTTGACAAATCGGGTGGATAATTGAATTATTAATATTAAAGTTATGGTAAAACATAAGAAGATTTATGCCGATAGAGTTTCCGACAACGCAAAAACCTCTGCTTATTCGGGGATTTCTTTTGTTTGTCCCAAAAAAGAAAAAACGGTCAAACTGACTCCCGATGAAAGAATCGCGATTGAAAGGGCGGAAGACGACATAAAACATAGCCGGTTTTCTTCGCATGAGGAAATTATGAAAATCTTGAGAAGTAAAAAATAATGGCGATTTATAAATCGGTTTATTCAATTGAGTTTGAAAACGATTTGCGCGATTTTAAATTTGATAAAAATGTTGCGGGTGGCATAGAAAAAGCCATCTCGATTATTTTGGAAAATCCATATTATAAAACACAAAAAGTTGAAGGGAAAAACGGATTGTTGCGCAAGCATATCTGCGCCAATCGCTTTAGAATTTTCTATTTTGTCAATGAGATGAAAAAAGAAATTGTTTTTGCTCATTTTCGGCCGAAAAATAAAAATACTTACAAAAATCTGTAATTTTTTGATTTTAAGTTTTACTTGACATTGGAAATTATCCAAATTTATGTTTGATGTGATTACTTTCGGGAGTGCGGCATGGGATGTGTTCATGGATCTGCCGCCGAAATTCATCA
>CAZRVG010000039.1:0-1517 GCA_964603475.1 uncultured Candidatus Saccharibacteria bacterium
TCACATTGTGATTCGCGCCCGCGGGCACGATCACCGCAAAATCGTCTTCCACTTGATATTCGTTATCGTCAATCATCACCTTGGCTTTTCCCTTTTCAAAGCGAAAAAACTGATCGTGCGTTTCGTGAACTTCGGCGCCGATTTCTTCGCCGGGTTTTAAACTCATCACCACCAGCTGGCTGAACTTTCCGGTGTAAATCACCTTGCGAAAATTTTCATTTTCCTTGGTCAAATCTTCAATATTGCCCGCAAATCCCTTCATATTTTTATTTTTAATTTTAATTATCTCAAACTCTGACCTTTATTTAACCCTACCCCGTTATCCGCGACTTGTCCAACCCCCGCGCAACACATCCAATCATCGCTCATCTGCGGCTTCACAAAATCCTTTTCCAATTATCAATATAAATCTCGCGCTTTCGAATTTTTTGGTTATTTTGCTAATTTTTAATCATTTTTCACGCTCCATTGATTAAAAATGGCTGTTTTTAATCAATACAGTGAACAAAAATGTCTATTTGCCGACATTTATGAACATCGCACTCCACCCCTTCGGCCACCTTCATTGTTTCCATAAATTCAGCCGCCAAATTATGACCATTACAATGAACGCTTTTAATCGGCATAATTTTAAACAAAACCGAATTCGCTGTAAAAAATTCCTTTGTTGACACAATTAATCGCCTGCTTTAAAAAAGGCACGACATTATCGGGAATTTCATCAATCAAAAACCAAGATAAATCATCGCATTTTTCCGGTTCATTATTTTTGATTTCTCCAACCCATTCGGCAATGGTCATCAAAATATCCATTCTTTCGCCGGTTGAATCTTCCTGAGCGCGATGCATCACATGAATTATTTTCAATTTCTCCGGATCAATGACGATACCGGCTTCCTCTTTTGCCTCGCGGGCCATCGCCTGCCGAAAAGTTTCACTGCCGTTCAAATGGCCAGCGACAAAACTGTAATTGCCATCTTCGTAGCCGGTATTGAACCGCCGCGACAGCAACATTTTCCCGTCTTTTACCAGCATCAAATAGCACGCCGGCACAATTTTAAACCTTTCCATAATTGATTTAAAATCTTATATTTCCAAAACTATTTTAACCCCAACAATTCTCGCAAAGCATCATAACGTTTAACGACAAGTTTTTTGGCGAAGGGGAAAAATATCTTTTTGCGGTAATCGCGATCGATTTTTTCCATTGCCCATTTTTTGATCCGGCTGATTTTATCCATAAAGCTTATCAGGGGTTGAGCCCCCTGTGGATTTATTACACCCACAATACAAAACCATATATAGTTTGTCAAAACCCAAAACCTTTATATAGTTTTGTCTTTATTCCCGCACTCCTGAAAGCAAAACCAATCAATTTCCCAAATGATAAACATCATATTGAAATCACATTTAAAACTACAAATTTAGGCGGCGATTGAGGCCGTCAAACAACTTTTGCGCCTTGGCAAACACTTTGACGACCCAATCGAAATATTCCTTGGCTTCTTTGGCCGAAA
>CAZRVG010000040.1:0-1504 GCA_964603475.1 uncultured Candidatus Saccharibacteria bacterium
GCGGGAAAACTGGCGATCAACAGAAACGGACGCAAGTCCGTTTTTTGTTCGCCCCTCCGGTCCGATATTTTTTATTTTTGGATTTAATTTTTTCGGTGCGAGTGCAAAGATTTGACGGCTGATTTCGTTTCTATTATCATAGAAATGAGGCGATAATTTAGGCTGGAAAATCGAAATATGAGCAAAAAAGAGCAAATTTGGCGGGAGATTTTACAAAAGGCGATTACCCATCGCCAGTTTGAATTCACTCAAAAAGATATTGCCGATAATTTAAAAGTGTCATTGAGCACGGTTTTTAACGCTCTCAAAGTTCTTCGTGCCCAGGGCGCGGTTAAAGTTGGCGGTCGCAATTTTTTGGTGGTTGATATTGAAAAGCTTTTATATATTTGGGCGACGCAAAGAAAAATGGAAAAGTATATAATCTATCGCGCCGCGGTTTCGGCAAGCGCCAAAGAAATTGAGGGGATGATGCCCGACGGGGCGATTTTCGGCGCTTACAGCGCCTACTCGCAAAAATATAACGACGCGCCGGCGGATTACGATAAGGTTTATGTTTATGCCGATGCGCCGGTTTTGGCGGAAATCAAAAAAAGATTTCCCAGGCGGACAGGAGAACCTAATTTGTTTGTGTTGAAAAGTGACCGCCGGCTGAAAGCTTTTGGGTTGATTGCTCCCGAATCGCAGATTTTTTGCGATCTTTGGAATTTGAAAGATTGGTATGCCAAAGATTTTTTAAAAAGCCTTAAAGAAAGAATAATTTCCCGATAAAATGCAATTCTATCACGAGATAATCACCCAAAAGAGTTTTGTTTTTTTGCAGGGGTTAAAAAAAGAGTATGAGTTTGTTCTTATCGGCGGCTGGGCGGTGTTTTTGTATTCTCACGGTTTGAAATCAAAAGATATTGATATTATTGTCGGCTATTCCGAATTGGCAAAAATGAAAGAAAAATATGAAGTTTTGAAAAATGAGCGGCTGGCAAAATATGAAATTAAAACCGGCGAGTTTGATATTGATATTTATTTGAGCCATTATTCCGATTTGGGTGTTGATATTGTTGGAATTGAGGAGAGCGCCGTTATCAAAGACGGATTTTTGGTTCCAAAACTGGAATTGCTGTTTTTGCTCAAATTGTTTGCTTGGGATAATCGCCGCGGGACGGCGAAAGGCCGAAAAGATGAGTTGGATGTTTTTTGTTTGGCGCGTTTGCCCGAATTTGATTGGAAATATTATAGCCAAATGGTCAAGAAGTATTCATTTGAAGAACGGCACCGACTATTTATCAAGCTTCTCAAAACAACGAAAGAAATTAAAGAATTGGCGATCAATCAACAAAAAATGGCCAAATTGAAAAAAGATATTTTGGGGAAATTACCAAAATAGACATTAATTTAGCACAAGGGGGAAAATTACGGGGGTTGGCCCCCTGTAATTTTTTGCCCGGGGCAGGACTTTAAATATTGGCCAGATTTGCTACATTGAAGTTGTGGCAAAAAACAATATGGA
>CAZRVG010000041.1:0-1503 GCA_964603475.1 uncultured Candidatus Saccharibacteria bacterium
TTTGATTTGCATAAATTTGGAGTTGAAAGTAGTATGAGATTATGAAAAATCAATCAAAAAAGAAGCAAATATTGGAATATACCGCATTGTTTACTCCCGATGAAGAAACCGGCTATTTTGTGGTTGAGGTTCCGGCTTTGCCGGGCTGTGTTACCCAAGGTAAAAATCTAGTGGAGGCCAAAAAAAACGCGCGCGAAGCGATCGAATTATATTTGGAAACTTTGACCGAAAGAAAAATGGCTTTTCCGGAAGACGTTGATCCCAATTTTTTAAAAAGCAAAGTGAGCGTGGAAGTAAATTATTGCCCGGCTTAAAATATGACGCAGCTTCCGGTTTTAAAACCAAAAGAGGTTGTGGCGGCTTTGGAGAAGTTGGGATTTAGGAAACACCATCAAAAAGGCAGTCATTTGATTATGGTGCGCGAAGGCGATGCGATACACCAGCCGGTGATTCCGTTGCATCATAAAGATTTAGCCAAAGGCACTTTGCGCGCTATCGTCAGGCAACTTAACATGACTGTGGATGAATTCGTCAAATATCTTTGATTTATATTTTATGGAAAATGGCAGTTCAAAATGTTAAAATTGAACTGTCATTTTAAATTTTACATTGTCATTTTGATTTTTGATATTTAAACTTTAAATTTTTCAATATGAACAAATTACTTGAAAATTCAAAGGGGGAGAGGGTGATGTTTTTGGGGAATGAGGCGATCATCCGCGGGGCGCTGGAATCCGGGGTGCAATTCGTTTCCACCTATCCGGGAACGCCCGCTTCGGAGATCGGCAACAATTTTTTCGCTTTGCAAAAAGAATTGAAAGACGATCCCAAATTTTTGTTTGAATTTTCCACCAACGAAAAGACGGCGATGGAGGCGGCCATCGGCGCCAATTTTTCGGGGCTCAAAACCTTGGTGGCGATGAAAAATTTCGGCTTGAATGTCGCCCTGGAACCGCTCTTGCCGCTGGCCTATACCGGCACGCGCGCGCCGATGGTGATTTTTGTGGCCGATGACCCGGGGTGCCACAGTTCGGCGCAAAGCGAGGAAAACACCCGGCCGTTTTCGGTGTTGGGGCATCTGCCGATGCTGGAGCCCAGCGACGCGCAGGAGTGCAAAGATTTCACGATTGAGGCGTTTGCCATTTCGGAAAAATTCGGGACGCCGGTGATCGTGCGCATCACCACGCGCACCGCGCACCAGCGGGCGCTGGTGGCTTTGGGCGAATTGGCTCCCGACCGCAAAATCAACCTTAAAGGTGAATTCGTCAAAGACAAGCGCAAATATGTGACCATGATGCCGCGCTTGCACGGAATGAAAAAAGAAATGCTGGCCCGCGAAGAAAAATTGGCGCAGTATTTTGAAAAAAGCAAATTAAACCGCGTTGAAGGCGTTGTTAAAGGTAAAAATCAGCCGTTGGGAATAATCACTTCCGGCATCGCTTATTTGCACGCGCAAGAGGCGATGGAAGAATTGGGCGTCGGTTTGCCGGTGCTGAAATTGGG